>NZ_KB910516.1:1528010-2183010 GCF_000372825.1 Methylobacterium sp. 77 | reverse complement strand
GCTATCGACCTTCTCGACGCCCGAGGTGTCCCACTCGACCTTGAGGGCATCACGCCCCTGGGTGGCCTGCCAGTACCCCTCCGCGATCACGGCGATGCCCTGGGCGCCCCCGTCCAGTGGCACCCGCAGGACGGCCTTCACGCCCCGGACAGCCCGGGCGGCGCGGTCATCCACCGTTGCCACCTTCGCCCCGAACACCGGAGGCCGCGCCACCACGGCGGTGAGCTGGCCCTGAAGGGCCATGTCGATTCCGAAAACCTGCCGGCCGCTGCTCTTGGCGGTGGCATCGAGCCGTGGCGTCGGGCGGCCGATGATGCGGAAATCCTTCGGGTCCTTCAGCACCACGGTCTCGGGGACCGGCAGCGCCATGGCGGCATCGGCAAGCTCGCCGTATCCCACCGTGCGTCCCTTGGGTCCGACCACGGTGCCGGCGCGCGTGGTGAGGGTGGCGGCATCGACCTTCCAGCGCGCCGCCGCCGCGGCCAGCAGCATGGCACGTGTCCGTGCCCCGAGTTCGCGGTACTGGGTGAAGCTGTTCTTGATCGTGTTGGAGCCACCGGTCAGGTGCATGCCGAAGGCCGGATCGACATAGGCCATGTCGTTCGTGCCGTGCTTGCTCCGCACCCGGCCCCAGTCGGCGTCGAGCTCCTCGGCCAGGATCATCGCCAGGGCGGTGTTGACGCCCTGCCCGAACTCCAGCCGGTTGATCGTCACCGTGACCTCGCCGTCGCGGGCGATCCGGACGAAGGCCGAAGGCTGCTGCGTCGCCTTGAGGGCGCTGGCGCCCCTGGGCGTCGCTGTCTCGGCCCCGGCGACTTGGGGAAAGACGCCCAGCGCCAGGCCGCCGGCGCCGGCGAGCTTGAGGAAGCTGCGGCGGGCCAGGGCCTTCGGGGCCGGCCGGTCGCGGGTCATCAGGTGCTGGAGCGCGCGCGGGAGATCGCTGAAGTCGACCTTGTGCATCATGGCGTGTCCCTCAGGCGATGGCGCGGGCGGCATCGGCCACGGCGGCACGGATGCGGGCGTAGGTGCCGCAACGGCAGATGTTTCCGGCCATGGCGGCATCGATGTCGGCGGGGCTCGGCCGGGTCCCCCGTGGGAGCCCCTTGAGGAAGGCGATGGCGCTCATGATCTGGCCGCTCTGGCAGTAGCCGCACTGGGCCACGTCGTGCCTGACCCAGGCGGCGTGGACGGCGGCCCCGATCCGCGTGGTGCTCGCGGTCGCGGCCTCGATGGTGGTGATCTTCTTGCCCTTGGCATCCGAGATCGAGGTGCTGCAGGAGCGGACGGCCTCGCCTTCGAGATGGACCGTGCACGCCCCGCACAGGCCGGCCCCGCATCCGAACTTGGTGCCAGTCATGCCCAGCGTGTCGCGCAGGGCCCAGAGGATCGGCGTGGCCGGATCGAGATCGACCGCATGCCTGACACCGTTGATGAGAAGCTGTGCCATCGTGCTGCCCGCGACTGGCCGGTCGGGCGGTCCCAGCCGCCCAGATAGGGACGGGTCGGAAAGCGCCGCATCAGGCCGGTGGAACCGGAGATCCGCACCGAATCCGGTGCGCTTAATCGATGGTACGACCATCGCATCCTTCCGATTAGGAGGCTTCTCGATCTAGGGCTTATGCCTCTGGCGCATCAATTAGGCGCGGTAGCGCAGCGCTTCGATCAGCAGGGCGAAGGCCGGCGCATGCTGATGGCGGCTCGGATAGTAGAGGTGATAGCCGGTCATGGTCACGGACCATTCCGGAAGGACCCGGACGAGGCGTCCCGCCGCCACGTGATCCAGCACGCGATCCTCGGGGACGTAGGTCACACCGAGTCCCTTCAGGGCCGCCCTGACGATCATCGGGATCGCGTTGAAGGTCAGGGCCCCCTCCGTCCGCACCCGCAATTCGCGACCGTCCTTGACGAAAGGCCACGTCCACAGGCCACCCGAGGTCGGCAGGCGCAGGTTGATGCAGGCGTGTTCGGTGAGGTCGTGCGGGGTCGTCGGCGGGGGACGTTTGGCGAAGTAGTCAGGCGACGCGACGACCGCCTGGCGGAAGTCGGGACCGATCCGCATCGCGATCATGTCCTTGGCGACCTGCTCACCGAGGCGGATGCCGGCGTCGAACCGGTCGGCGACGATATCGGCCAGGCCGTAGTCGTTGATGATCTCTATGCGGATGTCCGGGTACGCCGTCAGGAGCTTGGCCACGGCCGGCATGAGGACCGTGTCCGTGGCGTGCTCGACCGAGGTGATGCGAAGGCTGCCCGCCGGCTTATCACGATGGTCACTCAAGGCCGCCAGACCGACCCCGATCCCCTCGAATAGCGGTCCCACCGTCTGGAGGAGACGTTCACCCGCCTCGGTGGGTGCCACGCTGCGGGTGCTGCGGGTCAGCAGACGGACGCCGAGACGGGCTTCCAGGGACCGGATCGTTCGGCTGAGCGCCGGTTGCGACACAGCGAGTTGGGCCGCCGCCCTGGTGAAGTTGCGTTCGCGCGCCACCGCCAGGAAGGCGATCAGGTCGGCGACGTTCTCCCGGTCCATTGATGCGTCTCGGATATGGGTTCAAGCCGATTGAGCCATCTAATCGGGTGTGGGGCCGTTCGCTAGCTTGGGTCACGAGACGGATGAAGAAACGCACGGGTTTCTTCGGCTCAGAATCCAAAGGGCGAATGTCATGAGCAAGGTGTGGTTCATCACCGGCGCCGGCAGCGGCATGGGCGCGGAGACGGCCAAGGCTGCGCTGGCCGCCGGCGACCGCGTTGTCGCCACGGGGCGCGACCTCGACAAGGTCCGGACGGCCATCGGGCAGGATGCCGGCGACAGCCTCACCTATATCCGCCTCGATGTGGCTGATGCCGCGCAGGCCAAGGCGGCGGCCGAGGAGGCCGTGCAGGCCTTCGGGCGCATCGACGTGCTGGTGAACAATGCCGGCTACTGCATACTCGGCAACTTCGAGGAGATCACCCAGTCCGAGTTCGAGCAGCAGTTCGCCACCAACTTCTGGGGCGTGAGCAACGTCCTGCGCGCCGTGCTGCCGACGTTGCGTCGGCAGCGTTCGGGTTACGTCCTGAACATCAGTTCCGTGGCCGGCGTGGTCGGGCAGAGGCATTGCAGCGCCTATGCGGCGTCCAAGTTCGCGCTGGAGGGACTGTCGTTCGCCATCGCCAACGAGGTCGGCCAGTTCGGCATTCGCGTGACCGTGGTCGAGCCCGGCTTCTTCCGCACGGACTTCCTCGACTCCCGCAACGCCCGGTACGCAACCAGCAGCATCGCCGACTACGCCCATGAGGGGCCGGCCGAGGCGATGTACTCCTCGTTCAGCGGCCAGCAGAGCGGCGACCCGTCCAAGCTCGGACCGGCGCTGGTGAACCTGTCGCGCCTCGCCGAGCCGCCCGCGATCTTCGCCGCCGGCGGCGACGCCCTGGCGATGATCACCCCGGTCGTCGAAGCCCGCCTGAAGGACATGCGCGATCACGAAGCCCTGTCCCGGGCCGCCAGCGGCGAGGCCTGATCCAGGGCCACGGTCACGGGCCGCATTCAGGGGTCGTGACCGTGCGAGAGGACACATCCGACCAAGCCCGGCGGCGTCAAACCGAGGCCACAAGGCTCCGGTCTATTCGACCTGCCCGTCGGGGCGCCACGAGACATCCATGACCATTCCCGTCGATCCCTCCCCGGATGCGGAGCCGCACAGCCTCCACCGTCGCCGCTTCGGTGCCATGGTCCTGGCGGCAGGCGTCGGCGGCCTGCTTGGGCGCAGTTCGGCATCGGCGCTGCCAATGTCCGCCGAAGCACGCTTCATCGACTTCGAGTGGGTCGATCCCGCACGCGACCGCGCCGTACCGGCCCGGCTCTACTGGCCAGCGGCCTCCGCCACGAAGGGCCCGGTCCCGCTGATCGTGTTCTCCCACGGGCTCGGCGGTTCGCGGAAAGGCTATAGCTACCTCGGCGAGGGGTGGTCCGGGCGCGGCACCGCCAGCCTGCACATCCAGCATGTCGGGAGCGACGAGACGCTCTGGCAGGGAAACCCGATCATGCTCCTCGACCGCCTCGACGGGGCGGCCGACGAACGCGAGGCCATCGAGCGGACGCGGGACGTGAGCTTCGGCCTCGACCGCCTGCTCCACCGTGACAATCCCTTCCACGCCGCCATCGACCGGAAGCGCATCGTCGCGGCCGGTCACTCCTACGGGGCGAACACCACCCTGATCCTCACCGGCGCCCAGGTGATCCGGGACGGTAAGCCCCTGGGGTACCGGGACCCGCGCTTCACGGCGAGCATCGTCATCTCGGCGCCGCCCTTCTACGGCGAGACCGACCTCGCCGCGGTCCTCGCCTCGGTCGACGTTCCGACCCTCCACGTGACCACGACGGAGGACACGATCCGCATCCCGGGCCGGTACTCCCCGGTCCAGGACCGCATCGACGTCTACGCGGCGATTCCGACGCCGCAGAAAGCTTTGGCCGTCTTTCAGGGCGGATCGCACAGCGTGTTCACGGACCGCTCCCTCCGGAACGGCGGACCGCTGAACCCCCTCGTGAAGCGCGCGACAGCGGAGGTGGGGCTCGCCTTCCTCGATCTCGTTCACCGGTCCGATCCGGTTCCGCTCGAAGAGTGGGGTGCCACCTGGAAGCCGATCCTGGCCGCGGCACCGAAGCCGTTCATGGTCGACACTCGCCGCGTGGATCGGAAACGACGCGCCTGAGGTCCGTCGGCGTCGCGTAACATGCGACCTCCTCGGCCGTCATCGACTGGACCTTTACTGGCCGACCGGTCGACGTGTCAGGCCGTCTGCCTGACCCTAAACCAACCGGTGGCTGCTTCGATGACCTGCCAGAGCTTTTCCGGGATGGCGAGTCGGGGGACGTCCGATGCGGCGACATCCTGCGCGATGGCATCCTGGCGCCGACTTTCCGCCAACTCGACCCAGTCGGGGTTCATCACCAAGCCTTGGCCGATGGCAACGAGCGAGAGTCCTTCCGAAAGGGCCCGGGCCGCCTCGTACGGCGTCCGCATCCGCCCCGCGGCGATGACGGGGATACGACCGCCGACGTGCTCGACGAGGATTTTCGCGATAGTCGCACCTTCGGGGGCGTCGAGTGGCTTGGTCGTCAGCGCATCCTGTAGCGAGGCGTGGAGATAGTCGATCCCGGCTTCCACGAGGCGGTCGACGAGGACGAGCGTGTCACAGATCCTCAGGCCGTCCTTCTCGGGCTCCTCGGGCGAGATCCGGTACCCCAGGACGAACGGCCGGTCCGCGTGGGCGGCGATGACGCGCCGGACCTCCTCCACCACGGCGAGCGGGAAGCGCATGCGATTGTCGGGGGATCCGCCCCAGGCATCCTCGCGTCGGTTGAAGTGCGGGGATAGGAAGTTCTGGATCAGGAAGGCGTGTGCACCGTGGAGTTCGACCCCGTCGAAGCCGGCCAGGATCGCGCGCCGTGTGGTCTCTCCGAAGGCCCGGATGACCCCGAGGACTTCCTCTTCCGTCAAGGCGCGGGGCGTCGCCGCTGCGTTGGACGCCCCCGGCTTCATGGCGACGGCGCTGGCGGCGACGACTTCGGGCACCAGGTCCGGGGGGGCCTTCGCGCCGGCGTGGAAGATCTGGAGAATGGCCGGGGCTCCCCCGCTCTTGGCCGCCACCGCTAGCCGCGTGAGGCTCGGGATGAAGGCGTCGTCGTGGGCGGCGAACTCCCCGGTAAAACCGACTCCGTTCGCCTGAACGTGGGTGCAGCCGGTGATGACGAGACCCACGCCTGAGACGCGGCGGCGATAGTAGGCGTCCTCGGCGTCCGAGACCGTGCCGTCGTCATTGCTCGCCCAGGTCGTCATCGGGGCCATGGCCACGCGATTGCGCAGTGCGACGCCAGCGTTGAGTTCGAAGGGCTCGAAAAGGGTGGCCTGGGACATGATCGGGATCTTCGCTGGGTTGCCTGCCGGCATGCCGTGACGCCGGACGCCTCGTTCACCATCGAAGCTAACGTCCGTTTCCTCATGCGATTAGATGCCTTAAACGGCATGGGTTCATAACGCCGGAGCATCAATGGCACGGGAGACCATCACCGACCTGCTGGTCTTCATGGCGGTTGCCCGGGAGCGGAGCTTCACCCGGGCGGCGGCCCACCTTGGCGTTTCGCAGCCGGCGCTGAGCCGGACGATCCGCGAGCTTGAGGCGCGTCTGGGCGTGCGCCTCCTGACCCGAACCACCCGCAGCGTCGCACCGACCGAGGCCGGAGAGCGCCTGCTAGCGTCGGTCGGACCTCACTTCGAAGGGATCGAGGCCGGGCTGTCCGACCTGACGGCGTTGCGCGAGAAGCCGTCCGGAAGCCTTCGCATCACCTCGGTCGAGCACGCCTCGAACACCCTCCTGGCGCCCGCGCTGGCGAAGCTTCTGCCGGACTACCCCGACATCAAGGTCGAGATCATCAACGACTACGGCCTCTCCGACATCGTCGCCGACCGGTTCGACGCGGGCGTGCGCCTGGGCGAGCAGGTGGCCAAGGACATGATCGGCGTCCGTATCGGCCCGGATTTCAAGCAGGCGCTGGTCGGATCGCCCGCCTACCTCAAGAGCCGTGGCCGCCCCCGTACGCCGCACGACCTCGCCGACCACGACTGCATCAATTTGCGCCTACCGACGTCGGGCGGTGTATACGTGTGGCCGTTCACGAGGCAGGGCCAGTCCGTGCGGGTGCGTCCCGAGGGACAACTCACCTTCAACACCATCACGCTGATGCTGGACATGGCCATTGCCGGCCTCGGCCTCGCCTTCCTGCCCGAGGATGTCGTGCAGGCAGGCATCAACGACGGGCGCCTCGTCCGGGTCCTGGCCGACTGGTCCCCGACGCTGCCGGGATACCACCTTTATTACCCAAGCCGGCGTCAGCAGACGCCCGCCTTCGCCCTGCTGGTCGAGGCCCTGCGCTATCGGTCCTGAGCCTTCCGAGAGGCACGGTGCGACGTCGTCCGCGAGGGGTGCGTCAGACCTCGACGATCATGTCGGCCAGGAACCTTGTGTCCTCGTCGACGTGGCCGCGGGCGTTGCAGACGATGCGGGTCCGTCCGATCCGGTAGTCCGAATGCCGGTGGACGTGACCATGCACCCACAGGTCCGGCCCCTGCCCCTCGATGATGTCCGACAGGTCGGAGGCGTCGCACCAAGCGAGAGGCTGGTGCCGCGACGGCAGGCTGTCCGGATGGGGTGCGTGGTGGGTGACGACCACGGTGGGGCCGTCGTGGGCCTTGGCGAGCCCGGCGTCGAGGAAGGCCCGCGTCGTCCGGTGTAGGGCGAAAACCTCCTCGGGCTCGATCCGGTGCCTTGAGCTCGGCCCGGTGCGGATGCGGCGGTAGTCCACCATTCCGCCGCGACCCTGGGCGGAACGGAACCCGTGCGTCAGGCTGAAGGACCCGAGCCGGAAGTCGGTCCAGAGCGTGCCGCCCAGGTAGCGGGTACCGCTGAGCGTTACCGCGTCGTCCATCAGAAGCGTGATGCCGAGCGCGGCACCCCGGTCGCGTCCTCGCGAAATCTGATCGTGGATGGTGTAGCGCTCCTCGCCGCGGTCCCACCAGAAGTCGTGGTTGCCGGGGACATAGATGACCGGGACGCCGGGCAGGCGCTCGCCGAGCCAGTCCAGCGCCCGCAGGAGCGGCATGTGGACGTCGCCCGCGATCACGGCCACGTCGAAGCCGCCGGCAGGCGCGTGGGCGGCGGGGTCCCAGGCGTTCTCGGGGCAGTCCTGGTGCAGGTCCGAGAAGATCCAGAGTCGTGTGGGGTCGTGCGTCATCGCTCGCCTCGCGCGGCCATGGCGTTCTCGGCGAGGCGAACGCGGATCTCGGCCAGGGTCACCGGCCTGAAGCCGAAGCAGTCGACGCCGACGTCGGTGCTCGTCGCCGTGCCGGGCAGGCTGCCGTGCGAATGTCCGAAGAGGTGGAGGTCGCCGTAGTGCTGGCGCGGCCAGACGCGGTGGGCGTAGTGCGAGCACCAGACCCCGGTGGTGGTTCCGTCGGCGTTCTCGACGACGACCCTGATGACGTCGACGACGGGTCCATCCCAAGGCAACCGCGAGGCGATCCTATCGTGGTTGCCCCGCACCAGTCGGCGCTGCCCGGCCAGACGGCGAAACACGCTTCGCGCGCGGGCCTCGGGGCAGCGGTAGCAGAAATCGCCGAGGTGCCAGACGGTGTCCTCGGGGCGCACGACGGCGTTCCATCGCGAGATCAGGGTCTCGTCGTGCTCGTCGATGGAGGCGAACGGTCGGGGGGCCAGCATCCGGGTCGAGAGGATGTGCGTGTGGCCAAAGTGGGTATCGGAAACGAAGAATTGGCGTGACATGGAAGCCTCGAAAAACGGAGGCTTACGCACGCGGCGGCACCCCGGGATCAGTCGAATGGGTGCATGTGCTTGCGTATCATCGTGGCTCTCCTCGAAGCGGCGTGACCGTGACCTGGCCGGTCCCACAAGGCAAGGTTGGTATCGCGGATCCACAAGATCGGCAGCCCGAGACGCTCCCGGTGACCGATCAGGTTCGGGGCGATGGATGTCAGGGGATTCCCGCAACCCGCATATTCCGCGGGTGACCGGCTCCTCGCCCAACTACAAATTGGCTCTGTGGCGACGAAACCCGTAACCCAGGAAATCGCCTAGGTTGCAGCTTCCGATCCAGCCAGACGATTGCCGAATCGTCCTCCACGTGAGAGCCCAGCAATCTGGATATCTGGATTGCCAAAATGGTCTTCACCCCTGACGATAGCAGGCAATCGCCCCGTCCAGACGGGCGAAAGCCCTTGTACGTGTACCTGCCGCCGGAACTGATCGTCAGCCTCAAGAAGGCCGCGCTCGATGACAATCGGCCTGTCTACGCCTTGGTCGAAGAAGCCGTGACGCAAATGCTGCAAGCCCGCGAAGAGGCGGCAGCTAACGGGGGGAAGAAGTAGGCGATGGCCATTCAGAGCGTACGGCAGCTTTGCGAACTCAGCGACATCGTCTCGAAGGACGGTCTCGTCGATCAGATCGCCAACCTAGACGACCTGCACAAGGGCAAGATCGACGCCGACGCATTCTTCCGGCGCAACCACTTTACGGAGGGTCTAAATGCGCTTGTCCGGAACGGTTTTGACCGCCTTTCGGGCAGAACCGGGGACGGCGCCTTCTATCTTTCCCAGTCGATGGGTGGCGGCAAGACGCACTCCCTGATTGCCTTTGCCCTGCTCGCCCAGGACGACGGCCTACGCCATCGTATCATACCTAACATCGCCCCAACCGCGACCTTCGGCTCGGCAAAGGTCGTCATCTTCAACGGCCATCAGAACCCCTCCAACTTCCTCTGGGGCGAGATCGCTGATCGCCTCGGGCGGCCGGAAGCTATGACGCGCTTCTGGAAGGATGGGGCCAAGACCCCAGGCGTCGATGACTGGGTCGAAGCGCTCGGCGACGGCCCCGTCCTGATCCTATTGGACGAGCTCCCAAGCTACCTGCAGATGGCTGAGGGCCAGGCGGTTGGGAACTCGACGCTTGCGGACATCACCATCGGCGCCCTGGAGCGTCTGTTCAACGCCCTGTCTCAGCTGCCGCGGGCCTGCGTGGTCGTCACGAACCTTATTGACGACGTCTTCGCCGAGGGCTCCGGCAAGCTGAAAACGCTCATCAATACGCTCAACAAGCAGTACGGAAAGTACGCCCAGGCTATCACGCCGGTGCAGCAGAACTCGGGCGAAGTTTTCCAGATCATCCGGAAAAAACTCTTCGACAAACTTCCGGACGGCGACGTCATTGACGAGATCGCCCAGGCCTACGTCGACGAGCTCAATCGGGCAAAGAAGGTGGACGACGTTCCATCGATACCCGAGAGCTTCATCGCCCGGATTAGAGAAACCTACCCCTTCCATCCGTCGATCCGAGACATCGTCGCCCGTTTCAAGGAGAACCCTGGGTACCAACAAACCCGGGCTCTCATCCGTATCCTTCGTCTCGCCGTCCGGAATGCCTGGGCATCTGACGATTCGATTTTCCTCATCGGCCTGCAGCATCTCGACCTCAACCATCCCGGGACGGTCGAGGAGATCCGCAAGATCAACAACCATTTCACGAACGCCATCTCGAAGGACATTGCGGACCGAGGCAACGCCTTGGCCGAGCAGGTCGACGCCGGCGAAGGCTCGTCCACGGCGACCTCAGTCGCCAAGCTCGTCCTGATGTCCTCGCTCTCGACGGCGGAGCAGCCCATCCTTGGCCTGCGGCGGTCGGAGATCATCGAGTGCCTGATCGACCCCTTGACCCGGACCCCGGCGATCTCGACGGCTTTGGATAGGCTCAGCGGCAACGCCGAGTATCTGTTCAAGGGCCCCGACGAGCGGATCTACTTCGGCCAGACGGCGAACGTGGTATCCGAGATCAACAACACCGCCACGAGCTTAGCGGAGGAGGTCGTCGACCAGGAGCTACGCAACAAGCTCGCAGAGGTCTTCGAGCCGAAGACCAAAGCGCTCTACAACAAGAACCTGGCCATCCTGCCCTCACTCGATGAGATCAAGGTCGGTGACGAGGACGTGACGCTGATCATCGTCGAGCGTCCGGCCCAGAGCCTGCCGCCGGCCCTCGTCGATTGGTGGAAAAAGCTCGACCGCCAGAATCGTGTGCTGATCCTGACGGCGGACCTGAACTCACTCGGGTCGCTGCGGACTATCGCGCGCCAGATGCGTGCGATCTCCATCGTTGAGAAGGCCATCGCATCGCGGCACGGCAAGGAGACCAGCCAGATGCGCGAGGTGGAGGCGATCAAGGGCCGCGCCGCGAACAGCTTCACCTCAGCCGTACGCGAGACGTTCACCACCCTCGTTTTCCCGACCGGATCGGGCCTGCGGGACTACGGGCAGTTCCGCATGGAGTTCGATAACAACGACTACCGGGGCGAGGAGCAGATCCTCAAGACCCTGGAGTCCCGCGGGAAATACTATCCGGCGGCCAAGCTCGAAGCCGAGATCGCGACGTTGCGCGAGGAGGCCGAGCACGAGCTCTTCGACGCCGATGCGGTGCAGCGCGGCGAGCTGAGGCGAAAAGCGGCGGCCAAGGCGGGCTGGTACTGGCTCTCCTCCGGCGGGCTCGACCACCTCGTCGCCGAAAGCGTTCGCACGAAGCACTGGCGCGAGCGCAACGGGCTGGTCGAGAAGAAGTTCGAGCGGGTCACGTCCGTCACCGTCCGCTTGGAAGGCTCGCTCGACGCCGCCTTGGAGAAGGGGGTCTACAAGCTGATTGTGACGCCCGAGGAGGCGGACACCGTCTACGCCTCGGAGACGGGCCATCCGGACCCCACGGTTTCCGGGAAGGTCGTCGGGCGCAGTTACGAGACCAGCGCGACCAGAGCCTGGTTCCTGCCGGTGGACAGCCGGGGAGAGGCGAAGTCGGGTCCGCCTGTTGAGTGGCTCGCGCCCGTTAAGCTCACGGCCCATGCGGCTTCGACATCGACCGGGACGATCATCGACTGGACAGTTGTCCCTCGCTTGGCCCAGGTCCGTGCATCCTTCGACGGTTCGGACCCGGCGCAGGCCGCGGTGGTCACGAGCCCGCTCTCGGTGCCGACCTCCGCGAAGGAAGTCCGGCTCCTGCCCATGATCGACGGACGATCAGGCGAGGAGGTGCGCCTGGCCCTGGGCGGTGGGTCTCAGGCGCCTCAGCCCTCTAGAGAGATCCGCGATGACCGGCCGCTGCTGCTGCGCCACGCTCTGCGTTTCGATTCCATCACCCGTCTCACCGACGCGATGACGGCGCTGCAAGCGGCTACGGGGGCTTCCGTGCGCGGGGGGCAGATTGAGATCGGAACCGTCGACAGCGACGTGTTCGCCGACATCACCTTCGGCGAGGGTGTGGCGATGACGGCGGAAGCGGTGACGGCGGTCATCGCTTCGGTCTCCCAGTCGGGCGGGTTCACCGCGAGCCGGGCAAGCGCAAGCTTCAACGAGACCCGGTTCGCCTCGGGCAAGGATTACAAGGTGTTCGCCGACGCCGTGGGTCTCGATTTCGAGACCATGAAGTGGGCGCAGGACGAAGGCGTCTGAGGGGAGCATCATGGCGGACTTCGATTGCACCGACTACTACGTCGAGCACTGCTACCTCGTGCAGGTGCCACGGGCCACGAAGGAGACGGTCGACGTCTTCGAGGTATTCGGTCGCCCTCCGGTCGCGACCGATCCGGTTCTTTCTCCGGAGGTGATCCTTCGAGCCCAGCTCCCTAAGGCAAAATGGGACGCTGTCTCGGGCGAGGTGCGCTCTGAGTTCAATCGGCGCCTCAAGACCGAACGCAAGCGTTCGGGCTCGTGGGCTCAGGGAAATAACGGCGTCCAGCGCTTGCTTGGTAAGGAGCTCTTGGTCCTGGTCTGGGCCATCGAGCAGGACGACGTGTCCGTGGAGCACTGCGATGTGGCCATCCGGAACTGGCTTGGTCTCAAGCCGGAGGAGCGCTGGTGGCTCTACACCATGACCGCCGCCTCGACGGGCTACTCGCACCAGGTCGGCATGGGCTGGCGCGACGCTTTGCGTAAGGCCCTTTGCTTTGGGACGAAGCGCGACGTGTTCTCCCTTGGGGTCATGACAGGTCGGGGGCACTTGCCACCGAGGAAGAACACAGGCGCCACTCAACAGCCTGACGTCGCGCAGAAGCGCAACGAGTTCGCCGCGCTCAGGGCCATCTCGGGTCGACTGGAGGCATTCGCGTGAACATCCATCATCATGCTGAGAGGAAACCCGCGGTGACTCCGTATTCCCTCAAGGATGCGCCATCGTTTATCGAAGCGCAATTTCCCGTTGGGAGAATATCGGCTGAAGCTTACAAAGAAAGAATGGCTAAACAAGGCCAGACTCTAACCTCTCTTGGGGCTTACTGGAAAGGACGCAAGCCGCTAATCCTTGTGCGTGCAACGCTGCTCGGATGTTTATTGCCGGCAACGGTTGATCCAGTAAATGACCTTCGCGTATTCCTACTGCTAATGGGCATGGATGACTCCAGCTTCGCTCAAAGAATAAAGTCAATTAAGCCAAGTGATATTGCCACAGATTTTGATCTCTACGGCGATTTAGTTGATATTAATGCGGCCGGTCGAGCACGTTGGCGGGAAACGTTGAAGCGTGACGAGCGCGACACTTTGATCGCCCAATGGCTTTCTACGCTTCCTTACGACAGTCGGTTATCATATACTCACCGTCCGGAAGAAGTAGGTGATTTAATTATAGGCGCACCTGCCTGGCGTATAATCAACGAACATCTCGGTACATCCGCCAAATCAATGGCGGAGTTGATCGAACAGCTTGGAATTATGCGCTATGGTCATAGACCTAGAGTTGCGGACACGTTCTGCGGCGGAGGTTCAATCCCGTTCGAAGCGGCGCGCATGGGATGCGATGTGTATGCATCGGACCTAAACCCTATCGCCTGCATGCTTACCTGGGGCGGCTTTAATATAATTGGGTCGGCTCCTGAGGACAGAACTATCATTCAGGTGGAGCAGCGCCGAGTATCGGACTTAGTTGCAGCCGAAATTGACCGTTTAGGGATCGAGCGTAATAGCTCTGGAAACAAAGCAAAAGCTTATCTATATTGTCTGGAGACCAAGTGTCCAAAGACTGGGTGGATGGTGCCAATGGCTCCATCGTGGGTAATTTCTAAGCAAAAGAATGTTATAGCAAAACTTGTTCCCAATGAAGCAAGTAAAACATATGACATAATCGTCGAAAGCGGCGTTGATGCTGCATCGATGGCCAGTGCAGAGCGCGGTACCATTGTAGGCGGCTGCTTGGTTCACCCAATGAACCCGAACCGAGATGGCGTCGCGGTGAAGGTTATCAGAGGGGACTTTCGTTCGGAGGGTCTAAACGGTAACGGCCTGCGTATGTGGGAAAAGGAAGATTACAAGCCTCTGCCGGACGATGTTTTCCAAGAGCGTTTGTATTGTATACAATGGATAAGAAACCCAAGGGTTGATGGCGGTCGTCAGGAAACGTTCTTCGCTGGCGTCACTGAAGAAGATTTGGTTCGAGAAAATCAGGTGGACGCTATAGTTGGTGAGAACCTTGCACGGTGGCAAAGTGCAGGTCTCGTACCAGAGATGAAAATTCAACGGGGTGGCAAAACGGACGAGCCAATTCGTACGCGTGGATGGACTTATTGGCATCACCTATACACTGCGCGGCAACTCCTGTTTTTTGCTGAATTCAACAAGGTTGCTTCATCGCCTTTGATGAACATCATTTTAGCTCGCATGCTGGACAGATCGTCGAAACTGAATACGTGGATACCCTCCGCAAGTCGCGCCGATGCGCCTGCAAATGTATTTGCAAACCAAGCACTCAATACGTATTACACTTATGGGAGTTACGCTGCATATAACATGCTAACGTTCATTGACGAGGATCGGAGATATTCTCACATCGGGACAATAGGCGTAGTAAACTCTCATCCTGCAAGCGATATTTTATTCAATGCTGACATCTTTGTTACCGATCCGCCTTACGCAGATGCTGTCAATTACCATGAAATAACAGAATTCTTTATCGCTTGGCTTAGTCGCCGTCCGCATCCGCCATTCGATAAGTGGACCTGGGACTCGCAGCGTCCAATCGCGATCAAAGGTAGTGATGAAAAATTCCGATCTGATATGATTGCCGCTTATCGGGCGATGGCGAACCATATGCCTGACGACGGACAGCAAGTGGTTATGTTCACTCACCAGGATGCGGGTGTTTGGGCTGATCTTGCTGCTATCATGTGGGCTGCTGGTCTGCGTGTTTCCGCAGCCTGGAACATAGTCACCGAGACCGAAAGCGCTTTAAGAGAAGGTAATTACGTTCAGGGAACAATTCTCCTTGTGCTCCGTAAGCGCGTGCTATCGGGAAATATCAAGCGCATGGACATTGAAGGGGAAATTGAGGAGGCAGTTGACCATCAGCTATCTTCGCTAAATGCCCTTGATGAAGACTGGACATTCGAGAGACTATATACGGACGGCGATCTTCAGCTTGCAGCTTATGCTGCAGCGCTTAGAGTGATAACAACATATGCCACCATCGACCGAAAGGAAGTTGGTGCGGATGTTTACCGAAAGCTTGAGAAGGGAGAGAAGACCGTTATCCGCGAGCTGATCGAGTACGCAGCCTCAGTCGCCAACAACAAGCTTGTTCCAGATGGTTTCCCCCCTGCCATGTGGCGGGACCTCGATGCGCCGTCTCGGTTCTACGTTCGCATGCTCGACATGGAGAGCAAGGGCACGACTAAGTTCGCCGACTATCAGGACTTCGCCCGAACCTTCTCTGTTGCGGACTACGCCGATCTGATGGACTCGACCAAGGCGAACGCAGCTTCGCTCGCAGGTGCGGGTGCGCTGAAGGCAAGGATGCTAGGCGGCAAGGGCTTCGGGACGTCTCCCCTGCGCCGCGTGCTCTTCGCGACGCACAAGACGATGCAGAAGGACGACCCGCGCGAGGGATTGGCATTTCTCAAGACGGAACTAGGGCAGGATTACTGGCCTAACCGGGCCAAGCTTGTCGCGCTCGCTAAGTACGTCTCAACCAAGACCACGAGAACGCGACCTGTTGAGAGCTCTGCGGCCGACCTTCTCGGCCAGCGCCTCGAAGTCGACAAGGTCTGAGGGCGGGCTGGAGCGAGCCGGTGGTCATGTTGCGTCACTCCTCTCGTCGCGAGCCCCTGCGTGACGTCCTGGGCGAGCGGCTCTCGCGCTCGCGCCGCTACCTGCGCATCGCCGGATACTTCCGGTCGTCGCTCTTGGAGCTCATGTCGGAGGAGCTCTCCGGCGTCGATGAGATCCGGGTGGTGTGCAACGCCGAGCTCGATCCGAACGACGTTAGAATCGCCAAGGCCGCCAGCGAGGGTTCCGACGCCCTGTCGCGTGCCCTTGTCTCTGGCTGGATGGCCGGACAGTCCAGCATCGAAGAGCTTCTCGCCAAAGGCCGCTATCGCATCCTTCACGACCTGCTCGCGTCCGGGCGCATGCGAGTGAAGGTCGTGCCACGGGACGGCACGAACGTGTTCGTCCACGGTAAGGCCGGCATCATGGAGTTCCGCGACGGCGGCTCGACCGCTTTCGTCGGCTCCATGAACGAGAGCGCCACCGGCCTACTGCACTCATACGAGATCCTTTGGGAGGATGACGCGCCTGAGGCGACCCAATGGGTGCGGGAGGAGTTCGAGCACTTCTGGGACCTGGGCGTCGACCTGCCGGAGGCGGTCATCAGCCACATCGGCGCGGTCTCGCAACGTCTTGAGTACGGCTCCATCGAACAAGCCCGGAAGGAGGGGGGTCTTTCCAATCCTGCCGCCGCCCTGGTCGAACGACCGATCTACAAGACGGGCCAGATCCTCCGCCCCTGGCAGAAGCGCTTCGTCCAGGCATGCGTCGACGACCACGCCCTATACGGCAAGGCGCGCTTCCTGATCGCGGACGACGTCGGACTTGGCAAGACCCTGTCCATGGCCGCGGCCGCTCTGGTGCTGTCACTCCTCTCGGGAGGCGGCGTGCTTATCCTGGCGCCGGCCACCCTGACGCGGCAGTGGCAGACCGAGTTGGAGGACATGCTCGGGCTTCCGTCCGCCATCTGGTCCTCGGCCAAGAAGCAGTGGCTCGACGGCAAGGAATTCGCCGTGTCGCCCAAGGGCGACGCCAGCGCGGTCGCCCGCTGTCCGATGCGCGTCGGCATCGTCTCGACCGGGCTGATCGTCAGTGGAGACGAGGATGGCGAGATCCGGCACCTGCGGGACCGGCACTTCGGGGTGGTGATCCTCGACGAGGCGCATAAGGCCAGGGCGGACCGCAGCGGGAAGGACGATGCCCGAGTCGGTGCCAAACGCCTGTTGGACTTCATGGAGCGGCTTGCGGCCAACTCCGACAACGTCATCATCGGGACCGCCACGCCCATCCAGCTGAAAGCGGTCGAGTTGCACGACCTCATCGTCATGCTGGCCAAGGGTACGACCCACGTCCTCGGCAAGGAGGGTAGCCGGGGGTGGTCGTCCGACGACAGCATCGGCTACCTCACGGGCGAGAAGCCGTGGCCAGAGGACCCCACCGACCAATGGGCGCTCCTCCGCAACCCCCTTCCACCGGGGGGCGAGGCTGGCTTCTACAAGGTGTTGCGCACGGGGCATCGGCTGCCCGACGCACGCGTCGACGGGCCCCGGTATGATGATCTCTCGCAGGGGCAGAAAAGCAGGTTGCGGAACGAGTTTCCGACTCTGGTGGCGCAGACCAATCCCATCATTCGGCGCGTGATACGACGGTCCCGTCCGATGTTGGAGAATGCTGGCCTCCTGCCAAAGATCGGCGTGGTCGTGCACCCGCGGGCCGGCGACGGGCTCCCGGCCGAACTTTTCTCCGGCGAGGGGCTGGAGATGGGCTTCTCGTTCCGCCAGGCTTACGATGCCGCGATACGCTTCTGTGGCCTGTATGCCCGCACCCGCCCTGCGGCGGGGTTCATGAAGACCATCCTGCTACGTCGGATCGGCTCGTCGGTTGCGGCGGGGCTGTCGACAACACGGGCTCTACTCGCCGGGGCCATCACCGGTTCGGCCATCGACGACGAGGACGAGGATCTCTACGCCCAGGAGCGCGAGCGCATGCCGCTCACGCCGGACGAGGTGGCTGCTCTGCGCGAGGTCGAGACGCACCTCCTCGCCGTACTCGACCGTGGGAAACGAGATCCCAAGGTCGAGGTCATCATCCGCTACCTCACCGACAACAACTGGCTTGCCGATCACGGCATGATCGCGTTCAGCCAGTTCTTCGACACCGCTGAGTTCGTTGGCATGGGGCTGGCCGCACGCTTTCCCGATCAGGCGGTTGCCATCTACGCGGGCGGCGGCCGCTCTTTCGTTCTCCACGGCGGCGAGCGCCGCCGGACGGATCGCAACGTCATCAAAGAACTCGTACGCACCGGGGGGATCAAGCTGGTGGCCGCAACCGACGCCGCTTGCGAGGGGTTGAACCTGCAGCGCCTTGGTTCGCAGGTGAACGTCGATCTGCCCTGGAACCCCTCACGGCTGGAACAGCGCAAGGGTCGTATCCAACGTATCGGACAGCCGCGACCCGAGATCCACGTCGCAAACCTCCGCTACGCCGGCACCTACGAGGATGAGGTATACGGAGCCCTCTCGGAACGGTTCGAGGACATCTTCAAGGTGCTCGGCCAGCTTCCCGATTCATTCGAAGACGAGTGGGTCGATGCCGTCCTCAAGGACCGAGACGCGGTCAAGCTGTTTCCCACGCGGGTGGAGCAGATCCGGTCGCCCGTCGAGCGGCGCTACTTCCGGGATATCGCAGATGACATCGGCCTGAACTGGGAAGGGACCGAGCGCATCATTTCGTCCCGGGATATCGAGGAGTTCATGCGCAAAGGCTGGTGATCGTGCTCTCGGTTTAGGCGACGAAACCAGGAATATGGCGTGACGAGTGAGTTCGCGCCCAGCCTTTTCCCCTGTCCCGTCTAGGCGAAGCATGACGAAGTTCGACAGGTCGGGTCACTACCGGACCAACCAGAACGGCACGACATTTTGGGTCAGCGACCATAGCGTCAGCCGGGATGACTGGCCGGCCGGAGTCCCTCGTCCGGAGATGAGGGTCTACGGGCACGACGACGCGTCCTCGGTTTCGCGCAACGTCACCATTCCGAACGCGCGTTGCCCGGTCTGCGGTGACCCGGTGTTCTTCTTCATGGCCGCGAATGGCGGTCGGGTCTTCTTTAATCACCTGGGGCAGCCCTGGCCCAAGCACGGATGCACCGATTCTGAGAATGGCCGTGTTTCGGCTTTCGCCGACGCCGGCGGCATCGCCCGATGGCAGCAGGAGCGACGCGCCTGCCTCGGACCTTCCGCATCCGACGAACACTTGGCCGTCAGTCCGGGCCATGCCCGTGGCGGCGCACGCATCGTTCGTCGCGCTGGGAAGGCGATTGCCGTGGTCGAGACCTCCGATGGGACGGCGGCATTCGAGGTAGAAGGAGCGTGGGAGGGCCGTTCCTCGAAGACGGTGTACTTCCGGGTGGTGCCACCGCCGGAGGCGCCGGAGACCTTGGAGTATCTCGGACCAGGCCTAGACATCGTCGCCCTCAAAGTCGTTGCCCGGGTCGAGGTACCGACAAAACCTTCGTCGGACGATTTTGCGGCCATAGCCGAGACCTTCATCGCCGACGTCGATGCGTGGATGAGGGAGTACCTGCCGATGTTCAGGCCGGGGCCTCGCCTCAAGCTCAGTGGTCATGTCGTTGGGATCTTCGGCAGGGTCGGCCGCTCTCGTGCCGTCCTGCTTCCCGTGGCGGCCTGCTTCGACGCCGACGAGGATGAGTGGGCCTACGACAATGACGTGGTGAAGGCTGCTGAGCGCCAGGTCGTCGAGTGGACTGGGAAGATCATTCGGACCCTGGACCGCTTCGAGAAGACGCGGAAGGATCCCCTCTATCGCGACCTCATCATCTGGGTAGTCCCGGGGTCGATCTGGAGTTTCGAGCTCGAACAGCTTGCCCGTAACCACAACCTTGATCGGACCCTGCAACTTTCTCGCACGGGCGTACTGGGACCACCCCCGGCCCACGTCATGCAGTCCATGGACAACGAGATCGAGGAGGGCGTCAGAGAGGAGGGGCTCGGTTTCCATGAGGTTGCAAGGGGCGAACGCTCCTATCTGAAGGAGGGGGCGAAACGGCAAGTCGAGAAGCGTTGGCTCGCGGCCATGATCCGGGAAGCTGGCCTGGACCCTGTGTTCGCCCAACTGGAGAAGGACGGGGTCCTATTCCAGTTCATGGGGACCGTCGTGTCACTTCCCATGCGATGGGGACAACAGGCCATGTTGCCGGACGGACGAAGGCTCCTGGTCCTGCTACACCTTTCCAACCCGGAGCTCGGTCTCGCCTTCGTGCACTTCGGGACGACCTTGGAGGATGAGTACGGTGGCGAGACGTACCCGGCGGACGCCATTTTCCATGCGAAGCGGGTCCGCACCATCGTGAAGTTCTTGGAGACCGGTGCGGGCTCCGTATGAAACGTCCGACTCTGGCCCCTCCGAAGGAGACGTACAGAATCATGCCGGCCCATACGGGATCACCCGCAAAATAGTGAGGTCGCTCGACACAATCCCCGTCCTGAAGGCCAGGATGTCGATCAGTCTTTTAGCCGAAAGATTGCGCCAACAGCCGTCGATAAGGCTCCCATCGACGAACGATCTGGGCGTCGCGCCTAAAAGGTTTGCATCAGTCGAAGAGCGTCGCCGCCACGGGCTTGTCCGATAGGTAGTTCAGTTTGGTCAACCGCACCCTTGCAGCATCTCGCGACACCGCGAAAGCGTCGATCACGGTTGCAATCAGGACGTTCGCGGTTTCGGAGCCCACACGGAACGGCGCCAGCTTACCGCTTGCGACCACGAGCGGCCGGAGCAGGTCAGACATCGCCTCCCTCGGCATGAGAAACGCGCAGCTGGCGTAGGACGCCTGCCATTCCATCCAATCAACCTGAGGGGCGTCAATCATCGTTTCGCGCTTGCAAACGATGCGTGCCTCGCCTCGGTCGCTTAGCAGATCCCCGGACGCGAAGCGCAACTGGAACACCTCGTCGTGGAAGACCGCGTGGCCGAGCTCATGGGCTAACGTCGTCCGGTACCGGTTCTCCCGTCCCTCGCTGGCTGACAGTTTTTCGGAGACCTTGATGGCCGGGCGCTTTCCGACAGCGAAGTCGGTGGCGCCCTCTACCTCAAAGCCTTCATCCGTCAGATCGGCATAAACATCGAGGTCGGAGACGTGTTGCTCGACGAGGACGAATAACTCGTCGGTCGTAAGCGGGAACCGAACACATCCGACCTTATCCTGCAGCAGGCGCCGGACCATGACCTCGCAGGCTCTGTCGAGGTCCTTCTCCCGGTAGTACGGGCGTTTACCAAAGCGGCCAGTCCTGTCGTCCACCCAAGAGATCACGTCGTGAACCCTATTTTGCCGTTCGCCTGAAGGCCCGGAACATCTGCACGACCTCTTCACGAGGCATATTTGCTTGTCTCACATCGGCAGGGAATATTCCAGAACGATAAAACAGATAATCGGCCTCTACTTCAAGCGCCTTTGAAAATTGATTGATGATATGCTCCGAATTTGGCTGTCGCCTGTCTTTTTCAATGTCATTAAGATACTGAGGCGTAATAGGCTTGCCGTCTTCTTCCTTCAGGATTTTACTGGCAAGTTCCTTTTGGCTAATGCCAAGTTCTTTTCTCCTGCTCACGATGTATGAGCCAAATGTTGCGGTCATGGTCGATCTACCACTGTAAGCCAATTCGCGGATCAGCGTACCATCGCATGATTCGGTCGGGTAGCCGTTCTGAAAGTTATGGTGAAAGACGCCGCAGGCTCAACGCCTCGCACCGCCGGCCCATGCCTCGTCGGCCCCTTGGGGGGCTCGTCCGCGTCCGAACCATGTCACCGCAGCGGACATATCTGCATCGTGCCGCAGCAGGACATGCCCGAACGCTTCGTGGTCTCGACGAAGACCGCCAGCTTCTCCTTGCGCAGTCGTTCCTCCCGCAGAACCGCAACTACATCCTCGCGATGCGGGCATTTCCGCCTCAGAAAAGGTTGCCCATCCCGACGCCTGCGCCCGCAAGGACACGGGCAGCGACCGTTTCGAAGCCGGTCACCCGCCTTCCGCAAAAGCGGATCGAGTACCGTCAACACTGATGCGTCGCCCTGCATAAACGTGTCATAGGCATCGGAAATGCCGGCCTTCCGGGCATGATCGAGGGCATTCTGGTGATGGAGGCCAGCCTCGCCATGCGAGAGAGCGTGATGCTCAGGCCATAGGCCGGTCTTGGTCGCCGTACGCTGCATGCGCAGGTAGGTTTCCAGCCGCTCCCACCAGGTCGTGGCCGATTGCCCGTCAAAGATGGCCACCTGGTCCGCGAGACCGAGGCAGAACCAGCCTTCCCCCTCGATATGCCGCTCGAAGCACCGGATCGGGAAGCGAGTTCCGGGTACGAGTTCCCTAGCCCTGACGGCCCTGCCGACCGTCCTAACCTCAAGATCAACCTCGAACGTCGCCTCCACGGCGTTGATGGGAACCGCGGCTAGGCCGATGACACGATTTTGGGAGGTGGCGCCGATCCGGAACCAGTCGGGCGCCGCCGCGATTGCCAGCGCGAACGAGCCGCTAGCCATTCCCATGGAACCGGTGCTCCGGCTCCGGCCGCCTTACCGCAGGCGCGGCCGCCACCGACCTTGCTGCGGTTGGCACGGTCGGCTTGTCTAGCAATGCCTCGACAGCCGCATAGTCCAGGTTGCCGGCCTTGCCCGAGCGGAAGATCTGCCTCACCCGCAAGTGAGCGGCTTCCTTGGCGGTTTCGCCGAGGCTCGTTTCCGTTCCCGAGCACTCCTTCTGAAGCGCCTCTGATCCCGAGACCGCTCGGCTCGATGCGCACCTCACGCTGCGGTCGCCACGAATCCCGAGCCGCGTCACGGGCGTCGGGCCGAGCTCCAGTCCGATGGCTATGCCAAGGTCATCGATGCCGCCCAGCATCGCCTGGCACAGGTTGAATGAACTGCGGATGCCGCCCGCCATCCGGACCGCCGTCTCGACCGAGGCCGCCTTGTCGGTCTCGACGCGCGTACCTTCAGCGACGATGCCGTGGACGCAATCGCCGATGAAGCGCACCTTCCTACCGTCGAAGTCCTGCTTCACCACCGCAGCGAGCTCGCCTCTGATGCAATGCAGGTTGGCTACCATGGCAGCGATCTGGTTCGTCGCGATGCAGCGGTCCACATAGGCGGTGAAGCCGTCCAGATCGGCGAAAACCGACATCATCGGCATTCGAACGGAGTAGCTCGGCGTCAGGTCGCCGAAATCGACCGTACTCAGGGGCGGCGGGTGATGGTGGAAGCGGAAGACCGCATCGGTCGCCAGGCTCTCCATGAGCACGGCGTCCGCCTTCAGTGACCGCACGGCGGCATCGACCTGGTTGCGGATCGGCTGGCTGTCCTGGGTCCAGAATGAGCGTCCGAGGCTTTCGTTGAGATATCCGAGACGCTCCGTGTCGGACAACGCGGTGGCACGCTCGTGGAACAGGGAGCCTGTCCGGGGCTGACCGACCACGGCACGGGCGTTGTCGCTCAGGTAGATCCCCGGCCGGTCGCCGTCCGCGATCTTGGCGGCGTGGTTCGCGGGCCGCCCCAGGAAGAGCGGCTCCGGCTCATGCTTCCGGCCGCTGCTGATCGCGACCGCTTTGCCCGTATCGATTCCGATGCGCACGCGGGTGTTCAGGTTCGTCTTACCTAGGCGAGGAGCCGCCGTTTCGATGGTGTCCTTTAGGGCGTTCGCCATCGCGATGGCGCGCAGGACCCTCTGTCGTTCGTTACCTCCCCCGGGCGGCGTCACCACTACGGCATGCAGGCGTGGCCCATGGAAGTCGACGCGCTGTGCCTCGTAGTCGGCGACGATCCGGTCGGCGGCCGAGTAGTGGAGGTGCAGGAACTGCATGACCCGGCGATGGGCGGCTTCCGTCTCGCGGCCCTCCTCCAGCATCGCGTCATGGTAATCGATGAGGTTCACATAGACATGGACGCCGTCGACGAGAACCGCACGGCGGTCCGGGACGCTGAAGATCGGTGCCTCGTCCTGACCGAGCCGACGACCGCGACGCCCCAAGTCGATCCGACGCCGGTCGAGATAGCCCTGGTCGAAGGTCTCGACGAGAACCGCCGCCTTCGGCACGGTCCCCATCAGGTTGGCGATGCGCGCGCGGCTGCGCGAGTTGTCCCAGGCCATGGCCGTTCCTTAAGCGATGGAAAAATGAGCGGGATAGGTGCGGCCGTGCTTGTCCGGCATCGCAAAGGGGTCGGGACTGAACCGCGACCTACCGTCGGCATGCAGGCGTCCGTAGACCCGGTCGCTGATGCGCACGGGGCCGTCCGGCTGCCCGTCCTTGGGCTTGTACTGCTCGTAGCGGCTCGCCGCGTTCACGGTCTCGCCGATGATGGTGTAGGCACTCCGCCCGGCCGCGCCGAAATCGCCGACCACGGCCTCGCCGAGATGCAACCCGATCCGCAGGCCCATCTCGAAGCCGTTTTCCGAGGCGATCCGTCTGACCTCCTCGACGGACGCCAGCGCCGCCATGGCCGCGGCGTTCGCCGCCTTCGCCAGGCGGGCCTCGTCCATCGCGGGCCACCAAGCCATCAAGCCGTCCCCGAGGAACTTGTCGACCTGGCCGCCGGCCGCGCTGATCGCACGGACCTGGGGCTCCATCAGCAGTTCGACGGCATCCGCGGTCGCCGCCGGCTCCAGACCTACCGCGTGGGCCGAGAACCCGGAGATATCGCTGAACCAGGCCACGACGTGTTTTTTGACCGGCCTGATCTTTGGGATGGATACCCGCATGGCGCCGAGCGCGGCCTGGACCCCATCCGAGCAAACGAAGCGGCCGATCACGTCCTCGATGTCCCCAACCTCACCGGTAAGGGCCGCACGGTGCTCCGTCGCCTCGTCGAGCTTCGCAACGAGGGCGCTGCAGATGGCCTCCAGCCACATGGCCCTGCATTCCGGGTCGAGGCCGTCCAGAACCGCCCGGTCGATCCGCCATGCCTTCGAGCGCTTCGTTGCGACGACATCCGCACCGCGCCGGGCCGGACCACCATCCTGTCGCAACCTGAAAAAGGCGGCCTCGCCGACGATCTCCCCCAGGCCGCGACTGGTGAACTTGTGGGAGGTGCGGATACCGAATTCGCCGTCCTCGACGATCCAGACGCAGTCGGCCTCATCCCCCGCGCGGCACAGAGTGTGATCGGCGGCGCATGAGACCAAGTCGAACTCGGTCACCAAAACGGCTGCCAGCCGCTCCGGGTCGGAGGCGTAGCGGCGCAGGAAGCGATGCACGCCGGTATCAGTCTGGGTGGTCGAAGCCATGCCGAATCCCTCAAGTACGGGATTTAGCTTATCGCGCGATTAGCTGAGGTCAATAGCGATGTTCGCCGGCGGTTCGCACGTTCGACGCCTCGGACCGGCGCATTCTAAAGAGGTAACAGGTAGCGCTACGTCCTACCTGTTACCATTGACCATCTCGTGGATGGGTAGCGCGTGGTTGGATAGGGCGAAAAGCAGAGGCTCGAATTTTGCGATCCCTAGTCTTTCTTGGCGCGGGCGGCACGCCTCGGGAGTAGGTCGTAAAGACCTTCCGACGTCCGTTGAAAGAAGCGGCCTTTCTTGACCCGAAAATCGACCTTTTCGGTGAGTGTGACGACCGTCACCGGCTCAAAGGCGGCCTCTGCCATCGCGAGAGCATCTTCATCCAATGTTTCAAGCAACTGGGTCGCCGTCATGGGGCCGCGTTTGCGTATCGCCTTCACAAAGTCCTGCATCATGGCATCCCAGAACTTGCGACCCATCGCAGCGGCTAGACCACGTCGACGGCCTTCACGTTTGCGAGCAGACGGTTCCTTGAGTGCGGGCGGATCTACGTGGCGGGTAGAGGGCGTGATGCCCTGGTCTCGCAGAGAGCGATAATTTTCCGCAAGGGCATCCAGCTGCTCCTGCACCGAGGCCGCGAACTCGGCGAACTGCTGTCCTAGCGTTGGCTCACCTTCAGCCGGCCCAACGGGCTTCGCATCCGGTGCAGAAGGTTTCGGTGCGGGATGTTGCCGACCGACGCTCATGGCCCTTTCAACGAAGGACGCAATCGCCTTGTCCATCTCATCCGGCAGGTCGAGATGAGCGAGGTATGGACGATACCGACGACGCCTCTTCCAGTCGTCGAACGGCCGTTGGAGATCCCGATCCGATTTCCCACGTCCCCGTCCTCCGGAGGCGCGGTCACGCTCTTTGAATGCATCGTTCAAGGAGTCATAGGTGACGCGGACGCCCTGCTCGACAAGCGCGTCGGCGACAGCATCGAAAAAAGCCTGGTTAGACATCCGTGCACATGACCGGTCGCATTCTGCACATCATGTCAGCAAGGCCTTAAGGACCCGTCAGCCTCCGCTGCAGGACGTCACCTCTGACCGGCCGCCGAGAATAGGCGAGCCCCCTGGGGACCCAGCCGGTTGGCATCCCAAACCGTGCATCGCCACCACCCAGCAGTCTGAGCTCCCTTCCGGCCCCTGAACTGAAGCGGCGACAGATCCAAATTCGTGTGGTGGCCAGAATCATTTTCGCCAATCGCACAGCGACGCATTCGCGACGGTGCCTGGAGTCGGTCTCGACCCCATCGACCAGGGTTTTCCACACGCTTCAGCGTCGGGGTCATATCGGGGTCAAATGTGTTTTCGGCAAAGAAAAAGCCACTTGTCTGCCAATGGCTTACAGCGGCTTGGGGTAGATGGCGGAGACGGAGGGATTCGAACCCTCGATACCCCTTTCGGGGTATGCTCATTTAGCAAACGAGTGCCTTCAGCCGCTCGGCCACGTCTCCGTAGGGGTGGCTCTAGAATTTCGCGTCGGACGGGTCAACCCGCTTCGCCGGCTCGATGGACGGCAAGGGCATGGAAATCAGCGCCGTGCGCCGTTCATAATGCTTCGCCACCCTGAGATGGCGGGAAATCGCGTAGTTCGTGGCGGTGAGGAAGCCGTAGACGCCGCGCACGAAATGGCGCCGGCCGAAATAGGCCTTGAGGAAATTCAGCGGCAGTTCGACGAAGATTCGCCAAGTCGGGATCGTGACCCCGCGGGCTTCCAGGTCGCTCGCCTGCTGGTCGGAATAACGGTTGAGCTTGTCGAGCTGATCGCCGAGCGAGCGCACCGAGAAATGGTGGATGACGCCCTTGGCTCGTCCGACGCTCGCACCGGGATTGAGCTCCACCCGGTCATGGACGGGGGAGGGCGAGTAGCGGCCCCTGTCCTTGCGATAGAGGCGCACCGGGTGCAGGGCATAGGCCCAAGTGTGCGGCTTGGTCTCACCCGGAAAAATCTCGGCGATGGCGATGCGATAGGCCGGATGGGCGGGCTCGCCGGAGGCGAACAGGGCACGAATGGAATCCGCCAGGTCCGGAGGCACCACCTCGTCCGCATCGAGGTTCAGGAGCCAGTCATGACGGCACTCGGCCTCCGCGAAGCGCTTTTGGGGGCCATAGCCGGGCCAGGCATGATGGATCACGCGCGCGCCGAGCGAGGCGGCCAAGGCCTGCGTCCCGTCGGTGGAGCCGGAATCGACCACCACGAGATCGTCGGTCAGGTCGCGCACGGCGCGGATGGTCGCGCCGATCCGGTCGGCCTCGTTGAAGGCGATGAGGAAGATCGAGAGCGGCAACGCGGACATGGTGAGGCCTCTACGGCATCGGCCCGACCAGCCGATACCACTTTCTCGAAAAATCCGATGTGAAGCGAAAGCTTAGGGCGCGGTGCCGGATGCCATGTCCCGCAAGATGCGCGAGCGCTGACCGACTCACGCCACGACCGGCTGCTCGGCCAAGCGCTTGCGTTGCACCTTTCCGTTCGCGGTACGCGGCAAGGCGTCGAGGAAGCGGATCTCGCGGGGACACTTGTAGGCGGCGAGCCGTTCGCCGCACCAGGCCAGGATCGACGATCCGTCCGCCTCCTTACCGGGTTTCAGGACGACGAAGGCGGCGATGATCGTCAGATCGGACCGGACGGGCAGTTCGGCGACGCCGACCTCGGCCACGGACGGGTGCAAGCTCACCACGCCCTCGACCTCGTTGGGAGAGACCCGGTATCCGAGAGCGTTCATCAGATCGTCGTTGCGGCCGTGGAACCAGAGGTACCCGTTCTCGTCGAGGCTCGCGAGATCACCACCAGCGAACCATTCGCCGCGCATGACGGTCGCTTCCTCATCGGGCCTGTTCCAGTAGCCGAGCATCAGGCCCGGCTCGGAGCGGTGGATCGCGAGGAGACCCCTCTCTCCCGTCGCCAGCTGTTCGTCCGTCTCGTCCACTGGCAGGATCGCGACCCGGCGCCCGGGTTGGGGCTTGCCGGGAGAGCCCGGTCGGACAGGGATGGTCGGGCCGCTGGAGACGTAGGTCGAGATCTCACTCATGCCGAGGGCCTCGTAGAGCGGCTTGCCGGTCGCCCGTGTCCAAGCCTCCAGCAATTCGGGGGCAAGCGCCTCACCGGCGGTGCAGCCATGGCGCAGCTTTGAGAGATCGAAGGCGGCGAGGTCGGCGTATTTTAGGATCTGGCGGTATAGGCTCGGTACGGCAGCGAAAAGTGTCGCGCCGTGGCGGGCGATGAGGGCGGGCCACACGGCGGGATCGCGCGGGCCGTCGTAGAGCACGCTGGTCGCGCCGCAGGACCACGGATCGGTGATGCCGACGCCGAGCGTGTAGGTCCAGTTCATGATGCCGGCATGTAGCATGACGTCGGCTTCCGTCAGGCCGAGCCAGTGGGCATGCATCGGCCGCCGCCCCCAGATCGCGCGATGGGCGTGGAGGACGCCCTTCGGCCGGCTGGTGGTGCCGGAGGTGTAGACCAGCGTGGCGGGATCGTCGGCTGCAGTATCGGCGTAATCCGCGATCGGGTCGGCGCGCTTCATCGCGGCGATGTCGGACGGGCCGAGCAGGATCCGGCCGCCGGCATCCGTCACGTCGAGGCGGTTGCCCGCACCGGTCACCACGGCGGCGGCACCCGAATTCTCCATCAGGAACGTGGCTTCGGCCGGCGTGAGCTGCGGCGATGAGGGCAGCGCCACGAGGCCGGCTGCGAGCGCACCGAAATAGACGAGGACGTAATCCGCCTCGTTGCCCATCCGGATCATCACGCGGTCGCCACGCCTCAAGCCGAGGGCGAGAAGCCCGCCGGCGATGCCGCGCACGGCTCGGTCCGCCTCGGCGAAGGTCAGGCGCCGGGCCTCTTCGCCCGCACCGGCCATAATCAGCGCGACCTTGTCCGGACGGATCCTTGCGTTGTCCGCGAGGCAATGGCGGGCGGCGTTGAAACGGGGCGGTGGCGAGGCGTCCGGTCGGGTCATGGGGACGGTTCGGGCTCGATCATGGCGACGGGCCCAAGCCATGACGAAACGCGCGGTCGGCAACAAGTGGCTCGACCGCGCGTTTCGGAAGATTCAAAAGGATGCCACCCGCGATGGCTGACGGTGACGGCCTACTTGCCGTCGAGCAGATCGTTGGCGGCGCGGAGCATCTCCTTCATGGCGGCGGCAGCGGCCTGGTAAGCCGGCGTGCCGACGTCCCAGTTATTCGCGGCAACAGCCGCCACCATCTTCGCCGCTTCGTCGAGAGCCGTCTTTTCGGAGGCGGAGAGGCGGCCCAGCGCCGGATGATCGCGCATGGGGCCATTTTTCAGGTCGGTGCAAACGCTGTGGTTAGGGCGGCCGAGCATCGTCGCATCGGTGGAATCCGCCGGAGCGAGTCCGACGAGGATGCGGGCGAGCTTGCGCTTCCACATGCCGATATCCGCCGGCAAGCTGACCAAGCCGTAAGCTGTGACGCGCTCGCTCTCCGCAGCGAGAGCACTGCGACCGAAGCTCTCCGCCTTCACGAGGCGGATCGTGATCTTGTCGATCTCCTCATGGGTCTTGGCGGCCTTGCCGGCGATGCTCTGGACACTGGTCGAGATCTCCGCCGTAGCGGAACGCTGCTGGGACAGCATCTGCGAGATGGCCTGGTTCAGGTCGCTCGCCTGGGAGATCCGCTCGTTGGTCTGCTCGACCCGCATTTCCAGTTGCTCGACGATCGCGCGGCCGGAGGTAACGGCGTTGCGGCTCTCGCCGACAGCGACGGAGATGGCCCCCATCTCCGCCGTCAGGGTGCTGAGAAGGCCGCGGATCTCACCCGTCGACTTGGCGGTCTGGGCGGAGAGCGACTTGACCTCGGCGGCGACGACCGAGAAGCCGCGCCCGGCTTCGCCCGCACGTGCGGCTTCGATGGTCGCATTCAGGGCGAGCAGGTTGGTCTGGGCTGAGATGGACGCGATGGCGGTCGCCATGACCTCGATCTGAGCGATGGCGCGCTCCAGCACCACGACGCGGTCTGAGATCAGCGACGTGCGGGCATCGATCTCCTGCATGGCGGACTTGGCCTCTCGCCCGTCGCCGATACAGGCGCTCATGGCGGTCAGCGCATCCTGGGCGACGGTGACGACCGTGTCGGACGTCTGCGAGACTTCGGCGATGGAAGCCGCCATCTCCTCGGTGGCTCCGGCGATCGTCTGCGTGGCACGCGCGACTTCGCCGACATCGTAAGTCATCCAGCCGATGTTGATGGCTGCTTCGGACGCTTCCTTCGCCATCGAGGCGATGGAGGACAGGTTGCGTTGGTTGTCGTCCGCACCGCGGCTGCGAAACCGCTCGAGCGAAGATTTGAGCTTTCCGTCCGGCAGATCGACCGCGGCCATTCCTTGGCTCGACATCAGCGCCTCGACAGCTGCGCTGAGGCGGAGATCATCGGCCTCGACCTGCTGAGCCGCGGCAGGCATCGCAACCGTTTCATTGACGGCACGCTTGCGGGAAAAGCCAATCATCAAACTACGATCCTAAACCGTCGATTGGAAAAGGCTTAGAACCTATTGCTTAATGCTGCCTTAGCGGACAGCTTTTTGCGCCGCGCCGGAATGCAGGGATGGCTATTTTTCTCCCGATGCGATGTCAGTCAATGTTTTGCGATGCAACCGGGTTTTTGAGACTCGACAGTCGAAAATTGGCCGACAGTTCGATCCTCTGATGCATCTCGCTATCAGGACCTCGTTGCGATTTTAATTCTTCCCAACGTCTAGATAAGTGCCAATATCTTGATAAAACGGATTTTATCGACTTAATATCTCCAAAATATAGCCTCAACTAGCAAATGATGTAAAATATCGGTAAGGTCTAATCATTTTTACAGATAAATCGGTGTAATAATAGAAATTTAATTCAACTATAATGCTGCACACCAACGTCCGTGCACTCATCTCGACTCAGGATTCCAGCCAGCACACCATATGCGATCGTTATAATTCGTGACGATGAGAACGCGTTCGCATGTGATCCCCTTCGCTGGCCGAGGCGTATCAGGCCGAGCGAGGAAGACGCGGCGCAGTCGGTGCCGGGATAATCCCGGCCTTGCGCTCCAGCAATGTCGGTGGTGGCACGGGCGCCTCGATCGAGCAGACGACCCCGCTCGCCGCGAACAGAAGCTGGACTTCGCCGGCGAGTTCACGAGCGAGGCTGCGTTCGATGAGTCGGGAGCCGAACCCGGTGCGGGTCGGCTGAGTCACCAGAGGTCCACCACTCTCGCTCCAGCGTAGCAGGAGCCGTATCTCTGCGCCTCTCTCCACACTCCAAGCGATCGTCACCGTACCGCCCTCCTGAGAGAGCGAGCCGTACTTCACGGCGTTTGTGCCGAGCTCGTGCAGGGCCATGGCGATGGAGAGGGCGAGCCGTGGCGGGAGGCGCAGATGCGGCCCGGACACGATGAAGCGGGACTGGGCGGCTCCGGCGGAATCGAGGGGAGCGATGGCGTCGGCCACGACGTTTCCAAGCTCCGCTCCTTCCCAACTCTCGCGCGTCAGCACGTCGTGGACGCGCGCGAGTGCCAGGAGTCTGGCCTCGAACGCGGCCTTCGCCGCGGCCGCCTCCGGCGTATCGAGACCGCGCAGGGACTGGATCGCGATGGATTGCACGGTGGCGAGGGTGTTCTTCACGCGGTGGTTCAGTTCGTGGATGAGGAGCAGAAGATGCTCCTCCGCGCGCTTGGCATCCGTGATGTCGACGTTGCAGCCGGTATAGCCGAGGAAGGCTCCGGTATCGTCGAGGCGCGGCACGCCCTCGCAACGCAGCCAGCGCACCTCGCCATCGCGATCCAGCACCCGCACCTCCGCCTTCACCGGAACACGACCGGCGAAGGCGTCGGAAAACTTGGCCGAGAATGCCGGGAGGTCGTCGGGATGGACGATCGTCTGCCATCCGCCGGACGCCAGCGCACTGGCCGGCTTTCCGAACAGGTGATCGAAATGCATGTTGGCGAAGCTGATCTCGGCCGATTCATCCGTCATCCAGATCAGTGCGGGCGCGGAATCCGCCATGTGCCGGAACCGGGCCTCGCTCTCGCGGAGTGCAGAGAGGCCGCGCTCCGTCTCGGCGAGCGCCCTGTCGCGCTCCTCGCTTCGGGTTCGCAGACGCAAGGATGCGTCCGCCAACACATCGCCGAGACGGCGGATCTCGTGGATCGGCGAAGTGATGCGCGGAATCGCTTCACCTCTGGCGAGAGCCGGCCCGCTCGCCACGAGACGGCGAAGCGGCTGCGACACCTTGGACCAGAGGTTGATGGCGAGAATCGACGACGTCGCGAGGACGAGGAACCCGAAGCCGGTAAAGGCCCAGATCCAGCCGCGCAGCCTCGCCTCCACCAACGCCTTCGGAATCACGGCGCTTACCGTCCACCCGGTGAGGCGGGAGCGCGCCTCCACCACCGTGACGGGCCGCATGTTGAAATCCTTGCCTTCCCAGACGCCCGGCGTCTCGGCCTGGCGCTGGCGAAGCGTCGCCAGACGTGGGCGGCCGACGATCGATGCCGGGTCTGGAATTCGGGCCAGGGCGAGTCCATCCCGGTCCGAAACTCCGGTCATCCAGCCCTGCACGTATTCCCGTCCGAGGATGCCCTGCAGCCTGTTCACCGGCGCTGTGAAGCTGAGAAGGTAGGCGACCTCTCCCTCGTTCTGGACCGGGACGGCGATGGCATAGGTCGCACGATCCGGCATGCTTCCCGAGAGAATGCCGGAGATCATTGCCCGCTGCGTGCCCGACGCGATCTCGCGATCGAAGGGGAGGGTGGTCCTCGGCAAAGGCGCCCCTCGCGGCACCGACGTGTTCACCAATTGCTGTCCGTCGGGCCGACGCAGAAGGATGTCGAGTCCGACGGTTTCACGGACGAGCCGCGCCTGCGCGTCGAAATTCTCGAACTCCGAATCCTTCAGGCGAGGCGACGTTGCCAGTGTCTGCAGGACGGAGACGAGCCCCGCCGTATCGCGGTCGATCGAGAGGGCGATGCCGCGGACGTTCTCGCGCGCATCCTGCTCGAACCGAGCCCGTTCGGTTCCGGCATAGCGCACGAGCAGGATCGCCGTGAACAGCAGGCCCGGCCCGATCAACGCCACGACGAGGGCGATCAGGTAGACCTGGGTCGAGAACCCGCGCTGCCGGATGCGCGCGATCATGCGCCCCGGTCCTGTTCCCTGCCATCCGCCGACGGTCTTCTCGTCTGAGCCGGATTTCTTTTCGCTCTTGGTCTCGGCGTTCATGGCCTATCGATGTGACCGAGGTCCCGGGACGGCGCCAGCCGATCGCGGACGCGCTGCTTCAAGGTCTTCACGTCGGGGAATCCCCCGTCCCGCGTCCGGTCCCAGATCGTTTCGGATCCGCAGGCGATCACGAACACGCCGCCGGTCCCGGGGACGAGGGCGACCTCTCCGATCTCATCACGGAAGGTGGAAAGGAGTTCCTGCGCCATCCAGCCCGCGCGCAGGAGCCATTGGCACTGCGTGCAGTAGGTGATGGAAACCCTGGGTTTCTCGACCTGTGGGGCAGGTGACTCTTCGTCCATGGCCGGCACAGCGACCCATGCACGGTTGCTTGTCAACCTGGACTTCGGGAGAGTCGTGCTTTCGGATGCAGCCGGATGTGGGTGAAGGTTTGTCGCGTTGGAGCGGCGGGCCGGCCTTTCTCGAGAGACGCCGTGACCCTATCTGCCAAAAAGTCGCCGGGCGGCGAAAGCAGGCTCCGCCATGCCGCGTCCGGTTACAAGGAGACCCCGATGTCGTCAGTCTTGCGTCCCGATGCCACCGCGACCTTCGAGCGGACGCCCCGCCCATCGGTGCTCCGCCGGATGCGATCCGCACTCGTGGCCGTGGCCTTGGCCACGACGTTGTCCGGCTGCGGCGCAATCAACCGGGTACCGACCCTCGAGGAGAGCGCGAAATCCTCCTGGAGCGAGGTGCAGAACCAGTACCAGCGCCGGGCGGACCTCATCCCGAACCTGGTCGAGACGGTGAAGGGTTATGCGCAGCAGGAAAAAGACGTTCTCATCGGTGTCACCGAAGCCCGCGCCAAGGCGTCGAACGTGAAGGTCGATGCCTCCACCGTCTCCGACCCGCAGAAGTTCAAGGAATTTCAAGACGCCCAGAACCAGCTCTCCGGTGCCCTCGGACGTCTTCTCGTGACCGTGGAGCGCTATCCCGACCTCAAGTCGAACCAGAACTTCCTGGCGCTGCAATCCCAGCTCGAAGGCACGGAGAACCGGATCGCGGTGGCGCGTCGCGATTACATCGGCGCTGTGCAGGCCTACAATACCGAGGTCCGCACCATCCCGGGGCGCTGGATCGCCGCGTGGTTCTACCCGGAGGCCAAGCCGATGGAGACGTTCTCGGCAACGCCCAATTCGGACAAGCCACCGACCGTGAAGTTCTAGGTCCGTGACCCGTGCCGAGGCCTTTCGATGGAGCGTGCTCGCGCCGCTGCTGGCATGTTTCGTCGTCTTCCTGGCGGGCAGCGCCCTTCTTGCGGGCGGCCATGCCCTGGCCGCAGACCCGGCGTTTCCGGCCCTCAGCGGCCGGGTCGTCGACGCTGCCGGCATCCTGAAGCCGGAGGAGAAGTCCGGGCTGGAAGCACAGCTGAAGGCCTATGAGGACAAGACCTCCGATCAGGTCGTCGTCGCCACGGTCCCGAATCTGCAGGGCCTGACCATCGAGGATTACGGAAACCGGTTGTTCCGGTCCTGGGCCATCGGCCAGACGAAGACCAATAACGGCGCGCTGCTCCTCGTGGCCCCGAACGACCGCAAGGTGCGGATCGAGGTGGGCTACGGTCTCGAGGGAGCTCTGACCGACGCCTTGTCGAAGGTCATCATCACCACCGCCATCACCCCGCGCTTCAAGACGGGCGATTATGGCGGCGGCATCAAGGCCGGGATCGACGCCATGCTGTCGATCCTGTCCGGCGATGCCGAAGAGTGGCAACGCAAGGGCAAGATCCGGAGCGACGAGGCCGAGCCTGCTCACGTCATCGGCTTCATCATCCTCTTTCTGGTGATTCTGTTCGTGGTCTACCGGATGAACCGCGGTCGGAGCGGTGGCGGTTTCATCATCCTGCCCGGCCCATCCTCGGGCGGATGGAGCGGCGGCGTCTCGGGCGGCTTCGGCGGAGGCGGAGGCGGCTTCTCCGGCGGCGGTGGCTCATCGGGAGGCGGTGGCGCCTCCGGAGACTGGTAGGATGCTCAGCGAGACCGACAGGACACGGATCGCGCAGGCGATCGCAACGGCCGAAACGGCGACCTCCGCGGAGATCGTCGTCCTGGTGGCCGCCCGTGCCGGCCTCTATCGGTCGGCAGCTCTGGTGCCTGCCTTGGCTCTCGGGCTTGCGATACCCTGGCCGCTGATCCTGCTGACGCCATGGAGCGCAGCGTCCATCGCCTTGGTGCAGGCTGCGACCGTGCTGATCGCGCTGGCAGCGGCGGCGCATCCGCGAGCCCGGCTCGCCCTGGTGCCGCACGCGATCCGCCGGGAACGGGCCCATGAGGCGGCAACGCGGGAATTCGCCGGTCGCGGATTGGCCGGGACACGCGGGAGAACGGGAATCCTGATCTATCTCGCCATGGCCGAGGGCCATGCGGAGATCGTCGCGGATTCCGGCATCGCCTCACGCATCTCCCCGGCAGCATGGTCGTCGGCCATCGGGGGGCTGCTGTCGTCGCTCAGAAGAGGCGAAGCAGCCGAGGGACTTGTCACGGCCGTCGAAACGATCGGCGCGATCCTCGCGCAGCAATTGCCGCGTCAGGCGGGAGATACGGACGAGTTGCCGAACCGGGTCATCGTGACGGACTGACGCGATGTACGACTGACACCCGACACCGGATTGTATTTTTCGCCTCTGGTCCTGCCTGATTTTTTGCGCGAGAAGGGTCTTGACGATCCGCCAGCAAGGACGGGTCGCTGGAGCGAGACGTCGATGAGTGCGATACAAAAGCACGGGCCCTGGGCCCTTGTCGGTGCGCTGGGCGCTGCGGCCCTGGCGATTGTCGCGACGAGCCGGGGCGAATCGATCAACGCCCTCTGGATCGTGGTGGCCGCAGTCTGCGTCTATCTCATCTCCTACCGCTATTACTCGCTCTTCATCTCCGAGAAGGTGATGCGGCTCGACCCGAGCCGCAAGACACCGGCCCATCAACACAATGACGGGCTCGATTACGTCCCGACCAACAAGACCGTCCTGTTCGGCCACCATTTCGCGGCCATCGCGGGTGCGGGCCCTCTGGTCGGCCCCGTCCTGGCGGCGCAGATGGGCTACCTGCCCGGCATGCTCTGGATCCTGGCCGGCGTCGTGCTGGCGGGCGCGGTGCAGGACTTCATGATCCTGTTCATCTCCATGCGACGCGACGGGCGCTCCCTCGGTGAGCTGATCCGGGCCGAGCTCGGTGTGATCCCCGGCGTGATCGCGCTGTTCGGCACCTTCATGATCATGGTGATCCTGCTCGCCGTCCTGGCGATGATCGTGGTCAAGGCGCTGGCCGAGAGCCCCTGGGGCACCTTCACGGTGGCTGCCACGATCCCGATCGCGATCCTGATGGGCCTCTATGCGCGCTTCATCCGGCCGGGCAAGATCGGCGAAGTCTCCATCATCGGCTTCATCCTGCTCATGGCCGCCATCATCGGCGGCGGCCAGATCAACGAACACCCGTTCTGGGGCCCGGCCTTCACCTTCACCGGCACCCAGCTCACCTGGATGCTGATCGGCTACGGCTTCATCGCCTCGATCCTGCCGGTATGGCTGCTGCTCGCCCCCCGCGACTACCTCTCGACCTTCCTCAAGATCGGCACCATCATCGGCCTCGCACTGGGCATCGTCGTCGTCGCTCCGCACCTGCAGATGCCGGCCATGACGAAGTTCGTCGACGGCACCGGTCCGGTCTGGGCGGGTTCCCTGTTCCCGTTCCTGTTCATCACCATCGCCTGCGGCGCGGTCTCCGGCTTCCACGCGCTGATCTCGTCGGGGACGACCCCGAAACTCATCGACAACGAGATGGACACCCGGTTCATCGGCTACGGCGGCATGCTGATGGAGAGCTTCGTCGCGATCATGGCGCTGGTCGCCGCGACCGTGATCGATCCGGGCATCTACTTCACCATGAACGCGCCGGGCGCCCTGCTCGGCACCTCGGCCGAGTCCGCGGCGACCGCCGTGACCAATCTCGGCTTCCCGATCTCCGCCGACTTGATCACCCAGACCGCCAAGGATGTGGGCGAGCACTCGATCATCTCGCGCACCGGCGGCGCCCCGACCCTCGCCGTCGGCATGGCCCACATCATCTCGTCGGCCATCGGAGGCAAGACCATGATGGCCTTCTGGTACCATTTCGCGATCCTGTTCGAGGCCCTCTTCATCCTCACCGCGGTCGATGCCGGCACGCGGGCCGGGCGCTTCATGCTGCAGGACCTGCTCGGGCTGATCTCGCCGAGTTTCAAGAACACCTCGGCCTGGGCGCCCAGCATCCTGGCCACGGCCCTGTGCGTGGCGGCCTGGGGCTACTTCCTCTACCAGGGCGTCACCGATCCCCTCGGCGGCATCTACACCCTGTGGCCGCTCTTCGGCATCTCGAACCAGATGCTGGCGGCGGTGGCCCTGACGCTCGCCACCGTGGTGATCTTCAAGATGAAGCGCGAGCGCTACGCCTTCGTCACGATCATCCCCACCGTCTGGCTGCTGATCTGCACTCTCAACGCTGGCTGGCAGAAGATCTTCTCCGCCGATCCCAAGATCGGCTTCCTGTCCCATGCCGACCGGTTCTCGGCGGCCATCGCCGAGGGCAAGGTGCTGGGTCCGGCCAAGAACATGGTCGACATGCACAAGATCGTCTTCAACGACCGGATCGATGCGGCGCTCGCCGTCATGTTCGTCGGTCTCGTCGTGGCCATCGCCGTCTTCGGCATCATGGCCTGCGTCAAGGCCTATCGCGCCGATCGCTGGACGGCCCTCGAGAGCGGCGGCCCGTCCGCCGTCCCGGCGGAGTAACGGGCATGGCGCTGTCGTCGTCGGAATTGCGGGATCGGCTGAAGACCTTCTCGAAATGCGTCTGCGACGGCGCCCGGCTCATGGTGGGACAGGGCGATTACGAGGCCTATGCCGCCCATATCCGCCGGACCCATGCCGATCAGGAGCCGATGAGCGAGCGCGATTTCTACCGCAACCGGGAGAATGCCCGGTTCGGTGTGGGTAATCGGAACGGATTCCGTTGCTGCTGACCGGACCGGCCGATGGCGATCCACGGGCGCATGAGAGTCGAATCGTCTCTCATCCATGGTCGAGACTGAGCACATTCTAAAGCCGGCAGTGGGATTGCGATCCGGGCTTCGTGCTCGGCCGGCGGCGTCCTGTTTGGTCGACGCGGATGGGGATCGCCGAAGCTTGGCCATGGCTCGACCCGAAAAATAGGCTTATGTGGTGCAACCTGAGTGAGGAGGCACCATGTCGCAGCCGCCAGTCAACGAGACGCCATCCGGGATGGGGCGCTCCGGAGCGATCACCTTCGACAGGCGACTCCAGGGGCTCACCGGCATCGCCGTACGTGGCTTCCTCCTTACCCTGGTCACGTTCGGCATCTATCGGTTCTGGTACATCTCCGAGTTGCGGCGCTATTTCTGGAACCGCACGGTGGTCGATGGCAGCCCGGCCGAATATACCGGAACCGGCAAGGAGCTGTTCCTCGGCTTCCTCGTCGCCATCGCCATCCTGATTCCCATCTACGTCCTGATCTTCATCGCAACGATCTCGGCACCATCGGTCGCCGCCTTCGGCAGCGGCCTGTCCTTCCTGGTCCTGTTCGTCCTCGGCAAGTTCGCGGTGTATCGTGGCCGGCGCTATCGCGCCTCGCGCACCCTGTGGCGCGGCATCCGACTCGGACAGGACGGATCGGCGATCACCTACGCGCTGATGGCGATCGGCTGGTCGCTGCTCACGCTCCTGACCCTCGGCCTCGCCTTCCCCTTCATGCGCGCGAGCCTCGAGCGCTACCGCATCAATCATACGCTGATCGGGTCGAGCCGGATGGAATCCACCGCGCGCGGGCGCTCGCTCCTGCTGCCCTGGCTGACATTCTACGTGGTCGTTCTCCTGCCCATCGCCGCTGCGTTCCTGGCCTTCCTCTCGGCAACCGATTTCTCCTCCATTCCCGGCGACCTGTTCGTTCCCAGGCAAGGCGGCAAGCCCGGCGAGTTTGTCTTCAACAGAGTCTACGACCACACGCCCATCCTCACCTTCGGGGCACTCCTCATCAACACAGTCAGCATCACGGTGCCCCTCGGCGTTCTCCTCATCCCGTTCTACCGGGCACGCGAGACGCGGATCTTCATGAACGCGGCAAGCCTCGGCCCGGTGCGGCTGATGTCGACACTGAAGGCTCGCCAGTTCTACTGGCCGTATCTCGTCTACTTCCTGTCGTTGGTCGGGTTCGTCCTGGTCCTGGGTCTCGTGATCGGCGGCGCCGCCCTGCTCCTGCGGACGAAGGGCATGGAAAGCAGTCTCCACTGGGCGATCGTCCTCTGCATAATGATTGGCTATTTTGCCTTCGTTCTGCTGTTCTCGGTGCTCTATGTCCGGGTCATCACGGCGCGGCTCTGGGCGGCGGTCGCCACCACCACGACCATCGAGAATGCTGACGGTCTCGACGCCATCTTGGCCTCGAGCCGCCGCGTAGGCAGCGGCCTCAACGAAGGACTCGCCGACGCACTCGATGTCGGCGGTGCGCTCGAAGTGGGGTTCTAGTGCCGGCACCCTCGGTTCACGGCACGTATTTCGATGGCCAGAGCGCCAGGGCCCATCCTGTGTCCCTCGTCCTCGAGGACAGTCTGGAGATCACCGGGCGCGACCTGCGCCTCGCCTGGAGCCTGCCCGATCTGGTGGCCGGAGACACGGCGCGCCCGCTCATGCGGGTCGGCCCGACCGGAAGCGCCGCCCGGGTCGAGTTCACCGACGAGGGTCTGGCCGAGGCGCTCAAGGAACGATGCCCCGGCCTGTATCGGACCGATCCCTCCGCATCGGGTGGTCGCCTGCGTCTCGTCCTGTGGTCGATCGCGGCCGGGATCTCGGTGATCGGTCTGGCGGTCTACGGTGTTCCGGCCATCGCAGTCCGCCTGGCCCCGGTGATCCCCGCGGCGATGGAAGCGCGGATCGGCGGGGCGGTGGACGGGCAAATCGGCCGATTGCTGGGCGACCCGCCCTTATGCGACGACGCTTCGGCGCGGGCCGTCCTCGATCGGCTGATCCAGCGGATGACGGCGAATGGCGACCTGTCGGTCGATCCGGCAGTGACCATCCGCAGGCACGGCATCGCCAACGCACTGACCCTTCCTGGCGGCCGGGTCGTCGTGCTCTCGGAGCTCATCGACAAGTCCGACACGCCCGACGAGTTCGCCGGCGTGCTCGCCCACGAATTCGGCCATGTCGCCGCGCACGATCCCATGCGGGCTTTGCTAGCAGCGAGCGGAAGCTCGTTCCTCCTCAGCCTCGTTCTCGGCGATCTCACCGGCTCGACGATCATTGTGGCGGTGGGCCAGGCCGCCATCTCCGCAGGCTATTCGCGCGAGGCCGAGAATGCGGCGGATGCCTATTCGGTGGAGGTGATGCGGCGGTCGGGCGGTGACGCCACCGCTCTCGCCACGATCCTCCGGCGCATCGCCAAGGACGACGCCAAGGACGAGTTCGCGAGCCTGCTGCGCAGCCATCCCTACACGGCGGAGCGCGCCGACCGCATCGCCGAGATGGCGGGCACCGAGACCGTCGGCCGGCGCATTCTCGACGAAGCGGAATGGGCAACGCTCAAGGGCATCTGCCGCAACCTGCCGGCCAAATCCGTGAAATAGGCAGGGAGCCCATCCGGGCCGCATCCGCGCGCGAGTTACATCCGGAAACAAATTTCCTGGCCGTGCCGGCTCATTGCGTCGCGTCGTCACGGCTACAGATCTCCCCGTGGCATGCGACGAACGTGGTACACCAGTTCGGCCAGGGAAACGCGGAGATCGGATGGGCCTCGTCCAGTATGCTCTGAAGTTTCGCATCACGATCTACGTGCTCGCCGTGCTGATGATGCTCGGCGGAGCCGCGGCCGTGGTCGTGGCACCTAAGGACGTACTGCCGACCGTCGATATCCCGGTCGTCGTCGTGGTGTGGACCTATACCGGCCTTTCGACCTCCGAGATGGAGCGTCGCATCACCACCTACGCGGAGTTCTCGCTCTCCAACAACGTCAACAACATCGCCCGAATGGAATCGACGACGCTCCAGGGCACGGCGATCCAGAAGATCTATTTCGATCAGGCGGTGAGTATCGATCTCGCCATCGCTCAGACCGTCTCGGCGATGAATTCGATCCGGTCGACCATGCCCCCGGGCGTCCAGCCGCCCATCGTCCTGCGCTTCTCAGCCTCGTCCGTTCCGGTGATCCAGCTCTCGCTCTCCTCCACGAGTGAGAGCCTGACCAAAGTCTACGATTACGCCCAGTACCGCATCCGGCAGCGGCTGACCCAGGTGCCGGGCTCGACACTGCCTTCGCCCTTCGGTGGAACGCCGCGCCAGATCATGGTCGATCTCGACCTCCAGGCGTTGCGCGCGCTCGGTCTGACCGCCCTCGACGTCACCAATGCCATGACGGCGCAGAACCTGACCGTACCGTCGGGTCTCGCCAAGATCGGAGAGCAGCAATATCCGATCCAGCTCAACGCGACTCCCGATGCCATCGAGGCGCTCAATCAGGTCCCGATTAAGGTAGTGGGCGGGCAACCGGTGCTGGTGCGCGATGTCGCCAATGTGCGTGACGGCGGCCCGCCGCAGGTGAACATCGTGCGGGCCGACGGCCTCAACTCGGTGTTGATGCGCATCTTCAAGAACGGCACCGCCTCGACCCTCGATGTCGTCAACAACGTGAAAAAGGCCTTGCCCGACATCCGCGCCGCCGCGCCCGAGGGCATGGCGCTCCGCGAATTGTTCGACCAGTCGGTCTTCGTCTCGGCCGCCATCGAGGGTGTGATCCACGAGGCGATCATCGCCGCCGGCCTCACCGGCCTGACGATCCTGCTGTTCCTCGGCTCATGGCGTTCCACCATCGTGGTGCTGGTCTCGATCCCGCTCTCGATCCTGACATCGCTGGCGATCCTCACGTCGCTCGGCGAGACCATCAACGTCATGACGCTCGGCGGTCTCGCCTTGGCGGTGGGCATCCTCGTCGATGACGCGACGGTTGCGATCGAGAACACCTATCGGCTGTTCGAAGAGGGCGAGCCGTTCCGCAAGTCCGTGGTCGAGGGTGCGGCGGGCATCGCCAAGCCGGCGCTGATCTCGACCCTCTCGATCTGCGCCGCCTTCGTCTCGGTCTTCGCGCTCACCGACACGCCGAAATACCTGTTCACGCCGCAGGCGCTGGCGGTCGTGTTCGCGATGCTGACGTCCTACGTCCTGTCACGCACCCTGGTGCCTGTTCTCATCGACGTGCTGGTGGCGCGCGAATACGAACAGCATCACGGGACGGGTGGGGAGCCGCCGCGAAGGGGCCGCATCGCGCGCGCGCTGGGGTGGGTGTTCGGACCGATCTTCCGCCTCGCCGGGCGTTTCCGCCAAGGTTTTGAAACGCGCTTCGCCCGGTTCCACCGTGGCTATCTCGGTCTGCTGCACGTGGTCCTGCGGCGCCGCTTCGTCACGCTCGCGACGGTGGCGGTGATCTTCATGGGGACGGCCGTTCTGTTCGGCTTCGTCGGGCAGGATTACTTCCCGCAGGTCGAATCGAGCCAGATGACGCTGCACCTGCGCACCCGGCCGGGCATGCGCATCGAGACCGCCGAACAGACCTTCGCCGAAGTCCATTCCGTCGTCCGCGAGATCATTCCCGAGGGCGAAATCGATCAGATTCTCGACAATATCGGCCTGCCCGCGAACAACTACAATTTCGCCTTCTCGGACGGATCGTTCGTCGCCAACAACGACGGCCAGATGCTGATCAACCTCAAGGAGGGGCACGGCTCGGTAGCGGGATACACTAAGCGCCTGCGCGAGATGCTGCGCGACCGATTCCCCGATCTGATCGTCTATTTCCAGCCGTCCGACATCATCACGCAGATCCTCAATTTCGGCACGCTGGCACAGATCGACATTCAGGTGTCCGGCCGCAACACGGCCAAGGATCTCGCGGTCGCGCAGAACATCGTCCGGCGCCTCAAGGAGACGCGCGGCGCGGTGGACGTCCATCTCCACCAGATCGTCGGCACCCCGCAATTCTTCGTCGATGTGGACCGTCGCCTGGCCTCCGAGCTCGGCCTGACCGAGCAGCAGATCGCGCAGGGGCTCAACGTCTCGCTGTCGGGCTCCTTCCAGGTGACACCGAACTTCTGGACCGACCCGAAGACCGGCATTCCCTACCAGCTCTGGGTGCAGACCCCGGAATACCGGAACGACAGCCTCACCGCGCTCCAGAACACCCCGCTCCTCGTCAACGGCAATTCCGATGCGCCGGGGGTTCTCACCCTCCTCTCCAGCGTATCGACCATGCGCCGCGAGGGCTCGCAGACGGTGATCAACCACGTCAACACGCAGCCGACCTTCAACATCTACGCCGCGGTCCAGGATTCCGATCTCGGCTCGGTGGCGAAAGACATCCGCAGGATCGTCGAGGAAGAGCAGAAGGCCCTGCCGGCGCCGGACAAGATCACCGTGCGTGGGCAGATCGAGAACATGCAATCGGCCTTCTTCCGCATGGGCGTCGGGCTCTCGATCGCGCTGGTGGCGGTCTACCTGCTCATGGCCGTGAACTTCCAGAGCTGGGGCGATCCTCTCGTTGTGCTGGCAGCCCTGCCGCTCGCCTTCTGCGGAATCGTGGCGAGCCTGTTCATCACCGGCACGACCTTCTCGATTCCGTCACTCTTCGGGGCGATCATGTCGGTGGGTATCGCCAGCGCCAATTCCATCCTCCTCGTCACCTTCGCCAAGGAGCATCGGGAGGCGACGGGCTGCGGCGCGGCCGAAGCGGCGCTTCTCGCCGGCGAGACGCGGCTGCGGCCGGTGCTGATGACGGCGGGTGCGATGTTTCTGGGCTTGATCCCGATGGCGTTGGGGACCGGCGAGGGCGGCGAGCAGAACGCGGCTCTGGCGCGCGCGGTGATGGGTGGGATCGCCATCGGTACGCCGTCGACGCTGCTCTTCGTGCCGTTCCTCTACACCCTCCTACGCCGGGGCAAGGTCGAGCCGCTTCAGGATTACGCATGAGCCAGAATTACGCATGAGCAAGGATAGCCCCGGCGATACTCTGGATCGGCGTCCCGATGGAAACACGGACGCGTCGACGCCGCACGGGCCAACCCGCGCGCCGGCCGAGGTGCCGCCGCCACCCGGAAAGGGGCCGTTCCTGCTCGTCGGCCTCGTCGCTCTCGGCCTTCTCGGCTGGGGCGGCTACGGCCATTGGCATCAGCGTGCCGCCGCCGAGGAGACGCAGCGCAAGGCCAAGGATTTCGTGCCGAAGCTGCGCACGGTCGCCGTCGAGCGCGCCACCCAACCGATCGAAGTGACCCTGCCGGGCCAGACCGACGCATTTGCCCGAGCCGCCCTCTTCGCCCGTGCCACCGGCTACATCGCCGAGCGTCGTGTCGATATCGGCAGCCGGGTCAAGCAGGGCGACATCCTCCTGCGCATCGCGGCCCCGGACCTCGACCAGCAATTGGCCCAGGCGGAAGCCCAGGTGGGGCAGCTCGATGCCCAATTGCTCCAGGCGAAGGCATCGGTCGATCAGGCCAAGGCCAACGTGAATCTGGCCAACGTCACCAACAGCCGCACGTCGACCCTGGCGGTGCAGGGCTGGGCCTCGAAGCAGAATGCCGACAATTCCCAGGCCAGCGTCCTGAGCCAGGGCGCGACATTGGCTTCCGCCGAGGCCGGCGTGAAGGTGGCCGAGGCCAACATCAAGGCGCAGCGCGCCACCGTGGATCGGCTGAAGGCGCTGACCGGCTTCAAGGACGTGACGGCGCCGTTCGATGGCGTCATCACCAGCCGCAGCGTGGATATCGGCGATCTCGTCCATGCCGACGGGACCGGCACGGCCCTGCTCTCCATGGACCGCGACGACATCCTGCGTGTGGTGGTGAACGTGCCTCAAAACCTGGCTGTCGGCGTGCGACCGGGGGTCACCGCCACGATCAAGGTCCCGCAGATGCCGGACCGGACCTTCTCCGGCGAGGTCGAGCGCAGCTCCGTCGCCCTGCTGACCTCGTCGCGAACACTCACAACCCAGGTCGACGTCCCCAACCGCGACGGCCTTCTGCGGCCGGGCCTCTACGTCTATGTGACGCTCAATGTGCCGCGGACGGGCCAGAACGTGGTGATCCCGGCGGAAGGCCTGGTCTTCAACCAGCGCGGCACGCAGGTGGCGATCTCCCGCGACGACGGCACGGTGGAATGGCGCGGCATCCATATCAAGCGTGACCTCGGCACGACGATCGAGATCGATCAGGGCCTGGACGGGGGCGAGCAGATCGTTCTGAGCCCGCCCGTCGACCTGCGCGACGGGCAGAAGATGGAGCGCCAACCGACGAAGCAGGACGGCAAACCGCTGAAATCGGCGGCTCGGTAAAGCCCTCGCTCCAGCGACGCAGCCCAGCCCATCCGATCCACCGGTTCCGTCCGAGTACGGGATTGGGGTAGAGGCACGCGTTCCCATGCGCCCCGCGCGCATCTTCCGGACCGCCGCCTCGCCATGCTCGACCGTCACGTCCGTGAGAACCTCGATCGCGCGCGCGTCGCGGCAATGAGCGCCGCGATCACCTGCGTCGCTGTGGTTGGAATCGGCCTCAGCCTGTCCATCCCGCTGCTCTCGCTCGAAATGGAGCGCATGGGCGCATCGAGCACGCTCATCGGCATCAACACGGCGGTGGCAGGGTTCGCGAGCATCGTCACCGTGCCGTTCGTGCCCAAGCTCGCCGCAAGGATCGGGGTCGTACGCCTCCTCATCCTGGCGATCTGCGTCGGTTCGGCATCGCTCATCGGGTTCAAGCTGTTTCACGAGATCCGCTGGTGGTTCCCCCTGCGCTTCGTCTTCTCGGCGACCCTCGGCGTGTTGTTCGTCCTGTCGGAATTCTGGATCAACGAGGTCGCCCCTCCGGCACGGCGCGGCCTCGTGATGGGCATCTACGCGACCGTGCTCGCACTCGGCTTCGCTATAGGGCCGACGCTGCTCGTCCTGCTCGGAACCCAGGGCTACGCGCCGTACTGCGCCGGAGCCGCCTTGTTCCTGCTCGGGACGGTGCCGATCGCCCTGGCGCGCGGCCTCTCGCCGGAGATCGAGGGTACGGGTAGCCGTGGCTTTCTGGGATACGTCCGGCTCGCGCCGGCTGCGACCTGCGCCGCCCTGGTCTACGGCGCGGTCGAGACCGGCGGCTTCGCCATCCTGCCGCTTTACGGCCTTCGGATCGGGCTCGATGCGGAGAGCGCGGCTGGCCTCGTCAGCATGCTCGCCCTCGGCAACGTCGTATTCCAAATCCCCTTCGGCCTGCTGGCCGACCGGTTCGACCGCCGCCGCGTTTTGCTGGCCTCGGCCGTGGGTGGGGCCATCGGTGCCGCGCTGATCCCCGCGGCATCGACCTCTTTGCTCTCTCTGGCCGTCCTGTTGATCGTCTGGGGGGGCCTCGCCGGCACGCTCTACACGGTGGGGCTGGCCCATCTCGGCGCAAGCGTGCGAGGTGCGGAACTCGCCGGCGCGAATGCCGCCTTCCTCGTCCTCTACAATGTCGGCCTGATGATCGGTCCGCCCCTCATCGGCGGCAGCATGGATCTGATGCCGCCCCAGGGCTTCGCCTATGCCCTCTGCGGGCTCTTCGTCGCTTATGCCGGACTGGTCCTTTGGCGGCTCCGGAAACCCGCTCGGCCTTGACGAAACGAGCCCGATGAGGCAATGACCGCGCGGAATTCAGCCGGTTCGTGCCGGCCATTTTGCGTTTCGCTCATGCGGAATGCCGCAATCTCAGGAGCACCGCGCCATGGCCAAGGCCGTCACCGTTAAAGTCAAGCTGATCTCGACCGCCGATACCGGCTACTTCTACGTCACGAAGAAGAACTCGCGGACGCAGACCGAGAAGCTCTCCATGAAGAAGTACGACCCCGTCGTGCGCAAGCATGTCGACTTCAAGGAAACCAAGATCAAGTAACGCTTTTCTCCTGACCGAGGAGACATGAAAAAGCCGCCCTTCCGGGCGGCTTTTTCCGTTGTCAGGTGACGTTGGCGATTACAGCGGGCCCGTGGGGTAGGAGCGGACGCCGGGGCGCGCACCCGGCAGCGTCGCGGTGTCGGATGGGGTCGCGCTCGGTGCCGTCCAGCCATCGGCCTTCCAACCCTCGGCGCGCTCGGTGACGTTGACCGATCCGTGCTCCTCCAGGACGTCCATGACGTGGGAGGCCCTGGCGTCGTCGACCTTCACCGTGACGAGCGTACCGCCCCGACGCACACCTTCACTGTAGGTATGGGCATCCGCCTCACTCAATCCGGCACCGGTGAGACCACCGACCAGTCCGCCCGCCGCAGCGCCGATCCCGGCACCGGTGAGGGTGGTCACGAGCCAACCCGCCGCGACAACCGGACCAACGCCCGGGATCGCCAGAAGGCCGAGTCCGGTCAGAAGTCCGGCCGCGCCGCCGAGCAGCGTGCCGACGCCCGCGCCGGTTCCGGCCCCGGTCGAGGCGGTTTCCGCGGTCTCCGTAGTGTGCCTGCGTGTGGTATCGGTGCTTGCGAGACGTCCGGAATGCCGGTCATTCTCATTGCTGCTGACGATGCTGATGTCGCTGTGGCTGATGCCCGACGATTCGAGCTTGGCCACCGCATTGCTGGCGTCATCGTAGGAATCGTAGAGAGCGGTGATGGTCTGATGGGCCATGGGATCGTTCCTCACATGTTTCGGCTGGCTGGGGACGTCGAAGGCGCTGCTACTTGGCTGAAACATTGCCCTTGAAGTCGACGCCGACCGTGACGGGCTTTCCGTTGAGCGAGGCCGCGCCGCGCCAGATGCCCTTGTCGTCCTTCTTGAGTTCCTTCACGTCCTTGTAGCCAGCCTGCTCTAAACGGCTCCGGGTCTGGCCTTCGGTGAAGCTGTTGGCGCCTTCCTCCAGCTTGGCGTTCGTCGCCGTGTTGGTGGAGGCGGGGTTGTTCGCGTCCGGCTTGTCGGTGTTCGGCCGCGTCACGGATTCCTGACCGCCGGATTTGGCACTCGTCGCCGCATCGGGAGCGGGCTTGCCGGTCACGGTGGTTTGCGCATAGGCCGCGCTCGAGCCAAGGAACGCCACAAAGGCGAGTGTAGCCAGCTGTCTTTGCATGATCATCTCCCTCAATCAGACTTATCCAATCACGAGGGCAGCCAAAGCGTTCCGTAGAGACATCGCAAAGCGTCGTCATCAAGCTTCGCTTTACCTCTCACATCGTCCAGTTGTCCTATGATGCCAGCACCACTCGGATCGATTATGCTTCGGGATTCGATGCGGATGCACGCCGTCCACGCCGAATTCCGATTCTTTCCGTTGGAGCCGCTGCTACCGCCACGAGCATGAGGCGCAGTCATGACAACCGCGCCGCCTCGCATCCGCCGGTCACGGCTGTGTGAATGTACATCCCCCACGACGCCCCATACCAAAGCGACAAGGCCGTGATCCCTCGCGTCTCCATGCGGTTCAGGGACCACAGTTAGAACAGGGGTGGAGACGATGGCGACGTACAGCGTCTACGACAAAGTCGATTTCAGAACGCTGGATATCTGGCACCTCGATAAGACGGGAGGGCGTTATTACGATACCGCATCCGACGGATACGAGCTCGATTTCAACGATGGGACAGCCATCCTCGTCCAGGGCCACGACCTGACCTATGCCACGAACGGTTCGCCGACCTCCGGGACGACGACGGCCCTGGATTATGCCGATGGCGCGGGCCTCTACAGCACGCTGCGAGACATCGATATCACCGTCGCCCACGAGCAGAAATTCTTCGATCACAACAGCACGCAATACGTGCTGAAGGACATCTTCTCCGGAGCCGACACGATCACCGGATCGCGATATTCGGATTACATCGACGGATTTACCGGCGCCGATACGATGAAGGGTGGAGACGGCAACGACGTCTACATCGTCGACAATATCGGCGACCGTGTCATCGAGCGGAGCCTGGAGGGCGTCGATCTCGTCAAGGCCTCAGTCTCTTTCTCCATGGCCGGGCAATTCATCGAGAATCTCACCTTGACGGGAACGGCAGCGATCAACGGCAGCGGAAATACCGGGGACAACGTCATCGTCGGCAACTCCGCCGAGAACACGCTGAAGGGCGGAGCCGGAAACGACACGCTGATCGGTGGCCGTGGCCAAGACGTGCTCCTCGGCGGGACGGGCGACGATACCTTCGTGTTCAGGTCGATCAAGGACAGCGCTCCGGGTGTGGAGCACCGCGACACGATTTCGGACTTCACCATCGGAGCCGACCAGATCGACCTGCACGTGATCCAGGCCGTCACCGGCGCTGGCACCGACCGGGCCTTCAGCTTCATCGGTGACGCGGCCTTCACCAAGCAGGCCGGCCAACTCCATGTCGTCCATTCCGGCAGCGCCACGATCGTCGAAGGCGACACGACCGGCGACGGCAAGGCCGATTTCCAGATCGCCCTCAAGAACGTCGTGGATGCCCTGCACGCGAGCGATTTCATCCTCTAGCCGAAGCGTCGGTCGGACACCGCCCTCGGCGCCCGACCGCCAAATCGACGGCGCCGCGAACACGTCGATGGCGTCACGAGCGTCGAGACGGTGGATTCTCGTCGTGCGGCGATGACGGGTACCCTCCACCTGCGATAGAGCGGGCAACGCCGGCCGTCTTGTCGGCCGGGATTGCCGACCGCCGACCCATCGCTACGAGGAGCCTGCCATGACCGAAGAGTTCGATGTCGATCTGTTCGTCATCGGTGGTGGTTCGGGGGGCGTGCGTGCGGCGCGCATCGCCGCCGGCTACGGCGCCAGGGTCAGCCTCGCGGAGGAATACCGCATCGGCGGCACCTGCGTGATCCGCGGCTGCGTCCCGAAGAAGCTGATGGTCTATGCGGCACGCTTTGCCGATGAATTCGAGGATGCGGCCGGTTTCGGCTGGTCGGTGGGCGAGCCGCGTTTCGACTGGAGCGTGCTGAAGGCGCACCGCGACGCCGAGGTCGCGCGCCTGGAATCGATCTACGACACCAATCTCGAACGGATGGGCGTCACCGTCATCGCGGAGCGGGCGGTGATCGAGGATGCCCATACGATCCGCCTCGTCGGCTCGAACCGCCGCGTGACGGCGAAGTACATTCTCGTCGCGGTCGGCGCGCATCCGGTGAAGGCCCCGGTCATTCCCGGCGGCGATCTCGGCATCACCTCCAACGAGGTCTTCGACCTGGAGAGCCTGCCCGAGCGCATCCTCGTCATCGGAGGCGGCTACATCGCGGTGGAATTCGCGGGCATCTTCGCGAGCCTCGGGTCGCGTACGACGCTGCTGCACCGGGGAGACCGTCTCTTGCGCGGGTTCGACCACGAGGTCCGCGATGCCCTGGGCCTCGCTTATGGCAAGCGCATGGACCTGCGCCTCAACCAGATCGTGGAGCGGCTGGAGCGGCGCGACAGCGGCATCGCCGCGACCCTCGGAGACGGCAGCGTCATCGAGGTCGATCAGGTCCTCGTCGCCACGGGGCGGAACCCGGCGGTGGCGGGCCTCGGCCTGGAGGCGGTCGGCATCGAGACCGACGCGAGCGGCGCGATCCCGGTCGACGCCTTCTCGCAGACCTGCGTTCCGTCGATCTATGCGGTCGGCGACGTCACCAACCGCGCCGCCCTGACGCCCATCGCCATCCGCGAAGGTCACGCCTTCGCCGACACCGTATTCGGCGGCAAGCCCTGGGCGGTGAACCATCACCTCATTGCTACGGCCGTGTTCTCCACGCCCGAGATCGGCACTGTCGGCCTCACCGAGGATCAGGCGCGCGAGCGTTGCGAGAGGATCGACGTCTACAAGTCGAGCTTCCGCCCGATGAAAGCGACGTTGTCCGGCAGCGAGGAGCGGGTTCTGATGAAGCTCATCGTGGATTGCGCCACCGACAAGGTCCTTGGCGTCCATGTCGTCGGCCACGATGCCGGCGAGATCATCCAGGCCGTCGCCATCGCGGTGACGATGGGAGCGACGAAGGCCGATTTCGACCGGACGATCGCGGTGCATCCGACAGCGGGCGAGGAACTGGTGACCATGCGCGTCCCGGCGGTGACGAAGCGGCCGGAGGGGGTGGGCTAGACGCGCCCAAAGCCGCACCCCGGAACAGGGACTCGACGCTGCCGTTGGACTTGAAAACGACGCAGCCTCGAGGGCTTTGTGAATGACCGACAAGATGGCCGAGCCCAAGATCGAACCCTATGACGGTCCGGCCGGAGGGTGGGGCTCGGCCCAGTCGCTCACCGAAATCCTGCTCCGCGAGGAGATTCCTGTCTCCGGGGCGACGCTGCTGATGAAGCAGAACAAGCCGGACGGGTTCATGTGCGTGTCCTGCGCCTGGGCCAAGCCACCCAAGCCACTGACCTTCGAATATTGCGAGAACGGGGCGAAGGCGACCGCCTGGGAACAGACCGCCAAGCGCTGCGGTCCCGATTTCTTCGCCGAGCATTCGGTGACCGAACTCCTCGACTGGACGGATTACGCTCTCGAGGAGCAGGGTCGGCTCACCCATCCCCTGCGTTATGACGCGGCGAGCGACCGCTATGTGACGGTGTCGTGGGAGGAGGCGACCACGGCGATCGGGCGGGAATTGCGCGCCCTCGATCCAAAATCGACGGTCTTCTACGCGTCGGGCCGTGCTTCGCTGGAAACGTCGTACATGTACGGGCTATTGGCCCGGATGTACGGCAACAACAACCTGCCGGATTCCTCCAACATGTGCCATGAGCCGACTTCGGTCGGGCTCAAGGCCTCGATCGGCGTGCCGGTCGGAACGGTGGTCCTCGATGATTTCGCGACGACCGACCTGATCCTGTTCTTCGGCCAGAATGTCGGTTCGAACGCGCCGCGGATGCTCCACCAGCTTCAGGAGGCGAGGAAGCGCCGGGTCCCGATCATCACCTTCAATCCCTTGCGCGAGCGGGGTCTGGAGCGCTTCACCAATCCCCAATCGGTGGTGGAGATGGCGACGGGCCACGCCACCGAGATCTCGACCCAGTACCACCAGCTAAAGGCCGGCGGTGACCTCGCGGCGATCACCGGCATGTGCAAGGCGCTCATCGCCGCCGACCGGGAAGCCCACCGGGTGGGTAGGCCCCGCATCCTCGATGTCAGCTTCATCGACGAGCATACACACGGGTTCGAGGCCTTCGCCGCCTATTGCGAGGCCCAGGATTGGAAGGCGCTTGAAGCCCGATCGGGGCTGACCCGCGCCGCGATCGAGGCGGCCGCGACCGTCTATGCCCGCTCGCGCGCCGTCATCGGTGTCTACGGCATGGGTTTGACCCAGCATCGCAAGGGCACGGAATCGGTGCAGATGCTGGTGAACCTCCTGCTGCTGCGAGGCAATGTCGGTCGGAAGGGGGCCGGCCCCTGTCCGGTTCGCGGCCATTCCAACGTTCAGGGCCAGCGCACGGTCGGGATCACCGAGAAGCCGGAACTCGCGCCCCTCGACATCCTCAAGGAGCAGTACGGTTTCGAGCCACCGCGCGAGAAGGGCCTCAATACGGTCGAGGCTTGCGAGGGGATCCTCTCCGGGGATGTGAAGGCCTTCATCGGCCTCGGCGGCAACTTCGTCCGCGCGATCCCCGAAACGGTGCGGATGGAGGAGGCATGGGCGGACATGCGCCTGACCGTGCAAGTCTCGACGAAGCTCAATCGCTCCCACCTCATCAAGGGCGAGATCGCCTACATCCTTCCCTGCCTCGGCCGGATCGAGATCGACAACCAGACGAGTGGCCCGCAGGCGGTCTCCATGGAGAGCTCGACCTCCTGTTTCCACGGGTCACGCGGCAAGACGAAGCCGGTGAGCGATCAGGTCCGCTCGGAGCCCTGGATCGTCGCCGAGATCGCCAAGGCGGCCCTGGAGCCGAACCCGAACGTCCCATGGGACGAGTGGGTCGGCGATTATTCCCGGATCCGCGGCGCGATGGAGGCGACCTATCCGGCGGTGTTCGACGATCTCGAACACCGCATGTTCGAGCCCGGTGGCGTCCACAAGAAGCTCGCCGCGCGCGAACGTCGCTGGGAGACGGAAACGGGCAAGGCCAACTTCGTGGTGCCGGAAGGAATCGATGCCGATCCCGACATGCCGCTGCGGGGCGCCGATGCCCTCGACCTCATCACCCTGCGCTCGAACGACCAGTTCAACACAACGGTCTACGGCTACGACGACCGCTTCCGCGGCGTGAAGGGCACGCGGATGATCCTGTTCATGAACCCGGCGGATATCGCCCGCCTCGGATTCGTCGATGCCGAGATCGTCGACCTCGCGACGGACGCCGATGACAGGGCTCGTTCGGTGACGGGGCTCCGCATCGTCGCCTACGACATCCCGCTCGGGAACTGCGCGGGCTACTATCCCGAACTCAATCCGTTGATTCCGCTCTGGCACCATGACGAACAGTCGAAGACGCCGGCTGCCAAGGCGATCCCGGTGAGAATCACCCGCTCCGGCGCGACGATTCACGAGTGAGGGTGCCGCCCGCCTGGGACACATGGATATCCGAGACGGCGGGCTCCCTTGTTTCGAGCGCCTTTCGCGCTCCATAACAAGAGCATGGCAAAGAACGACGAGGCGCACGACCGGCGTCAGGCGATCATCGACCGCATGCTGGCGCAGGCCTTGTTCCCCGAGGCCGACCGTCGTCTGCCGAGCCACGATGCCCTGGCGGACGACATGCGCGACACGGTCGACCGCCTCCTCGCCAAGGCGGATGCCCAACACGCCCGACGGCTGACCTACGAAGATCTGGAAGAGGCGCTGCCTCCGAGGGACGTGACCGCCGAGGATCTCGAAGCGATCTTCTGGATCCTGTCGGAGCACGGCATCGCCGTGGAGGATGGCGAGGGAGAATAGGCGGCCCATCGGCCCATCGATTGAATTTGCGACACCGCCATTTACCTATATATTTATAGAGCCCGTTATAAATTCAATCTTAAGGTGCGCTACTCCAGAATAAGGGTGCAGGGCAACCTTTAGACGAGATTTCCGTGATTGCGCGGCGAACGACAATCGATGCCATTCGCGGCCTGTGTCTCGTCAATATTTTCGTCAATCACCTCGAGGGCGGACATTTTTCGCAGATTTCGCCATCCCGCCTCGGCTTTTCCGACAGTTCCGAGATCTTCGTCCTGTTGAGCGGCATCTCGACGGCGCTCGCTTACTCGAACAACTCTGACACCGCCCCTTTTTCGAGCCTCGTCAGAACTCTCTGGTTGCGGGCACTGCGGTTGCACGCCTTCAACATCGCCCTCGTTCTGGCAACGCTGGCCGTGCTCAATCTGGCATTGGAGATGCTCGGGCCGGCCGGAGTGACCTCGGGCGACGCGGCGCTTCTTGCCGAGCACGGCTCCTGGACGATGTTCTGGCACGCGGTGACGTTTCGCCAGAACGTCGGCTATTCGTGCGTCCTACGCCTGTACGTGGTTCTGATGCTGCTCGCGCCCGTCTTCGTGCGCTTGGCGGAGTGGCGCTGGTGGGCACCGATCCCTCCCGCCCTGGTCACATGGGCTGCCGCCGGCCATTTCGATCTCGTCATACCCAACAGCCTTTCCGGCCAGCCGTTCACGTTGACGGTCCTGCCCTGGACGCTTCTCTTCGCGACAGGCGTCGCCATCGGTCGGGCGATGAAGCTGGATATGCCCCTGCCTTACAACGGCCTGGCGCTCGCTCTGGCCCTTGCCAATCTCGCCGGCTACCTGATCTTCGCCACCTGGGTCGTGCGCATCTCGCCTTCAGCCCTCGAATGGGCGGAGTCTCGCAACACGTCGTTCTGGTTCGGTGCCAGCAAGACCTACCAGTCTCCACTGCGCGTTCTGCACGTTCTGACCTTGGCTTACGTCGTCGCCGCCATGCCGCGGGCACCGCTGATTCGGCTGCTGCATCAAATGCGCCCGGATCACCCCTTATGCCGGCTCGGCAGGAACTCCATCGTCGTCTTCACCATCGGCGCCGTCGCCTCCGTAGCGGCGAGCGAGACGCTCCACATCGCCAGCATCGTCCTGGCCGATGCGCTGCTCGTGAAGATCGCGATCGAGATCGTGCTGATCGGTGCCTTCATCCGCCTCGCACTCTGCATGTCGCCCAGGCCGACATCCTCTCGCTCGAACGCCGTTGCCGACGCCGTGGCGTGATCCATCGCCTCGCGCGCCGGCAACCATGTCGCTGCGTATAGCTCGCTTCTCTTCGAGAACCGCTCTATAAGCCCCGCTCTTCGCGAGGGATTTCCCCTCGGCGAAGCCGGCCGAGAGGTGGACGGGAGATCATCATGGGCGAGCGTTGGACACCGAAGACTTGGCGAAACCTGCCGATCCAGCAGGTGCCGGCCTATCCGGATGCCGCTGCCCTTCAGGCGGTCGAGACCCAGCTCGGCAGCTTTCCGCCCCTCGTTTTTGCAGGTGAGGCGCGCAAGCTGAAATCCGCGCTGGCCCGCGTCTCCACCGGCGAAGCGTTCCTGCTCCAGGGCGGCGATTGCGCCGAGAGCTTCGACGAGCATTCGGCCGACAACATCCGCGATTTCTTCCGCGTGTTCCTGCAGATGGCACTGGTGCTCACCTTCGCCGGCGGTTCGCCGGTGGTGAAGGTCGGTCGCATCGCCGGACAGTTCGCCAAGCCGCGCTCCTCGCCCACCGAGACGATGGATGGGGTGAGCCTGCCGAGCTACCGGGGCGATATCGTCAACGGCCTCACCTTCACCGAGGAGGCACGCATCCCGGATCCGCGCCGGCAGTTGGAGGCCTACCGGCAATCGGCGGCGACGCTGAACCTGCTGCGCGCCTTCGCCACCGGCGGTTACGCCAACCTCGAGAACGCGCATCGCTGGATGCTCGGCTTCGTCAAGGACAGCCCGCAATCCTCGCGCTACCAGGATGTGGCGGAGCGGATGACCGATGCGCTCGATTTCATGCGCGCCATCGGCATCAATCCGGAGACGCACCAGGAGGTCCGCACCACCGACTTCTTCACGAGCCACGAGGCGCTCCTCCTCGGCTATGAGGAGGCCCTGACCCGCGTCGATTCCACCAGCGGCGACTGGTACGCCACCTCGGGCCACATGCTCTGGGTCGGCGACCGCACCCGTCAGACGGACCATGCCCATATCGAGTATGCGCGCGGCATCAAGAACCCGATCGGGCTGAAATGCGGGCCGTCGATGACCTCCGAAGGGCTGATCAAGCTGATCGACCAGCTCAACCCGGAGAACGAGGCGGGGCGTCTCACTCTGATCTGCCGCTTCGGCGCGGACAAGGTCGGCGATCACCTGCCCGGGCTGGTCCGCACGGTCGAGCGTGAGGGTCGCAAGGTCGTGTGGGTCTGCGATCCGATGCACGGCAACACCATCTCGGCCGGCCGCTACAAGACGCGTCCGTTCGAGCGGGTGATGACGGAGATCGAGGGCTTCTTCGGCGTGCACGGGGCCGAACGCACGGTCGCCGGCGGCATTCATCTGGAGATGACCGGCAAGAACGTGACGGAATGCACCGGCGGCGCCCGCGCACTGACGGCCGACGACCTGCAGGATCGCTACCACACGTATTGCGATCCCCGCCTGAATGCGGAGCAGGCTCTGGAAGTGGCGTTCCTCACCGCCGAACTCGTGAAGCGTGAGCGGGCGGATATCGTTCGTCCTCGCCTCGACGCCGCCGAATGAGCTCCCGTCGACGTCGCAGGACACGCGATTGAAACAAGAAGCCCCTCTTCCTGGCCAGGAAGAGGGGCTTTTCGTTTTCATGATCTACGACGATGACGTCTCGGATCGAGGCTGGCGAATCAGCCTGCCTCCGTGCATCTCAGTGCAGCCAGGACGTGAAGAAGTAGATCAGCAAAATGATCGGTAGAGGAATACCGATCAGCCACAGCAAACCACCCTTCAGCATCGTCGTACTCCAGCTACATCATCATCCGATCAACGGAATGTGAGCGGATACGGTTCCTGATGCCGCCTACAGAACCTCGCGGACGTTCTTGCCGTTACGGTCGTAGAAGAACGGTATCGGCAGATAGGGTGCGAATCCGCCGGCGATGTGCACTTCCAATTCGTCGAGGACGACGCGGGTAATGCGCGGCAGGTCGAGTTCCCGCGCCTCGGCAAAGCTCACCCAGGCGAGCTCCACCAACTCCGATGTCGGCGTGACGATGCCCGGCTGTTCGGCGACGACCGCCTTGCGGTCGATGGTGAAGAAGCGCGTGTCGAACCGGCGCGGCCGGCCGGGCGGCGTGATCGCCCGAGCGACGAGATGCAGCGCTTCGAGGTCGGGCATCACGCCAAGCTCTTTGAACGCCGACCAGCTTCCCTCCGGCGTGGTTTCCGGCGGCCCATAATCGGTCGTGCCGAGAAAGAGACCGGTCTCCTCGGAGGTCTCGCGGATCGCCGCCAAAGCGAGCGCCCGTCCCAGGGAATGCGAGGCGCGGGGCACGCGCTTGGCCAGCGCATCGTCCGCCCGCGACGAGAGCGCGCCAGCGACGCTCATGCGGCGGTCGCCGGGTTCGATCCGCCCGCCGGGGAATACGAATTTGCCGGGCATGAAGGCGAGGCCTTCGTGGCGCTTGCCCATCAGGAACTTGGGCTGACGTCCCGTGCGGTCGATGATGATGAGGGTCGCCGCATTACGCGGCCGCAGAGTGACCTTGCGCTTGGGAGAGTCAGGCGCGGCCGAGGTCTGGGATAGGATTGTCGCTTGGTCCAAGCTGAACCTCCTCGGATCGCGCAATTGCCACGCTTGAGCCCGTCGGTAGCGTGGCAAAGCCCCCCATGCCAAGGGCGTACTGCAATCCGATCACCGAGCCCTTCACCGGCTGGAGCAGCGCGAGGGCCGATCCGAGGGTGACGATCGGCCAGAACGAGAGCTGAAACCACAACGGCACGTCGTAGTTCGTCTCCAATTCCAGAATGAAGTAGCCGACGATGTGGCCGATGATGAAGATCACGACATAGGGAGGAAGATCGTCGGCTCGGTGGTGGTGGAACTCGAGTCCGCACGCGTCGCAGGAAGGGCGGACCTTCAGGAACTTGCCGAAGAGCTTGCCCTCGCCGCAATGCGGGCAGCGGCAGAGAAAGCCGCGGGCCATCGCCTTCATAAGGCCCACGCGCTCGCCGGGCAGGGTCTGGACGCTCGCAGTCATTGGCGTGCCTCTCCATTGCTCCCACCGCCGACCCCGCCACCCCGGAACGAGGCGATCGAGGAGGGGCGAAGAGCCCATCGACCATTCACCTACACGATGCCCCTCAGCGGCGCGACCCACGGTGGCGCGACCCGGTGCTGCGGATGCCTGCGGGCCGGCCTGGCGGACCGGCCTTATGGAAGCCGCGCGGCTTGGAAGGCTTCGTCCCACCGGCCTGCGGCCTCGCCTGCCCTTCGGAGAGAAGCTCGAAGCGCAGCGCACCCGCCACGGCCGCCGCCTCCACCAACCTCACTTCGACGCGGTCGCCGAGGCGATGGGTCTCGCCGCTGCGCTCGCCCACCAGGGCATGGCGCGCCTCGTCATGACGATAGAAATCGGCACCGATGGTCGAGATCGGCACGAAGCCATCGGCCCCGGTCTCGTCGAGCTTGATGAACAGCCCGGCGCGGGTCACGCCGGAGATCTGGCCGGTGAAGTTGGCGCCGACCCTGTCGGCGAGGTGATGCGCGATGAGCCGGTCGATCGTTTCGCGCTCCGCTGCCATGGCCCGGCGCTCGGCGGCGGAGATCTGCTCGCCGATCTGGTCGAGGGCCCCCACCGTCACGTCGGACGACAGACCGTCCGGGCCGAGCCTGCAGGCCGAGATCAGCGCCCGGTGGACGATGAGATCGGCGTAGCGCCGGATCGGCGAGGTGAAATGGGCGTAACGCCGGAGGTTGAGGCCGAAATGGCCGAGATTCTGCGCGGCGTAGACCGCCTGAGCCTGCGAGCGCAGCACCACCTCGTTGATGAAGATCGCGTGCTCCGTCTCCGCCACCGAGCCGAGGATGCGATTGAAGAGGGCAGGGCGCAGGGCGCCCTCTTTCGGGATCTTGATGCCGATGGAGGCCAACACCTCGCCAAGCGCCCGCATCTTCTCCAGGGCCGGCTCGTCATGGACACGGTAGATTAGCGGCTGCTTGGCCTGTTCCAGGGTCTCGGCGGCCGCGACATTGGCCTGGATCATGAACTCCTCGATGAGCCGATGCGCATCGAGGCGGGCGGGCACCACCACCCGGTCGACGGCGCCGTCGGGCGTCAGCAGCACCTTCCGCTCCGGCAGGTCGAGGGCGAGCGGTCCGCGCGCATCACGCGCCTCGGTGAGGGCGGCATAGGCGGCCCAGAGCGGACGCAGGACCGGCTCCAGCAACGGCTCCGTCGTCTCGTCGGTGAATCCGTCGATGGCCGCCTGTGCCTGCGCGTAGGACAGCTTGGCGCGCGAGCGCATCATGATCCGGTGGACGCTGTGACGACGCTTCACCCCGTCGGCGCCGAAGACCATGCGCATGGCGATGGCCGGGCGGTCCTCCTTCTCCCTCAGCGAGCAGAGATCGTTCGAGATGCGCTCGGGCAGCATCGGTACGACGCGGTCGGGGAAATACACCGAGTTGCCGCGCATCAGCGCCTCGCGGTCGAGAGCCGAACCGGGGCGGACATAGGCGGCGACGTCGGCGATGGCGACGGTGACGAGGAAGCCGCCGGCATTGGCCTCGTCCGGGTCCGGGATCGCCATGACGGCATCGTCATGGTCCTTGGCGTCGGGCGGGTCGATGGTCAGCAGCGGCTCTGCCCGCCAATCCTCGCGACCCTTCATCCCCACGGGCTCCACCGCATCGGCTTCCGCCAGGGTATCGGCGGCGAAGACGTGCGGGATGTGATGGAGATGCAGCGCGATCAGGCTCACGGCGCGCTCGGAACCGAGTGACCCGAGGCGCTCGGTCACCCGTCCCTGCGGCAGCCCGAACCGCGTCTCGCGCACGAGGCCGACGCTGACGAGATCGCCGTCCCGCGCCTCGCCTTCCTCGCCGGCCGGGATCGCGATCTCGCGCCCCTGCGCCCGCTTCTCGACAGGGACGATGCGGCCACCGTCCGGGCCGGACCGGTAGACGCCGATGATCTCGGCTTTGTTCTTGCCGATGACCTTGATGACGCGGCCGGAATATCGCCCGCTCTCGCCCTGGATCGGTTCGACGCGGAGCATCACCCGGTCGCCGATGCCGGGCGCGGCCCGGCCGGGCTTCTTGCCGCCGCGCGGCGACGAGACCAGGATCTTGGGAGGCGGCCCCTTCGCATGGTCCCATTCGACGGGGACGGCGAAGAAATCGCCGTCGCGATCCCGAGACTTGATGTCGGCCAGCGTCACCGCCGGCAAACGGCCGGCCTGGACGAGGCCGCTTCTGCCGCGCTCGATCTCGCCCTCTTCTTCGATCTCCTTGAGAATGCGCTTCAAACCGATGCGGTCGGCGCCCTTGATGTCGAACGCCGCCGCGATCTCGCGCTTGCCGACCTTCTCGGTCGCCTGTTCGATGAAGGCGAGGATCTGCTCGCGGGAGGGAAGGGCGCTCTGCCCGAGGTTGGGATTGATGCGTCTGGCCAAATGTCTCTGGGCTCGAAATCGTGTAACGCGCCGCTCGAAGTCTTGGCGGCGAGAGATCGGAAGGCCTCAGGCTCGGGCCTTTCCACGGACCTCAACATGGGACCGGGCGCGCCCTGGGGCAATGTTCTTCCACTCTTCATTGCCCGCCATCAACCGGTGGAAGCGGAATCGGCGATCCGCTCCACGCCGGCATCGATGTCGAAGCCAGCATCCGTGACCTCGGCGAGGGTGAACGGGCAGGCGACCGGCATGCCGAACGAGACCCTGCTCTCCGAGGCGCAAAACTCCGGCGCCTCGGCCTCCCTGACGGCCAGCGTCCAGATCCCGTCGATCTTCAGCCCCGCCACCGCCTGCGAATCCGCCACCAGGGCGGCCTGGGCGCGCCTCGTCTCATCGCGCCAGCGAAGGCTCGTCGCATCGTCCGAGATCAGAGCCGCCTTCACGAGGCTGGCGAGGAAGGTTTGAAGGATCGTCATCGGCGCCCCATCCGGTTTCACGGAGGTGAGAACGCGCAAATCCCGCGCCGAATGCGGCTCAATAGGGCGTGCCCTTGGCGCGCTGCGCCTTCAGGGCCTCGGCATGCCAGACGAGTTCGTCGAGGAAGCGCTTGGCCGCCTTCGACAGCCACTCCTCCTGCGCCACGCCTTCGGCGTCGAGCGCCTTGTGGATCCGAGGGATCGGCAGAAGCGACGCGATGCTCGGCGCACCGAGCTCCGCCATCATCGCCCGCAGCTGCATTGCCGCCCGGACGCCGCCATACTGGCCGGCCGAGTAGCAGACGATGGCCGATGGCCGCCAGAAATACTCTTCGAGGAAATGGTCGAGGGTGTTGGAAAGAGCCGGCGGGATCGAGTGGTTGTACTCGGCCGAGACGACGACGAAGGCGTCCGACCGGCGATACAGCGTGGCGAGCTCTTCCAGCACCGACGGCGCTTCGCCCTTGGGATATTCCTTGTACATCTTGTCGAGGAGCGGCAGCTTCAACTCGGCCGGGTCCACGAGCGGCGCCTCGATGCCGCGTTCCTCAAGCGCTCTCACCACGAAGCGCGCGCCCCGCAGACCCTGGCGCTCGCTGCGGACGGAACCGAGGATGACGGGGATTACGAGGGACATGCTGCTGCTCCGGCGAAGATGAACGCTGTGGGTGCATCGTATCTGCGCCGACAAATGCTGTCGCGATTCTTTGGCCGAGCCCTGAACTTTCGGCCGAGCCCTGAGCTCCGGGGGCCGGCGCCTTTCCTCACGCCGCGCCGAGGCAGCACTTCTTGTACTTCTTCCCGCTTCCGCACGGGCACGGATCGTTACGGCCGATCTTCACCGGGTTGCGGATCGGCAGGCCGGCACCTTCCGCCGTCCAATGCAGCTCCGTGACCGGATCGTCGAAGGTGCCGTAGTTGCGACTGTCGAAACGCTGCAGGTCGTCCGGCTTGGCCGTCGCCCGACGCAGGGTGGTGTGGAACCACTGCGCGTCGCTGAACTCGTTGGTCAGGCGGCCATCGGCCCGGGCCGCCGTGCTCCTCAGGGCGAGATCGGCGAATCCGAGGAGGGCGATGGTCTCCTCCCACCCGACCCAACCGATATCGACCTCGACCGCGGCGCGCTTGTCGTCGAAACGGACGAGGAGATCGTGAGTCTGTGCCCGGTCGATCCGCCCGGTCTGCGTCAGGAAGGCGAGGGCGGCGAAGACCTCGTTTCGGGCAAAGCCATCCACCGTCGAATCGAGCAGCAATGCATGCATCGGCGCGACGTCGCCATTGAAGACGCTGACGATCACCTTGGCCATGGTCGTCGTCAGGGCGTCGCCGAGGAGGGCGTCGAGGGTGTCGGCATCCTGACGCCGCAAAAGCTCCATGAGCGGCGCGAAGGCGCGCGTCTCACGGCCTGCCGCCAGGATGTGCAGCCCCCAGAACAGCAGGTTGCCCTGGGCCTCGTCGAGGTCCTTACCCTCGGCCGCCAAGCCAAGGACGGCAAGGACGGCATCGGCGATGTCCGACGGATTCGCCACGGCCTGAAGCACCGCTTCCTTCGGCAGATGCTTGGCGGCCGACAAGACCTCGATCAGTTCGCGGTTCGCCATGGCCGGCTTGTTTCCCTCGAAAGTATTGAATCCGTGCGTCGCACGACCCGGCTCAGCCCCTCAGGGTCGCGCCGGTCTTGCGGGTCACCTCGGCGACGATCTTGGCGGTCACGGTCTCGATTTCCGCATCGGTGAGGGTGCGTTCCACCGGTTGCAGCCTCACTGCGATGGCAACGGATTTCGCTCCCTCGGGGATACCGATGCCCTCGTAGATGTCGAAGACGTCGATGCCGGCGATCAGCTTGCGTTCCGCGCCCTGAGCCGCCTTCACCACATCGCCCGCCGCCACGTCACGGCTAACCACGAAGGCGAAATCGCGCGAGATCGGCTGGAAATCGGAGAGGGCGAGGGCGGGCTTGACCTTGGTGGGCCGGTATTTCGGCAGGGGTACGGCATCGAGGGTGATCTCGAAGGCGACGAGCGTGCCCTTGAGGTCGAGCGCCTTCATCACGCGAGGATGAATCTCGCCGAAATAGCCGATCTGGTTCTTCGGCCCGAATTGCATCGTGCCCGAGCGGCCGGGATGCAGCCAGCTCGGCCCGCCCGCCACGATCTGGAGCCCGCCGGTCGGCACGCCGAGCGCGGTGAGGAGCGCCAGCGCATCGGCCTTGGCCTCGAACGCATCGACGGTCGCGGCGGCGCCCTCCCAATGGCGACCGGCGCCTGCATGGCGCGCCGTGCCGCGGCGGATGGCAGTAGCGCGGATCGACTGGCCCTCGGGCTGGTCGGTCTCGAAGCATTGGCCGACCTCGAACAGGGCGACATCGCCATATCCACGGTCGGCGTTGCGCTGGGCCGCGCGGAGCAGACCCGGCACGAGGCTCGGCCGCATGTCGGAGAGGTCGGCGGCGATGGGGTTGGCCAATGCCAGATCCGCCTTGCCGCCGCCGAAGAGCACGGCGTCGTCATGCGGGATGAACGACCAGGTCACCGCTTCCACGAGCCCTCGCGTGGCCAGCGCCCGCTTGGCGAGGCGCGTGCGCTTCTGCAACGGCGTCAGCGTCGCCTTACCGATGGAGGCATCGTCGCGGGGCAGCGGTTTGGGCTCGATCCGGTCGAGGCCGGCGATGCGGATGATCTCCTCCACGAGATCGGCCTTGCCTTCGACATCCGGGCGCCAGGACGGGGTGAGAACCTTCACCCGGTCTCCCGCGCCGGCCACATGGAAGCCGAGCGTCTCCAGCGTGACCTTCATCTCGGCGCGGGACAGCTCGATTCCGGCGAGCCTGCGAGTCTCGGTCCAGGGGAAGTCGATGACGCGCTCGGTCTCGGGCAGGTCACCGGCGATCACGGCCCGGCTCGGCGTGCCGCCGCAGATGTCCAGCACCATGCGGGTGGCGAGATCGAGTCCGGGCAGGGCGAAGACGGGATCGACTCCGCGCTCGAACCGGTAGCGCGCATCGGTGATGATGCCGAGGCGGCGTCCGCTCTGGGCGATGTTCACCGGATCCCAAAGCGCCGATTCGATCAGCACATCCACGGTATCGGCATCGCAGCCCGAGGCTTCGCCACCGATGATGCCGCCGATGGATTCGGGGCCGTTCTCGTCGGCGATGACGACGATGCCTTCGTCCAGGGCGTAGGTCTTGCCGTCCAGAGCCTTCAGGCTCTCGCCGTCGCGGGCGCGGCGGATGAGGAGTGCCCCCTTCACCTTGGCCGCATCGAAGACATGGAGCGGCCGGCCGCGATCGAAGGTCAGGTAGTTGGTGATGTCGACGAGCGCATTGATCGGGCGCAGGCCGATGGCGCGCAAGCGGGCCTGCATCCATTCGGGGGAAGGGCCGTTCTTCACGCCGCGCACGAGGCGCAGGGCGAAATAGGGGCACAACCCCTTGTCCGTGGGCTCGAAGTCGAGGGTCACCGGGACAGGGCAGTCGTCGTCGCCACGCACCGGCGGCATCGACTCGCGCTTCAGCACACCGAGGCCGGCGGCCGAGAGATCGCGGGCGATGCCGTGGATCGAAGTGCAATCCGGCCGGTTCGGCGTGAGATTGATCTCGATGACCGGATCGTCGAGCCCGGCATAGAGCGCGTAGGGCTGCCCCGTCGGGGCGTCCGCCGGCAGGTCGAGGATGCCGTCATGGTCGTCGCCGAGGCCGAGCTCGGCGCCCGAGCACAGCATGCCCCGGCTCTCGACGCCGCGAATGCTGCCTACCGACAGGGTGATGTTCTTGCCCGGCACGTAGGTGCCCGGCGGCGCGAAGACCGACTTCATCCCGGCCCGCGCATTAGGCGCCCCGCAGACGACCTGCAGCGGCTGCCCATCACCGGCATCCACCGTGCAGACGCGCAGGCGATCGGCATTGGGATGCTGTTCGGCCGTGAGCACATGGGCGACGACATAGGGAGCGAGCGACGCCGCCTTGTCCTCGATGCCTTCGACTTCGAGACCGATCCGCGTCAGCGTCTCGGACACATGATCCAGGGACGCCTCGGTTTCGAGGTGTTCCTTGAGCCAGGAGAGGGTGAATTTCATCGGACAGCCCCTTCGGCGCCGGTATCGCCGCCAATCGTGGGCGGCCCGGTCCCAATCAGGATGAAAATAGCCGGTGCCCGCTCACGAGACCCGGAGAAAAATGAGACATCCTCGGCAGCGCAGCGCCTTAGGATGTCAGCCCCGCCACCAGGCTCGGGATATCGAGCGGGCGGAAGCCGTAATGCTCGAGCCAGCGCACATCCGCCTCGAAGAACGGACGCAGGTCCGGCGTGCCGTATTTCAGCATGGCGATCCGGTCGATCCCCATGCCGAAGGCGAAGCCCTGAACGAAATCGGGGTCGTAGCCGCAATTCCTGAGCACATTCGGATGGACCATGCCGCAGCCGAGGATCTCGAGCCAGTCGGTGCCCTCGCCGAAGCGGATCTCGCCGCCCTTGCGCGAGCACTGGATGTCCACTTCCGCCGACGGCTCGGTGAAGGGGAAGAATGATGGCCGGAACCGCATCTTCACCCCATCGACTTCGAAGAAGGTGCGGCAGAACTCTTCCAGAACCCATTTCAGGTTGGCGATATTGGCGCTCTTGTCGATCACCAGCCCTTCGACCTGATGGAACATCGGCGTGTGGGTCTGGTCGGAATCGTGGCGATAGGTCCGGCCGGGGCAGATCACGCGGATCGGCGGCTCCTGGGACCGCATGGTGCGGATCTGGACCGGCGAGGTGTGAGTGCGCAGCACCTTGCGCTGGCCGTTGCGGTCGGGGGCCAGGAAGAACGTGTCATGCATCTCGCGCGCCGGGTGGCCGGGCGGGAAGTTGAGCGCGGTGAAATTGTAATCGTCGGTCTCGATGTCCGGACCTTCCGCCACCGAGAAGCCCATATCGGCGAAGATCGCGGTGATCTCATCCATGACCTGGCTGATCGGATGGATGCGCCCGCGCGCTTCCGGTGCCTCACGCACCGGCAGGGTGACGTCGATCCGCTCCGCCGAGAGGCGGGCTTCGAGGGCGGCCTCGGCGAGGGCGTCGCGACGGATCGCGATGGCGCCCTGGACCTTGTCGCGAAGGCCGTTGATGAGCGGGCCGCGCTCCTTGCGCTCGTCGGGCGTCATGCTGCCGAGAGTCTTGAGCAGCTCGGAGATCGAGCCCTTCTTGCCGAGGGCCGCAACGCGCACGGCATCGAGGGAGGCCTCGTCGGACGCGTTCCCGACCTGCCCGAGCAGATCGCCTTCGAGGGTGTCGAGATCGGTCATCGGTTCAACCCACCGGTTGGCATGCGGCCTTCGGATCGTATTCCGGCCCCGCGAGGGTTTTGCGGGTTGGCGCCGCCAATGCAAGCGCGCCGGCCGACGATCCTTTGCAAAAGACGAAGGCGCGGCACCTTTCGGCCCGCGCCTTTCGCATCGACGAAGATGAGGGCGTGGGGGCGCGCCTCAGGCAGCCTTGGCGAGATCCGGAAGAGCGGCCTTGGCCTTCTCCACCACCACCGCGAAGCTCGCCGGCTCGTGAATGGCGAGCTCGGACAGGGCCTTGCGATCCACCTCGATGCCGGACTTCATCAGACCGTTGATGAAGCGCGAATAGGTCAGGCCATGCTCGCGGACAGCGGCGTTGAGGCGCTGGATCCAGAGAGCGCGGAACGTGCGCTTCTTGTTCTTCCGATCGCGGTAGGCATACTGCATGCCCTTCTCGACCGCCTGCTTGGCGATCCGGATCGTATTCTTGCGGCGACCGTAATAACCACGGGCGGCCTTGAGGACTTTCTTGTGCTTCGCGTGACTGGTCACGCCGCGTTTGACGCGGGCCATGGGTTCTCTCCTGAATTACGAAAACAGTATCGGCTGCGGCGAAGGATTACCGGCTGTTGGGCAGGAAATACTTCTTCACGTTGGCAGCATCGCCCTCGAACAGGGTGGTGGTGCCGCGCAGGTTGCGGATCTGCTTCGTCGTCCGCTTGATCATCCCGTGGCGCTTGCCGGCCTGGGCATACATGACCTTGCCGGTGCCGGTGATCTTGAAGCGCTTCTTCGCGCCCGACTTGGTTTTCAGCTTGGGCATTTGGCTCTCCTGAACGCGCATGCCCTCCGACCCGGCGACAGGTCGAAGGCGTGCGCTCGGTTGATGCTTCTGATGGAGCAGCACGAACCGCCACGGCAGCCCTATCGGCCGGGCGGTTCAACGCGAGGGGGCGTATGACAGAAAAGAGACGCGGTTTCAATGCCGTCTCCGCTCTCGCCGGCGGCGTCCTTCACCCTCGCCTACGCCTGACGCTCAAGACAAGACGGGATTTCGTTTGAAATGCTGCGTGGTGTTGCTTGACAGGTCGGGGTGCGGAAACTAGACCCCCGACACCGCCGGAAACGGGGCGGGACGCCGTGCGGGCGTAGCTCAGTTGGTTAGAGTGCCGGCCTGTCACGCCGGAGGTCGCGGGTTCGAGTCCCGTCGCCCGCGCCACGTCCATCATAGACGCTCGTCATGATGGATGATCCGAATGCCTGACTACCCAGATACGCGGGCGTAGCTCAGTTGGTTAGAGTGCCGGCCTGTCACGCCGGAGGTCGCGGGTTCGAGTCCCGTCGCCCGCGCCACCGTCCAGCCTTAACTTTCCACGCATGCACCTCGGCAACCCTCGACTTGGGCCGTTCGTGCACTAGCCTCATCCTGAGAATGTCTCGCGGATACGGGCTCTCGGAACGATGGCAGGCTTCTTCTTTCTTTATTTCACCGCTTGCATGGCGCAGTCGCCGGACACCTGCGAATCGAAGCGGCTCCCGCTCGATGTCGTCGATGCCAGGGGCTGCATCCGGGTAGCGCAGCCACAACTCGCGCGATGGATCGGGACCCATCCCGATTATCGCATCACCGCCTGGCGCTGCGGTTCACCCCCGCGCGACCACGGCACCCGGATCTGAGCGGATCGATCCTCGCTCGCCCTCGACTCCATCGTGTTGCGGGCCGAGCGAGCGCTCGTCACGACGGGTCTGAGGAGTGGCGGATCGGACACATCGGTCCGTGGAGCGAGATGGTTCGCGCCGCTGCCGCGTTTTCGCCCTATCGGGCCGGGATGGCGGAGCCAACGACCCTGAAGCGCAGCGAACCGGCTCCGATCGATGTCCTCATTTCTCACGTCTCCCACCCTCTCGCGGGTCTGTGCCGCAGCGATGGCTGCGAGCCTTCTGATGCTGGCCGGCTGCGGCTCACCGGGCATCCTGCCGGAGGCCGACAACCTGACGAGCCCGGTCATCCTCGACGAGAGTGCTGCCGCCGCGGCGATCTCCCGTTACCGGGCCTCCCATGGGCTCGGCCCGGTCGTGCTGGATTCAAGCCTGATCCGAGCTGCGTCCTACCAAGCGGAATCCAATGCCAAGGCCGGCCGTCTCAGCCACGAGATCGGCGGGACCTTCGATTCCCGCATGGCGAAGGCCGGGTTCGGCCGTTCCTTCGCTGCCGAGAACCTGAGCGCCGGCTCCACCACCTTCGACGAAGTCCTCGTCCGCTGGAAGGCCTCGCCCGAGCACAACAAGAACATGCTGATGCCCCAACTCAAGCGCGTGGGCATCGCTCGCGTCGACGCGCCGGGCACGCGCTACAAGCGGTTCTGGGCCCTGGTCCTCGCTGGGAACTGACGAAGACCCGGCGTGTCGGAAACCGGCACTCGCCGCGCCGTTCAACCGGCGGCGTCATCCGATTCGGCCAACCCATCCTGGATGCTGCGAATGATCGTCCGCATTTCCGGGATCATCGCGACGGCCTTCGCGATCCGCAGCGCTTCCTCGCGGTTCATGAGACCCGTGGCCTCCCGCTTCTCCGCATCGTCCGAGAAATAGGTCCAGGCGACAGACGACCCGTCCGCATCCTCGATGCAAAAGCTCTCGGTCTTCTCGACGACGAGCCAGGGTGTTGGGAAACCGCGCGCGGTCATCGCTCGTCTCTCGGGCCGGGGGAGGGGGCATGGTGGGCGGTGACGGGCTCGAACCGCCGACCCTCTCCGTGTAAAGGAGACGCTCTACCAACTGAGCTAACCGCCCGACGCGCGCCGCATCGTTAATCCAAGCGTCATCGGAATGGCAACCCTCTCCCGCTCGCGTGGTCATGTCCCGCGATACGAAAAGGCCCCGGAGGATGCTCCGGGGCCTTCTCCGTTCTGAGGTTCCGCGCCTTTAGTGCGCGATCACCGTCGTCGGCTCGTCCTCGCCGACCACCGGCCTGCGAGCGACGGGGAGGGGCTCCTCCCACTCGATGCGTTCCGGCACCCGCACCAGGGCGTGCTGCAGCACCTGATCCATCCGCGAGACGGGAATGATCTCCATCCCGTTCTTCACGCTGTCGGGCACCTCGGCGATGTCCTTGGCATTCTCCTCCGGGATCAGGACCGTCTTGATCCCACCGCGAAGGGCGGCCAGCAGCTTCTCCTTGAGGCCGCCGATGGGGAGCACGCGGCCCCTCAAAGTGACCTCACCGGTCATCGCCACATCCTTCTTCACCGGGATACCGGTGAGGGTCGAGATGATGGCGGTGGCCATGCCGATACCGGCGGACGGACCGTCCTTCGGAGTCGCCCCCTCGGGAACGTGGACGTGGATGTCGCGACGCTCGAACAGCGGCGGCTCGATGCCGAAATCGAGAGCGCGGGAGCGTACATAGCTCGCCGCAGCCGAGATCGATTCCTTCATCACGTCGCGCAGGTTGCCCGTCACCGTCATCTTGCCCTTGCCCGGCATCATGACGCCCTCGATGGTCAGCAACTCGCCGCCCACTTCGGTCCAGGCCAGCCCCGTCACCACACCGACCTGATCCTCCTCGTCGATCTCGCCATAGCGGAATTTCGGCGCGCCGAGGAAGTTCGGAAGATTCTCCTCGGTGACGGCCACCGACTTCACCTTGGTGATGAGAATCTCCTTCACCGCCTTGCGGATCAGGTTCGAGATCTCGCGCTCCAGGTTACGCACGCCCGCTTCCCGCGTGTAGCGGCGGATGAGCATAAGGATGCCGGAATCGTCGATCTCCCATTCCTTGACCGTGAGACCGTGCTTCTTCACCGCACCCGGGATGAGGTGCTTACGGGCGATCTGAAGCTTCTCTTCCTCGGTGTAGCCGGCGATGCGGATCACCTCCATGCGGTCCATCAGGGGCGCCGGGATGTTCAGCGTATTCGCCGTCGTCACGAACATCACGTCCGAGAGGTCGTAATCCACCTCCAGGTAGTGATCGTTGAACGTGCCGTTCTGCTCGGGGTCGAGCACCTCGAGGAGCGCCGCCGACGGATCGCCGCGGAAATCCATGCCCATCTTGTCGATCTCGTCGAGCAGGATGAGCGGATTCGAGGTCTTCGCCTTACGCATCGACTGGACGATCTTGCCGGGCATCGAACCGATATAGGTACGACGGTGGCCCCGGATCTCGGCCTCGTCACGCACACCGCCCAGCGACATGCGCACGAACTCGCGTCCCGTCGCCTTGGCGATGGACTTGCCGAGTGACGTCTTGCCCACGCCGGGAGGACCGACGAGGCAGAGGATCGGACCGGTGAGCTTGTTGGCGCGCTGCTGCACGGCGAGATACTCGACGATCCGCTCCTTGACCTTCTCCAGACCGAAATGGTCGTGGTCGAGCATGGTCTGGGCGCCGAGCAGATCCTTCTTGATCCGCGAGCGCTTCGACCACGGGATGCCGAGCATCCAGTCGAGGTAATTGCGAACGACCGTCGCCTCGGCCGACATCGGCGACATCTGGCGGAGCTTCTTCAGCTCGGCCGTCGCCTTCTCGCGGGCCTCCTTCGAGAACTTGGTCTTCTCGATCTTTTCCTCGAGTTCGGCGAGCTCGTCCTTGCCGTCCTCGGAATCGCCGAGTTCCTTCTGGATCGCCTTCATCTGCTCGTTGAGGTAGTACTCGCGCTGGGTCTTCTCCATCTGCCGCTTCACGCGGGTCCGGATGCGCTTCTCCACCTGGAGCACGGAGATCTCGCTCTCCATCAACGACAGCACGCGCTCGAGGCGCTCGGCCACCGTCGGGATTTCGAGGATCGCCTGCTTGTCGGCGATCTTGACCGCGAGATGCGAGCCCACCGTGTCGGCGAGCTTCGAGGGCTCGTCGATCTGCGTGACGGCGGAGACGACCTCGGGCGAGATCTTCTTGTTGAGCTTCACGTAGTTCTCGAACTCGGAGATGACCGAGCGGGCGAGCGCCTCCGCCTCGACGGGATCGCCGAGCTCGTCGGTGAGCGTCTCGACATCGGCCTCGTAGAACGAGTCGGACTTGCTGAAGCGGGTGATCTTGGCACGGCCAGCACCTTCGACGAGCACCTTCACGGTGCCATCGGGAAGCTTCAGGAGCTGCAGCACGCTGGCGAGCGTGCCGATCTTGTAGATCGCATCCGTCGACGGATCATCGTCGCTGGCATTGATCTGAGTGGCCAGCAGGATGTGACGGTCGGTGCGCACGGCCTCTTCGAGGGCGCGGATCGACTTCTCGCGGCCGACGAAGAGCGGCACGATCATGTGCGGGAAGACGACGATGTCACGCAATGGCAAGACGGCGTAGGAGCCCGTCGAACCCGGGACGACCGGCTGGCGAGATTTCGATTGGGTCATGTCGGACTTCCTCTTGATGGACTCCGGGCTTTAGCTCCTCGAAATGAGCAAGCATCCTGCCACGGGCCGACCTGACCGCATCGCGGGGTCGGAAGCATCGTTGAACTGTGAGGCTGGAGGCGGGACACCGCACCTCAGAAGGTGAGCGCGCGGCCGTCGCGTCTGACAATTCAGATGGAAGCCGGGGAGGGCTTTTTCAAGAATTCTCCCCGGACCATTTCGGCGGCTAAATCCCATGCCGCCGTTCGACGCCTTCAGGCGCTGACGCTCGCCGGAACGTCCTTGTTACGATCACCGTGGATGTAGAGCGGGCGAGACTTGCCCTCCACCACCTCGGGACCGATCACGACCTGCTCCACCGAGTCGAGGCCGGGCAGATCGTACATCGTCTCGAGCAGGATGGTCTCGAGGATCGAGCGCAGACCACGGGCGCCGGTCTTCCGCTCGATGGCCTTGCGGGCCACCATGGACAAAGCCTCCTCCTGGAAGGTGAGGTCCACGTTCTCCATCTCGAACAGCCGCTGGTACTGCTTCACCAGGGCGTTCTTCGGCTCCTGCAGGATGCGCTTGAGGGCGACCTCGTCGAGGTCCTCAAGCGTCGCCAGCACGGGCAGACGACCGACGAATTCCGGGATCAGACCGAACTTCAACAGATCCTCCGGCTCGACATTGCGGAAGATCTCGCCGGTGCGGCGGTCGTCCGGTGCCTGCACGGTCGCGCCGAAGCCGATCGAGGTGCCCTTGCCGCGGGCCGAGATGATCCGCTCCAGCCCGGCGAACGCGCCGCCGCAGATGAAGAGGATGTTGGTCGTGTCGACCTGCAGGAATTCCTGCTGCGGATGCTTGCGTCCGCCCTGCGGAGGCACGGAGGCGACGGTGCCTTCCATGATCTTCAGAAGGGCCTGCTGCACGCCTTCGCCCGACACGTCGCGGGTGATCGAGGGGTTGTCGGATTTCCGCGAAATCTTATCGATCTCGTCGATGTAGACGATGCCGCGCTGCGCCCGCTCGACGTTGTAGTCGGAGGCCTGGAGCAGCTTCAGGATGATGTTCTCGACGTCTTCGCCGACATAGCCCGCCTCGGTGAGCGTCGTCGCGTCGGCCATGGTGAAGGGCACGTCGAGGATGCGCGCCAGCGTCTGCGCGAGCAGGGTTTTGCCCGAGCCGGTGGGCCCGATCAGCATAATGTTGGACTTCGCCAGCTCGACGTCGTTGTGCTTCGAGGCGTGGGCGAGGCGCTTGTAATGGTTGTGGACCGCGACCGAGAGGACCTTCTTCGCGAAATCCTGACCGATGACATAATCATCGAGGACGCGGCGGATTTCCTTCGGCGTAGGCACGCCATCGCGCGACTTCACCAGGGAGGATTTCGATTCCTCGCGGATGATGTCCATGCACAGTTCGACACACTCGTCGCAGATGAACACCGTCGGGCCCGCGATCAGCTTGCGGACCTCGTGCTGGCTCTTGCCGCAAAACGAGCAGTACAGCGTGCTCTTCGAGTCGTTGCCGCCAGTCTTGCTCATGTCGGTCTCCGTTCGCGGGTGCGACGCCAGCCCCGGGGCGCACGCGCATCTCTCAGATCTAAGGGTGCCCGCCTAAAGAAACAGTCACCTGCGCGCTTTCTGCCGGTAGGTCAGACTCGCGATGCAAGCATGCTGCCGCGACGGGATCAAGGCAAAGCCACTCTCATGGGTTGCCTCTAAAGGACGCGCCGGGGCCATAGCGGGGCCACGGCGCGGTTATCGTCAGGCAGCGGCCGGCTCGGGGCGCTTCTGGATGACTTCGTCGATCAGACCGAATTCCTTGGCCGCATCGGCGGTCATGAAATTGTCGCGCTCCAGCGCCTGGACGATGGTGTCGTAGTCGCGGCCGGTATGCTTCACGTAGATCTCGTTGAGGCGCTTCTTCAGCGCTTCGATCTCGCGGGCATGGATCAGGATATCCGTCGCCTGACCCTGGAACCCGCCGGACGGCTGGTGGACCATGATCCGCGCGTTGGGGAGGGCGAATCGGTGTCCCGGCTCACCGGCGGTGAGCAGCAGCGATCCCATCGAGGCGGCCTGACCGACGCAGAGCGTCGTAACCGGGCAGCGGATGAACTGCATCGTGTCGTAGATCGACAGGCCCGACGTCACCACGCCGCCGGGCGAGTTGATGTAGAAGGAAATTTCCTTCTTCGGGTTCTCGGCTTCGAGGAACAGCAGCTGCGCGACGATCAGCGAAGCGCCGTAATCCTCGACCGGGCCGGTGAGAAAGATGATGCGCTCGCGCAGGAGGCGGGAATAGATGTCGAACGCACGCTCGCCGCGGCTCGACTGCTCCACCACCATGGGCACGAGTGCGCTGTTATAATAGTCGACCGGATCTCTCATCATTCTCGTACCCCAGGCTTCAAGGGGTCCGGCCGCGCGAATCACGCGCGGCACGGACGTGTCAGCGAACTATGGCGGCGGTGAACGCCGCCTTTACATCCGAGCCCGCCGCCCTTTCGGAGCCTCGGGCTCAATCGGCCTTGGCAACGGCCGGCAGTTCGTCGCTCGAAGGAGCCTGGGATTCGTCCGCCGCCGACTCGGCCGATCCGGCGCTGGCCGCCTCGGCATCCTCGTCAGCGAACAAAGCTTCCTTCGAGACGGGCTCTTCGACGAGCTTCACCTGGGCGAGGACGTGGTCGACGACCTTTTCCTCGAACAGCGGTGCGCGAAGCTCGGCCAGGGCCTGTGCGTTCTTCCGGTAGAAGTCCCAGACCTGCTGCTCCTGCCCGGGATATTGCCGGACACGAGCGATCAGGGCCTGGTTCACCTCTTCGTCGCTTACCTTGATATCGGCGGTCTCGCCCACCTGCGCAAGCACCAAGCCGAGTCGCACGCGACGCTCGGCGATCTTGCGGTACTCGGCCGTCGCCTTCTCCTCGGTGGTCCCCTCGTCCTCGAAGGTCTTGCCGCGGGTCTTCAGGTCCTGTTCAACCTGGGCCCAGACGGCCGCGAATTCCTGGTGGACGAGGCTCGGGGGCAGATCGAAGGCATACTTGCCGTCGAGGGCGTCGAGCAGCTCCTTCTTGAGCTTGCGGCGCGACTGGGCCTCGAAATCGCCGCCGAGGGCGCCGGCGACGGCCTCCTTCAGCTTCTCCAGAGATTCCATGCCGAAACCCTTGGCGAGCTCGTCGTCGATCTTGCTCTCGCCGGGAGCCTGGATCGCCGTGACGGTCACGTCGAATTCGGCATCCTTGCCGGCCAGGTGCTCGGCACCGTAGGCCTCGGGGAAGGTCGACTTCACCACGCGCGAATCGCCGACCTTGGCGCCGATGACCTGGTCCTCGAATCCGGGAATGAAGGAGCCGGAGCCGAGCTCCAGATCGACACCCTCGCCCTTGCCGCCGTCGAACTCGACGCCGTCGATCTTGCCGACGAAGTCGATGGTGACGCGATCGCCGGTCGCGGCCTCGGCACCCTCGTCCTTGGGCGTGAACGCCCGGTTCGACGACGCCATGCGATCGATCGCCTCGTCGATCTCCTGGTCGCTCGGCTTGGCGACCTGCTTCGTCAGGGTGACGTCGGACAGGTCGGCGAGCTCGAAGCTCGGCAGGACTTCGAGGGCGACGTTGAAGGAGACGTCGTCCTTGGCGGTCAGCGCGCGGTCGACGATGGAGGCCTCGCCGGGGAACTCGATCTTCGGCTCGAGAGCGAGCTTCAGATTGTTGTCAGCGACGATCTTCTGGTTGGCCTCGTTGACCGCGTTCTGCAGCACGTCGGCCATCACCGAGCGGCCATAGAGCTTGCGCAGATGGGCGACCGGCACCTTGCCCGGACGGAAGCCCTTGATCTGGGCCTTGTCCTTGAGCGTGGACAGCTCGGTCGTCAGGCGCTCTTCGAGCTCCTTGGCGCCCAGAAGCACCTGGAACTCGCGCTTCAGACCCTGGGAGAGTGTCTCGGTCACCTGCATCGTCGTCTTCCCGCTGTCGTCCGTGTGATCGGTCAAAAAATCTCAGATGGCGCCGCCGAAGAAACGCGACACCACAGGCGGCATTCGAAGAAGCGCGCCCGACCGGGAGCCGACTCCGAGCGGCAGAGCGGGCCGGCCATCGCTGTGAGCCAATCCGTTCCCGACGGCGGAGGCTGGTGCGGGCGGAGGGGCTCGAACCCCCACGACTCTCATCACTGGAACCTAAATCCAGCGCGTCTACCAGTTCCGCCACGCCCGCAAGCGCCAACGCCCGGCGCGCCTTTTCAGCCGCCAGAGCGCGGTCCTATAGCATGCGGGCGCGAGACCGCAGCAAAAAAATAAGGCGCTGAACTTCACGGGCAGGCAGTGGTTGGCGATGCGCGAGGACGCCGTCTACAAGCGGGTCGACCCACCGGATACGGCCGCCCGTCCGTTGATCCCGGCCCGAGGTGACATGCCGACATCCGAAGGTGACATGCCAGTTTCCGATCCGACGAATGCCCGCTCCTCGCTCACGACCTTACCGTCGACCGAGCCTCCGCCGGAGACGAGCGGCTTGTCCCGCCGGTCCCTTCTTGGGGGAGTGGCGACCATCGGCCTCGTCGGACCGGCCTTCGTGCGGCGCGCGGAGGCGCAAGCCGGATCGGGCAAAGCCGCGCCCAAGGCGGCTCCCGCTCCGGCCAACCCCGCTCCGGCCAAGCCCGCCGACCCCCTGCCGGAGCCGCGCCCGCTCGTCGCCGGTCCGGGCAAGAACCGGCTCAAGCCCGAGCCGGCGACGGAAACGGCGGTCTGGATTTTCGACGGCGGGATCGGCGGCGGCAAATCCAGCCTTCCGGTGATCCGCGCGAAGCTCGGAGACACCGTCCGCCTGCGCGTCGAGAACCGGACGGACAAGCCGCTCTCGCTCCATTGGCACGGGGTGCGCAACCAGAACCCCATGGACGGCGTCGGCGGCGTGACCCAGCCGCCGATCGCGCCGGGCGCGGATTTCACCTATTCCTTCGTGCCGCCGGACGCGGGCACCTTCCTGATCCGGCCGCTTCTGATCGGCGGTTCGAGCGAACCCTCGGGGCGCGGCCTCGCTGGCGCGCTGATCATCGAGGAGACGGTTCCGCCCTCCCTCGATCAGGATCTCGCGCTGCTCATGCAGGATTGGCGGCTGGAGGATTCGGGCGCGCTGATGCCGTTCGGGCAGGTCGCCTTCGCCGCCGCCTCCGGGCGGCTCGGCAACCTCGTCACGATCAACGGCAAACCGGTCCCGGAAGCGATCGAGGTCCGTCCGGGCTCGCGGGTCCGCCTGCGTCTCGGCAACGTCTGCAATGCTCGCGGCACGCGCATCCGCTTCGAGGGCGCCAAGGTCTACGTGGTGGCGGTGGACGGCCAGCCCACCGACACGTTCGAACCCTTGCGGGCGACCCTGCCTTTCCCCCCCGGCACCCGTTACGACCTGATGCTCGACATGCCGACCGAGATCGGCGCGAACGTCAGCGTCAACGCCCTGGTCGGCAACGGCCTCGTGCTGGCGACGCTCACGACCAAGGGCGAGCCGATCACGGAGAAGCGCCCGCCGATCGCCCCCATCGGCGAGAACAAGCTTCTGCCCGCGGAGGTGAAGCTCCAGAACGCCGTCCGTCGCGACATCGCGATCACCGGCGGGGCCAAGCTCGACAAGGACAAGCCCAGTGCCGAACCGGTCTATTCGGGCGACCCGAACCGGGTCTGGGCCATCAACGGCATCACCGGTGCGGCCGGCACCGCGCCGTCGTTCACGGTGAAGCGCGGCCAGGTGGTGGTCCTCGCGATCCGGAACGACACCGCCTTCCCGCAGGCCCTGCACCTGCACGGCCACGCGTTCCGGCTGCTCCACCCCCTTGACGACGGCTGGGAGCCCTATTGGCTCGACACGTTCCAGCTGCTCGAGGGACGCATGGCCCGGATCGCCTTCAAGGCGGACAATCCGGGTCGCTGGGTCATCGGCTCCACGGTGCTGGAGCGGTTCGACACCGGGCTGTGGACGAGCTTCGAGGTGACGTGAGGGACGGGCGCCGCTCACCGCGACCGCCGCCGATTTGCTCAGAGCCGCTCGAGTTGTTTCCTCAAGGCTTTACCTCATCCTGAGGCGCCGCGTAGCGGCCTCGAAGGAGGGCTCCAGATATCGCAGTGGCTTCTGGAGGGCTCCTTCGAGGCCCTTCGCCGAGGCGAAGGACACCTCAGGATGAGGTGGTCTGCTGGGATGATCGACTGCGCGCCGAGACATCCGATCTGCAGACCTTCAGGCGCCGAACAGGAACAGCTCATTTTGAGCGTCACGGACATCGTCGACGTTCATGTCGTGCAGGATGATCTTGTTGCCGGCTTCCACGCCCTCGAACGTCACCAGGGTGTGGCGGCCGTTATTCAATGAGCGGAGCACGATATCGCCGACACCGGCGACGTCGATGAGGATGTGATCGGCGTTCAAGTCCAGGCCGTAGAGGTTATCGCGTCCGAAGCCGGCCTCGAACCGGAAGCTGTCGGCACCCGTGCCTGCGAAGAGCCTATCGCTGCCTGTGCCACCATCGATCGTATCCCAGCCCTTGCCGCTCTTGATCGTGTCGTTGCCCGACGTGCCGACGATCTCGACGGCGCGGCCCGAGGTCGATTGCGAGACGATCCTGCTCCCGACCTGCACGTCGGTCATGTGGAGATGGGTGTCGTTGCGGACATAGACGGCCTCGATGCCGTCGAAATTCATCCAGCCGAGGCTGACGGTGCCGCCGCCCATCACGATGAGGACATCCTCGCCCCCGTCACCACCGACGGAGCCGGGCGTCGAGGACACGACGATCCGGTCGTCACCGTCCCGGCCGGCGATGTCGTCCAGCCCGCCATTGCCGCGAAGGGTGTTGTTGTTGTCGTCTCCGATCAGGGAATCGGCGAAGGCGCTTCCCGCCAGGTTCTCGATGTCGAAGAGCTCGTCGTCCTGAGCCTCGCCACCGTAACCGACCATCGAGTCGAGCCTTACGTAAACACCGCCGCCAGCATGCTCGTAGCTCGCCGTGTCGATACCCGAGCCGCCCTCGATCCTATCGGCACCCACGCCGCCTTCCAGCACGTCGTTTCCACCTCCCCCCTTCAGGGTATCGGCGCCGGAGCCTGCCCGCAGGATATCGCCGAAATTACCGCCCTCGAGATAGACCGCGGCCGTGTTGTCCGACATGTCGGCCGAGACCGAGTATTCGGTCGGTTTAGTCGCGTATCCGGGAAATCCAGCCTCGCTCCTGTTCGCATCGATGAAGTACGCTCCACCCCTGCTAGTGTCTAAATCGTTATTGAAAACGAAATTCCACGATGCATAGGGCCCAAAGGAGTGAACTCCATTCGGACCGGTCGAAGAGCTGGACCCGTCCTGCCTCAAGGTGACCATGTTGAGGGGATCATAATCGCCGTTATAGGTAAAAGAGAACGTCGACACTTGGCATTTCCGATACGGGAGGTAGATAACTCCCCCATTCTAGTTCCGATTCATTGATAAAACCCTCCTTATTCCAATAGTTTCGTCCGGACCGGGACGGCGTGGCTCATCGATCCGGACGAGCCGGACCTCCGTCCACACCCTTGCCGAGGCGGTCGACCGTCACCGCAGGCCGGCGAGAACCCTCGGCATCATTTCCGGCAGATCCTCGGCGATGAGGCCCGGCCCATGCCGCAACCCGGCATCTCCATGGAGCCAAACCGCCGCGCAGGCGGCCTCGAAGGGCGGCATGCCCTGCGCCAGCAGGCCGGCGACGAGGCCGGCGAGAACGTCGCCCGAACCGGCGGTGCCGAGATAGGGGGTGGCGTGGTCGTTGATGGCGGCGCGCCCATCGGGAGCCGCGATGACGGTATCGGCGCCCTTCAACACGACGACGGCGCCGATGAGGGCCGCGGCCCGTCGCGCCCCTTCGAGCTTGCTCGCCTGCGGGTCGACGGCGTCCGTGCCCGCTAAGAGGCGGCCGAACTCTCCGGCATGCGGGGTCAGCACCGCTTGGCCCCCGCCATCCGCGATGAGGCTCGACAATGGGGCGACCTCGCCCTTGAAGCTCGTGAGCGCGTCGGCGTCGAGGACAAGGCTTCTCCCGACGCCGGCCGCCACGGCGACCCGCTCGCGGGTCGCCTCGCCGCTGCCCAGGCCGGGGCCGGCGAGGATGACGTTGAGGCGCTCGTCCACGAGGAGATCGTCGAGGTCGTCGGCCGTCTCGCACGGCGTCAGCATGATCGCGGTGAGATGCGCGGCGTTCTCGGCCATGGCGGCGGCAGGGGAGGCGATGGTGACGAGGCCGGCGCCGATGCGCAGGGCCGCCCGTGCCGCCAGCCGGATCGCCCCGGTCTTGTAGGCGGGGCCGGAGAGGGCGAGGACGTGGCCCCTGGTATATTTGTGGCTGCCGGCTTCGAGCTTCGGGAAGCGATCCTCCCAGAGGTCCGGTCCATTGCGACACAGCAGGGGCGTCCCGTCGAGACAAGAGTCCAGAGCGACGTCTGCCATGCCGATATCGGCCACATGAAGGTCGCCGCAATAGCTGCGTCCCGGCTGGAGCAGGTGCCCCGGCTTGAGCGCGACGAAGGTGACCGTCGCCACGGCCTTCAGCGCGATCCCGCGCAACGCGCCGGTATCGCCGTCGATGCCGCTCGGAACGTCGATGGCCAGAACCGGAACGCCGGCGGCAGCGACCCGCTCGATCAGCATTCTCGGCAAGCCGTCGAGGTCGCGTGACAGGCCCGCCCCGAACAGGGCGTCGATGACGAGGGCCGCGCCCTCCGGCTCGGCATCGTACAGAACCGGCCCTTCCCATTCGGCGGCGGCCAGGGCGGCATCGCCCGTCAGGCTCTCGACCGGCACCGTGCAGACGAGATTGACGACATGGCCATCCCGTTCGAGGAGGCGCGCCGCAACGAAACCATCGCCACCGTTATTGCCGGGGCCGCAAAGGACCAGGATCCGCGACAATGCGGCCACCAGGCCGGTCGCCGTCTCGGCCACGGCCGCACCGGCCCGGCGCATCAGCTCGATTCCGGGAGTGCCCGCGGCGATGGCGGCGGCATCGAGCCGGCGCATCGCCTCGACGGTGAACAAACGATGTGTCGGCATTCCGCACCCTCGGCGTGTGTTTTCAGACCCGGTCCAAGCCCTGGTTTCCGAACGCAACTTCCAAGCTTGGCGCTTTGCCTGCGCACCGCTCAGGCCGCGCCGCTATTTCAGGCGCTCTGCCAGCTTGGCTGAAACGATTTGCATTCAATGCCTACCGAATGGGCAATTTAACACCCGTCTCCGGGAAAACGGCGTGGCGGAGGCTCGGCCACGATGGTAGGAAAAGGACCCGGAGCAGCATTCAGGTCAGGCCCGTTCGGCATGAAGAAGATCGAAGCGATCATCAAGCCATTCAAGCTGGACGAGGTGAAGGAGGCCCTTCAAGAGGTCGGCCTTCAGGGCATCACCGTGATCGAAGCCAAGGGGTTCGGCCGGCAGAAGGGCCATACCGAGCTTTATCGCGGCGCCGAATACGTGGTCGACTTCCTGCCCAAGGTGAAGCTCGAGATCGTCCTCTCCGATGCCCTCGTGGAAGGCGCCGTGGAAGCCATCCGCAAGTCGGCCCAGACCGGGCGCATCGGCGACGGCAAGATCTTCGTCTCGACGATCGAGGAAGCCATCCGCATCCGCACCGGCGAGACCGGCACCGACGCCATCTAGCCCTGTCCGGAGAGGCGGCGGCCCGCCTGCGGCGAGGATGAGCGGGACAATGGCAGCCGAAGGCACCGGCCTGTTACAATCCGGTCGCGCACGGCTCTAGCCTCGCGCCGTCCCAGAAGCTAAGTCCCTTCGCGTACGCCCCTTCCCATTCCGCGGCACGCCACCGCGTGGCGCGGCAAAACCACGGCCGAAACAGGCCGAGCCTCGAAGGAGACACAGGGATGGCAAAGACCGCCGATCAGGTCCTCAAGGAAATCAAGGACAACGACGTCAAGTACGTCGATTTCCGCTTCACCGATCCCAGAGGCAAGTGGCAGCACGTCACCTTCGACGTGTCCCTCGTCGATGAAGAGATCTTCGCCGAAGGCACGATGTTCGACGGTTCGTCGATCGCCGGCTGGAAGGCGATCAACGAATCCGACATGCTGCTGATGCCGGACCCGGCGACCGCCTGCATGGACCCGTTCTTCTCGGCCTCCACCATGTCGATCGTCTGCGACGTGCTCGAGCCCTCGTCCGGCCTGCCCTATTCGCGCGATCCGCGCAGCACTGCCAAGCTCGCCGAGGCCTTCCTCAAATCCACCGGCATCGGCGACACGATCTATGTCGGCCCCGAGGCCGAGTTCTTCGTGTTCGACGACGTGAAGTTCGGCTCCGACCCGTACCATACCGGGTTCCAGCTCGATTCGGTCGAACTGCCGACCAACGGTTTCACCGATTACGAGGGCGGCAACCTCGGCCACCGCGTCGCCACCAAGGGCGGCTACTTCCCCGTGCCGCCGCAGGATTCGGCGCAGGACATGCGCGGCGAGATGCTGGCCGCCATGCAGTCCATGGGCGTCAAGGTGGAGAAGCACCACCACGAGGTCGCCTCGGCCCAGCATGAGCTCGGCATGAAGTTCGACACGCTGACCCTGCTCGCCGACCACATGCAGATCTACAAGTACGCGATCCACAACGTGGCCCAGAGCTACGGCAAGACCGCGACGTTCATGCCGAAGCCCGTCTTCGGCGACAACGGCTCGGGCATGCACGTGCACCAGTCGATCTGGAAGGATGGCAAGCCGATCTTCGCCGGCGACAAGTATGCCGACCTCAGCCAGGAATGCCTCTGGTACATCGGCGGTATCATCAAGCACGCCAAGGCACTGAACGCCTTCACCAACCCGTCCACCAACTCCTACAAGCGCCTGGTGCCGGGCTACGAGGCCCCCGTGCTGCTGGCCTACTCGGCCCGCAACCGTTCGGCCTCCTGTCGCATCCCGTGGACGACGAACCCGAAGGCCAAGCGCGTCGAGGTCCGCTTCCCCGATCCGATGGCCAACCCCTACCTCGCCTTCTCGGCCCTGCTGATGGCCGGCCTCGACGGCATCATCAACAAGATCGATCCGGGCCCGGCCATGGACAAGGATCTCTACGACCTGCCGCCGCGCGAGTTGAAGAAGATCCCCACCGTCTGCGGCAGCCTGCGTGAGGCCCTGACCAACCTCGATCGCGACCGCGGCTTCCTGAAAGCTGGCGGCGTGTTCTCGGACGATCAGATCGACTCGTTCATCGAACTGAAGATGACGGAAGTGATGCGCTACGAGATGACCCCGCATCCGGTCGAGTTCACGATGTACTACTCGCTCTGAGAGCGAACCGGCCGGGCGCTCGACGCCCGGCCTTTCGGACAGTTCGCGACGCCGGGGCCTCGAAAGGGGCTCCGGCGTTTCGCGTTCGGCCCCCCGGTTTCGTGATTGAAATTATGCTATTATTCCTCTATAGGCATAATAGCTTGGTCGTGGGGGTGAATCCGATGTCGTCGAGCACAACTACGCTGCTGCAAGCGAAATGGCTGATCACGTCGTGCCGTCTTCAGGTTGCGTTTCAGCGGTTGCGTCTGTCGCTCCGTGCGTACCACGCCGATCAACCCCGCGTGCCGGCTGGACATCCGGATGGCGGCCAATGGACCGACGGCGGTACGGGCGATGGATATGATTCCGGTGACGATGCGCGGATCGCCCAAGTCTCGGATGACGCCACCCGTCGGTACACGGTCTTGCTCTACGAAGAAGAGATGCGCGGCGGCCATACGCTTCGCGAGCATGTCGGTAAGTCAGATGCGCAAATGCTGGCTCGTGTCCAGGCTAGCAAAAGAACGTTCCTGTTCGTAGACTATGGCCTTAGACGAGATGGCTCGTTCGAGTCTGTGGAGACAGCTAACGACCTCATCAATCGTACCTTGAAAGAGAATGCCTCCGAAGTTGATGACGTCGCAACCGGGACAAAGGCCAATGCATTCCTAAAGTCCCGCTTTGGATACAAAACCGGGCGGGAAGCCTACACGGCGGGGCAGCTTGAGCCGTACATGCGTACGACCTACGGTGTCGGAATCTTTATACTTCACGATCCGGGCAACCCGCGCGGGTACCGCATCCATACCGCCTATCCGCGCAACGACGGAGATTGACATGCAGGCGTCCCCGGAATTCCTGAAGTTCGGCCGTTGGTTCATGCAGGACATCGGTGGCGGCGCGCCGACGCTCAACGAGATGTATGATTTTGTTCTCAACCTCTTTCGCAGCGAGGAGCGTGTACGCCTGCGGCAGTTCATCGACCGCGCCCTCCGCGAGGCCTCCGACGAGACGTTGAAGCAATTGTGGAACGAGACTGATGCCGACATCTACTTTCCCACCGTGCAGGACCTGCGCGGGTTCTTGATCGGCGCCCGCGATCGGCTCTAAATGCCGTTTCGTTCGCCCTGCGCGGATGTCGGCAGCCTACGATAATCGCACATTTCGCGGGATGCGCGGCTCTCTCCCCCTTGTGGGGAGAGTCACGCGTACCGCCTGTCAACGCAGAGGTGTGAACCCGGTCGGTCAAAAACTCCGCGTCGGGCGGTCGAGGACGCTGCGTCCCATCAGGCTAGCGGCGAGATCCGTCATCAGGATCGCGGTGCGGCCGCGCTCGTCGAGGAAGGGGTTGAGCTCCACGAGGTCGAGGCTGCGGACGAGGCCGCTGTCGTGCAGCATCTCCATGGCGAGATGCGCCTCGCGGAACGTGGCGCCGCCCGGAACGGTGGTGCCGACGCCCGGCGCGATGGCGGGTTCGAGAAAATCGACGTCGAGGCTCACATGCAGCCACCCGCCGGCGGCAGCCACGCGTTCGAGAAAGGCCTTCAGCAGAACGCCGATGCCGAATTCGTCGATGGCGCGCATGTCGTGGACCGTGATTCCCGCCTCGCGGATCGTCCGCCGCTCCGCCGGATCGACGCTGCGCAGGCCGATCATGCAGACGTTCTCGGGCTTCACCGGCGCCACCGGCGGCGGCAGGTAGGGATCGAACCCCGGCAGGCCGAGCGCATAGGCCATCGGCACGCCGTGGAGATTGCCGCTCGTCGTCGTCTCGAGGGTGTGGAGATCGGGATGGGCATCGAGCCAGAGCACATGCAACTCGCGCCCCTCCTCGGCCGCGCGCCGGCTCATTCCCGATACCGAGCCCGCCGAGAGACTGTGGTCGCCGCCGAGGAAGATCGGCATCCCTTCGCTCGCCGCCCGATAGGCGGCCTCGGAGAGGGCCTCGGTCCAGAGCGCGAACTCGGACAGCTTGGTCAGGTTCGGGTTGGGATGGTCGACCGCCGCCCCGCGTGGCGGGGCGATGTTGCCGCGATCTTCGACGATCAGCCCGAGTGATACGAGCGTCTCACTGAATCCGGCCGCCCGGTAGGCGCTCGGTCCCATATCGCAGCCGAGGCGGCGCGTACCATCCTGGACCGGGACGCCGATGAGGATGCAGCGTTTCTCGTCCATGCGTTCATTCTCCGAATCGATAGTTCATGAGCGCGGCATCCGCGAAGGCACGGGCCGCGAGGTCATGGAAGGGCGGCACCATCGCCGCCGGTTCAGGCTTCCGCACGCAGAAGCATCCCGAACAGGTCTCGGGGATCGTCGGGGTCGGCGAGCAGGTCGAGATCGTCGAAGAAGCGTGTGCCCGTGAGCGCCGACCTCACGTAGCGCAGGGCCGAAAAATCCTCGACGGCGAAGCCGACGGAATCGAACAGCGTGATCTGACGGCCGTCGCGGCGACCCACCGCCTCACCCGCGATCACCTGCCACAACTCGGTGACCGGGTGATCGGCGGGCAATTGCTGGATCTCGCCCTCGATCCGGGTCTGAGGAGCATATTCGACGAATATGTCCGACCGCCGGAGAATGTCGGAATGCAATTCCGTCTTGCCCGGACAATCGCCGCCGACCGCGTTGATGTGGATGCCGGGTCCGACGAGGTTGTCGGTGAGGATGGTGGCGCATTGCTTGTCGGCCGTCGCCGTCGTGACGATCTGCGCCCCCTCCACGGCCTCTTCGGTGCTGGAGCAGATGCGGATGTCGAAACCGAAGCGGGCGAGATTGCGCCGGCACTTGGCGCTCGCGGCGGGATCGATGTCGTAGAGGCGCAACGCGTCGATGCCCAGGAGGGCCTTGAAGGCCAGCGCCTGAAACTCAGCCTGGGCGCCGTTTCCGATGATCGCCATGGTCCGCGCGCTCTTCGGAGCGAGGTACTTGGCGGCGACCGCCGACATGGCGGCGGTGCGCAACGCCGTGAGGATCGTCATCTCGGTGAGCAGCATGGGATAGCCGTTGCCCACATCCGCCAGCACACCGAAGGCGGTCACGGTCTGGCGTCCGCTATGGGCATTCTTCGGGTGCCCGTTGACGTATTTGAAGCCGTAGGTCGTCCCGTCGCTGGTCGGCATCAGTTCGATCACGCCCTCGGCGCTGTGGGAGGCCACGCGAGGCTGCTTGTCGAACACGTGCCAGCGCCGGAAATCCTCCTCGATCGTGGCGGCCAGTTCGGTGAGGAACCGCTCGATCCCGGTCGCGAGGACCAGCTTCATCATGTTGTCGACGCTGACGAAGGGAACGACGTTCAAATTAACCGACATGGTGCCGCATTTCCTTAAACCTTGAAGCTGCCACGGCGGCTATGTGCGGCCCGGCCATTTCCATCCTCGTCGCACCGCCACGCCTGCGCGCAGACACCGTGCTCGATGTCGACCATCCGCCGTCCACGCGATCCCCGCCTCTCGAGACCGTGCGAAAAGGTCGTTCCGGCAGGGGGAGAGTGATCCCGGCATCGATCCCGCATACGGATCGGACATGGCCGTTCCGGGCGCTTCCCGAATGGAACACGCATTACATGTTTGAGGAGACAAAAGAACCAGCCTCGAACATCTTCTTTTCACTTCGTTGAAGCGACAAAGGCCAATACAGGCGAATCCGGATGGCGGCATAGCCCTTGCGGAGGGAAACCTGCATTGTCGCCGGCACGCCTTCGTCTCAGGCGCCATGGGGTATCGTTGCAGTGTGGTCGCGGATCGGATCGGGCGGCGAGTGGCGGGCTGCCGTGATGAGGCGCAAGCCGGTGGCGGACCCGACCGAGGTCGGCGCCGGAACGCCTCCCCTCGAACGATCCATCGGCCTGTTCCGCCTCGTCATGCTGGGCGTCGGCGCGACGGTCGGCACGGGCATCTTCGTGATCCTGAGCGCCGCCGTGCCGGAGGCCGGCCCCGCCATCCTGGTCTCGTTCGTCCTGGCAGCGGTCACGGCGGGGCTCACCGCGCTCTGCTACGCCGAACTGGCCTCGGCCCTTCCCCTCTCGGGTTCGTCCTATTCCTATGCCTACGCCACCCTCGGCGAACTCGCCGCCTTCCTGGTCGGGGCCTGCCTCCTCCTCGAATACGCCGTCTCCGCCTCGGCCATCGCGGTGGGGTGGGGGCAGTATCTCAACGAGATCTTCGCGGCCCTGGTCGGCTGGACCATGCCGGCCTCCATTAGCCAGCCTCCCGGCCGTGGCGGCTACGTCAACCTGCCTGCCGTTGTGCTCATCGCCCTGTGCGGCCTGCTGCTTCTGCGCGGTGCGGCCGAATCCACCGCGATCAACGCGGTTCTCGTGCTGGTGAAACTCGCGGTGCTGGTCTTCTTCGCCATCGTCGCCCTGACGGCCTTCAGGCCCGAGAACTTGAGGCCCTTCGCGCCCTTCGGCTGGGCCGGCATCGCCACCGCCGCCTCGACGATCTTCTTCTCCTATATCGGGCTCGACACGATCTCCACGGCGAGCGAGGAGGTGCGTGATCCGGCCCGGACGCTGCCCCTCGGCATCATCCTCTCCCTCGTCATCGTCACCGCGATCTACCTCCTCGTCGCCTTCGCGGGGATCGGCGCCCAGCCCTGGACCCTGTTTTCGGGGCAGGATGCCGGCCTGGCGGTGATCCTGCGAAACGTCACCGGAACGGCATGGCCGGCCCTCGTCCTCTCCATCGGCGCCGTGATCTCGATCTTCTCGGTGACCCTGGTGACGATGTACGGCCAGACCCGCATCCTCTTCGCCATGAGCCGGGACGGGCTGCTGCCGAAGGTCTTCCAGAGGGTCGATCGGCGAACCCGGAACCCGAACGGCAACACGCTCTTCGTGGCCCTCTTCGTCGCCCTGCTCGCGGCGCTGGTTCCCCTCGACGTGCTCGCCAATCTGACGAGCATGGGCACGCTGGTCGCCTTCGCGGCCGTATCCCTCAGCGTCATCATCCTGCGCCGGACGCGACCCGATCTTCCGCGAGGATTCCGGGTTCCGTTCTTTCCGTTCGTGCCGATCGCCAGTCTCGGCTGCTGCCTCGCCCTCATCGCCGCGCTACCGCGCGACACCTACCTGCTCTTCGCAGTCTGGATCGCCGTCGCGCTCGCGATCTACGCCGCCTACTCGCTGCGCCATTCCCGCCTCGCGAGGGCCCGAGACCTCGATCGGCCGGCCTCGGCGGGCCGATGAGGCTTGCGCTTCCCGCCTGGAATTTCCAGTTGACGATCGGTTGTCCCTGAAACCCGGTCGAGCGCGACGATGCCCCGCTTCTTCTTTCACACCCATATCGGCCGGGAGGTCATCACCGATGCCACCGGGACTGAATTGAGGGATGCCGACCATGCCTGGGAGGTCGCACGCGATACGATTCAGGCGACGATGAGCGAGACGGAGGCTCAGGCGCGGCTGATGGGAGCGGTCCTCGTCGTCACCGACGAATCCGGCGAGACCGTTCTCGAATTTCCGTTCTCCGAAGTCATCGCCGTCGCACCGGAATCCGGACCGACGCTGCATTGATGTGCGCCGACCGATTCATCGGGTCTTGGACCCGGCATCGTCCGCCTCGACCGCTCGTCTGATCGCCTCCAGCAGGGCGCCCTCGAACAGGAGGGCGGAGCCGTAGTGGAAATCGAGGTCGAAGGGCCGTCGCGAGTTCATCGAGAGCGACGCGCTCTGCATGGCGACGAGACGCGCCGACAGGTCGAACAGGCCTGAGCCGGAACCGCCGAAGCCGTCGTTGCAATTGTGCCGGACGCGGCGGATGTCGTCCTCCGTCGGCGTGTCGACCTGCTGGATCGTGCACGTCTCCGTGCTGCTCGGCCCGCGATAATTCTCGTGTCCGCCGGGCGAGACCATCACGATCGGAATTTCGGCGGTGCCCGTCTTGAGAGCGGGCGCTTCGGGAACCGGCTGCGGCGGAACCCCCACGACAGGCTCGACGAGGTCGATCAGCGCCCAATCGTCGGTGATGTGCAGAGCCTTGGCGTCTGAGGCCGCGCCGAGGCGAAGGCTCGACGGGACGAACGTGTAGTTGCGGCCGCCGATCTGGAAGAAGCAATCCTCTACCTCCCGCGTCACCTCCATCCGCCGGTTGCGGAAGTTATGGGCGTTGAGCACCACGAGGCGCGGCGAGCCGACGAGCCAGGCGGCAGCCGCCTTCTGCGGAATGCCATCGGGCCGGCGGTGACAGAACAGGACCCCCGCACCGGGATATCGGGTGATATCCGCTCCGGTCAGGTCGCGGCGACCGTCATGCGGATACAGGGCCGCCATGCGGAGTTCTTCCGCCGCCGCGGCGCCGATCCATTCCTCCCTCGACGGCCCGAATCCCGGACCCGCCAACCCGATCAGGCACATCCCTATCCGGGCCGATATCCATCTCGGCCGGATCCGGCTTCTCCGCTTCGGGCAAAACCGGCGTTCGGCTGCGACATGAATCATCTGCGACGTCAACCAATGCTGATGCTGCGCCATCGCCGCCCGGTCCGGGGGGAGGGCGGTTCGAGACGATCCCGTGCCCCGGACAAGCGGATCCTCGACCGCCGGGACACCCTACCGAGCGGTTATCCGGGCTGGCCGAAACGGTTGAGGACCGTATCCGCCTGCCACCTATTCCGGCGGATCCTTCTTGACGGACACACATATCTTCACGGCCGATTCCAGCTTGATGTCGCCGGGATTGCCGATGTTCGCCGTCTCTTCCAGGCAGCGGATGAAGTAGTTCTGGTCGAGCTCCGCGTTCAGACTCGAAAACGCCTTGCCCATGCGGGTCGCGAAATCGACCTTCTCGTCAGTGGAGGCGCGCGGCCAACGCGACACCTTGTCGTCCATCGTCAATCGTGCTGCCTCGGCAATCGACGGCAGGACAATTAGGCAAAACAAGAGTGCACTTGTTCTTCTCAGCATCGATTGTTCTCGTTTTTGTTTCCAACCTTACTCCATTTTAGCGCCGAGCGGCCGCGAGTAAAGCTTAGGCTCGCGACAAGAGGACGGTTTTCCTGAACCGCGATTGTATTCGAAACGCGCGGGTCTGATCCTCGGCCCTTGCCCCTGCAAATTTTTCCCTCACCGGAGCCTGCGCCGAACGACTCGCGCACGATCCGCGCGACGTCTTTCACAATCGACGCAAAATTCGTTTCTCCGGGTCGAGAGACAAGTCGAGTTCGACGACAACAATGGTGAACGGACTGCATAAATGCACCGAACCAGTTGCCAAATCATCCTGTAAAAAAAGGTTGAAGTGGCTAAAGACATCAGGCAAATCAAATGATTATATAGCTAGCCGATGGATCAGTAATAAATCTTTTATAAGAACGACCAAAGTCAGGTTAGTCTTATGAATACGATTTTACATCATCAGATCGACCGATTTCTTGCTGAAGCGGCGAAAGCAATGGCTGCGGCCGGCCCTCACGGGACGAGCACGCAGCAGAAGGGCAGGAGACGCAGAATGAACAGGTTACTGAATTCAGTCTCGGTGCTGGCCGTTTTGGCCCTGGCGCCGATCGGATTGTCAGGGATCGCCTCAGCTAACGACAAGCTCATCGATCTGTCGAACAGCGATGAAAACTGGGTGATGCCGGGCAAGAACTACGATTCGGACAATTACAGCAAGCTCAAGCAGATCAACACCACGAACGTGAAGGACCTGAAGGTCTCCTGGACGTTCTCGACCGGCCTGCTCAACGGCCACGAAGGCGCGCCCGTCGTCGTCGACAACAAGATGTACATCCACACCTCCTTCCCGAACAACACGTTCGCGCTCGGCCTCGACGATCCGGGCAAGATCCTGTGGCAAGACAAGCCCAAGCAGAACCCGGCCGCCCGCGCCGTAGCCTGCTGCGATCTCGTGAACCGCGGCCTCGCCTACTGGCCCGGCGACGGCAAGACCCCGGCCCTGATCCTCAAGACGCTGCTCGACGGCAACGTCATGGCGCTCAATGCCGAGACCGGCGAGACAGTGTGGAAGGTCGAGAATTCCGACATCAAGGTCGGTTCGACGCTCACGATCGCTCCCTACGTGGTCAAGGACAAGGTCATCATCGGGTCTTCGGGCGCCGAGCTCGGCGTGCGCGGCTACCTCACCGCCTATGACGTGAAGACCGGTTCCCAGGTCTGGCGCGCCTATGCGACCGGCCCGGACAAGGACCTGCTGCTGGCCTCCGACTTCAACGTCAAGAACGCCCATTACGGTCAGAAGGGCCTCGGCACCTCCACCTGGGAGGGCGATGCCTGGAAAATCGGCGGCGGCACCAACTGGGGCTGGTACGCCTACGATCCCGGCACCAACCTGATCTATTTCGGCACCGGCAACCCGGCGCCGTGGAACGAGACCATGCGTCCCGGTGACAACAAGTGGACGATGACTATCTTCGGCCGCGACGCCGATACCGGTGAAGCCAAGTTCGGCTACCAGAAGACCCCGCACGACGAGTGGGATTACGCCGGCGTCAACGTGATGATGCTGTCGAACCAGAAGGATAAGGACGGCAAGGACCGCAAGCTCCTGACCCATCCGGACCGGAACGGCATTGTCTACACCCTCGACCGGACCGACGGTTCGCTGGTCTCGGCCAACAAGATCGACGACACGGTCAACGTGTTCAAGTCGGTCGACCTGAAGACCGGTCAGCCGGTGCGCGATCCCGAATACGGCACCCGGATGGACCATCTCGCCAAGGACGTCTGCCCCTCGGCGATGGGCTACCACAACCAGGGCCACGATTCCTACGATCCCGAGCGCAAGCTCTTCTTCATGGGCATCAACCACATCTGCATGGATTGGGAGCCCTTCATGCTTCCCTACCGTGCCGGTCAGTTCTTCGTCGGCGCCACACTCAACATGTATCCCGGCCCGAAGGGCGATCGCCAGAACTACGAAGGTCTGGGTCAGATCAAGGGCTACAACGCCATCACCGGCGAGTTCAAATGGGAGAAGATGGAGCGCTTCGCCGTCTGGGGCGGAACGACGGCCACCGCCGGCGGTCTCGTGTTCTACGGAACGCTGGACGGCTACATCAAGGCGCGCAACTCGGACAACGGAGACCTTCTCTGGAAGTTCAAGATGCCGTCCGGCGCCATCGGCTACCCGATCACCTACACCCACAAGGGTGACCAATACGTCGCCATCTATTACGGCGTCGGCGGCTGGCCGGGTGTCGGCCTCGTGTTCGACCTCCAGGATCCGACGGCCGGTCTCGGCGCGGTCGGTGCCTTCAAGAAACTCGCCAACTACACCCAGATGGGCGGCGGCGTGATGGTGTTCTCGCTGAACGGCAAGGGTCCTTACGACGATCCGAGCATCGGCGAGTACCAGACGGCCGCCAAGTAAATCTCAAGCAACGCTGCGAGCGGGACTTTCGTCCGCGCTCACAGCCAAGGTCCCCGCCGGTCGTCGTGCCGGCGGGGACAATGCGAGACGAAAACCTCGGCCCCTGGGCACGCCATGCCCGCGCCGCCGGGGTGACCGCACGCCCGAGCCTTCCCGGCCGGAACGCTCGCGGCCCGAGACCGCACAAGACTTCGCGCCGCGATCTCGACGCCTCATCTCAAGAAAAACGGAAATGCTCCATGTCGTTCGTCAACGGACGCCGCACGTCGGCGCTCTCCGCAGCGGCCCTGTCCGCGGCGGTTCTACTGGCCCTCGGCGGCGTATCCGTCGCTCAGACCGGCACACAGGCCGCCGATTCCCAGGCGTCGGGCGACAGCGTCCTCCGGGTCTGCGCCGCCAACCAGCCTCCGCTCTCGATGAAGGACGGGACAGGGCTCGAAAACCGCATCGTCTCCGCCGTCGCGGAGGCCATGGGCCGCAAGGCGCAGTTCGTCTGGTCCGACAAGGCGGCGATCTATCTCGTGCGGGACAGCCTCGACAAGAAGCTGTGCGACGTCGTGGTCGGCCTCGACAGCGACGACCCGCGCGTCCTCGCGACGAAGCCCTATTACCGCAGCGGCTACGTCTTCATCACCCGCGCGGACAGGGACCTCGACATCAAGTCCTGGACCGACCCGCGCCTCAAGACGATCGACCACATGGTCGTCGGCTTCGGCACGCCCGGCGAGGCGATGCTGAAGGATATCGGCCGCTACGAAGAGGACATGGCCTACCTCTACTCGCTGGTGAACTTCCGCGCGGCCCGCAACACCTACACTCAGATCGATCCGGCCCGGATGGTCAGCGAAGTCGTCGCGAACAAGGCCGACGTCGCCGTGGCCTTCGCCCCGGACGTCGCCCGCTACGTCAAGGATTCGAGCCAGCCCCTGCGCATGACGCCCGTGCCCGACGACACGATGCGCAGCGACGGCCAGAAGATGCCCCAGAGCTTCGACCAGTCCATGGGCGTCCGGCGTGACGACCAGGCGCTGAAGACCGCTCTCGACGCGGCGATCACCAAGGCCAGGCCACGGATCGAGGCGATCCTGCGCCAGGACGGCGTGCCCACCACCGCCGCCTCCAACTGATTGTCCAACCCTGTCCCGCGTCGCCGGTGCGATCGCACCGGTACGCCCACCTCGGCCGCAAGTCCGGGGATAAACAGAGCAGATTCATGCGTCACACGAACCGTGTCATCGCCGCCCTTCTCGGGCTCGGCCTCGCCTCCGCAGGCGCGGCGGCCCTGGCCCAGCCGAATGCGGGCCCCTCCACCGGCATGACCTTCCGCAACACCGTCACCGGCGAGCAGCTCGATACGTCCGAGGGCAAGGAGGGCGGCCGCGACACTCAAGCGGTCAAGGAGTTCTTCCAGACCGGCAAGAACAGTTACATCGACGACAAGTCATGCCTGCGCAACGGCGAATCCCTGTTCGCGACGTCCTGCTCCGGCTGTCACGGTCATCTCGCCGAAGGCAAGCTCGGACCGGGCCTCAACGACAATTACTGGACCTATCCGTCCAACACCGAGGATACGGGCCTGTTCGCCACGATCTTCGGCGGCGCCAACGGCATGATGGGTCCTCACAACGAAAACCTGAACCCGGACGAGATGCTCCAGGTCATCACCTGGATCCGCCATCTCTATACTGGTCCGGTCAAGGATGCTGTCTGGCTCAACGATGAGCAAAAGAAGAAATACACGCCCTACAAGCAGGGCGAGACCTTCCCCACGGACGTGAAGGGCCAGTGCAAGCCGCTGGAATGAGCGTTCGAGGAAGTCACCTCGCGCGAGGGGACATCGCGCGGTGAGCGAGAAGCGGCGAACGCCGTAACAATCAAAACCAGAGGAGACGACCATGCGGACATTCATCACGGCCCTGGCAATCGGTGCGGGCGCGCTGCTCGCCGTTCCCGCGCTCGCCTATGACGGCACCAAGTGCAAGGCCGCCGGCAATTGCTGGGAGCCCAAGCCCGGCTTCCCCGAGAAGATCGCCGGCTCGAAATACGATCCGAAGCACGACCCGAAGGAACTCAGCAAGCAGGCGGATTCGATCAAGCAGATGGAGGAGCGCAACGCCAAGCGCATCGAAGCCGCCAAGAAGACCGGCAAGTTCGAATACGACGTCACCAAGCTTTCCTCCAACTAACGTCGCCGCCGCCCTCACATCGGGGCGGCCATCACGGTGACCGCGATCCCCCCTGGCGCCTGGACCGCTCCGTCGGGAGATCGCGGCCACTGTCCTCAAAGGCAAACCCCATGAACGACATCCGCTCCGGCGACGCGATGCTCACCGACTGGCGCGAGGCGGCCGGCCGGTTCGAACGCACGGTTCGCGGCGCCGTCGTCGGCCAGGACCGCGCGATCAGACTCCTCACCATCGCGCTGTTCGCCCGCGGCCACGTGCTGCTGGAAGGGGATGTCGGCGTGGGCAAGACCACCCTGCTGCGCGCCGTGGCGCGCGCCCTCGGCGGCGCCTATGAGCGGATCGAGGGCACGGTGGACATGATGCCGTCCGACCTCATCTACCACACCTACCTCGCCGATGACGGCCGCCCCCGCGTCGAGCCGGGTCCGGTCCTGCGGCAATCCGAAGACCTGTCGATCTTCTTCTTCAACGAGATCAACCGTGCGCGACCGCAGGTCCATTCGCTCCTGCTCCGCCTCATGGCCGAGCGCAGCCTGAACGCGTTCAACCGCGAGTATCGCTTCCCCAATCTCCAGGTCTTCGCCGACCGCAACCGCGTCGAACGCGAGGAGACCTTCGAATTGCCGGCCGCCGCCCGCGACCGCTTCATGATGGAGATCGGGCTCGACGCACCGCGCGATGCCGAGGCGCGCCGCGCGCTGGTGTTCGACCCGCGCTTCCACGACACCGACGCGCTCATCGCCGGCATCGACGGCGGCGTCCTCGATCACGCCGCCATGGCCGGGATCGGCGCCGCGATCCAGCACGGCATCCAGGCAAGCCCCGCCATCGAGGCCTATGTGGTCGGACTCTGGGAAGCTCTGGTACGCCCGGCCGAGGCCGGCATCCGGCTGTCCGGCATCGACATGTCGGCACTGATCCAGGGCGGCGCCTCGCCGCGCGGCGTCGCCTTCCTCGTCCGCGCCGCCCGCGTCCGCGCCTGGCTCGAGGGCCGCGACTGGCTCGTGCCCGAGGATATCCGCGCGATCTTCCCCGAGGTGATGGCGCACAGGGTGTTCCTCGAACCGATCTACGAGATGCGTCGCAGCACCATCGTGCCGGAGCTGTGCCGGGCCGTGTTCGACACGGTTCCCGCACCGTGACGGGCTCCGAGCCGGTCCCGGACATCGTCTACCGCCCCCGCGGCCGCGTTCCCGGCACGGCGGCCGGCGCCCATCGTGGCCGCGATGCCGGCGGCCTCGGCACCTTCCGCGATCAGGTTCCGTTCCTTAGGATGCCGGATGCCCGCCGCATCGATGTGCGCTCGACCCTGCGCGATCCGTTCGAAGGCACCTATGTCCGTCGCTTCGAGAGCCGCACGGCCCTGGAAGTCTGGGCGCTGGTCGACCTGTCCGCCTCCATGCGGTTTTCCGGTGAGGCCGACCGGATGGAGCTGGTCTGCGCCCTCTGCAGATGTCTCGCCGCCTCGGCCACCCGCATCGGCGACGCCTTCGGCCTGATCGGCTGCGACGGGTCCGTGCGCGAGGACGTCTTCCTGCCGGCGAGCCGGCGCCGCAGCATCGCCGACGAGGCGGCGTCCCGCCTCAAAGAGGCCGCCTGCACCGCGGACCGCGCGGACGGGATGGAGCAGGCGGCCCGCCGCCTCGTCGGCCGGCCCAAGATCGTGTTCCTGGTCTCGGACTTCCGCTGGCCGGAAGCCTCCATCGCGAACACCTTCGCTTGCCTGTCGCGTCACGACCTCGTGCCGGTGGTCGTCGCCGACGCGGCCGAGGAGGACGGGCTTCCCGAATGGGGCCTGATGGAACTCGACGATCTCGAAGTCGCCGGGCGCCGTGTCGTCTTCATGCGCCCGAGCCTGCGCCGGCGCTGGATCGCCCGCGAGGCGGAGCGGGCCGAAATCCTCCGCCGGATCGCCTCCACTTACGGGCGCCCGCCCTTCCGTCTATCCGGGCAGCTCGACCCGGACGCGGTCAGCCGCCACCTGTTGGCGAGCTGAAGCCCCAATGCGCCGCTTCGCCCCACTCCTCTTCCTCCTCTGCTCGACCGCCGCCGCACAGGCCCAGGTGCGCTCCGTCGAGGTGCGCACGCCGCGCCCGTTCGGGTATTTTCTCGGCGATCTCGTGCGCGCGCAGATCGACATCGTCGTCGAGCCCGGCTTCGCCCTTCAGGCCGCGTCGCTGCCCCAGCCCGGCGCCATCGCCTATTGGCTCGATCTCCGGACCGTCGCCGTATCCGAAGCCGCGGCGGGCGATGGCCGCCGCGTGCGCCTCGATCTCACCTACCAGAACTTCTACGCCGCTCTCGATGCGCGGGCGCTGGAGATCCCGGGCTTTGCCGTCACCTTCGTGAGCGACACCGACACAGGCGCGACCACGGCCAAGGCGCAGGTCCCGTCATGGTCGTTCACCATCTCGCCCCTGCGCGAGATCCAGCCGCCGGCCCGCGAGGATCCTCGGAGCTACATGCGCCCGGACGGGCGCGTTGCGGGCCTCGATCCGCAACCGCTACTCGTCGGAGGTGCCGGCTTTGCGGCCATGGCCCTCCTCGCCTTCGCCGGGCTCGCCTGGGACCGGACGTGGTGGCCGTTCGCCAAGCGGGGCGGGCGGGCCTTCGCCCTGTGCCTGCGCCGGCTGCATTCGCTGGCCGGCCGGAACGACGCCGAGACCGCCTATGGGGAGGCGCTGCTGGCCCTTCACCGCGCCCTCGACGAGACCGACGGCCGCCGGGTTCTGGCCGACGACCTTCCCGCCTTCCTCGTCCGGCACCCCACCTATGGCCGGGAGATGGCGGGCCTCGCCGCATTACTCGACGCCTCGCGCCACAGCTTCTTCGGGACCGGTCCGGCGGCCGGCATGCGCCGTCTGCCCCTGGCCGAGATCGTCTCGCTGGCGCGGCGGCTCGCCGCCATCGAGCGCGCATCGTGAGCGCCGCCTTGATGCGCCTTTCCGCCGATACTCCCTGGGTGCTGTGGCTGATGCCCCTGGCATTCCTGCCGCTCGCCGTCTCGAGCCAGCGGGTGACGCAGGTCTCCAGCATCGCGGCCGGTCCCGTCGACGGCCTCTCGCGGCTGATCGGGTGGATCCTGCGCGCCGCCGGAATCCTCGCCATCGCCGGCCTCGTCGTCGCTTTGTCGGGCCCCTACAGAACGGGCGAGACCATCACCCGCACCGGCATCGGCGCGCAGGTCTCGGTGCTGGTCGACCGTTCGGGGAGCATGAACGAGACCTTCGCCGGGCGTCAGCCCTCGGGGGCCGAGGAATCGAAGGCGGCGGCCTCGCGCCGGCTGCTCGGCGATTTCGTCGGCAGCCGCGCCCATGACCAGTTCGCCGTCACCGCCTTCTCGACGGCGCCCATGCTCGTGGTGCCGATGACCGACCGGCACGAGGCGGTCCGCGCGGCCATCGCCGCCATAGACCGGCCGGGCCTCGACTACACCAACGTCGCGCGCGGGCTCGCCATGGCGCTCTCACAGTTCGGAGCCACCGGGGGCAACGTCTCGCGCGCCCTGCTCATCGTCTCCGACGGCGCGGCGGTGATCGACCCGCGCGTGCAGGGAAACCTGCGCGCCGAGTTCACCCGCATCCGGCCCAACCTCTACTGGCTGTTCCTGCGCACCAAGGGCTCGCCGTCCATCGCCGACAAGCCGTCGGGCGAGGACACGCCCCAGGCCGCGCCCGAGCGCCATCTCGACCTGTTTTTCAAGAGCCTCGGCACGCCCTATCGCGCCTTCGAGGCCGAGGGCGCCGAGGCGGTGGCCGAGGCCATCCGCCAGATCGAGCGGCTGGAGCGCGACCCGATTCCCTATACCGAGCAGCGCCCGCGCCGCGACCTGTCGGGATGGGCCTATGTGCTGAGCCTGATCGGCCTTCTCGTTCTGGTCGCGGGCAAGCTCGCGGAAGCGGATCTGAGCCTGCGGCGGAGACGAGGGCGTGTCGACGCCTCGGTCGTAGAGCCGGGTACATCGAGACTCGCCACATGAGCAGGATAATCAGACTGGCATCGACTCGCGCCGCCAACCCTCCCCCCTCTGTGGGGGAGGATGGCCCTCGCGTCAGCGAGGGTCGGGAGAGGGGAGCGCGCTATCCGGAGAGGTCGCCCCCTCTCCCGGCCCGCATGCGCGGGGCACCCTCTCCCGCAGAGGGGAGAGGGAAAGTCCGCGCCAGACTGGGCGGCGCTCTGCGCCGCGCCCGCCCGCACCTCCTCATCTCCCTGCCGATCCTCCTGCTCCTCGTGGCCCTCGGCTTCGGCGCGGCGGCCTGGCGGGTGGCGCGCGACAACGCCACCATCGCGGCGCTCGCTTCCGGCAAGGACGTGCCGGTCTCCCTCGCTGCGGCACCTCCCGTCCTGCTCGCCCGAGTGCAGCACCTCGCCCGGCGCGGTGTGGCGGAGGAGATCGAGCCACTGATCGAGGCTCTCGACCGGAAGAGCGAGACCGACCGCTCGGCACGCGCCCGCTACGCATTGGCCAATGCCCGCCTGCGACAGGCCTTCGGCCATCTCGAACGCGGCGACCTCGACCCCGCCGGTCCGCTCATCACCCTGGCACGCCAGGATTACCGCCGCGCCCTTCAGGGCCGGCCGGACCTATGGGACGCCAAGTTCAACCTCGACGTCGCCTCGCGCCTGCTGCGCGACTTTCCGGAATTCGACCGCAAGACCGGCGACGAGCTGAAGGCCGAGCCGAAGAAGATCTGGACCGAGATCCCCGGCCAGCCACGGGGGGAGCCATGAGCGCCATCGGCCTCGTCCGGCGCAACCTGCGCGACCGGCGGTTCCAGCTCCTGGCGGGAGCCTTCAGTCTCGTGGCGCTCACCTTCGTGGCGCGGCCCCTGTCGCTGACCCGCAACGGCGTCGAGGTTCTCGCGGTTCTCGACATCACCGGCAGCATGAACGTGCGCGACTATGCCGGGCCGGACGGCAAACCGGCGAGCCGGCTCGAGACGGCGAAGGCGGCCCTGCGCGATCTCGTCGCCTCGCTGCCCTGCGGCTCGCGGGTGGCGCTCGGCCTCTTCACCGAGCGGCGGCCGTTCCTGATGTTCGCGCCGATCGAGGTCTGCGCCGATTTCGCGCCCCTCGACGGCGCGATCCAGGCCGTCGACTGGCGCATGGCCTGGGAGGGCGACAGCCGGATTTCGGCCGGGCTGTTCCGGTCGGTGGAGATGGCCGCGGAACTCGGCACCGACCTCGTCTTCGTCACCGACGGGCAGGAAGCGCCGCCGCTGCCCAGCACGGGCGGTCCGACCTTCGACGGCAAGCCCGGCGCCGTGCGCGGCCTCATCGTCGGGGCCGGCGCCTACGGCCTGTCGCCGATCCCGCGCTACAACGATCGCGGCCGCGAGATCGGGTTCTACGGGTCGGGTGACGTCCAGCAGGAGAACCGCTTCGGGCCACCGCCGGCCGATGCCGAGAGCCGCGAAGGCTACAATCCGCGCAACGCGCCCTTCGGCGCCGCCGCGGCCTCCGGCACGGAGCATCTCTCTTCCGTTCGCGAGCCCTATCTCAAGACCCTCGCGCAGGCGACGGGCCTGACCTACGCCCATCTCGACGGCCCCTCGGGCCTCGGCGACGTCCTCGCCCGTGCGGCGACTCCGCGCCCGCTCCCCGGAAGCCTCGACCTGCGCCCCCTGTTCGGCGGGATCGCCCTCGCTCTGATCCTCGTCGTCTTCGCCGCCCCGCTCGTCGGGGCCGGCCGTTCTGTCCTGGTGAAAAAGGTCTGATCGATGCGTCTTGCCCTGCCGACCACGCTCCTCGCTCCCCTGGCAACCTCATTCCTTCTCGCGACCACGGCCCTCGCTCACGGCCCGACCCCGCAGAAGATCGACCAATCCATCACCATCGCGGCAAAGCCTGACGCCGTCTGGGCCGTGGTCGGCGATTTCGCCGGCGTCTCGAAATGGCATCCGGATGTGGCGACAAGCACCGGCACCGGAGGCAACGCCTCGGGCGGCCGCCGCACGGTGACCCTGAAGAACGGCGGCACCCTCGATGAGGGTCTCGACGAGTGGGATGCGGGCAAGCGCAGCTATTCCTACCGCCTCGGGGAGGCCGATCTGAAGGCGCTGCCGGTCTCGTCCTACTCGGCGTCGCTCACCGTGACGCCGGAGGGCGACGGCTCGAAGGTCGAGTGGATCGGTCGCTTCTATCGCGGCGATACCGGCAACGAGCCGCCGGAAGATCTGAGCGACGCCGCCGGCAAGGAGGCGATGAACCTCTATTTCGGCAACGGCCTGAAGGGCTTGAAGGCACGCCTGGAGGGCAAGGCGACGCAATGAGCGCGATGCATTCGATCCTGCTCGCCGCTCTCGCCCTCGGCCTCGCCGTCCCTACGGTCGAGGCCGGGCCGGTCTATGTGGCGAGCCAGGGGGCGGGAGCGCTGAGCCGCATCGAGGCCGGCTCGAACAGCGTCGTGGCCTCGGTCTCGGTCGGGCAGGGGATCGCGCAGGTCGCTGCCGGGCCGGACGGGCGCCTCTACCTGACCCAGCCCGACCATGCGGGGATCGATGTGGTCGACGGACCGAACACTACCGTCCTGCGGCGCCTGCCGTTTCCGGGACAGGCCTTCGGCACCGCCGTCTCCGCCGATGGCGCGAGCCTCTTCGTCGGTGACTGGGCCGGGGGGAGGGTGGTGCGATTGTCGGCGCTGACGGGCGCCGTCGATGGAATCTGCGCCGTGGGCAGAGACCCGGCCGGTCTCGTCATCGATCGCAAGGGCCGGCTCTACGTTGCCGACCGCGAGAGCCGGCAGGTCAGCGTGCTCGATACGGCGCGGATGGAGCGCATCGCGACCGTATCGGTGGGCGAGGGGCCGTTCGCCCTGGGGCTGAGCCCGAGCGAGGATCGGCTCTACGTGGCGAATGTGCGCAGCGGCGACGTCAGCGTCATCGATACCGGCACCCTTTCGGTCACCGCCACGGTGACGATCGGCGGGATGCCCTACGGGGTCGCGACGAGCGAGGATGGTAGCCTCGTTCTCGTCACCAACCAGCAGGCCGGCACGGTGGCGGTGCTCGACGCCAGGACCCTCGTCCTGAAGGCGACGATCCCGGTGGGGCGCTACCCGGAGGGCATCGCCGTCGATGGCGCGTCGGCCTTCGTGGCGAACTGGTTCTCGGATTCGGTGTCGGTCATCGACCTGGATTCGCTGAAGGAGACCGCCCGAATCCCGGTGGCAGAGGGGCCGCGCAGCCTCGTCGTCGGCCGGGCATCGGAGGCGGCGCGATGAGACGGTTCGCACCTGCCCTCCTTTGCCTCCCGCTCGCGCTCTCCGCCTGCGACAGGGGTGAGGAGAGCAGCACACGAGAGGCGAATACCGAGGATCAGGCGGTGGTCGCCACGAAATCCGATGCGGATGTCCCAACCTGGCTGTCGCATACGGATCCGATGGAGCCGGCCCGCTGGCTCGCGAGCCGTGAGACCGGCACGCCGGCACCGGAGGTGGGGTCGCAGACCGAGCACCTCCGCCACAGCCTCGCCCGCGCCAAGGAATCCTTCATCGAGGATCCGCGCATGATCGCCAACCGCACCGTCCAGCTCGGAGAGATGCTGGCGGAGGCGGGCAAGCCCGAACCCTATGCCGACCTCCTCGACGGGCTGGAGGAGGTCGCAGCAGCGACCCACCGCAAGCAGCTCTTCGGCGAGATGTGCCAGCACTATTACAACACGCGACAGCAGGGTGCCGACCGGACGAGCGCTCTCTCGCGGCTGAACGAACGCTATTCGGTCCAGAACGAAGGACGAGCGACGCCGTGACCGCCCTTACCCCACGAACATCAGGCGACGGCGAGGCCGGGCGATGACGGCCGTCCTCGTGGTGGACGACCACCCCGTGGTCCTGCGCGGCTTCCGCCGTTTGATGGAGGATGCCGGGGTCGAGACGATCCATGAGGCGACCGACATCATGGCGGCCTACCGGATCTTCCATCGCCTGCGGCCGCAGATGGTCGTCGCCGATCTGAGCCTGCAGGGGGAGGGGCTGTCCGGCCTGTCGCTGATCAAGCGGATCCACAAACTGGCGAGAGACACGCGCATCCTCGCCTTCAGCATGCACAACGACCCGGTCATCGTCTCGCGCGCCCTGGAGAGCGGCGCCATCGGCTACGTCTTCAAGGACGTGCGAACCGCCGAATTCCTGAAAGCCTTCGAGGCGGTGCGCGCCGGACGGAGCTATCTCGATCACGATCTCGCGGTCGAGATCGCGGTGCTGCAGGCGGGGGCCCGCCGCTCGCCCCTGGCCGATCTGAGCCATCGCGAGCGTGAGATCCTCTCGCTCCTCAGCCGTGGCACCTCGTATCAGAGCATCGCCGACACCCTCTCGATCAAGTACCGCACCGTCCTCAACACCTGTTCCGCCATGCGCCAGAAGCTCGGCGTGCGGACGCTGGCCGACCTCATCCGCGTCGCCGTGGATCAGGAGAAACGGGTGCGCTGAACAGCGGCCACGATGCGCTCCATAGCTGCGATCCTTCGCCGTTCGCGAAGGATCGGTGGGCAACATCCGAATTGCGAACCACTCCAATTCGAGATCAGTGTCCGCGCCACGATGTCGGGCACGATCTTTCGTGCCCGGTCGGAGCGGAGCGTTTCCCTCAGATGCAGGCGGCGTCCATCCTCGCAGGCGATTCCACGGTCCTCGTGACCGGTTTTCTGCTCGTCGTCTGCATGGGTCTGTGGGCGAGCGGCATCGTGGCCGAGGTGGTGACGGCGATGCTGTTCTTCGCCGCCGCGATGCTGTTCAAGCTCGCGCCGGCAACAACGGTCTTCTCCGGATTCTCGTCATCCGCCTTCTGGCTCGTGCTGAGCGGGATGGTGGTCGGGCTAGCGATCACGCGGACCGGCCTCGGCACCCGGCTCGCGCGCAGTCTCGCGGGCCGTCTGTCGGGCTCCTATACCGGCTTCATCGCGGCCATCGTCACCCTGGCCTTCGCCCTCGCCTTCGTCATGCCCTCGAATCTCGGACGCATCGCCCTGCTGATCCCGGTGGTGCTGGCGCTCTGCGACACGTTCGGCCTCGAGCCGGGTCGGCCCGGACGGCACGGAGCGGTCCTCGCGGTGGGGCTGGCGACGCCGCTCCTCTCGGCCGCCATCTTGCCGGCCAACGTTCCCAACCTCGTCATGGCCGGCACGGCCGAGACCTTGTACGGTCTGCATCTCGCCTACCTGCCCTATCTGCTGCTCCACGCGCCGGTGCTCGCCGGCGTGAAGGGCATCATCCTGGTGGCGGCCATCGTGCGGCTGTTCCCCGACCGGATGAGCCCCGCCGCGACGGATGCGAGCGAGTCGATGCCGCCCTTCTCGCCCCAGGAGCGGCGCCTCACCGTCATCCTCGCCCTCACGCTGGCCTTCTGGGTGACCGACAGCCTCCACCATATCGCCCCGGCCTGGGTCGGACTGACGGCGGCGGTGATCTGTCTCCTGCCGCGGATCGGCGTGTTGCCGGCGGAGGCCTTCGGCGCGGTGAACCTGCGGACCTGCTTCTACGTGGCGGCCCTTCTGGGCCTGGTGGCAATCGTCAACGAGACCGGGCTCGGCGCCAGGCTCGGCCATGCCCTGCTCGCCGTGGCACCGTTGGAACCCGGCGCGTCGGCGCAGAATTTCGGCGTTCTGACGATCATCGCGTCGGTCTTCGCCGTCTTCGTCACCGCGAACGGCGCTCCCGCCCTCTACACGGCATTGGCCGGTGAGATGTCGCGCGCGAGCGGTCTGGACCTTGCGAGCGTGGTGATGATCCAGGTCGTTGGATACTCGACGCTGTTCCTGCCCTACCAGGCGCCACCCATCGTGATGGCGATGGATCTGGGGCGGGTTCCGCTCCGGTCGGCGACCATTCTGACCCTCGTCACGGGTCTGGCCTCGCTCCTCGTCGTGACGCCGCTCGACTATCTCTGGTGGCGCGTGCTGGGCCACTTTCCGTGAACATTCGCCAATGACGATCGGGCGGGTGTGTCACACCGCAATGCACATCAACACCGGTTGGCGCATTGGCGCATAGGCCGTACCCCTTTAGAGACGGTCCAATCTGAGCAGCATCGCTGCTGCCATTGGCACCACAACGCCGAGGACTTTCGCAGAATGGCACCTACCGTTCGACCCACGGTCGCCCCGCCGCTCTCGCCCCATCTCCAGATCTACCGCTGGACCTGGACCATGGCGATGTCGGTGTTCCACCGCGTCACCGGCACCGCTCTCTACGGCGGCACCGCCCTGGTGGCGATCTGGCTCGTGTCGCTGGCCTCCGGGCCGGCAGCCTATGCCTGGGTCGCGTGGTTCTTCGGCTCCATCGTCGGGAAGCTGGTCCTGTTCGCCTATACCTGGATCCTGATGCACCACATGCTCGGCGGCCTGCGCCACTTCGTCTGGGATTTCGGTTACGGCTTCGACCGCGAGCAGCGGATGGGGCTGGCCCGCGCCACTCTGATCGGCTCCGTGATCCTGACCGTCCTGATCTGGGCGCTCGCCCTCGTCCTGCGCTGAGGAGCGATCGCCATGGCAGACATCCGTCAGACCCCGAACGCGACCATGCGGACCCCGCGCGCCCGGGTTAAGGGGCTCGGCGCCTCCGGCCACGGGGCAGGCCACTTCTGGCACCAACGCCTCACCGCCGCGGCCAACGTCCCGCTGATGCTCGGCTTCATCGTGATCGTCGCGATGATGGCCAACCGCCCTTATCCCGAGGCGGTCGCGCTGATGTCGCACCCGCTCGTCGCGCTCGTCCTGATCCTCGCCGTGATCTCGGTCACGCTCCACATGAGGATCGGCATGCAGGTCGTCATCGAGGATTACGTCCACGACAAGGGCCTGAAGTTCGCCAGCCTGTTCGCCAATAACGCCTACGCGGTCGTCGTCGCCGTTGCCTGCCTCTACGCGATCCTGCGCGTGAGCCTCGGCAAGCTCGTCTGACCCGCCCCCGAAACCGAAGGATCTGCCCATGGCCACCAACGGAACCAACGGCAACGGCGCGCCCGCCTATTCGATCATCGATCACACCTTCGACGTGGTCATCGTCGGCGCCGGCGGTGCCGGCCTGCGCGCCACGGTGGGCTGCTCCCAGGCCGGCCTGCGCACGGCCTGTATCTCGAAGGTCTTCCCGACCCGCTCACACACCGTGGCGGCGCAGGGCGGCATCTCGGCCTCCCTCGGCAACATGGGCCCCGACGATTGGCGCTGGCACATGTACGACACCGTGAAGGGATCGGACTGGCTCGGCGACCAGGACGCCATCGAGTACCTCGTGCGCAACGCCCCGGCCGCCGTCTACGAGCTGGAGCATTGGGGCGTGCCGTTCTCGCGCACCGACGAAGGCAAGATCTATCAGCGTCCGTTCGGCGGCATGACCACGGATTACGGCAAGGGCACCGCCCAGCGCACCTGCGCGGCGGCCGACCGCACCGGCCACGCCATGCTGCACACCCTCTATGGGCAGGCGGTGAAGAACCACACCAACTTCTTCATCGAATACTTCGCCCTCGACCTGATCATGGACGAGGAGGGCCGCTGCCTCGGCGTCATCGCCATCGATCAGGCCTCCGGCGAGATCCACCGCTTCCGCGCCCAGATGACGATCCTCGCCACCGGCGGCTACGGCCGCTCGTACTTCTCGGCGACCTCGGCCCATACCTGTACGGGCGACGGCAACGCCATGGTGCTGCGCGCCGGCCTGCCGCTGCAGGACATGGAATTCGTGCAGTTCCACCCCACCGGCATCTACGGCGCCGGCTGCCTCATCACCGAAGGTGCGCGCGGCGAGGGCGGCTACCTCACCAATTCCGAGGGCGAGCGCTTCATGGAGCGCTATGCCCCGTCGGCGAAGGACCTCGCCTCGCGCGACGTGGTCTCGCGCTCGATGACGATGGAGATCCGGGCCGGACGCGGCGTCGGCAAGACCAGCGACCACATCTACCTGCATCTCGACCATCTCGACCCGGCGATCCTGCACCAGCGTCTGCCGGGCATCTCGGAATCGGCCAAGATCTTCGCGGGCGTCGACGTCACCAAGGAGCCGATCCCGGTCCTGCCGACGGTGCATTACAACATGGGCGGCATCCCCACGAACTATCACGGTGAGGTGCTCACCCTGAAGAACGGCAACCCCGACACGGTGGTGCCGGGCCTGATGGCGCTCGGCGAAGCCGCCTGCGTCTCCGTGCACGGGGCGAACCGCCTCGGCTCGAACTCGCTCATCGACCTCGTGGTGTTCGGCCGGGCGGCGGGCCTGCGCTGCGCCGAGATCGTCGAGCCGGGCGCGCGCCAGATGGAGTTGCCGAAGGATTCGGCCGAGAAGGCGCTCACCCGCCTCGACCGCTTCCGCTACGCGAACGGCGGCACGCCGACGGCGGAACTGCGTGCCGAGATGCAGAAGACGATGCAGAACAACTGTGCGGTCTTCCGCACCGGCGAGGTTCTGGAAGAGGGCAAGGCCCTGATCCACAAGGTCTGGCAGGGCGAGGCCGACATCAAGATCACGGACCGTTCGCTGATCTGGAACACCGACCTGCTCGAGACCCTGGAATTCGACAACCTGATCGGTCAGGCCGTCGTCACCATGGAATCCGCCGCCAACCGCAAGGAGAGCCGCGGCGCCCATGCCCGCGAGGATTTCCCCGACCGCGACGACAAGGAGTGGATGAAGCACACCCTGTCGTGGCTGGACGACAAGTCCCATGAGGTGAACATCGATTATCGCCCGGTTCACACCTACACGATGTCGAACGAGATCCAGTACATCGAGCCGAAGGCACGGGTGTATTGATGAAAGTTCGGGGGCTCCGCGCACGTTCGCCGGGCGGATTGGGGCGTGCCGGATCGGTGTTCGCGACCCGGCAGCGTCGAGCGCGAACCCTCCTGCTCGGCGTCTCGGGGCTCTTTCTGATCGTTCCGGCGCTGGCGCGTGCGCCGGATTTCGCCTTCCCGGAAAACCTGTCCGGTTTCGCTCGCGGACCCAGGACGGACTACGAATCCCGGGCACCCGGTTACGGCTATTCCGTCGTTTACACGAACGGCCGCTGGAAGGCGGATGTCTATGTCTATGACGGCGGCGTGGCCTCCATTCCCGAGGGGGCGACGTCACCAGCCGTCGCGACGCAGGCCGAGCATGCCGTCCGCGAGATCGGCGCGATGGTGGAGCGGGGGCATTACCGTAGCAGTCAGGATCGCGGAGTTGTCCGGCTGAACGGGGCGACCGGACGGAAATTCGCCTGTCGCGCCTTCGCGATCGATCACACGGCTCTCGGGTCGACCGAAAGCCTGATGTGCATCACCGGCCTGCGCGGGAAGTTCGTGAAGTTCCGCCTGTCGAGCCCCGTGGCGGCGCAGGCGCCACAGGCAGAAGCTGAGCAATTCATCACGCGCTGGCTAGCCCAGCAATAGGGAATCCGGTGGTTCGCAGTGGGTCAGACCGCTGCTCGAAGCCACAGCATCCATCGAGGTACGGAACATGGCCCAGTTCAACCTTCCCAAGAATTCCCAGATCACCGAGGGCAAGACCTGGCCTCGGCCGACGGGCGGCAACAACCTCCAGGAATTCCGCATCTATCGCTGGAACCCGGATGACGGAGCCAATCCGCGCGTCGACGTCTATCAGGTCGACCGCGACGATTGCGGCCCGATGGTCCTCGACGCGCTTCTGTGGATCAAGGCCAAGGTCGACTCGACCCTGGTGTTCCGCCGCTCCTGCCGCGAGGGCATCTGCGGCTCCTGCGCCATGAACATCGAAGGCCAGAACGCGCTCGCCTGCACCATGGGCATCGACGAATGCCAGGAGCACGCCAAGGGCAAGAAGACCGGCGCGGTGCGGATCTATCCTCTGCCGCACATGCCGGTGCTCAAGGATCTGGTGCCCGACCTCACCAATTTCTTCGCCCAGCACGCCTCGGTCGAACCCTGGCTCCAGACCGAGACCCCTGCGCCGGAAGGCGAGTGGAAGCAGACACCGGAGGACCGCGCCCAGCTCGACGGGCTCTACGAGTGCATCCTGTGCGCCTGCTGCACGACCTCGTGCCCGAGCTACTGGTGGAACGGCGACCGTTTCCTCGGTCCCGCGGCCCTGTTGCAAGCCTATCGCTGGCTGATCGACAGCCGTGACGAGAATACCGGCGAGCGCCTCGACGCCCTTCACGACCCGTTCCGGCTCTACCGCTGCCACACGATCATGAACTGCGCCAATGCCTGCCCGAAGAGTCTGAACCCGGCAAAAGCCATCGCCGAGATCAAGAAGATGATGGTGTCGCGCGAGGTCTGACGCAGGCTGACCTGCCACGGCCCAGCGTCGAACCGTTCAAGACCAACGAACACGAGGCGCCGCGATGGCTTGCATCGCGGCGCCTCTTCTTATCCGTCGCTCGATCCCGCTACTTCGTGATTTTCACCGAGACCGGATCGCTCGACGGAAACGTCTCCTCGAGCGCCTCGTCCAGGCGTTCGCTCATCTGATCCTGATGGTTTTCGGGATTCTTCTTGTCGCCGGTGCGCGCAGGATCCATGCGGCGCTGATCGTCGTTCTCGGATTTCGGTGTCTGCTTCGTGTCCGACATGGCGTCTCTCCTCGCGCTTGCCTGACCGCCTCGACGGACGGCACCTTCATCGGAACCAACGCGAGGGGCGGGGACCCGATCCCTTCATTCGCCGGCCGACCAGCGATCGGTTCCTCGGCGGGCGGCGTTTACCGGACGTGAGGCGATGACGCCTACCCTGGCGCTCGCGGCATGGACGGCACTGGTTCGGAGGCCGGCCGAGGCTTCGGACACGTCATGCATATCGTGATCCTCGCAGAATTCGCCGTGGCGAGCGGTGGCGCCGAGAAGGTCGCGGTGGAATCCGCTCGCGGTCTCGCCGAGGCCGGCATCGACGTCACCTTCATCCAGGCGATCGAGGGACCGGCCGATCCGCTCCTCGACCATCGGAAGATCCGGCGGATCTGTCTCGGCAATTCCGATATCTGGAACCGCCCGGCCCTGGAGGCCGCACTCTCCGGGATCTGGAGCCGGGATTCTGCGGCACGGCTGCGCGCCGCGCTCGCTGACCTCCCGCATCCGGCGAATGCCATCCACCTGCATCAATGGACCCGGAGCCTGTCGCCGAGCATCTTCCCGGTCCTGCTCGACAGCGGCCTTCCCCTGGTGGTGACGCTCCACGATTACTTCCTGGCCTGCCCCAACGGCGTCTATTACCGGTTCGATCAGGGCCGTCCCTGCGGGCTGACGCCGCTCTCGACCGCCTGCATCGCCGCTCCCTGCGATCCCAAGACTCGCCTCCACAAGGCGATCCGCGTCAGTCGGAGCGTCGCTCAGCGCGTCGCCTTGCGCGCCCGCCATCTCGACGTGATCCATGTCTGCGATGCCAGCATCCGACGCATGGACGGGCTGTTCGGCTCGCTATCCGTCAGCCATCACCGCATCGACAATCCCGTCCGCATCGAGAAGGGCGTGCGGGCCGATCCGGCGGGAGCGGAGGCCATCGCCTTCGTCGGTCGCCTCACCCGCGAGAAGGGAGCGGACCTCGTGGCCGACGCGGCGCGGGATGCCGGGATGCCGGCACTCTTCGTCGGCACCGGCCCGCTGGAAGCGGAATTGCGCGCGCAGCCGCATGTGGAGATGCTCGGATGGCGATCGCCGGAAGAGGTGTCCGCGATTCTCACGCGTCGGGCGCGGGCACTCGCCGCCCCCTCCCGCTGGTTCGAGACCGGCCCACTGACCGTCTACGAGGCCTTGGCGTCCGGGCTTCCCGTCGTGGCATCGAATCGCTCGGGCGCCGCCGAAAAGGTCATCGACGGCGTCACGGGTTTCATCGTGGCGCCCGAACGGGATGCTCTCGCGGGAGCGTTTCGGCGCCTCGACGCGACGACGGCCGAGAATCTCGGGCGCTCCGCCCATGCCCGCTACTGGGACGCACCCCTGACGATCGGCGCTCATGCCGACGCCCTCGTCACGCTCTATGAGCGCTTGGCGCGAAAGCTCCCACCCCAGCGGGCCGGTGTCCTCGGCGCGTAGATACCCGAACGTCCGGCAAGAACTCTGCCGCCCGCAATCTCCGGATACCCGCACGGCGAGCCATGATTCGCCCCTTGGAATACATGACACAGCCGCGGCGTTGTCATTACTATCGGTCCTCGATTTGACCTCCGCGCTGCCGCCTGCCTACATTGATGAACCCTGCATGTTTTCTGCCCGGATTGTTGAGATCGACCGATTTTGCGGCACGGCTACTGCGCAGAGGTTGTTCCCCTCTGGATCTTGACTTCTATATTGCACTGCAACATATCGATGTTGCGGCGCGCTGCAACGTGTCGCGCTCGATCATTGAGTGAGGAACGACATGAACGCCCCGACTTACGAGATCCCCGCCGAGCTGCGCGACTTCGCGGAAAAGAGCGTCCATCAGGCCCGGACCGCCGTGAGCAGCTTGCTCGGCACCGTCATCAAGTCCGCCGAGCAGGTCCAGTCGTCGTCGAAGACGGTGAACGAGTCCATGCAGGCCGTGGTCGCCAAGGGTCTCGACCAGGTTCAGCAGAATGCGAGCTCCACCTTCGACTTCGCCCAGAAGCTGGTGCGCACCCGCGATCTGAAGGAGGCCTTCGAGCTTCAGAGCGATTTCCTGCGCACGCAGATCGCCACGATGCAGGCCCAGGCCAAGGATCTCGCCGCCCTTGCTCCGAACGTCACGAAGAGCGTTTGATCCAGGATCGTCTTCGCGCGAACCGGCTCGGTGCCGGATCGTGCGAAGGGTGAAGAGCCGGGATACGGGTCGGCTGCCCCGGTGGCAGCCAACCCGGATTTCGGCGTGAACCGCGAGACGGCACTCGCCAGGATCGGGCGGTACGCGGCGGACTTTGGACGAGGAGGACGCGAATCATGGCCATACGCCGACAAGGACGCCCCATCGATCGCGCGAGGAGCAAGACCACACGCCCGACCCAGCTTTCCACGACTGAAGCGAGTGCAGCCATGACGTACGTCCCAGAACTCGCCGCGACCGCCGACGATGCCGCGGCCGTGCCGCAGGATGCGACGGTGGACGAGGGAACGGTCGAGATACCCGCTGCCGATGTCGTCGAGGCACCGGTGACCGAGACTCTGTTCGAGAGCGTCTCGCCGGCAGCGCTGCTCTCGGCGCAGGCGGCGGAAGAGGCTCCCGCCATCGGCGACGGCGCGATTGCCGAAACCATCGCATCGAAGGAATCGTCTCTCCAGGCGCCCACGCCCCAGGAGCCGGAAGCCGAGCACGTCTCTTCCGACGACACCGCCGCCGTCGCGCAGGGCGAGGACGCCGCGCCGCCTCCGATCGCGGACAGCGCGGCTGAGGAGAGCGAAGCCCTGTCGGAGTCGCTTCTGCCGGTCGAGATCGAGACCGCCATCGCATCGGCCCAGGATCTCGCCTCGCAGCAGCAGCGGATCGTTCCCGCCTCCGCCCTGACAGAGATCACCGCCGCGAACGACACGCTGACGGCCTATGTCCGGAACGAGAGCATCGCCACGTTCGCACATTGGCGTGCCCTGTCGACGGCGAAGAACCCGGCCGATGCCCTCCGGCTTCAGGTCAGCGAGATGCAGCGGGCGGCCGATGCCTCGCTGAGCTGCTTCGCCAGCCTCGCGCGCCGCGCCGGTCGCATCGCCGCATCGGTCCGCGTGGCCTGAACACCCCTCGCGCCGACGGGCCGGCGCGTCTAGATATCCCGGATTCCGCGGCGGTCCTGCCGTTCGCGCGCGCAATCCGGGAGATCGCGATGTTTCGTCGGCCGCTGCTCGCCTGCCTCGTCACTGCGACGTTCCTCGTCTCATCGGGCGCCAACGCGCAGATGATGAAGACGCAGGAGCCGCACGGATCGGCGAAGGCCGTGCCGTCCTCGAAAGGTGAGGTCCAGCTCTCCTTCGCCCCGGTGGTGAAACGGGCGGCGCCTTCGGTGGTGAACGTCTACGCCTCCCATACGGAGCAGCGCGGCACGTCGCGCAGCGCCATGGAGGAGTTCATGCGCCGCTTCTTCGGCGAGCAGGGCTCCGGACGCGGGCGCGGCATGCCGGGCGAGCGGGCGCAGAAATCCCTGGGCTCCGGCGTCATCGTCGACGAATCCGGCCTCGTCATCACGAATAACCACGTCATCGACAACATGAACGAGGTCCGGGTCTCGCTCTCCGACCGGCGCGAGTTCGAGGCGACCATCGTCCTGCGCGATCCCCGCACCGATCTCGCCGTGATCAAGATCAAGAGCCCGGTCGGCGGCCTCGTGCCGATGCCCATGGGGGATTCGGAAGCCCTGGAAGTCGGCGACTTCGTCATGGCGATCGGCAATCCGTTCGGCGTCGGCCAGACGGTGACGCAAGGCATCGTCTCGGCTCTGGCGCGCACCCAGGTCGGCTCGTCCGACTACCAGTTCTTCATCCAGACCGATGCCGCGATCAATCCGGGCAATTCGGGCGGCGCCCTGGTCGATCTCCAGGGACAACTCGTCGGCATCAACACCGCGATCTATTCGCAATCGGGGGGAAGCCACGGCATCGGCTTTGCCATCCCCACCAGCATGGTCCGCGCCGTGGTCGAGACGGCCAAGGGCGGCGCCACCACTGTGCGCCGTCCCTGGCTCGGCGCGCGGGTGCAGAACGTGACGCCCGACATCGCCGAGAGCATGGGCCTCGACCATCCGACCGGCGTCCTGGTGGCGAGCCTTCAGCCGAAGAGCCCCGCCGAGGAAGCGGGCCTCAAGCGCGGCGACCTGATCCTGACGGTGGACGACAAGGTCGTCGACGATCCGGAAGCCTTCGGCTACCGCTTCGCCCTCAAGGGCATCAGCGGAGCCGCGAAATTCGGGATTCTGCGTGGCACCACCCGCTCCACCGTCTCGGTCAAGCTCGCCTCGGCTCCGGAGACACGTCCGCGCGATGCGCTGAAGGTGCGCACGCGCTCACCTTTCCTCGGCGCCACCCTGGTCAACACCTCTCCGGCCGTGGCCGAGGAGCTGCAGAAGGACTTCGCCAGCGAGGGAGTCGCGGTCTCGTCCGTCGACGAGGGCTCCATCGCAGCCCGTGCCGGCCTCCAGATCGGCGACGTGATCGTGGCGATCAACGGCGCACCGGTGACGACCACCAAGGACCTCGAGCGCCTGACACGGTCCACCGCCGGGATGTGGGAAGTCTCGATCAATCGCGGCGGCGAGGTTCTGACGTCGGTTTTCGGCGGCTGATGCCGGATCGCGACGGGGCGGCGGGGAAAGCCGCTGCTATGGCCGGGCCCTGGCGCCCGGCACGAGGGCATCGACCCTGTCCGCGAAGTTGGGGGTCGAGCCGAAGCCGAGGAGGCTTCTGAGCGGCGGGGGGAGAAGGAACCCTGCTCCCGCGATCGGGCCGAGGCCGCCGGAATGCCGGGGGGCTCGGCGGTCGACACCCACCGACAGGGTCGCCACGTAGCGGTCGCGTTCCTCCTTGATGGCGCAGAAGGCAAGACGCTGCGGGTCTTCGTCCAGCGCGATCCTGTCCGTGGCGTTGAGGATCTCGCGCGGCTGATGACGCTTCCCGTAGGCGGGGATGTTGCCGTAGACGAACTCGTTGATCGCCTCGACGAGATACATCTGCCCGGTCACGAGCGTGCGCTCGTCGAGGAAGACCTTGAAGTGGATGTGGGTCGCCCGGCCGGGATACCAGCCGGGATAGATCGTCTCGAACGTCGCCCAGCCATTCTCGTCGCTGGCCTGCGTTCCGCGCAGGAAGGCCTGCCCCAGGGTCGAGATTTTTCGGGTATCGCCCTGGCCCTGGTAGCCGGAATAGAGCCCCTGGGCGTCGGCATGCCAGACATCCACGCGGGCACCGTGAATCGCGATGCAGGCTGCCGCGTGGATCACGCGCAGGCGAAGGCGGAGGGGAACTCCGCTGCGACCTTCGGCGATGTCGGAACGCACGAGACGCGGGTCGAGGTAGTAGGGGCCCTCGATCGATTGCGGTGTCAGGATGCAGGCATCGGAATCGAGGGGGATCCTCCGGGCGGGATGCGCGTCCTTCGTCGCGGCGAAGGCGCCGGTGGATGAGGCCGTCAGCCCGAACAGGGCAGCGCGGCGGGACAGGCCGTGGTCGCAGGACATGGCGTGGGGCTCCGGTTCGACGACATCCTCTCGGCGATGGGGCACTTTCTGCCCTGTCCCTGTATCCCGAATGTTGCCGCAAATGGCGATCGGCGCGGATGAGCCGTTCCATCGGCTGCCCGACGATCCGAGGGATCGCGATCCACGCCTCCTTATAGCTTCGTGCAGCGATAGCCGATCCCGTCTCCTCCGCCACCTCGCGGATCGGCGACGTGATGAGGGAGCCGCTCGATCTGCTCTATTCGGAGCTGGTGCTGCTTCCGATCTGAGACCGACCCGAGGCCGGGATATGCCCGATCGACGGGATGCCGCCGAGCGGCATTCCCGAGTCGTCACGGCTACGGGTGAGCCATGGAATCGCGGGGACGATGCCATTTCCGGATTGCGGGATGAGGCGGCCCGCGTCTTCTATGCGCCGATGTCCGATCTCTTCGCCTCCGCCGGCCTGCAGAACGACGCGCCGCGGCCGCTCGCCGACCGGCTGCGGCCCCGTTCCCTCTCGGAGGTGGTGGGACAGGAGCACCTGACCGGGCCGGACGGTTCGCTGACCCGCCTGCTCAATTCAAAATCCTTCGGCTCTCTGGTGTTCTGGGGGCCGCCGGGCACCGGCAAGACGACGGTGGCCCGCCTCCTCGCGCATGAGACCGATCTTAAGTTCGAGCAGATCTCCGCGATTTTCTCCGGCATCGCCGACCTGAAGAAGGTGTTCGAGGCGGCCCGCCAGCGCAGGACGATGGGGCAGGGGACGCTTCTCTTCGTGGACGAGATCCACCGCTTCAACCGGGCGCAGCTCGACGCCTTCCTTCCCGTCATGGAGGACGGGACGGTGACGCTCGTGGGCGCCACCACCGAGAACCCCTCCTTCGAACTCAACGCCGCGCTGCTGTCGCGAGCCCGCGTCCTGCTGTTCCGGTCCCTCGACGACGCGGCCATCGCCAAACTGCTGGTCCGCGCCGAGGCGCTGACGGAACGGCCGCTGCCGCTGGACGAGGAGGCGCGCGGCGTTCTCGTCCGCATGGCCGACGGCGACGGGCGCGCCTGCCTGACCCTGGCGGAAGAAGTCTGGCGCTCGGCCAAGCGCGACGAGATCTTCGACGCGGCCACCCTGCAGGAGATCGTCCAGCGCCGGGCGCCGATCTACGACAAGAGCCAGGAGGGCCATTACAACCTCATCAGCGCCCTGCATAAGACCGTGCGCGGCTCGGACCCCGATGCGGCGCTGTACTATCTCTGTCGCATGCTCGACGGAGGCGAGGATCGCCTGTTCATCGCCCGACGCCTCGTCCGGATGGCGGTGGAGGATATCGGCCTCGCCGATCCGCAGGCCCTGGTGGTGGCCACCGCTGCCAAGGACGCGTTCGACTTCCTCGGCTCCCCGGAGGGCGAGCTGGCCCTCGCCCAGGTCACCGTCTACCTTGCCTGCGCACCGAAATCGAACGCGGTCTACAACGCCTACAAGGCGGCGACGCGGGTGGCGAAGGAGCACGGCTCATTGCCGCCGCCCCGCACCATCCTGAACGGCTCGACCAAGCTGATGCGCAAGATCGGCTACGGCGAGGGCTACCGCTACGACCATGACGAACCGGACGCGTTCTCGGGCCAGGATTACTGGCCGGAACAGCTCGGACGCCAGCACTTCTACGAGCCCACCGACCGAGGCATGGAGACCCGCTACGGCGACCGCCTCGCGCATTGGGAGCGCTTGCGACGGGAGCGCCGCGAGGAGGAGAGCTGACGCGCCAGTTTTCGATTCCTTTCGTCCCGAAGAATGATCACACTTCCCGATCAGACGAACCAGAATGCATCTTCCGATACCGCCGAAGCATCGACTCCGTGCAGAATGATCTTTTGGTTGGGATCAACGCTACCGGAAAACGTAATCTCGGTGTCGGCGCCACCATGGACGGACTTAATGTTAATGTCGTCCATTGACTTCGCAAATTTATAGACCAACAAATTATCGGTTTTTATGTTAAATTTGTAAATCTCATCACGCCCGAAATCGTCATCGAAATTGAAAATGTCGGCACCAGCACCACCGAACAACTTGTCGTTCCCCTTATGCCCATCGAGATAGTCGCCGCCTGATCCAGCGGTTATCCGATCGGCTCCAGAGGTACCTGTTATATCGACGTCATGCGCGATCCCATGATCCGCAGTGCTCAACGATTTGATGGACACTCCGATCTCGACGTTCTTCAAATTGAGAGTGGCATCGTTCTCGACATTAATCTTCTCGACCCCCGTAAAGCGACCGCTCGTCAGCGCCACGAAGGAGCCCTCCGTGATCGTAAGGGTATCCTGACCGGATCCACCATCGATACGGTCGATCTTCGAGCTAATGACGATGTGGTCGTTCCCAGCTCCTCCTTCGAGGGTATCGTACCCACCGTTGCTCACCAACGTGTTCGCTTTTGCATCCCCGATCAGATGGTCGTTATTCGCGCTTCCAACAATGTTCTCGATGCTCACCAGGCGATCGCCGGCGGCATCGCCCCCCTTGCAAAGGCCGGTCTCAAGATTCACGCTGACTTTGGTGTTGGAATGTTCGTAGCTGACGGTATCTCGACCGGCCCCACCGTTGATGAGGTCGCCACCGGCACCACCATCTAGGAGGTCGCCCTTAAGGCCTCCGATCAAGACATCGCTGTACTTGTAGCCCTGTATCGAGACTACGGCCACGTTCTTGGCAAAGTTGAAGGCGAAGGCGGCGATGGATGGGATGCCGTAGGACAGCATCGAACCAGATGGATACCCGAAAAAAAGGGTATCGCCGGATGCGCCGTAGCCAACTGAGACCTCATACGAGTCGCTCAAATCGTCCCCAAATGAACCCACGACTCCGAAATCGCGACTATCATGATCTTGAAACACCTTACCGCTCGTAATTTTTATCGAGTTCATCTTTGCACCAGGTCACAACAGCGTTGATTTCGACAAAATACAGCCGAACGTATTTTGCGCATTCGCGAAACATAGCGCTTTTTCCGTACTCCGCAGTAGCCTAGAGGACACGCCGTGGCTGAAATCGAGCCATGGAATTCATCCATCGTCTGACGCCTCGCTCGTCTAAGATTCGATGGACATGCGCGCGCTTCCTGAGACTGGTGGTTTCATTGTAGGGCGCCCCCGGAAGCAGAAAGGCCAGCCGCGACAATGCACCCTTACCGAACCCTTGCCACCCGCTTCGCCCGCATCGGCGCCGTCGAGGATGCCGCCGGCATCCTCGGTTGGGATGCGCAGACGCTGATGCCGGATGGTGCAGCCGACGGCCGGGCCGAGCAGCTCGCCCAGTTGCGGGTCATCGCCCACGAGATCCTCACCGCCGCCGAGACCGGTGATCTGATCGCCCGTGCCTCCGATGACGAGGCCGCCCTCGGCGAGTGGGAGCGGGCCAACCTGCGCGAGATGCGGCGTGCCTATCTCCACGCCTCGGCCGTCCCGGCGGACCTCGTGGCCGCGAGTTCCAAGGCCTCCTCCCGCTCCGAGATGGTCTGGCGCGAAGCAAGGGCGGCATCGGATTTCGCGATGCTGGCTCCCCATCTCGCCGAAACCCTGCGGCTCCAGCGCGAGGTGGGCGAAGCCAAGGGCGCCGCCCTGGGGCTCGATCCCTACGACGCGCTCCTCGACGGCTACGATCCCGGCATGCGCCGCGCCACGATCGATCCGCTCTTCGCCGAGCTTCGCGCGACACTGCCGGGCCTGATCGCAACGGTCCGCGACCGGCAGGCAGCGATGCCGGCTCCGATCCCGCTGCCCGGGCCTTTCCCGGTCGAGGCTCAGAAGGAGCTGGGCCTCACGCTGATGCGGGCGGTCGGATTCGATTTCGAGCGTGGCCGCCTCGACGTCAGCCTGCACCCGTTCTGCGGCGGCGCCACCGACGACGTCCGCATCACCACGCGCTACGAGGAGGCCGACGCCAGCCGGGCCCTGATGGGCGTGCTGCACGAGACCGGCCACGCGATCTACGAGCAGGGGCGCCCGGCCGCATGGCTGCGGCAGCCGGTGGGGTATGCACGGGGGATGAGCCTGCACGAGAGCCAGTCGCTCCTCATCGAGATGCAGGCCTGCCGCTCGGCCGAGTTCTGCGCCTATCTCGCGCCACTCCTGCGCGAGGCCTTCGGCGGGGAGGGGAGGGCGTGGGACGCCGACAACCTGCACCGCCTCTACACGCGGGTCGAGCCGGGGCTGATCCGGGTCGATGCCGACGAAGTGACGTATCCGGCCCATATCCTCCTGCGCTACGACCTCGAATCGGCGATGATCGCCGGCGATCTCGCGGTAGCCGACCTGCCGGGCGCCTTCGACCGTGGCATGCGCGACCTCCTCGGTCTCGCCGTGCCGAGCGACCGGGTCGGCTGTCTGCAGGACATCCACTGGCCGGGCGGCAGCTTCGGCTATTTCCCGACCTACACGCTCGGCGCCATGGCGGCGGCGCAGCTCTTCCGCGCCGCCCGCGAAACCCTGCCCGGCATCTCCACCGATTTGGCGGCGGGCGATTTCACCGCCCTGCGCGGCTGGCTCCGCGAGAGCGTGCACGGACGCGGGTCCCTGCTGGAGACCGACGAACTCCTCGTCGTCGCCACCGGCAAGCCCCTCGGCGCGGCGGATTACATGCGCCACCTGCGCCATCGGTATCTCGGGGAAGGTTGAGCGCACGAAACGCGAGGCCGCGAATCGATCGGGACGGGGCGATCCCTCGCATGGCGGCACGTCCCGTCGGGTTTTGTCGCGACAACCGCGACGCTATGCTCCCGCCCGATTCAATCGTCCGACCGGGCCGGCTCCGGGGAAAGGCACGTTGAGATGGTCGTCATCGCCGCTGTGGTCGGGATCGTGGGTGCGATCCTGTTCTGGGTCATCCGCATGCACGGCACCGCGACGGCGCTGAAGGAGGTCAACCGCGATACGAAGGGGCTTCAGCGCCGGGCGAAATCGACGCTCGAGGACATCATCGGCACGCCGCTGAAGCGGGTGCGGGACGTCCGGCTCGCGGCGGTGATCCTGATGATCCAGCTCGTCCGCACGGGCAGTCCCGTCACCGCCGCCGAGAAGACCAAGATCCTGGAATTCATGGATTCTCCGCTGCAGATCGATTCGATCTCGGCCACGTTCGAGCGGGCCTGGACCTACACCGAGGCGCGGCGGCCGTTCTCGGTGGTGGCGGACGAATTGCTGCCCCTGCTGCGGGACAATCTCACCGAGGCGGAGCGTCTGCACTTCATCGACATGCTGCAGCAGGTCGCCGGCGCCCATTCGGCCGCGAGCGAGTTGCAGCGGGAAGCGATCGTGCGGCTCAAGCGGCGGCTCGCGGGCGCGAGCCCTGCATTGAAGGCGAGCCGGGCCGGCGATTTCGGGCGCTGAGACCGGTGGACCCGGGGCGGCGTAGCCTGTAGGTCGACGGCCCCCCATTCCAGCGGACTTTCGTCCGGAGACCCTCATGGCGGCCTGCGGCCTCGATTTCGGCACGTCCAACACCACACTCGGCCTCGTCACCGAGGGGCGGCCCGCCTTGCTGCGGCTGGAGGGCGACCACGTCACCATCCCCAGCGCGATCTTCTTCCCGCCGGGCGGGATGCCCCTGGTCGGACGTGCGGCCATGGACGAGTATGTCGAGGGCACGCCGGGACGGCTGATGCGCAGCCTCAAATCGGTGCTCGGTTCCTCGCTGCTCGAGGAGACGACGCCGGTCGGACGCGAACGCATCCGCTTCCGCGACGTCATCGCCCGCTACCTCGCCGCCGTGAAGACGCGGGCCGAATCGCAGGCGGGAGCGACCATCGACACCGTTGTCCACGGAAGGCCGGTCCATTTCGTCGACGGCGATCCCGAAGGCGATGCGAGGGCCGAGGACGCCCTGCGCGAGATCGCCCGGAGCATCGGCTTCCGCCATGTCTCGTTCCAGTACGAGCCCATCGCGGCGGCGCTCGATTACGAGCAGCAGGTGAGACGGGAGGAGATCGCCCTCATCGCCGATATCGGCGGCGGCACCTCCGATTTCTCGATCGTCCGGCTCTCGCCCGAGCGCCATGCCAAGGTGGATCGGTCCGGCGACATCCTCGCCAATGACGGCGTGCGCATCGGCGGCACCGATTTCGACCGGCGGCTCAGCCTCGGCACGGTGATGCCGCTCTTCGGCCTCGGCAGCCCGATGAACCGGGGCGACCTCGACGTGCCGAGCGGCTATTTCCACGACCTCGCCACCTGGTCGAGCATCAACCGGCTCTACAATGCCAAGACCCTGCGCGAGATCGAGGAAGTCCGCCGCGACGCGCGCCGGCCCGACCTGATCGGGCGGCTCTACACCGTGGTGGAGGCCGAGCGCGGCCATTCCCTGGCGATGGAAGTCGAGGGCGCCAAGATCGCCGCCTCGGATGCGGGCCATGGCGGCGTGGCGCTCGGCTGGGTCGAGCCGGGGCTCTCGGCCAATCTCGATCATGCCGGCCTCGTGGCGCAGACGGAGGAGCTATCGCGCCGGATCGCCGAGCGGATCGGGCGTTGCCTGAAGCAGGCGGGATTGCCGGCCGAGGCCATCGACGCCCTGTTCCTCACCGGCGGATCCACCGGGCTGCCGCATGTCCGCGCCGCCCTAGTGGCGGGGGTGCCCAAGGCCCGCGTGGTCGACGGAGACACGTTCGGCTCGGTCGGGACCGGCCTTACCATCGAGGCGGGCCGCCGCGCGGCCTGACATCGGCGTTCTCGTAGCACTTTGCCGAGAGAGGCGAGGGTGTTACGAGCACCCGATGACCACCAGACCACCATCACGCGGCAGCGCCGGACGCAAAGGCTCCGGTGCCGGCAAGGGCGGACAGCCCGGAAGCGGCGGGAAACCGTACCGCACCGGCAAGCCCGGCGCGTTCCGCAGGCCCGACCGTGAAGGCACCGGCCCGCGCACCAGCGCCCTCGACGCGGCCCAGCGCGCGGCCCAGATGCGCGGCGACGCCGACAAGCGCGCGCCGTGGCGCCCCGGCGACGCGCCGGAAGCGACGGCCGACGACGAGGCGGTCGCTCCCCGCGCCCCACGGACGCGTGCGCCGCGCAACGAGGTCGCGGCGAAATCCTTCGATGCCCCGCACCCCCGTCGTACCGGCGCGAAGCCTCCGGAACCGGCACCCGAGGGACCGACCCGGCGCGAGCAGCGCGCCGCCGCCTCCGCCACCCTCGCTTCCGGCGTGCAGACGCTGATCGTCGAGGAGGACGAGGCCGAGATGCGGATCGACCGCTTCCTCACCACGCGCTTCCCGCAACTGCCCTTCACCCGCGTCCAGAGCATCGTCCGCAAGGGCGAGCTGCGGGTGGACGGCAAGCGCGCCAAACCCAATGACCGCCTCCTGCCCGGCATGAGCGTGCGCGTGCCGCCGCTGAAGCTCGACGCCGTCTCGGAACGCCCGCGCAGTCCCGCCCGCGACGCCAACGACGCCGACTACCTGCGCTCGCTCATCCTCTACGAGGATGCGGACATGATGGTGCTGAACAAGCCCTTCGGCCTCGCCGTCCAGGGCGGCTCCGGCACGGTGCGTCACGTGGACGGGCTGCTGGAAGCGCTGACCGGTCCCGACGGGCAGAAGCCGCGCCTCGTTCACCGCCTCGACAAGGATACCGCCGGCTGCCTCATCGTGGCCAAGACCCGGATCGCCGCCTCGACTTTGGCCAAGAGCTTCCGCTCGCGTGCCGCACGCAAGGTCTATTGGGCGCTCACCGCCGGCGTTCCGCGCGTTCCGCAGGGCCGGATCTCAACCTACCTCGCCAAGGACGAGCCCGCCGACGGCGATGCCCGCATGCGGGTGGCGAAGCACGGCGACGACGGCGCCGCCCATGCCCTGACCTATTACGCGATGGTGGACAACGCGGCGCAGAAGCTGTCCTGGCTGTCGCTGAAGCCGGTCACGGGGCGCACGCACCAGCTGCGCGCCCATGCCGCCCATATCGGGCATCCCATCGTCGGCGATCCGAAATACTTCAGCATCGAGAACTGGGAATTACCCGGCGGCATCCAGAACCGGCTGCACCTGCTCGCCCGGCGCATCGTGATCCCGCATCCGCGCACGTCCAAGCCGGTGGACGTGACCGCGCCCCTGCCGCCGCATATGGCGCAGAGCTGGAACCTGCTCGGCTTCGACGCCTCCCGCTACGACCCCATCATCGAGGCGCCGGAGGCCTGACACGCCGCCGCGGACGTCTTCCGCTGGGGCGCATCGACGGGGAACACTCGTGGATGCGCCTTGGCAATCAGGCGACATGGCTTATCCTTGTGGTCGACCTCATGTGCCGTTGCAGCGAGAAAACATGCCGATGACGTTCGCGACCATGGCCTGTACCGCATCCATCGGCCTGTTCGTGTGCCTCGGATCAGCGTCGCTGACCTCCGACGCTGCGGCACAGGTGCCGGGTCCGCAACAGAGCCAGTCGATCCCCGCTCCGAAGGCGGCGACCGTGCCGGCCGCGCAGAACCAGACGCCTCCACCCCCCTCCGTCGGCCGGCAGGGGCCGCAGGCTCGGTCGGGCGATCGCAGGCGCCGATCCTATGCCAGCTGCAATCGGCTCTCACATGCGCGCAACCTGCGCGGTGGCGTGCGGCGGCGCTTCCTGATCCGGTGCAAGCTCGGCTACGAACGCCCGAAGCCCGGCCAGAACCCGGCGCAGCAATCCCCGCAGGGGCGCCAGCCGTGAGCCGGCAGGGATGCGGGCCGTGAACCGGCCGCGAGGAAGGCTCTCGTGAAGCTCGTCGTCTTCGACGTCGACGGCACGCTCGTCGACAGCCAGCATCTCATCGTCGCCGCCCAGGGCGTGGCCTTCGCCGAGCATGACATGGCGGCACCGTCGCGCGCGGTCTCCCTCTCCGTGGTCGGATTGTCGTTGCCCCAGGCCTTCCGGCGCCTCGTGGGTGAGCAGGGGCCCATCGAGAGCCTGTCGGAGAGCTACAAGCGGGCTTTCAACACCTTGCGGCTCGATCCCGCCTACGAGGAACCGCTGTTTCCCGGCATGGGAGAGCTGATCGAGCGCCTGCGCGCCCGCGACGACCTGCGGCTGGGGCTCGCAACCGGCAAGTCCCGGCGCGGCGTCGACCGGCTCATCGAGAGCCATGGCTGGGGCGACGTGTTCGCCACCACCCAGACCGCCGACGACGCGCCGTCGAAGCCGGACCCGACCATGCTGCGTCGGGCCATGGCCGAAGTGGGCGCCCTGCCGGAGACCACGGTGATGATCGGCGACACCACCTACGACATGGACATGGCGGTGAATGCCGGCGCGGCCGCGGTTGGAGTCGCCTGGGGCTATCATCCGCCCGGCGCCTTGTACGGAGCGGGCGCGGTGACGGTGGTCGAGACGGCCGCCGCGCTGGCCGACCTGTTCTCGGGCGCCTTCATCGAAGTCGGTGGCGACACCATCGTCGCCGGGCTCGCGCCCGAGTAGAGTTCGCCCCGGCTTGGCGCTCGCGGGCCGGGAAGCGATGCGCTAGAACCCGCCATCATGAGCAACGACGATCCCGCCGACTGGCTCGGCGCCTCCGATGCCCCTCCCGTGCACGATCCGCACAGGGCGGTGCGCGCGCAGACGCGCCCGGCGCTGCCGAAGCGTTTCTATGAGACGGCCGGCCTCTCCAAGAACGATGAAGGCTTCCGCCTGACCCTCGACGGGCGCCCGGCCAACACACCGGCCCGCAACCCGCTGAGCCTGCCGACGCGGGCGCTCGGCGAGGCCGTGGCCGCCGAATGGGCGGCGCAGGTCGCGTCCATCGATCCGGCGACCATGCCGCTGACGCGGCTCGCCAACACCGCCATCGACGGCGTCGCCCCCCGCCGCGAGGCGGTGATCGACGACCTCTCGGCCTATGCCGGCACGGATCTCGTGGCCTACAGAGCCGCCGATCCCGAACGCCTCGTGGCCGATCAGGCGCGCGCCTGGGACCCTTTGCTCGACTGGGCCCGCGAGACGCTGGGTGCGCGCCTCATCCTCAGCGAGGGCGTGATGCACGTCACCCAGCCCGAACCGTCCGTGGCCGCGCTCCGCAGCGCGATCGCGGCCGTCGATGGTCCGTTCCGGCTGGCCGCGCTCCACACGATGACCACGCTGACGGGCTCGCTCCTCATCGCGCTCGCCACCCTGCATGGCCGCCTCACCCCGCAGGAAGCCTGGACAGCCGCGCATGTGGACGAGGCCTATCAGGCCAGCGTCTGGGGAAGCGACGCCGAGGCGGAAGCCCGGCACGTCTTGCGCAAGCACGAGTTCGAGGCGGCGGCAACGCTGGCAAAGCTTGTCCTTTAAATCCATTTTCGCTGCCTGTCCTCCGTGCTAAGGCGCGTTTGAAGTTTACCGCCAAGCCTCGTCGCGACATGCGGCACGGCCCGTCTCCTCGCACCCATCTCAAGGCTCACCGCGCATGAAGGATATTCTCGAGAAGCTGGAAGAGCGGCGCGCCCAGGCCCGCCTCGGCGGCGGCGAGAACCGCGTCACGGCCCAGCACAAGCGCGGCAAGCTGACGGCGCGCGAGCGTATCGAACTCCTTCTCGACCATGGGTCGTTCGAGGAATTCGACATGTTCGTGCAGCATCGCTCGACCGATTTCGGGATGGAGAAGCAGAAGATCCCCGGCGACGGCGTGATCACCGGCTGGGGCACCATCAACGGCCGCACCGTCTTCCTGTTCTCCAAGGACTTCACGGTGTTCGGCGGCTCGCTTTCCGAGACGCACGCGGCCAAGATCGTCAAGGTCCAGGACATGGCGCTGAAGATGCGCGCCCCGATCATCGGCATCTTCGATGCCGGCGGCGCCCGCATCCAGGAGGGCGTCGCGGCGCTCGGCGGCTACGGCGAAGTGTTCCGCCGCAACGTCGCCGCCTCCGGCGTCATCCCGCAGATCTCGGTCATCATGGGCCCCTGCGCCGGCGGCGACGTCTACTCGCCGGCCATGACCGACTTCATCTTCATGGTCCGCGACACGAGCTACATGTTCGTGACCGGCCCCGACGTGGTGAAGACCGTGACCAACGAGGTGGTGACGGCCGAGGAACTCGGCGGCGCCAAGGTCCACACCACGAAATCCTCCATCGCAGACGGCTCGTTCGAGAACGACGTCGAGGCGCTCCTCCAGATTCGCCGCCTCGTCGACTTCCTGCCCGCCAACAACATCGACGGCGTGCCGGAGATCGAGAGCTTCGACGACCCGCTCCGTCTCGACAAATCCCTCGATACCCTGATCCCGGACAACCCGAACAAGCCCTACGACATGGGCGAGCTGATCCGCCGGGTCGCCGACGAGGGCGATTTCTTCGAGATCCAGTCGACCTATGCCCGCAACATCATCACCGGGTTCGGGCGCATCGAAGGTCGCACCGTCGGCTTCGTCGCCAACCAGCCGATGGTGCTGGCCGGCGTTCTCGACTCGGACGCCTCGCGCAAGGCCGCCCGCTTCGTGCGCTTCTGCGACGCGTTCTCGATCCCGATCGTGACCTTCGTCGACGTGCCGGGCTTCCTGCCGGGCACCGCCCAAGAGTACGGCGGCCTGATCAAGCACGGCGCCAAGCTGCTCTTCGCCTACAGCCAGGCGACGGTGCCGCTGGTCACCATCATCACCCGCAAGGCCTTCGGCGGCGCCTACGACGTGATGGCCTCCAAGCATGTGGGCGCCGACCTCAACTACGCCTGGCCCACCGCGCAGATCGCCGTGATGGGCGCCAAGGGCGCGGTGGAGATCATCTTCCGCAGCGAGATCGGCGACAGCGACAAGATCGCGGCGCGGACCTCCGAATACGAGGACCGCTTCCTCTCGCCCTTCGTGGCGGCCGAGCGCGGCTACATCGACGAGGTGATCATGCCCCACTCGACGCGCAAACGCATCGCCCGGGCGCTGGGCATGCTGCGCACCAAGGAGATGGAGCAGCCCTGGAAGAAGCACGACAACATCCCGCTCTGAACGGGCAGGTTCAGCCGATGGATGGGCTCCACCATCCATCGGCGCATCCTGACATGCTCGGCCGGGTCCGGCGACCCGACGGGCGCCCTCAGTCGCCGTTCCGCTCGAAGATCAGGTTCAGGCGCGTGCGGGCGATCTGGCGGTAGCCTCGCGCCTCGAGGAGGCCGACGAGATCGATCTGCCATTGCGCGGTGCCGTCCTCGATGACGAGGAGGCGCGGATGGAGAGAGACCGGGGCTTCCCGCAGGAACGGCTCCAGGATCAGGTCTTCGGCACCCTCGACATCGAGCTTGATCGCATCGATCCGGGTGATGCCCTCGCCCTGCGCGAGGCCGAGCAACGTCACCGCCGGAACGCGGATCTGCGCGCCCTCATTGGTCCCGACGATCTTCAGGCTCGATTCGCCGCGGTTGCGCGGGTCCACGAACAGTGTCAGTTCGCCGGCCTTGTCGGCTACCGCGCAGGCCACCGCCTTCACCGTGCCGAACGGGTTCTGCGCGATGTTGTAGGTCAGACGGTCGAACACATCCGGCTGCGGCTCGACGGCGAGGATGCGGGCACGAGGGCCGGCGAAAGCGGCGACGGACAGGGCGTAGGCGCCGATATTCGCCCCGATATCGAGGAAGGTGCAGCCCGGCTCCAGCCGCGACCGCAGCAGCGCACGCTCCTCGGGATCGAAGAATTGCGGCGTGAACAGCACCTTCTTCTCGCAATTGTTGTTGTAGGGGTGCAGCCGCATCCGCGCACCGAACCGCTCCACGTCGAGGGGCTGTCCGTGCAGCATCGTGATCGCGAGCCGGCGCAGGAAGAAGCCGAGGCGTCGCCCCGCCCAGCTTCGGCCTGACAGGTTCACCGTGCGCTCGGTGATGCGTGCCACGAGCCCCTTGGGCGCGTAGGTGCCGAAAGGCCGGATGCCGGAAGATTGCGTGTCGTTCATGGCGGCGGGTGATGCCAGCCCCACGGGCGCACGGCAAGCGCCACCTGTCGGCCAACGACCCGCGAGCGCCACTGCCTAATTAAGCGCCGTGACTGAAAACAGAGCATCTTTGAGGCTATCGACTGCGCAGGCGACCATCGGAGAGGCATGCCGACGAGAAGCGATCGGCTTCGGGCCCGCGTGCCGAAACGCCCGGCACAGGGCGCGATGACCGTCGGAGGGGCCGCGTTTCCAGAAGCGTTCCAGTTGGCATGTGCAATGCAACAGCGCCCCCCGTGGGCAACGGCGCCCGCGAGAGACGCCTCGGACGACAGGCGCCTCGTGCTCACTGTGGCGTGAGCGACCAGTCTCTCCCCACCCCGCGCGACGGGGGCCACTCGCGAGGAGTGCCGGGAGAAATCCGATCGCCTGGAGCCTCTTCGAATGCACTCCCAAAAAGCCACCCGAATCGATCTCTTCAGTCTGGCCACGCCGCAGATGCGGGCCTTCCACATCACGTGGCTCGCCTTCTTCGTCTGCTTCTTCGCCTGGTTCGCCGTCGCGCCGCTGATGCCGGTCATCAAGGGCGAGTTCCACCTCACCAACGATCAGGTCTACAACATCAACATCGCCGCCGTGGGCATCACCATCCTGGTGCGCCTGCTGATCGGGCCGATGTGCGACCGGTTCGGGCCTCGTCTGACCTATACGGCGCTCCTGACCCTCGGCGCGATCCCGGTCGTGGGCATCGCCTTCGCCAATTCCTACGAGAGCTTCCTGTTCTTCCGCCTCGCCATCGGCGCAATCGGCGCGAGCTTCGTCATCACCCAGTTTCACACCTCGGTGATGTTCGCGCCGAACGTGGTCGGCACCGCCAACGCCACGGTGGGCGGCTGGGGCAATGCCGGCGGCGGCGTCACACAGAGCGTCATGCCGCTCATCCTCGCGGCCCTCGTCAGCATCGGCGTCGAGAAGACGATGGGCTGGCGCCTGTCGATGCTCGTGCCCGGCGTGATGATGCTGATCGTCGCGTTCCTCTACTACCGGTTCACGCAGGACACGCCCGAGGGCAACATCATGGAACTGCGCGCCCGTGGCGTCGCGGTGGATTCCGGCAAGAAGGGCGGCTGGGCCGTCTTCAAGCAGGCGATGACGAACTACCGGGTCTGGATGCTGGCGATCACCTACGGTGCCTGCTTCGGCGTCGAGATCTTCATCCATGCGGTGGCGGCGACCTATTACGTCGAGCGCTTCAGCCTGGATCTGACCCAGGCCGGGCTGGCGGCAGGCAGCTTCGGCCTGCTCGCCCTGTTCGCGCGCGCCCTCGGCGGCATCGCCTCGGACCGGGTCGCCCGGGCCAAGGGTCTCGACGGCCGCACCCTGCTGCTGTTCGGGCTGATGGTCGGTGAGGGGATCGGCCTCCTGGCCTTCGCCTATGCCGGCTCGGTCACGCTCGCCGTCGTCGCCATGCTGGCCTTCGGCCTGTTCACCCACATGGCCTGCGGCGCGACCTACGCTCTCGTACCGTTCATCGACCGCAAGGCTCTGGGCGGCGTCGCAGGCATCATCGGCGCGGGCGGCAATGTCGGCGCCGTGGCGGCGGGCTTCCTGCTCAAGGGGGTCGGCAACCTGCCCGGCGCCCTGTTCATCCTCGGCATCGCCGTGCTGATCTCGTCGCTCTGTGCGATCTCGGTGCGCTTCTCGCTCACCCACAAGGAGAGCGAGCAGAAACTCTACGATGAGGCCGTCGCCCAGCGCGCCGTCACCAGCGGTCAGCCTGCCTTCGCCTGAGCCTTCCGCTTTCTGAACCATCGAGAAGGGGGGCTGCGGCGCGAGCCGTGGCCCCTCGATCGTTCGCAACCAGGAAAGCGGCATCCCGCCTTGGACCCGGGATCGGGTTATCGACCAACCCGTCCGGGAAGGAATGTGCGGGAGACGATCCGGCCAGATCTCAGCCCAAAGCGGCCTGAAGCCTGTCGAAGCAATGGCGCCAATGCTCCCGATAGGCGTTGCGAACGTCCACGTCGACGATACGGCGATGAGTCAGGGTGACTTCCGTGGCCTGGTCGCCGACGGAGAGGAGGTCGGTCTGGACCACCGTCTCGCCGATCCGCAACCGGTCGTTCGACCCGTCATAGTTCCAGCTCTGATGCAGGTGATGGCCGCGCCGGATCTCCTCGTAGCGGCCGGTGACGCTATGGAGCGCTCCGCTCGCGTCCCGCCCCCGCAGCAGAAAGGCGCCGCCGACACGCAGGTCGATCTCCGCATGCACCGCGTCCGTCCCGGGCGGTGCCAGCCAGCGCCTGGCGAGGGCCGGGTCGGTCAAGGCACGGAACACGTCAGGCTGCGAGGCACGGACGACGTGCTTGAGGACGACGACGGGTACGATCTGGATCATGGTCGTCCGTATCCTCGCTGGTCGACGCATGACCGCACGACCGAAGCTGCGCCCGCGCGACGATTTCCTCGTTCATCGCGCCGGAGGGGCCGGGCGGCAAGGGGGGCCAGGCCGGGCGCGCCCATGTGGGACGAGGGAAGTGCACTCTTGTCACCCCTGCGACCACTCCCGGCTTGCCTCTGTGCCGCTCAAGGGCGAGTTTGGCGGCCAATAGGGACCGCCCCTCGACCGACGGCGGCTTTTTCGAAAGGCATGGACCGCTCGATGCAGACCTTCGATTCCGACGGGACCACCATCGCCTATATCGACGCGCCGGCGAAGGGCGGCAGCGGCGATCCGATCCTGCTGATCCACGGCTTCGCCTCGAACCACTCGGTGAACTGGGTCAACACGCTGTGGGTGCGGACCCTGTCCGAGGCAGGGCGCCGGGTCATCGCCCTCGACAACCGCGGCCATGGCGAGAGCGAGAAGCTGTACGATCCCGAGGCTTACGGCTCCGATATCATGGCGCAGGACGCGCGGCGCCTGCTCGACCATCTCGGCATCGAGCGCGCCGACATCATGGGCTATTCCATGGGCGCGCGGATCTCGGCCTATCTCGCCCTCGACAATCCGGAACGGGTGCGCTCGGTGCTTCTGGGCGGGCTCGGGCTGCATCTGGTCGAGGGTAGGGGATTGCCGAACGGCATCGCCGAAGCCCTGGAAGCCCCGCCCGGCGAGAAGGCACCGAACCTCACGGCGGCCGCTTTCCGCACCTTCGCGGAACAGACGAAGAGCGACTTGCGGGCGCTTGCGGCCTGCATGCGCGGTTCGCGCCAGACCCTGTCGCGGGAGGAAGTCTCGCAGATCGAGGCGCCGACCCTCGTCACGGTGGGCACCCTCGACACGGTGGCCGGCTCGGCTCCGGCGCTGGCCGCGCTCATGCAGAACGCGAAGAGCCTGGAACTGCCCAATCGCGACCACAGCACCGCTGTCGGCGACAAGCAGCACCGGCAGGGCGTGCTCGCCTTCCTCGACGAGCGTCCCTGACCCTCAGGATCGTCATTCGTCGATTCAGGTCTTGAGGCGATACCCCGTGCGGAAGATCCAGGTCACGCCGCCGAGGCAGAGGGCGAGGAACACCAGCGTCATCGCGAGGCTGATCTCGACCCCCACATCGGAGGTGCCGAAGAAGCTCCAGCGGAAGCCGCTGATGAGATAGACGACCGGATTGACGAAGCTCACCGCCCGCCAGAACGGTGGCAGCATCTCGATGGAATAGAAGCTGCCGCCGAGGAAGGTCAGCGGCGTCACGATGAGGAGCGGCACGAGCTGCAGCTTCTCGAACCCATCGGCCCAGAGCCCGATGAGGAAGCCGAACAGGCTGAACGTCACCGCGGTGAGCAGCAGGAACGCCACCATCCAGAACGGATGCTCGATCCTCAACGGCACGAACAGCGCGGCGGTCGCGAGGATGATGAGGCCGATCAGGATGGATTTCGAGGCGGCCGCGCCGACATAGCCGAGCACGATCTCCAGGGGCGAGACCGGAGCCGACAGGATCTCGTAGATCGTACCGGCAAAGCGCGGGAAGTAGATGCCGAAGGAGGCGTTGGCGATGCTCTGCGTCAGCAACGACAGCATGATCAGCCCCGGCACGATGAAGGCGCCGTAGGCGACCCCGTCGACGGAGGCCATGCGGGAGCCGATCGCCGCGCCGAAGACGACGAAGTAGAGCGACGTGGCGATGACCGGAGCGACGATGCTCTGGAGCCCGGTGCGCCAGAAGCGCGCCATCTCGAAGAGGTAGATCGCGCGGATCGCGGGCCAATTCATCGCAAGTGGGTTCATCGAGGCGGCGCTCATGCCTGCTCCCTCACGAGATCGACGAAGATGTCTTCGAGCGAGCTCTGGCTGGTGGAGAGATCGCGGAAGGGGATCCCGGCGGCGGCGAGGTCGGTGAGGAGCGTGGTGATTCCGGTGCGCTCGCCCTTGGTATCGTAGGTGTAGACGATCTCATGGCCATCCGCCGACAGTGCGAGTCCGTGCGGCGCCAGCTCGTCCGGGAGGGCGGGGAGGGGGGTCTGCAATTGCAGCGTCAATTGCTTCTTGCCGAGCTTGCGCATCAGCTCGGCCTTCTCCTCCACCAGGATGATCTGCCCTTTCCGGATCACGCCGACCCTGTCGGCCATCTCCTCGGCCTCGTCGATGTAATGGGTGGTGAGGATGACGGTGACGCCCTGGTCGCGAAGCTTGCGCACCAGCCGCCACATCTCCTGGCGCAACTCCACGTCGACGCCCGCGGTGGGCTCATCGAGGAACAGGATGCGCGGCTCGTGGCTCAGCGCCTTGGCGATCAGCACGCGCCGCTTCATGCCGCCCGACAGCGTCATGATGCGGCTGTCCTTCTTGTCCCACAGGGACAGGTCGCGCAGCACGCGCTCGATATGGGCGGGATCGGCTTTCATCCCGAACAGGCCACGGCTGAAACTCGTCGTCGCCCAGACCGTCTCGAACGCGTCGGTGGTGAGTTCCTGCGGTACCAGGCCGATGGCCCTGCGTGCCTCGCGGTAATCCTTCGCGATGTCGAGCCCGTCGACGGTCACCGTTCCGCTGCTGGCCCGCACGAGGCCGCAGACGATGCTGATCAGCGTGGTCTTGCCCGCTCCGTTCGGGCCGAGCAGGGCAAAGATCTCGCCCTTGGCGATCTCGAGATCGATGTCCTTGAGGGCGTGGAGACCGGACGCATAGACCTTGGACAGGCCGGAGATGGAAATGATCGGCGGCATCGGATTCCATGGATCATGTGCGTCGGCGCGACGACGGGCGCTGCCATGCCGTGCTGCCATACCATGATGGGCGCCATAGCCCGCGAGTGTGAAGCGGCACGTCGGGCAACAAAAAAGCCGCCTCGCGGCGGCTTTCTCGAAACGATGGGTCGTGGACGCGAAGCTCAGGCGCGAAGCCGGCCCTTGACCTCGTCGAGGCCGGAACGGACCAGCGACAGGCCGGCATCGCCCTGCAGACGCTCCCGCAGCACCACCTCGGAGACCTTGACGGCGGCGTCGGCCGCGGCGGCGCGGACTTGGGCGGTGGCCTGAACTTCGGCCTGCGCGATCTTGGTCTCGGCCGACTTGGTGCGGCGGGCGATGAACTCGTTCAGGCGGGCATGGCCCTCGTCGGCGATGCGCTGGGCCTCCTCGCGGGCTCCGGCGACGATGGCCTCGGCCTCGGACTCGGCCTGAGCGCGGCGCTTCTTGTAGTCGGCGAGGACGGTGGCAGCCTCCTCGCGCAGGCGGCGGGCCTCGTCGAGTTCGGTGCGCACGCGGCGACCGCGGGTGTCGAGCCCCTTGGTGATCTGCGCGAAGCCGCCGACCTTCCACACGACGGCCATGAACAGGACGAAGGCGACGGCGACCCAGAACTCGGCATCCAACAACATTCTCGTCGTCCTAACTCGTTGGCGTCCGGCGGGGCAGGGCCGGATCAGTCACGTCTGGCGCGGTCGCCGGTTCAGTGCGGAAACGCGACGCGGTTCAGCGCGGTGTCGAGGCTGCCCTGGTCGGGAGCCTGTCCGGTGAGGCGCTCGACGATGGCGGAAGCCGTCTCGCCGGCGATGGAGCGTACGCTGCCCATGGCCTCGGCGGTGCGGGTGCGGATCGTGGCCTCGGAGGCGGCGATCTTGTCGTTGAGTTCGGCCTCCAGCGTCTTGCGACGGGTCTCGGCCTCGGCGGTGAGGGCGGCGCGGGTCTCAGCGGCGATGGTGCGGGCCTTGGCCTGAGCGTCGGCGAGCGACTTCTCGTAGGCGGCGCCGGCGGCCTCGGCCTCGGCCTTCATCCGCTGCGCTTCGTCGAGATCCGACGACAGCCGCGTGGCGCGGTCGTGAAGGATCGCCTGGATGCGGGGCAGGGCCACCTTGTCCATCAGGTAATAGAGCAGGCCGAAGGCCAGCGCGAGCCAGATCAACTGGGAGAGAAAAGTATGGCTCTCGAAGGGCGGAAAGCCGCCGCCATGTTCGGACGCAGGCGATGCGACGATGCCTTGCGTTGCGGTCGAATGGGCCGGCTGAGCCATGACGTCCTTCGCTCAAAGAAATTCGTGTGATGGACCGGGCGCGCCTCCGATGAATCGGGGCGCCCGGTCCGGGTCTGCTGTCGGATCGACGGGAACGCCGGTCTTAGACGGCGAACAGGAGAAGCAGGGCGACGAGCAGCGAGAAGATGCCGAGCGCTTCCGTCAGGGCGAAGCCGAGGAGCAGGTTGCCGCGCTGGCCGTCGGCGGCCGACGGGTTGCGAAGTGCGCCGGCATAGAACTGGCCGAAGAGATTGCCGAGGCCGATGGCGGCGCCCGCCATTCCGAGGCAGGCGAGACCGGCGCCGATGTACTTAGCGGCTAAGGGATCCATCAAATTGCTCCTGGTGTCGGTTCGTTCGTTGCGTGGAGAGAAATCCGGCCGCAACCGCGGACCGGGGACGGAAGGGTGTATCGCCGCGGCCTAGTGGCCGGGGTGAAGCGCGTCGCTGAGGTAGATCGAGGCAAGCGTCGCGAAGACGTAGGCCTGCAGACCGGCGACGAGGAATTCGAGAGCCGTCACCGCCACGCTGAGAGCCAGCGGCAGCGGCGAGATCGCACCCCAGGCGCCAGCGGCGAGGAGCGCCGGCACGAAGCCCGCGAAGATCTTGAGGGCGATGTGGCCCGCCAGGACGTTGGCGAAGAGACGGACGGCGAGGCTGATCGGCCGCGAGACGAAGGAGACGATCTCGATGGCCACGATCATCGGCATCAGCCAGCCCGGCACGCCCGAGGGCACGAACACCTTCAGGAACTTGGTGCCATGGGCCATGAAGCCGTAGACGATGACCGTGCCGATCACGAGGAACGCCAGGGCGAAAGTCACGATGATGTGGCTTGTCACGGCGAACGCGTAGGGGATCATGCCGAACATGTTCAGCACGAGCACGAACATGAAGAGAGAGAAGATCAGCGGCATGAACCGCTCGGAGCCGTGCCCGGCCGATTGGCGCAGGGTCGAGCCGATGAACTCGTAGAACACCTCGGCCACGGACTGCATGCGGCCCGGCACCACCGAACGCTGCGACGTCGCCACGATCGTGATCAGAGCGATGATCCCGACGGCGGCGAACATGTACAGGGCCGACTGCGTGAACGCGAGTTCCTGGTTGCCGATATGACCGAAGGAAACGAGCGGCTTGAGCTCGAACTGGTGGATCGGATCCATCTTTACGGCCATTGCCGCTACCGTCCTTCTGTCCACGAGCGGGCGAGATGCCCGCTTCCCCCACGACCGCCCGAAAGCGGCAAAGCTCACGTATCAGGACCGCTCGCGATCCTGGTCGTTCTTGTCCGCGCTCTTTTCGACCACGATTTTCCTGGCCGATCCCGGGAGCGAGCCCGAGACACGCATGACGTTATAGACGCCGGTTGCGAAGCCCAGCATGAGCAGAACGATCAGACCCCAGGGCTTCGTCCCCAGAAACTGATCGCATAACCAGCCGAGAATGCCTCCCGCCAGGACACCGGCGATGAACTCGGTGGAGAGTCGCATCGCCTGGCCCAAGGGTGACGCCCCGCTTGAGGCGCCGGGACGCGGCAGAGGACCGGACGAAGCGGCGGGCCGTTTCTCCTCGATCCGCCTCTCAAGACGTTTGAGCCTTGTCGAGAGGTCCTCGTCCGGCTTCTGCTGACGTCCGTCCCCACGCCCATCCCCTGCGTCGTTACCGCTCACGGCGAAAACTCACATTGGCGAGAGGAGAGGGAACAGGTCGGAAAGCCTCCTGCAAGCGCGGCGCACCATAGTTTCGCCCATCTTGGGTGTCAAGGCGCGCCGGACACGGGCTAACCCATTGTAAAAACTAGATAAAACCGATCTTTTGGCTCATCTTCCGCGATGTGCCCAGTGCATGAGGGGCAATCAGCAGCCAAGCTCGGCTCTCACGCTCCCAGGATCGGCTTGATGACTTTCTCCATTCCCTCGATCGACATCTCGCCCTTGAAGCGCTCGCCGTTGATGAAGAAGGTCGGGGTCGAATCGACCTTGAAAGTGTCCAGGCCCTTCTGCTTCACCGCGTTCACGGCGCCGTAGAGCTTCTGGTCCTTGAGGCAGGTCTCGAACTTCTCCTTGGAGAAGCCGGCTTGGCGGAGCATCTGCTCCAGGGCATCCACCGGCGATTGCGGCTTCTGCACGTAGGCCCAGGCCTGCTGCTGGTCGAAGAGCAGATCGGTGATCGGGTAATATTTCGCATCGCCGTCGCAGCGGGCCAGCATGAAGGCGGCGGTGGCCAGCGGATCGAGCGGAAACTCGCGCAGGGTGAAGCGCACCTTGCCGGTATCGATGTAGCGCTCTTTCAGGACCGGCCAGGTCTGCTTGTGGAACGCGGCGCAATGCGAGCAGGTCATCGAAGCGTATTCGATGATCGTGACCTTGGCGTCCTTCGGCCCGAGCCAGACGTCGCCGAGCGGACCCGGCTCCATCAGAGAGGCCAGGTTCGCATCCTGCGCGAAGGCGTCGAGGGTCATCCGCGGCAGAAGCGCCGCAGCGCCGATCGCCATGCCGGTGAGTTTCAGGGTGTCGCGACGGGTGATCATGCTGTCGACGGGCTCCGCTCGCAGATCCGATCCATGCGGCTTGCGGTAGAGACCCGCGGACAATCTGACAAGACGGGACAGGCGGTCCCGCTTCCATGCGCCGCTGCACCTGTGGAGCGAGAGGAGGCTTCAGGCGGAACCGGGAGGCGCCGACGAGACGATCGCCACGCCGAGCCGATCGAGGGCATCCCGCAAGGCGTCGTCATCGATCGCGGAGACGGCCAGGGCCACTTCGCCGCGCTTGGCGGGATCGAGGGGCGGAGCCACCCGCTTCCGCACGACCTGATGGACGCGCCCCTGTTTCAGGACCAGCTTGCCGATGCAGGCCCAGCCGTAATGGGCGTTGATGCGCTGGATCACCACGGGCGCCAGATGCTGCAATTCCAGGGCGAAGACGCCTTCCACCCGCACCACCAGGGTCCCGGGGTCCGGCCGACCCTGCTCCTCGCGCCGGGCACGGCGCGGCCATTCGAGCTTCGAGGGCTGGCAGAACCGGGCAAGACGCTCGCCGACGATATCGGGCCACGCCGCCAGGATATCGGTGGAGGCGAACCCCTGCGCGGCGAAGGCCGGGCCGATGCAGGTTTCGATCAGTTCGGCGAGGGGTTTGATGCGGGCCATGATGGTGGATGCGACCCTGCGATGCCTCGGGACAGCCGAGCCTCACGCTACCATGCGGTTGCCGCGGCCTGAAGCGTCAGGCCGATCCCATGGCCGTGGCCTGGGCGGTAAAACGGTCGCGCAGCTCTCCCTGCTTGCCCCGCACCATGGCGGGTATCAGGAACGCGTCGATCAGAAGCCAGATGAAGCCGACCAGAAAGAGGTAGGAAACGATCTGCAGGATCGCCGTCCCCGGCCGGCCGAGATAGAAGCGATGCGCGGAAACGATCCCGAGGAAGAACCACAGGGCATAGGCGAGGCCGACGCTGGGGGCCTCGTTGCCGATCCTCGTCTCGATCAGGATGCGGTCTTGAATGGTGAGGGACATCGGGACGACTCGGGTATCTAACAGCCAAGCTTCGCCTATCACGCCCGCAACCTGAGGTCGAGCGATGGAGGACCGAAGCAGCATTTTCGAAAAGGGCTTTTCGCCCGAACCGGATGCCTGCGCTTCCATCGGCGATGCCGCGCCTTTATGGACGGCCCCTGATGCGCGCGTCCGCCACCTCCGATCCCCGGCCGCAGGCCGCCGATCTCCTCACCTGGTACGACCGGCATCGCCGTGTCCTGCCCTGGCGCGCCCTGCCGGGCGAGACACCTGACCCCTACCGGGTCTGGCTGTCCGAAGTGATGCTGCAGCAGACCACCATCGCGGCGGTCAAACCCTATTTCCAGCGCTTCCTCGAACGCTTCCCCACCGTCGAAATCCTGGCGGCGGCACCGGAGGAGAGCGTGATGTCGGCCTGGGCCGGGCTCGGCTATTATTCCCGCGCCCGAAATCTCCATGCCTGCGCCAAGGTGATCGCCGAGGCCGGTGCCTTTCCCGATACGCTCGACGGCCTGCGCAAGCTGCCCGGCATCGGCGCCTATACGGCCGGCGCCATCGCCGCCATCGCCTTCGACCGGCAGGAAGCGGCGGTGGACGGCAATGTCGAGCGGGTGATGACGCGGCTCTTCGCCATCGAGACCCCGATCCCGGCAGCCCGGCCGGACATCCGACGATTGACCCAAGCTCTGGTGCCGGTGGAGCGGCCCGGCGATTTTGCGCAGAGCCTGATGGATCTCGGCTCCACGATCTGCACCCCGAAACGGCCGGCCTGCGCGCTCTGTCCGTGGATGGCGCCGTGCGCGGCGAGAGCGATCGGGATGCAGGAGACGTTTCCGCGCAAGATCAAGAAGGCGAAGGGCGTCGAGCGCCGCGGCGCGGCTTTCGTGGCGATCCGCAGCGGCGACGAGGCGGTGCTGTTGCGGACACGTCCGCCGGAAGGATTGCTCGGAGCCATGGCCGAGCCGCCGACCAGCGCATGGGAGAGCGGCTACGACGTCGCCCAGGCTCTCCTCGACGCTCCCCTCGACGCGCGCTGGAAGCGCCTGCCGGGCGTCGTCCGCCACGTCTTCACCCATTTTCCACTGGAACTGACCGTCTTCGTCGCCCGCGTCGGCCTCGGCACGAGGGCTCCCGCCGGCCTGCGATTCACGCCCCGTCGCGACCTCGATGACGAGCCGTTGCCGGGCGTGATGAAGAAGGTGCTCGCCCACGCCTTCGATCCGAAGCCCGACGTGGTGAAGGCGCCGCGCGGACGGCCGCGAAAGGAGCCCGCACCGGCGCCGCTTCTCGCGATCGCCGAGCCGCCCCCCGACCCGGTGCCGAGCTTCCGCCCGTCGCCGAAGCCGAGCCCGCGCATCCCGCCCGCTCGACCGGCGGAATACGAGGGCGAGGAGGACGAGGCAATCGCGGCGCCGGCACCACAGGCGCCGCGCAGACGACCTCGCGGGACGACACGGCGCGCTTGAGAAGATCCCGGATGCGCCGATCGCCCAGGCGAGCCGGATCGCATCGAGATCAGCCGGCGATCAGGCCGCCGATCCCATCGCAGCCCGCATCTTGCCGCGGAACACGTCGATCAGGACGAGCTTGCCGTCGCGCTTGGCGTGCCAGAAATCCCATCCGTTGCAGGAAGGGAAGCCCTGGACGAGGGCGCCGATCTTGTGAATCGAGCCCATGGCCGGCCCGACCATCAGGGTCCCGTCGGGGCGGACCACGGCTTCGTGGCGACCGCGCGCATCGGTGAGCATCTCACCGGCGCGGATATGGCCGGCCTCGATCACGCTGAGGAAGGCGACCCGTGGTTCGGCCCGCTTCGTCGGAGCGACGAGGAGCGCGGCCTTGGACAGAGGCTCCACCGCCTCGATCCTGGCGCGGGCCGCATCGGCATAGACCGTCTCGCGCTCGATGCCGATGAAGCGGCGGCCGAGGCGCTTGGCGACCGCACCTGTCGTGCCGGTCCCGAAGAACGGGTCGAGCACCACGTCGCCGGCATTCGTCGCCGAGAGCAGGGTCCGGGCGAGCAGGGCCTCGGGCTTCTGGGTCGGGTGGACCTTCTGGCCATCGGCGCCCTTGAGGCGCTCGTCGCCGGTGCAGAGCGGGATGAACCAGTCCGAGCGCATCTGGACGTCGTCGTTGCCGCCCTTCAGCGCCTCGTAATGGAAGGTGTAACTCTTCGCTTCCGCCGAGCGGGAGGCCCAGATCAGGGTCTCGTGGGCGTTGGTGAAGCGCTTGCCGCGGAAGTTCGGCATCGGGTTGGCCTTGCGCCAGACGATGTCGTTGAGGATCCAGAAGCCGAGGTCCTGGAGCACGCTGCCGACGCGGAAGATGTTGTGATACGAGCCGATGACCCAGAGGGTGGCGTTCGGCTTCATCACCCTGCGGGCGGCGGTGAGCCAGGCGCGGGTGAACTCGTCATAGGCGGCGAAGCTCGAGAACTGGTCCCAGGCGTCGTCGACGGCATCGACGCGGCTCTGGTCGGGCCGCAGCAGCGAGCCGTCTCCGAGCTGGAGGTTGTAGGGTGGGTCGGCGAAGACGCAATCGACGCTGGCCGCCGGCAGGGCGTTCATGGCGGCAATGCAATCCCCGACGATGATCTCGTCGAGGGGGAGACGCTGGGCGGCGGGTACGAGACCCATCCGCGGCGCCGACACGAGTCGCCCGGTACGCGAGACACTTTTCCGGGCGACGGTGTCGGCAACCGCGGTACGCAGGGAAGCCATGGCAAACACCGGTTACGCGACTGACCGGCAGACCATGGGGCCGTTAACGTAAAGAGCGGGTTGCCAAGGTGCGAACAATGCGTCTCGATTTGGGGCTGCAGATTTTGCCTACCTGACCGAATACTGTTATTTTAGCGTCATCTATTCATATTTATGACTTATACTAAATCTAGAATTCGTAGACGAACGCATAGTCAGAATTTTCTCGGCGGCCTCGACTTACGAAGCCCTGGCAACGCCGATCCCTGAGCATCCTGTCCATTGACCGCACTCTCCGGAAGGGCCTTTCCCGCCAGGGTCACGGCCGACGCACATCCCCCATGCAACGAGCGCCGAGCCTGGACAGGCTTCGCCATCGATGTGGCAAGGCAAAGAGCGTCCGCCGAAGGCCAGCATCGACAGTCTCCGCGCGCTCTCAATATAGAATTCGGCGGCACGCCGAACTGGAAATATATTTAGATTTTATTCATACATTCTGCGAGCGGTCCTAGGCTAAAAATGGCAGACCTCGCCACAATCTACTGATCTCATTTTGGCCTTCATCGGCCCTATGTTCCGCGACCTCTGCAATAACAAAGGGAATGCGGATGAATATGAAACCTGTTCGTTGGACCGCCGTCGCTTTCGGAACCGTGATGTCTCTCGCCGCACTCAGTGCACCGGCTGCCGCCCAATCCGGCGCAGCCTCCTGGTACGGCAGCGGCCGCAAGACGGCGAATGGCGAGCGCTTCAATCCGAACGGGATGACCGCCGCCCATCGCAGCCTGCCGTTCGGCACCCGTGTCCGGGTCGAGAACAAGCGCAACGGCCGCTCGGTGGTGGTGCGCATCAACGATCGCGGGCCGTTCATACGCGGGCGGATCATCGATCTCGCCAAGGGCTCCGCCCGGGCGCTCGGCATGGGCGGCACGACCTATGTCTCGCTCAGCGTCGTGAAGTGACGCGAAGCCCGTGACGTCGCGCGGGCATGCCGAGGTGTCGCCAGGCCGGGAGCCGGCGGAGCACGGCAGACCCATCGTCCTGATGTCGAATGGTGAATCCGCGTTTGGCGGCTTTCACTGCCGTACCTGATGGACTAAGGGGCCGGTCGCCGTTGCATGGTCGGCGATCGGCCCCATCTTGACGGCTGGAAGCGTGTTTGAGGATCGTTGCACCATGGCAAAGCCCCTGATCGTCGAGATTCCCCACGAGATCGGCCCCGTCGAGGCGAAGCGCCGGATCTCGAGCGGGCTCGACAAGGCAAAGGCGGCCTGCGCCAAGGCCGGCATCAGCGTCGAGCACATGACCTGGACCGACGATCGGCTGAACTTCGCCATGTCCGCCATGGGCCAGAAGGTCGATGGCGAGGTCGACATCCTGCCCGAGACGGTGCGCATCGAAGTGCGGCTGCCGATGCTGCTCGCGCTGTTCGCCGAGCGGATGAAGAAGATCATCGGCAAGGAAGGCAACCAGCTTTTGATCAAGAAGGGCTGAGCCGCGCATTTCGGGGGAACGGCGCCGGGCATTCGCCCGTTTCCAGGCCTCTCCCGAAACTTTGCGATCAGGTGGCGTAGCCGATGTCGAATCCTGGACCCATCCCGGAAGCCCCGATTCCCGACACTCCCTACGAGGCGCCGCAGACACCGCCGCCGGGTCCTGGACCGGACATTCCGGCGACAACCCCGACCGAGGCACCCTCCGAGACCCCGACGGAGATCCCGGTGAACGATCCGAGCCCGGCGCCTAGCTCGCCCGATCCGTCGCCTACGGGGCCGGCCAACCCGACGATGTAGCCGTTCGGGCAAAACCGCATTTGTTCGGGAGCGGTTGCGCTGCCATAAGCCCGCATCATGGCCGCTCCCCCGCTCCTCACCCTCCAGAACGTCGCGCTCACCTTCGGCGGCACGCCGCTGATCGAACAGGCGGATCTCGCGATCTCGCCCGGCGAACGGACCTGCCTCGTCGGCCGCAACGGCTCGGGCAAGTCGACACTGATGAAGATCGCCTGCGGTCTCATCGAGCCCGACAAGGGCGTGCGCTTCGTCCAGCCCGGCACGACCATCCGCTACCTCGCCCAGGAACCGGATTTCTCGGGGTTCACCACCACGCTCGATTTCGTCGAGCACGGCCTCACCCATGGCGACGACGCCTATCGCGCCCGCTACCTGCTCGAGAGTCTGGGCCTGACCGGAGCCGAGGACCCGAAGAGCCTGTCGGGCGGAGAGGGGCGGCGCGTGGCCCTCGCCCAGGCGCTGGCGCCCGAGCCCGACATCCTGCTGCTCGACGAGCCCACCAACCATCTCGACCTGCCGGCCATCGAATGGCTGGAAGCCGAGCTGAAATCCGTGCGCGGCGCGCTGGTCCTCATCAGCCACGACAGGCGCTTCCTCTCGGCCCTGTCGAAGACCACGGTCTGGCTCGACCGCGGCATCACCCGGCGGATCGAGCAGGGTTTCTCCACCTTCGAGGCCTGGCGCGACGCCTTCTTCGAAGAGGAGGAGCGCGACCGGCACAAGCTCGACCGCAAGATCGCCGACGAGGAGCATTGGCTGCGCTACGGCGTGACCGCGCGGCGCAAGCGCAACGTCCGGCGGCTCGGCAACCTCCATGCCCTGCGCAAGGACCGCCGCGAGGACCGCCGTCCCGTCGGCACGGCGACGATGACCTCCACCGAAGCCGAGAGTTCGGGCGCCCTCGTGATCGAGGCGAAGAGCGCCGCCAAGGCTTACGGCGAGCGCAGGATCGTCGACGACCTCTCGATCCGGGTGATGCGCGGCGACCGGCTCGGCATCGTCGGTGCCAACGGTGCCGGCAAGACCACGCTGATCAACCTGCTCACCGGGCAGGCCGCGCCGGATTCCGGCAGCGTCGCGCTCGGCACCAACCTCAAGATGATGCTCCTCGACCAGGCCCGCGCGGTGCTGGAGCCGTCGATGACGGTGACCGAGGTGCTCACCGGCGGCAGCGGCGACAGCGTGGTCGTCGGCGGCGTGAGCCGTCACGTGATCGGCTACCTCAAGGACTTCCTGTTCGCGCCGGAACAGGCCCGGACCCCAGTGAGCGTGCTCTCCGGCGGCGAGCGCAACCGCCTGCTCATCGCCCGGGCCCTGGCCCAGCCCGCCAACCTCCTCGTCCTCGACGAGCCCACCAACGACCTAGACCTCGAAACCCTCGACCTGTTGCAGGAGATGCTGTCGGATTATTCCGGCACGCTGATCCTGGTGAGCCACGACCGCGACTTCCTCGACCGCGTCGTCGGCAGCGTCCTCGTCAGCGAGGGGGAGGGGCGCTGGGTCGAGTATGCCGGCGGCTACACCGACATGGTCACCCAGCGCGGGCAGGGCGTCGAGGCGCGCAAGAGCGCCACGGCACCGCGGCCCGACGGCAAGGTGAAGCCGGGGCGCCTCGCCAGCACCTCGGCGGCGCCGGCGCCGAAGACGAAGATGGGTTTCAAGGACCAGCACGAGTTGAAGACGCTGCCGGAGCGGATCGCGAAGCTGCAGGCCGGCATCGCCAAGATCCGCACCGTGCTCGCCGATCCGCAGCTCTACAGCCGCGATCCGGCCCTGTTCCAGAAGGCCTCGGCCACCCTCGCCGCCGCCGAGGCAGACCTCTCGGTGTCCGAGGACCGCTGGCTGGAACTGGAGATGCTGCGAGAGGGGTAGGGTTCCGGTACCCTTCCTCTTCCCCTTCCGCGGAAGACGGGGAGCGACCTTTCCGGCGACGGCGTTCCCCCGAATCCCTCTCGATGGGCCAGTCTCGCCCGTCGCGGCGAGAAGGAAGCGCCCGAGGATCGGGATAATCCACGCGTCGTCTTCATGATGCCGTGAAGCTGGTATGATCTGGCCCCGATCGGATGGCCGTTCCCGATCGTCGAGGTCAGACGTGCCAACCCTGTCGTTTCCCGTTTCCCTGAAGACCTACGGTTGGGCCTGCGGCCTTCCCGGCCTCGCGCTCATCATCGGCGTCGCGACGCCGCTCCTCTCGCCCCAGATGGAGCAGCGGCTCGATGCCAAGGCCGAGGCGGTCGCGCGCGGCACCGCAGAGACGGGGTTCGAGCCCTGGCTTCGCCTCAAGGTGCGGGGCCGCGATCTCATCGCCACGGGGGAAGCGCCGGACGATGCCGGACGCATAGCTGCCCTCGACCGGCTGAAACGCCTGCCGGGCCTGCGCCACGTGGTCGGACGTATCGGCATCGTCGAGGATGCCTCGCCCTTCATCTGGACCGCGACACGCACGAGCCCGGAACGGATCGACCTGACCGGCAATCGTCCCTCCGAGATCGGCCCGCGGGCGCTGGCGGCGCAATTGGCCACCGAGCTGCCGTCCGAGACCAGGATCGTCGATCAGGCGAAGGCCGCGCGGGGCGCGCCGCCGGACTTCGCCGCAGCGTCCTCCTTCGCCCTCGAACAGCTGAAGCCGCTCGCTCCGGGGGCCAGCGCCACCATCGCCGACACCACCGTTTCGCTCAGCGGAGAAGCGGCGAGCGTGGCGGATTACGAAGCCCTGCGGCAGGCCGTGGCCAATCCGCCGGCCGGCTTCACCATGGGAAAGGTCGATATCCGGCCGGCCTCGATCCCGGATTTCCGGTTCGCGGTGACCCGTGAGCGCGGCGGAAACCTCGTCCTGTCTGGCAACGTCGTCTCTGAGGCGGCGCGCGAGGAAATTCGCGCCATGGCCGCGGATTCCGCCGACGGAGCGACGGTGGAGGACAGGATGCAGACCGCCCGAGGGCTCGCGGACGGAATCGATCCGAACCGCCTCGGCCGCTTCGCCTTCCAGGTCTCGTCCCTGATGCAGGATGGCAGCGTGACCTATGCCGATTCGCGCCTGACGATCACCGGCACGGCGCTCGACGGACAGGCCATCGGCGAGATCGATGCGCTTCTGCGCGATGCGCGGCCCTCCGGCACCCGGGCGGGACCGGTCGATCTCGCCGCCATGCCGCTCTCGCCCTATCGCTTCATGGTTCGGCGCGAGAGCGATGCGGTGACGCTCACCGGGCATCTGCCGGACAGCGCCACGCGCGACCGCGTGCTTGCGGCGATGAGGCCGAAATTCTACCGCGAACGCATCGTCGACAAGAGCCGCATCGCGGACGGTGCGCCCGCCAACCTCACCGGCGCCGTCGAGGCTGGAATCGCCACCCTCGCCATGCTGGCGACCGGCGAGATCCGCATCTCGGACAGGAACCTGGCGCTCAGCGGCGACAGCCTCTACCGCGAGAGCGCCGGACGGTTCGAGGCCGATCTCGCCCGGCGGATGCCGGCCGGCTGGTTGGCGCAGGCCGAGGTGAAGCCGCCGGCCACCGCGATGATCGACGATGCGGAAGCCTGCCGAAGCGCGTTCGATCGCGCGATCCAGGGGAACCGCCTCCTGTTCGCCCCCGGCAGCGTCACGCTCAAGGCCGAGTTCTATCCCATCCTCGACGCGGTCGCGTCAGCCGCGAAAACCTGCGCCGGCCTGCGCATCGAGGTCACGGGCCATGCCGACCCGGCGGGTGCGGCCACCGCACCGAAACCCGTCCTCGATGCCGGCGTGGAGAACACCGCCTCGGTCGATGCGGCCAAGGCGCAGGACGAGAAGAAGACCGCGAAACCGGCGGCAGCGAAAACCGACACGCCGGCAGGGAAGGCGACCGATCTCAAACCGCCCACCACCAAGGACGGGAAGGTCAAGTCCGCGAACGGCGAGGATGGCAAGGCCAAGGATCCCAAGTCCAAGGATTCCAAGGCGAAAGACGTGAAGACCAAGGATGGCAAGGCGGATGCGTCGAAGGAATCCAAACAGGCCGAGGCGAAGCCGGCCGAGCCGGAGCCGGACCTCGCCCGCCAACGCGCGCTGACCATCGTCGAGTACCTGCTCCAGGCCGGAATCCCGGCGGACAGGATCGTCGCCGCTCCTCCCGGCCGCGCCACTGCCGCGGGGCAGGGCGTCGGCTTCGCATTGCGTTCCTGACCCGAGATCGTCCCGATGATTCTGTTGCTGACGATCCTGTGGCCGGCACTCCTCGCCAGCCTCGCGCTGGGTGGTTCCATCGGCTGGCATGTCGGGCTGCCGCGGAGGCGGACCGCGCTCACCGCTGCGATCGGGCTCGCATCCGGCGCCCTCGTGCTCGCCGGGATCGCCCTTGCCGGCATCGTGCCGGGCCGTCCCGGCTTCTGGGTCGAGAGCGCGGCGCTGAACCTGACGGTCTACCTGATCGGAACCGGCCTCGGAGCGCTGGCGAGGATGGCCCGGCCGGCGTCCGAGAGAGCGTAGGCCATCGACATCCTCGCCGGCGTCACCTTCTCCAACCGGAACACCTCATCCTGAGGCGGTCGAGCGACGGAGCTCGTCCGCTCACCGCGCTCCGCGCTGGAGATCCCCCTCGATCAGCAAGGCGCTCTTGCCTTCCAGGCGGCTGCGATAGACCTGCAGGTTCTCCATCACGCGCTGAACGTAGTTGCGGGTCTCGGTGAAGGGGATGCGCTCGACCCAGTCGATCGGGTCGATCCCACCCTTGCGCGGATCGCCATAGGCGTCGATCCATTTCTTCACGTTGCCGCCCCCGGCATTGTAGGAGGCGAAGGCGAGGATGTAGGAGCCGCGCCAATCCTCCATCAGCTCGCCGAGATGGGCCTGGCCGAGACGGGCATTGTAGGCGGGGTCGCTGGTGAGGCGATCCTGATCGTAGGAGGCGCTGACCCGCCGCGCCGTGCGCTGGGCGGTGGCCGGCATCATCTGCATCAGCCCGCGTGCGCCGACGCTGGACTGGGCGCGCGGATCGAACTGGCTCTCCTGGCGGGCGATGGCGAAGACCATGGCCTTCTCCACCAGCGGCACCGCGGCGGAGGCCTCGTAATCGGGGATGCCGATGGTCGGATAGGCATGGGCGTCGAGGGGCAGCCCGCGCTGGACCGCGAGCTTGCCGACCGCGACGAGGGCTCGGGAATCCCGCACCTCGACGGCGAGGTTGCCGAGCGCGTTGATCTCGGCCGGGTTGGTCAGGCGGTTCGCCGTGTCGATGTAGAGCGGCAGCGCCAGATCCTTCAGCGAGGCCGCCTCCAGGATCCGAAGCGCCCGCGTGGTCAGGCGGTTCTCGAAGGCCGCAGCGGCGGCGGGTTCGAGGTCGGGGACGACGCGGAGCGGCAGGCTCGCCTGTCCGAGCTTCGCCCGGGCGAGCTGTCCGTAATAGGCGATCGGCTGAAGCGCGGCGCGCTCGTAGAAGGTCTTGGCGAGGCCGGCATCGCCCGCCGTCTCGGCGGCGCGCCCCTGCCAATAGGCGACGCGCGCCAGCGAGATCGGAGTCTCGGCGATGGTCGCGGCCTTGGCGAAATGGCTGGAGGCCCTGGCCGGATCGTCGAGGAAGCGCAGCGCGATCCAGCCGGCATGGAACTCGGCCTCGATCCGCTTCTCCACGGTGCGGCCACTATGGCCGGCGGCGACCGCGTAGGCGAGGCTCGGATTGCCGATATCGACGAGCTTGCGGGCGACGATCCGGCGCTCGACCCACCACTCGTCGCCATCGACCAGCACGTCGCCGTTGGTGGGCGCGGTGGCGAGGATCGCGGCGGCCTCCACGGGCTTGTCGGCCCGGCGCAGGTATTGCGCGCGCGACAGGATGTAGGAGGGATCGCTGCGCAGGGATGGCGGCACCGCGTTGAGCGCCGAGGCCGCCGACGAGCTCTTGTCCTCGACGGCGCGGCGGGCCCGCACCAGGGTCGCATAGGCGCCGCCGGCATAGGAGGCGGCGCGGCCCGCCGAGTCGTAATCCTCCTTCAGGAGCGCGCGCTCCATGCGGAAGCGATGGTCGACGCGGGTGAGGAGGCCGGGGAAGGCGTCGAGCACCTTCGTTTCCAACGCCTTGCCGAAGGTCTCCGAGCGCCACAGGTCGCGTACCAGGGTGGCGGCATCCTCGTCGAGGGACTCCGCCCGGAAGGCGAGGGCCAGGGCGAACTTGCCCGGCGCGCTTGCCGGTCGCGCGCCGGAGAAGAAGGCGCGCACGGTCGCAGGATTCTTGCGCTCGGAGAGGAGCGCCTCCTCGGCGCGGCGGCGCAGCAGCGGGCCCGCCGGCCATTCCGGGTTGGACCGGGTGAAAGAGACGGTGCGCTCGAAGCCGATGCCCGACCCGGCGCGAATCGCGACCCATTCGAGAAGGGCGAGAGCGGCAGGGTCGGTGAAGCCGTCGCGCAGGCGGTCGCCCTCGGAGACTTTGCCGCGGCGATAGGCGTCGATGGCCTGGCGCAGGGTCGGCAGGTCGATATCGGGCGCGACCTGTGCCGCGCGGGCGGGGTCGGGCACCTCGGGCACGGGAGCGGCGGGCGTCACGGCCGCGTCGGGGAGGGGGAAGGCGATGGGGGCTTCCGGATCCGCTGAGGCGTAGGCCTTGGCGGCGGCGGGCAGCGCCTTGCTCGGCGCGGTCTCGGCGCTGCGGTCTTCCAGACTGAGGGCATCGGCGGCGACCGCGTCCGTGGCGGCGGCCTTGCTGTCGGGAACGAGGGCGGAGGGAGCGACGGCATCGCTCGCCGGGCGGCTGGCGAATTCCTCCCCCTGTCCGGCCGCCACGGGAAATACCGAGGCCGGGACCGCCAGCATCGTCGTTCCCGCCAGCGCGAGCGCGAAGGAAACGGGGAGCGCGGCACGATGCGAGCGCGTACAGAACGCCATGGCTCTTCCAGTCCCGTCGGATGCGGACATGCCTAAGCTGTCCCGGAGGGCATTAAGAAGTCATTAACCGCGCCGACAGAGCGTTTGCGCGAGTGCGGGTGAGGCCCTATGTCTGCCCGTCCGCGAAAGCGGTGACGCGGCCGGCACACCGGCCCACCGAAAGATCGACGGCCGGGAACGCCAGGATGACCGACACCACGACCCAGCGCCTCAGGGGCGCCATGACCGCGCTCGCGACTCCGTTTCGCGACGGCGCCTTCGACGAGGACGCCTTCCGCAAATTCGTGAACTGGCAGATCGAGCAGGGCATCCATGGCCTCGTGCCCGTGGGCACCACCGGCGAGACGCCGACCCTGAGCCATGCCGAGCACGACCGTGTCGTGGCCGCCTGCATCGCCGAGACCGCCGGCCGGGTTCCGGTGATCGCGGGCGCCGGCTCCAATTCCACGGCCGAGGCCGTCGAGCGCGCCGTCAACGCGGAGAAGGCCGGCGCCGACGCCGTCCTGGTGGTGACGCCCTATTACAACAAGCCGACGCAGGCCGGGCTCTACGCGCATTTCAAGGCCGTCAACGACGCCATCGGCATCCCGATCATCATCTACAATATTCCCCCGCGTTCCGTGGTCGACATGAGCGTCGAAACCATGGCCCGGCTGTTCGAACTCAAGAATATCGCCGGCGTGAAGGACGCCACGGCCAAGCTCGACCGCGTCAGCCTGCAACGCCAAGCCATGGGTGAAGACTTCATCCAGCTTTCGGGCGAAGATGCGACGGCGCTCGGATTCAATGCGCAGGGCGGCGTCGGCTGTATCTCGGTCGTCTCGAACGTCGCACCGCGCCTGTCGGCCACGTTCCAGGAAGCGACGCTGTCGGGCGATTACGCCACGGCTCTTCGGATCCAGGACCGGTTGCTGCCGCTGCATGTGGGATTGTTCGCGGAGGCGAATCCCTCGCCGGTGAAATACGCCCTGTCGCGGCTCGGCCACATGTCCGACGAGGTGCGCCTGCCGCTCCTCACGGTCAGCGATGGCACCAAGGCGATCGTCGACGCGGCCCTGCGCCATGCCGGCCTGATCTAGGGTTGATACCAGACTTCGAGGAGCCCGACCGTTGGGTCGGGTTCATGGAGACTCGGTATGAATCCCCCTCGCAGGGGGAGTCTCGGCGAACCATATGATTGTGGTCCGGCCGCATCGCGCGGCCGGCGACGGCATCCGCTTCTTTCCAGAAAAGTGGCATCGGCTTTTCGGGCCGGTGCTGCAGAACCGACGATGTGATGGCTCCCAAACCTCAAGATCCCCGCCGCGTCGTCGCCGACAACCGCGCCGCCCGCTTCCATTATGAGATCTCGGACGTCCTCGAGGCGGGCATCGCCCTGACCGGGACGGAGGTCAAATCCCTGCGCAAAGGCAAGGCGGCGATCGGCGAGGCCTATGCCGGTCCGTCGGGGAACGAGTTGTTCCTGTTCAACGCCTACATCCCGGAATATCTCGAAGCCAATCGCTTCAACCACGAGACCAAGCGTCCGCGTCGCCTGCTGCTGCATCGCAAGCAGATCAACAAGCTCATCGGCGCGACCAAGCGCGAAGGCTACACCGTGGTGCCGCTGAAGATCTACTTCAACGAGCAGGGCCGCGCGAAGATCGAACTCGGCCTCGGCCGCGGCAAGAAACTCCACGACAAGCGCGAGAGCGCGAAGGAGCGCGATTGGGAGCGCGACCGCGCACGGATCATGCGCGACAAGGGCTGACCTGCGAATGCGCCCATTGACGGGCGAAGCCGGCCCTGCCTAGAAGCCCTGATGACGACGAGCCCGATCCTCTCCGGACTTTATTATTCGCCGCTCCCTTAGCGGCGAGGTGCTCTGTCACGTCTCAACCGCCCCGGTCGTCGGCGGTTGACCCTCTCTCAAGGACCGCTGACCCCTCGGCTCCATCGAGGTCAGTTCCGTGTCTTTGCTTATTTCCCCCTCATCGAGCAGTCCCGTCGGGATCATCGGGTTCGGCGCGTTCGGCCGGCTGATCGCCCAGCATCTCGGCCGGCATTTTCCGCTCCGCGCCTACGATCCCGCTTTGCCGCAACATGGCAGCGACGACGGCGCGACGCTCGGTACGCTCGCCGAGGTGGCGGCTTGCCCCGTGGTCGTCCTGGCCGCTCCGGTCTCGAATCTCGCCGAGGTCGTCTCCGCCATCGCGCCCCTTCTGAGGCACGGCGCGCTCGTCCTCGATGTGGGCTCGGTGAAGATGGTCGCCGCGCAGATCATGGCGGAAGGGTTGCCCGATCACGTGGACATCGTCGCGACGCATCCTCTCTTCGGCCCGCAAAGCGCGCGCTCGGGTCTGAAGGGACTGAAGATCGCCATATGCCCGATCCGGGGGCAGGGTGGCGTTCGCGTCGCGGCCTTCCTCCGGAAGTGCCTGGGCCTCGACGTCATCCTCACGGATCCGGAGGCGCATGACCGGGCGGCGGCCTCGGTCCAGGGACTGACGCATCTCATCGCCAAGGTCTTCGTCGAGATGGAGCCGCTACCGACCCGGATGACGACGAGGAGCTTCGACCTGCTGATGCAGGCCGTCGGCATGGTCAGACACGATGCGCCGGAAGTCTTCGATGCCATCGAGCGCGCGAATCCCTACGCGGCCGATGTCCGACACCGCTTCTTCGCGCATGCGTCACGGCTGGCGCGTGAGCTGTCACAGCCACGCTCCGATGCCATGAATTGATAGTGGCTCTCGCGAACTCACGCATTCGCACCACGGGGAAAGGAGCCGGCAAGGCGTCCTTATTCCCCGTCGGCAGGTCTTACTGCTCGGGAGCGTCGTCGCCCTGGCGGATGCCGTAGCGCGTCTCGAGACCCGGATTGGGCCGGGCCGGCCGCTCGGGCACGTCGCGCGGCAGTTCGCGCGGGCTGCGCGGCGGGCCGTCGCCCTGGCTTCGGACGCCACGCTCACCGGGATCGCGACCGACGCGGGGAATGAGATGGACGAGGTCGATGAACTCGTCGGCCTGCCGGCGAAGGTCGTCGGCAATCATGGCCGGCTGGGTCTGGATCGTCGAGACGACGGTGACGCGGACACCGCGCCGCTGCATCGCTTCGACGAGCGAGCGGAAATCGCCATCGCCCGAGAACAGCACCATGTGGTCGATACGGGGAGCGAGTTCGAGGGCATCGATCGCGAGCTCGATGTCCATGTTGCCCTTGATTTTGCGGCGGCCGGCGGAATCAGTAAATTCCTTAGCCGGCTTCGTCACGACACGATACCCGTTATAGTCGAGCCAGTCGATCAATGGGCGAATCGAAGAATATTCCTGGTCTTCAACCATCGCAGTGTAGTAAAAGGCTCGGATCAGATTATCGCGAGCTTGAAACTCCTTCAGCAGACGGCGATAGTCGATATCGAACCCGAGAGCTTTCGTCGCTGCGTAGAGATTGGCCCCGTCGATGAACAGGGCGCTGCGCTGTTGTGCGCTCATTGAACGATCCATTTTCTCGTCAGAATTTTTGCATACCTAACGCGACAGTATTTGAAATAAATCTGTCTCGACTAGACTTGTTCTCTCGATCTTCACCACGTTGGATAAAAATCGATTCATTCCAAGCTGCAAAATGAGCGAATAATTTTTGACAATCGGCAGATAGCCCCCATCCCTGCCAATAATGATCCTTGCTATTGACAGAAGGACGCGACTGTCAACCGGGCTGTGCCCACAATCGTTCGAAACATTGGAGTAAAATAGGAACTGCCTAGAATATGAACGTCGACATGAGTGTTGTTCGCAATTGTGTGACAGCCAATTGGCTACCTTAAGTTTAAGTTTTGCTTGAATCGACCATCCGTCGGCTGCCGGGCTTCACGGCGGGCAAAGCGGCCAGTTCGGGCGGCAGTGCATCGGCAGGGTAGGCCGGAATGTCGAGAGTGACCAGAGTGACGAGAGGCAGGCCGATCTCACCGCGGCCACCCGAACGATCGATGAGGCAGGCGGCGCCGACGACGTCACCCGCCTCGCTCTGGAGCGATGCGAGGCATTCGCGGGCGGACAGGCCGGTGGTCACGATATCCTCGACGATCACCGCACGCTTGCCGGCGGGAATGCTGAAGCCGCGCCGAAGGGCGAAGGGACCGCCGGGATCGCGTTCGACGAAAATGGCGCGCGCGCCGAGATGGCGCGCCGTCTCGTAGCCGGGCACGATGCCGCCGATGGCCGGAGAAACGACGATATCGATGGGCCCGAAACGGGCGACGATGACGTCCGCCAGGGCCTTGCACAGGCGCTCGGTGCGAACCGGATCGGAGAAGATCGCCATCTTCTGAAGGAACACGCCGGAATGAAGCCCGGAACTCAGGACGAAATGCCCTTCGAGCAGAGCCCCCGCGTCGCGAAATTCCGTGAGCACCGCGTCTGGTGTCATGAGAGTGGCGCTCCTTGAATGGGCTGTAAGGGCCGCGCTTGTGGCAGCGCGGGGCAAAGAGCGCAAGGCGGACCCTGGACCGCCCCTGAGCCGGCGGATTTACGCCGACGCGAGGTTACCGTGATTCCCGGAGCCTCGAACGCGCGTCCGTTTCGACGAAGCCTGATGCCATTCGTGCCCGATCTTGCGCCATTGCGGCTGTGCTGCATGACGACCGGCATGGCCTGTTGCCCGGTGGTGCCGTCCCATGCCGTGGCGATGGCCGGCCGAACCTTCTGCGCCGCCAAGGCCCCGGGCCAGGCACGCATCATGGCATGAACCTTCAGCCGTTGACGCGGTCGACCTTGCTCACGGTGCGCTTGCCGCGCAACTCGGCGACGATGGCGTTGAGGTGCTTCAGATCCCAGACCGAGAGGTCGATGACGATCTCGGTGAAATCCTGCGTCCTCCGCTTCATCGAGACGTTGTCGATATTGCCGTCATGGTCGGCGATGACCTGGGCGATCTGGGCGAGGACGCCGGGCTCGTTGATCGATTGCAGGGCGAGGCGCGCGGGGAACCGCTCGATCGCGCCGGCCTCGACATCCCAGCGCACATCGAGCCAGCGCGCCGGCTCGTTGTCGAAGGCGGCGAGTGCCGCCGATTGGATCGGATAGATCGTCACCCCGACGCCGGGGGTGAGGATGCCGACGATACGGTCTCCGGGCACCGCGCCGCCATTGGGGGCGAAGCTCACCGGCAGGTCGTTGTCGAGACCACGGATGGGGATGGCGTCGGCCCGCCCCATATCGGCGCTGCCCTCCGGGAAGGTGAGGCGCATGGCCTGTCCCTTGGCGAGGCTGAGGCGTCCGGCGCCCCCATCCATCGGCTGCTGCAGCGGCGACGCCGTGCGGCGCTCGTCCTTGTGGTCGGGATAGACCGCCCGCACGACGTCGCCCGAGAACATCTCGCCACGTCCCACCGCCGCGAACACGTCTTCGGTGCTCTGGCGGGCCAAGCGGGGAAGCGCGCCGCGCAGCTTGTCCTCGGAGAAGCTCTTTGCGGCCCGCTCAAAGGCGCGGTCGAGGATCTGTCGGCCGAGACCGGCATATTGCCGCCGCACGGCCGAGCGGGTCGCCCGCCGGATCGCGGCGCGGGCCTTGCCGGTGACGACGAGGGATTCCCAGGCCGCCGGGGGCGATTGCCCGTCGGCCCGCGCAATCTCGACCTCGTCGCCGTTGACGAGTTCGATCAGCAGGGGCGCCATGCGGCCGTTGATCTTGGCCCCGACGGCCGTATTGCCGACATCGGTATGGACGGCGTAGGCGAAGTCGATCGGGGTCGCGCCGCGCGGCAGGGCGATGAGGCGGCCCTTGGGCGTGAAGCAGAAGACCTGATCCTGAAACAGTTCCAGCTTGGTATGTTCGAGGAACTCCTCCGGGCTGTCGCCCTCGGCCAGGAGTTCGATGGTCCGTCGCAGCCATTGATAGGCGCCGCTCTCGGTGGCGAGGCGCGGATGGACACCGCCGATCTCGTCCTTGCCGCCGGTTTCCTTGTAATGGGCGTGCGCGGCGATGCCGTATTCGGCGATCTCGTCCATGGCCGCCGTGCGGATCTGCAACTCGACGCGCTGGCTCTTCGGCCCGATCACGGTGGTGTGGATCGAGCGGTAATCGTTCTGCTTCGGGGTCGAGATGTAGTCCTTGTAGCGCCCCGGCACCATCGGCCAAGTGGTGTGGACGACACCGAGCGCGCCGTAGCATTCGGAGAGCGATTCCACGATGACGCGGAACCCGAAGATGTCCGAGAGCTGCTCGAAGGCGACCGACTTGCGCTCCATCTTGGCGGAGATCGAGAACGGCCGCTTCTGACGGCCGGTGACCACGGCATTGATGCCCTGCGCCGCGAGCTTGGCGGTGAGGTCGCGCTCGATGCTTTCCACCAGCCGCTCGGACTTGACGGCGAGATCGGCGAGGCGCTGGGCGATCGTCGCGTAGATCTCGGGCTTGAGGTTGCGCAGCGCCAGGTCTTCGAGCTCCTCGCGCAGCTCCTGCATGCCCATGCGGCCGGCGAGCGGCGCATAGATGTCCAGCGTCTCCTGGGCGATCCGCTCGCGCTTCTCCAGCTTCATGTGGTGGAGCGTGCGCATGTTGTGCAGGCGGTCGGCGAGCTTGACGAGCAGCACGCGCACATCCGCCGCCACGGCCAGCAGCAGCTTGCGGAAGTTCTCGCCCTGCGCCGCGCGCTTCGAGACCAGATCGAGCCGCTTGAGCTTCGTCAGCCCGTCGACCAGGGCGCCGATCTCGGGGCTGAAGATCGCGCTGATCTCGTCGAGGGTGGCGGCGGTGTCCTCCACCGTGTCGTGAAGGACCGCGGCGACGATGGTGGCGTCGTCGAGCCGGAGATCCGTGAGGATCGCCGCGACCTCCAGCGGATGGGCGAAAAACGGATCGCCGGATGCCCGCTTCTGCGTGCCGTGGGCGCGCATGGCGTAGACATAGGCACGGTTGAGAAGGGCCTCGTCCGTGGCGGGGTTGTAACGCCTCACCCGCTCGACGAGCTCGTACTGGCGCATCATCCGCCGCAACACCCTTCACTCATCGTCACTGCCCGCCTCGCGGTCGATTGTTTCGCATCGCGCACGGGCACGCCAGACCCATGGCGCCGCATGACACGGCTTTCTCGCCCCGGAAAACAAAAAACCCGGCACTCGGCCGGGTTTCTCGCGCGATCGTCAGGACAGGACCGGTCGGCCGATCACTCGGCCTCTTCGTCCGTCTCGGTCGGGGGAGCGAGGTTCTCAAGGCCGCGCAGGAGATCCTCTTCGCTCATCCGGTCGAACTGGACGGCGCCGTCGTCGCTGGACGATTGCGGCGCGACGGCAGCGGCGGCCGGCGAGCTCGACAGCAGCGGCACGGTCTCGGCCTCCGGCTCGTCCACCTCGACGTATTTCTGCATCGAGTGGATCAGCTGTTCCTTGAGGTCGTCGGCGGTGATGGTCTCATCGCCGATCTCGCGCAGGGCGCAGACGGGGTTCTTGTCGCGATCGCGGTCGATCGTCAGCGGCGCGCCGGCGGCGAGCAGGCGGGCGCGGTGGCTCGCGAGCAGAACGAGCTCGAAGCGGTTCTCGACCTTGTCGATGCAGTCTTCAACGGTGACGCGAGCCATGCGAAGCGGCTCCTTCCATGGGACCGGGAATTTCGTGATTGAACGGGCCTCTTACACCGGCTTGCGCGGCGCAACAAGCGCAACGGCAGAACCGGCAGCGGCGATCGACGAGCACGTGCGGTGACACCGATCCATCCCCGTCGCCGCCGCCGCTTAAAGACCCGGCGACACGGCCAAGCCCTGGCGCTACGCATGACGCCGTCATCTCGCGCGCGCCTCACCGCCGGGATGCGGGGGAATCCATCGCAATGACGAGTACGCTCAGCCGCCGCAATCTGTTCAGTTGCGCCTGCCATCTCGGCGCAGCGGCCTTCGCCGCCACCGCGATGCCGAATCTCGGCCTCGCCGCCAGCCCGTCCACCAAGAAGACAGACCTGACGGCGGATCAGGCGCTGGAGCTGATGAAGGAGGGCAACCGGCTCTACAAGACCGACAGCCCGGTCCGCGCCGTGCAGGGCCGCGAGCGCCGGATCGAGATCGCCCTGGGGCAGACGCCGTTCTGCGTGCTGGTGAGCTGTTCCGATTCCCGCGTCTCGCCGGAAATCCTGTTCGGGCGCGGCCTCGGCGAGCTCTTCATCGTCCGCAATGCCGGCAACACCGCCGACACCTCGGCCCTGGGATCGGTGGAATACGCCGTGTCGCAGCTCGGCGTGCCGCTTATCCTCGTCATGGGCCACAGCCGCTGCGGCGCGGTCCAGGCGGCGGCGGATGTGGTCGAGAACAACACCGTCTATCCCGGCTCCATCGGCCGGATGATCGAGCCGATCGTGCCGGCGGTGCTCTCCGCGCGCGGCAAGCCCGGCGACTTCATCGAGAATTGCGTGCGCGCCAATGTCGACCGGGTGGTGAACCGCATGCGCACCGCCTCGGAGCCGGCCCTGCTCGACCCTCTGAAAGCCGGCAAGCTGCGCATCGTCGGCGCCTCCTACAGCCTCGACACCGGCACGGTGGATTTCTTCAACGAGGCCTGAGACCGGCGGATCGTCGAGACCGGACGCCCGCGGCGCAGGCGGCGGGTGATCCGGAACGGAGCGTGCGAGGAGGGGACACGCCCGGCCGTCCTGGCCCGGACCGTGACCTCGGCCCCGGTCAGGACGGGGTATTCGTCCCCCGCTTCGGCCCTCGTCGTGTTGACACCTGCGGCACACGGTGCGACTGCGCCGCCCTTTCCCGTGCGACGACGTGGCAAAGGATTCTGACGAGCATGGCGCGCGCATTCATCTTTCCGGGTCAGGGCAGCCAGGCCGTCGGCATGGGCCGGGCCCTGGCCGAATCCTTTCCTCAGGCACGAGCCGTCTTCGACGAGGTCGACGAGGCGTTGGGCCAGTCCCTCTCGACGCTGATGTTCGAGGGGCCGGTGGAGGAGCTGACGCTCACCGCCAACGCCCAGCCCGCCCTGATGGCGGCGAGCCTCGCGACCTTGCGCGTGCTCCAGGCCGAGCGCGGCCTCGATCTCGTCCGCGACGTCGCGGCGGTGGCGGGCCATTCGCTCGGTGAATACACGGCGCTCGCCGCCGCCGGCACCTTCACGATCTCCGACGCCGCCCGTCTCCTGCGCATCCGCGGCGAGGCGATGCAGAATGCGGTGGCACCCGGTGCCGGCGCCATGGCCGCCCTGATCGGCGCCGATGCTGAACTGGCCCTGTCCGTCGCCGCAGAGGCGGCCGAGGGAGACGTCTGCGACGTCGCCAACGACAACGGCGCCGGGCAGGTGGTGCTCTCGGGCACGAAGGCCGCCGTGGAACGCGCGGTGGCGATCGCACAGGCGCGCGGGATCAAGCGCGCGGTGATGCTCAACGTCTCGGCCCCGTTCCACTGCTCGCTGATGATTCCGGCGGCGGAGGCCATGCAGGAGGCCCTGACGCGGGTCGCGATGAAGGCGCCGCTGGTGCCGGTCTATTCCAACGTGCTGGCCTCTCCGGCCCTTGAGCCGGCGGCGATCCGCCAGGCCCTCGTCGCCCAGGTGACGGGCACCGTGCGCTGGCGCGAATGCGTCGAGGCCATGGCGGCGGCCGGCATCGACCAGTTCTACGAGATCGGCACCGGCAAGGTGCTCACCGGCCTCGTCAAGCGGATCGCCTCCGGCTCCACCGCGACCCCCGTCGGCACGCCCGACGACGTGGCCGCCTTCCCGACGCTCAGCTGAAGACAGGATTGTCCATGTTCGACCTGACCGGCCGCAAGGCCCTCGTCACCGGCGCGACCGGCGGCCTCGGCGGCGCCATCGCCAAGGCTCTGCATGCGCAGGGCGCCATCGTCGCCATCTCGGGCACCCGCACCGAGGCGCTCGACGCCCTGGCCGCCGAACTCGGCGGCGAGCGTATCCACCTCGTGCCCGGCAACCTGTCGGACAAGGAATCCGTGGAGGCCCTGGTGCCCGCCGCCGAGGCCGCGATGGGCGGGCTCGACATCCTGGTCAACAATGCCGGCATCACCCGCGACAACCTGATGTTGCGGATGAAGGACGACGAGTGGGAAGCGGTGATCGCGGTGAACCTCACCGCGGCGTTCCGGCTCTCGCGGGCGGCGGTGAAGGGCATGATGAAGCGGCGTCACGGCCGCATCGTCAATGTCGGTTCCGTGGTCGGCGCCACCGGCAATCCGGGACAGGTGAACTACGCCGCCGCCAAGGCCGGGCTCGTCGGCATGACCAAGGCGCTGGCCGCCGAAGTCGCCACCCGCAACCTCACCGTCAATTGCATCGCGCCGGGCTTCATCACCTCGCCGATGACCGATGTGCTGAACGAGAAGCAGCGCGAGGGCATCCTCTCCCGCGTGCCGATGAACCGCCTCGGCACCGGCGCGGAGATCGGCGCCGCAGCCGTGTATCTCGCCTCCGACGAGGCCGCCTATGTCACCGGGCAGACCCTGCACGTGAATGGCGGCATGGCGATGTATTGAGGCGCCCGCCGCCCCCGGAGGAGGATGCGGCCTTGCTGCACCGCACACTCGAATTTATCATCCGTTCGCTCGAAAAAGTCACAGCGATGAACGGTTTGTGAACCGCCTCTCGCCAGCGCCAAAACCCTGTGCTACCACCCCGGCTGCCGTGCGAGGGGGGTTGACGGTTCAGCGTGTTGCGGGCTCTCAAGGCCACGCGCGATCGGACACCGGCCGCTTTCAGAAATCCGCATCAGCGGGATAGCGGCCACGGCGCCTTCACCATCACGATCGAATAGCTAAGGACCAAGAACGATGAGCGATATCGCTGAGCGCGTGAAGAAGATCGTTGTCGAGCACCTCGGCGTTGAGCCGGAAAAGGTGGTCGAGGGCGCGAACTTCATCGATGATCTCGGCGCCGACAGCCTCGACACCGTCGAGCTCGTGATGGCGTTCGAGGAAGAGTTCAACGTCGAGATCCCCGACGATGCCGCCGAGACCATTCAGACGGTTGGCGATGCCGTGAAGTTCCTCGAGAAGAACTCCGCGTAAGCGCGACGGGACAAACGGCGCCGACACAAGCGGGGCCTTGGCGCCCCGCGCGCCATTTGGATTGATAATGACGGGACCGGTTCGGGATAACGCGATGCGTCGGGTTGTGGTGACGGGCTTAGGCATGGTGACGCCGCTGGGAAGCGACGTCGAGACCACCTGGAGCCGGTTGATCGCGGGAGATAGCGGAGCGTCGCAGGTGACAGCCTTCGACGTCTCCGATCTCGCCTGCCGCATCGCCTGTTCGGTCCCGTTCGGAGACGGCAGCAACGGCACCTTCAACCCCGACCGGTGGATGGAGGCGAAGGAGCAGCGCAAGGTCGATCCGTTCATCGTCTACGCCATGGCCGCCGCCGGCCAGGCCCTCGACGATGCAAATTGGCACCCGACCACCTACGAGGATCAATGCGCCACCGGCGTGATGATCGGCTCCGGCATCGGCGGGATCGGGGGCATCTACGACGCCTCCGTGACCCTGCACGACAAGGGGCCGCGACGGATCTCGCCGTTCTTCATTCCCGGCCGCATCATCAACCTCGCCTCGGGCCAGGTCTCGATCGCGCACGGGCTCAAGGGGCCGAATCACGCGGTGGTCACCGCCTGCTCCACCGGCGCCCACGCCATCGGCGACGCGGCCCGGCTGATCCAGTTCGGCGATGCCGACGTGATGGTGGCCGGCGGCGCCGAATCTCCGGTCAACCGCCTCGCGCTCGCGGGCTTCGCCGCCTGCCGCGCCCTATCCACCGGATTCAACGACGCGCCGACCAAGGCCTCGCGCCCCTACGACAAGGACCGCGACGGCTTCGTCATGGGCGAGGGCGCCGGCGTGGTGATCCTCGAGGAATACGAGCACGCCAAGGCGCGCGGCGCCAAGATCTACGCTGAAGTGGTCGGCTACGGCCTCACCGGCGACGCCTACCACATCACCTCTCCGGCCCCGGACGGCGACGGCGCCTTCCGCTGCATGAGCGCCGCCGTGAAGCGCGCCGGCCTCCAGGCCTCCGACATCGACTACATCAACGCCCACGGCACCTCGACGCCCATGGGCGACGAGCTCGAGCTCAAGGCCGTGGAGCGTCTGCTCGGCGAGCATGCCGGCAAGGCCGCGATGTCCTCCACCAAGTCGGCCGTAGGCCATCTGCTGGGAGCGGCCGGCGCCATCGAGGCGATCTTCTCGGTGCTCACCATCCGCGACGGCGTGATGCCCCCGACCCTCAACCTCGACACCCCCTCCGTGGAAACTGCGATCGACCTCGTGCCGCACGAGGCCAAGCGCAAGCAGGTGGATGTCGTGCTGTCGAATTCCTTTGGGTTCGGTGGCACGAATGCGTCGCTGGTGATGCGGCGGGTCGAATAGATCACCGCATCTCCAGTCGGTTTTTGGACGCTGGAACGACGGTCGTGGTCACGTGGGCGCTGAGATCTCCGCGCCTGACATCGCGTTCGAAATACGTCCATTTGAAAATATATCGCCGTGGAACCGACGATGGTTCGAACCATCGCTCAAGTATCGGCGATTTAGAACCCGATTTTATAATCCGGATATCCAATCTTCGGGCGGGCGAACGCGCTTCCGGCTCCGTAGGCTCTCGGTCCTTCCTACCCCCATTCCGCCACAAAAACGGCTAAGGTCGCGTGTGAATGCCCGCCCTTCGCGCCTGACGGCTCGACTCAGGGTGGAGGTGCCCCTTACACTCCGGCGGCGGCCGGGGAGGGGCATCGAGGCCCGAACAGGATGTCCATGTTCTTCCGCAAGCGCAAAAATCCGGACCCGGCGCCGATCCCGGTCCCGTCCGACGAGCCGGCACAGCTGAACCGGGCCTCCCCGCGCAGCCCGAGCGAGGCGATCAAGCCCACGGCCGCGCCGCCCCCGCCGGACCGCCCCCAGCGCGAGCGCGGCGGCCTGCTGAGCACGATCAGCGGCCTGCTTACCGCCTCCGTCGTCCTCGCCATCGCCGCGATGATCGGCGTCACCCTGTTCGACCGCCAGATCCGCGAGCCCGGCCCGCTCTCCGCCGACAAGGTCGTGGTCATCCCGCCCCGCAGCGGCACCTCCGAGATCGCCGACGCGCTGAACCGCGAGGGCGTCATCAGCCACACCGCCCTGTTCGAATGGGCCTCCCGCTTCTCGGGCAAGGCGCTGAAGGCCGGCGAGTACACGTTCAAGGCCCATGCCAGCATCTCCGACACGATCGACACCCTGGCCACCGGCCGCCAGGTGCAGCACGCCGTCACCTTCCCCGAGGGGCTGACCAGCGAACAGATCGTGATGCGGCTCAACGAGAACGACATCCTCACCGGTGACGTCAACGAGATCCCGCCCGAGGGCTCGCTCCTGCCCGACACCTACAAGTTCGAGCGCGGCGCCACCCGCCAGCAGATCGTCAACCTGATGCGCGCCAAGCAGCGCGAGGTGCTGAACCAGATCTGGCTGCGCCGCTCGGCCGAGATCCCGGTGAAGACCCCGGCCGAGATGGTGACGCTGGCCTCCATCGTCGAGAAGGAGACCGGCCGGGCCGACGAGCGCCCGCGCGTGGCCGGCGTCTTCGTCAACCGCCTCAACAAGCGGATGAAGCTGCAATCGGACCCCACCATCGTCTACGGCCTGGTGGGCGGGCGCGGCACGCTGGGGCGCGGCATCCAGCGCTCCGAGATCGACCGGGCGACGCCCTACAACACCTACGTCATCGAAGGCCTGCCGCCGGGCCCGATCGCCAATCCCGGCCGCGCCGCGCTCGAGGCCGTCGCCAACCCCTCGCGCACCAAGGATCTCTACTTCGTCGCCGACGGCACCGGCGGCCATGCCTTCGCCGACAGCCTGGAAGGCCATTCCCGCAACGTCGCCCGCTGGCGTCAGGTCGAGCGCGCCCGCAAGGAGACGCCGACCGACGCCGCGGCCCCCGTGGACAAGGCGGACCCGCCGGCCGATCCGTCGGGCGTGCCGGGCCGGGCCTCGGCCTACGCGCCGGACGGCACCAACTTCGCCGGCAGCGCCCCCGACCCCTCGGCCCCGCGCCCGAAGGCCTTCGACGCCTCGGAGGGCACGCGGCTCGACCCGCTGCGCAACAAGACCTTCGACCTGAACTCGGCCAAGAGCGTCCCGGCGCTGAAGCCGCAATAGACCGGGACGGCCTCTCTCCTCTCACTCGCGGGGAGGAGCTTGCAGGTGGGGTGTCGGGTGACCCTTCACCGGGCCGGCTCGACCTTTCCTATCCCGGTCCATCCCCGCAAGGGGAAAAGACCGCGCGCGCTCGACCACGGTATGACGCCATGATCCTCTCCAGCATGACGGGTTTTGCCCGCGCCAACGGCACAACTGGCCCGGTGCAATGGGCCTGGGAGGTCCGCAGCGTGAACGGCCGAGGGCTCGACGTGCGCCTGCGCGTGCCGAACGGCCTCGAAGCCCTGGGGGAGGTGGCCCGCACCGCCCTGCAGAAGACCCTCGCCCGAGGCCAGTGCCAGCTCTCGCTCAACCTCACCCGGCCCGAGGCCAGGGCGCGGGTGCGCATCAACGAGGCGCTGCTGGCCGAACTCGCCGCCGCCACCGCCCGCGTGCCGCGCCCGGAGGGCCTCGCCCCGGCCTCCCTCGACGGGTTGCTCGGCATCCGCGGCGTCATCGAATCCGAGGAGGAGCCGGCGGCGGAATCCGACAGCCTCGCCCACGACCTCGCCGAGGGCGTGGTCCGGCTCGTGGCCGACCTCGTGGAGGCGCGCCGCGCCGAGGGGCGCCAGCTGCGCGCCATCATTGAGGGCCAGCTCGTCGCCATGTCCCGCCTCACCGAGGCCGCCGAGACCTGCCCCGGCCGCCAGCCTGAGGCGGTGAAGGCCCGGCTCTCCGCCAGCATCGCCGCGCTGATGGAAGCTGGCGGGCTCGACCCCGACCGCCTGCACCAGGAGGCCGTCCTCATCGCCGCCAAGGCCGATGTGCGCGAGGAACTCGACCGCCTGCGCGCCCATCTCGACAGCGTCGGCGAGTTGCTGGGCACCGGCGGCGCCATCGGCCGCAAGCTCGATTTCCTTGCCCAGGAACTCGGCCGCGAGGCGAATACCCTCTGCGCGAAGGCCGGAGACATCGCACTTTCACGGATCGGACTCGACTTGAAGGCCGTGGTGGAGCAATTCCGCGAGCAGGTTCAGAACGTCGAGTAGGTTATTTCCACCATGCAGGGCACGACGATCGGACGGCGCGGGTTCATCCTCATCCTGTCCTCGCCCTCGGGGGCGGGAAAGACCACGTTGACGCGCGCGGTGGCCAGCGACCCGAAATGGGGGCTCGACCTCTCGATCTCGGTGACGACGCGCCAGCGCCGCCCCTCCGAGATCGACGGCAAGCACTACAATTTCATCGACCGCGAGGCCTTCGACGCCCTGCGCGGGGCCGACAACCTGCTCGAATGGGCCGAGGTCCACGGCAATTTCTACGGCACCCCGCGCCGTCCGGTGGAGAAGGTGCTGGGCGCCGGCCGGGACATGATCTTCGACATCGACTACCAGGGCACGCGGCAGGTGCGGGCGAAGCTCGCCGAGGACGTGGTGACGGTGTTCATCCTGCCGCCGAGCCTCGCCGAGCTGCGCCACCGGCTGGAGCGGCGCGCCGAGGATTCGCCGGAGACCATCGAGAAGCGCCTCGCCAATTCCCGGGTCGAGATCCAGCGCTGGAACGAGTACGATTACGTCCTCGTCAACGACGATCTCGACGACGCATTCCACGCATTGAAGGGCATCCTCACGGCCGAACGCCTGAAGCGCGCCCGGAACACGGGGCTCTCCGACTTCGTCGACGGGCTTCTGGCCGAACCCGACACGATCGCCTGACGAGCGCAGCGCGATGATGCCGACGGACGCCCCCGCCCACGACATCCGCTTCGCTCAGACCTGCCCGATCCTGCGTATCTTCGACGAAGACAAGGCGCGCGAATTCTACCTCGGCTTCCTCGGCTTCACCCTCGATTGGGAGCATCGCTTCCGCGAGAACTTCCCGCTCTACGCCCAGGTCTCGCGCGCGGGCCTGGTCCTGCATCTGAGCGGCCATCACGGCGACGCCACGCCCGGCTCGACGACCTTCGTCCGGATGGCGGGCATCCATGCCTTCCAGCGGGAACTGAGCGCCAGGAACGACAAGCACACCAAGCCGGGGGTGGAGAGCCTGCCCTGGGGTCTGGTGATGACGGTGACCGACCCGTTCGGCAACAGCCTCCGCTTCTGCGAGGCTCCGGCGTCTCCGTAGGCGTTCGACAGCCTTCGTCCGCGACCCCGCGCAAGACCCGCGGGCGTCGTCAGACGCGCGGCGCTATTACCGTGGCGCGCCGGGCTTCCAGGGTCTGCCACAGCATCAGGGACGGCAATCCGAGCACCACGTCGGGCACGCGCTTGGCGAGGGACAGGGCGATGGCGGTGCCGGGATCGATGCCGAACAGCCCGCCGACCAGGACGAACCCGCCTTCCTGAACCCCGAGCCCGCTCGGCACCGGGAAGGCCGCCGATTTGATGGCCTGGCTCAGGGCCTCGATGACGATCACCTCGGTCGGGCCGAGCCCCTCGACGCCCATGCAGGTCAGCGCGATCCAGATCTCCACCGCACCGAGCATCCAGGCGAGCAGGTGCAGGACGAAGCCCTGGAAGAGCAGGGGCCAGCGTCTCGGTGCCCAGACCGTATCGAGTGCGCCGTGCACACCGGCATCGGCAGCGCCGGAAACGGTGGTCGAGGCGCAAGTCGCCTGCGCTGAGCCAAAAGCCGCCTGCGCTGAGCCGGAAGTAGCCTGCGCAGGGTCGGGAGCTGCGTCCTCCTCGTCGCGCAGGAAGCGTCGTCCGAGTTCGGCGATGCGGCGCTCGACGCCGAGGATCAACGGGCTGCGCTGGAAGACGAAGAAGGCGGCGAGGAGAGCGGCGGTGACGCCCAGCGCCCGCAACGCCCAGGCCGCGAGGGAGGCGGCAGACTCGCCCTCCATCTGCATCAGCAGTGCGACGCCGATGAGGACGAACACGGCCTGCGTACTGACCTGGATCAGCATGTCCACCAGGATCGATGCCGCCGCGAGTTTCCCCGGCACGCCCCAGAAGGTGAGGAGACGCCCGCCGACCACGTCACCGCCGACGGAAGCGACCGGGAGCAGCACGTTGATCCCGTCGCGCACGAAACGGAGGATGAGGAAGGCGCCCGCCTCGGCGGTGGACGAGAGGCGGTGCAGCACCCGTTCCCAGGCGACGCCGCAGAGGGTCAGGACGACGATGCGCATCAGCACGATGCCGCCGAGACCGAGGATACCGATCCGCCCGAAGGCATCGGCCACCGAGGCGAGATCATGGGTCGCCACCAGCCAGATCGCCAGGACGAGGCCGAGCACCGTGCCCAGGACGGGCAGGTAGCGCAGGATCGATCGTCCGATTCCCATACGGGCGGGGGGAGGTGCCACGACGCGGGGGGTCAAATGCCTGAGCCTCCGGAAAAGACGAGCGCCAAGGGCGACGATCCTGTCTGCTCGGCGGTTACCGCATCCGGCATGGTGCCCGCCACGAAAAATCGGTCTCGGACCGGGCCTATCGCGGCATTGGGGCTGAAATCGGAGGTCGCTTCACTCGAACCTGCGGGCGGCCGGATAGACCGTATCGAGGGTCTGCGCGGCGTCGCCGTCGGGATCGATGAGGACGATACGGTTGCGCGACAGGCTGAACGAGGTCGCGACCGCCACGAACTTCTTCGGGCAGGGGCCGAGGCAGCCCGTCGAGACCACGCGGGTCACCCGGCCGAGGCCGCGCCGCTTGACCTCGCGCTTCAAACGGCCCCGGATCTCGTCCTTCTTCAGGCCGACGCGCTTGGTGCATTTCGCGCAGACCAGGACGATGTCGGAATAGCCCGACTTCGCCGTCCGCACGGTGGTGTTCGTCTCCTGCTTTGCCAAATCCGAATGCCCGCCCCGTTTCGGGCGAACCGAGGAACGGGCCGCCGTCACACCCTCACCTAGTCAAAGGAGCGGGGAGCGGCAACGGCGCGCGACGGTTGGCCCGGCCCCGGTGCTTTAGCCATAGGCCGCCACGGCACGGACGGCGCCGGGCTCGGCAACGCTGATGCCGGCATCGACATACTCGTTGAGCTTGTTGCGTAGGGTGCGGATCGAGATGCCGAGGATCTTGGCGGCATGGGTGCGGTTGCCGAGGCAATGGTCGAGGGTGTCGAGGATGAGCTCGCATTCCACCTGCGCCACCGTGCGCCCGACGAGGCCGCGGGTCGCGGCTTCGGCGACCTGCGCGGCGCGCTCCACCGGCCCGGCGGAACGGGCGAAGGACTCGCCTTCCGGCGTCGAGATCGCGTCGGCGTCGATCTCCGACCCGCTCGCCAGCAGAACGGCCCGGTGGAGGGTGTTCTCGAGTTCGCGCACGTTGCCGCGCCAGGGGTTCTCCCGAATGATGCCTTGCGCCTCACGGCTCAAGGCACGGACTGGCATGCCGTTCACCTCGGCGTATTTCTTGGCGAAATGCGTGGCCAGTTCGAGGATGTCGGCCGGGCGCTCGCGCAGCGGCGGCAGGCGCAGGTGCACCACGTTGAGGCGGTAGAACAGATCCTCGCGGAAGGTGCCCTTGCGGACCTCGTCGAGGAGGTTGCGGTTGGAGGTGGCGAGCACCCGGATATCCACCTTGACCGAGCCGGTGCCGCCGACCCGGTCGATCACCCGCTCCTGCAGGGCGCGCAGCAGCTTCGACTGCAGTCGGACATCCATCTCCGAGATCTCGTCGAGGAGCAGCGTGCCGCCATTGGCCTCCTCGAACCGGCCGATCCGGCGGGCGACGGCGCCAGTGAAGGCGCCCTTCTCGTGGCCGAACAATTCCGATTCCAGCAGAGCCTCGGGGATCGCGGCGCAATTGACCGACACGAACGGCCGGCTCGCGCGGGTCGACTTCATATGGACGTGGCGGGCGAGCACCTCCTTGCCGGTGCCGCTCTCGCCGGTGATCAGCACCGAGGCCTCCGAACGCGCGACCTGCTCGGCGAGCTTCACCACCTTCTCCATGGAAGCGTCGCGCCAGACGAAGGCGCGCCCGTCCTCGGAGACGGCCTGGAGCACGGCGGCGATCAATTCCGGATCGGGCGGCAGGGGGATGTATTCGCGGGCGCCGGCCTGGATCGCGGCGACCGCCGCCTTGGCATCGGTGGCGACGCCGCAGGCGACCACGGGCGTACGGATCCGCTCGTCGGCGAGCGCCGTGACGAGTTCGCGGATCGGCTGCCCCACGTCGATCATGACGAGGTCGGCGCCCTTGGCGCGCAGTACGGCGAGGCCCTGCGCCACCCCGTCCGCATGGGTCACGGCGGCCCCGCGATTCATGGCGATCTTGGAGGCGGTGACGAGTTCGCCGCTCAAGCGTCCGATGATGAGTAGCCGCATGGTCTAGGATCCTGTGTCGGTGGGGGCCTCGCGCCGAAGCGCGGCGGGCGGGATCAGTGGTCGCTCTTGATGATCTCGGTCATCGTCACGCCGAGGCGATCCTCGACGAGGACGACCTCGCCGCGGGCGACGAGCCGGTTGTTGACGAAGATGTCGATGGCCTCGCCGACTTTGCGGTCGAGCTCCAGCACGGCCCCCGGCTGTAGCCGCAGCAGATCGCCGATCGGCATGCGCGACGAGCCGAGCACGGCCGAGACCACCACGGGCACGTCGAAGACCTGTTCGAGGTCGGCGGCGCTCTTCGGGGTGGTGGGCGCTTCACGGATCGATTCGGAGCCGAGGCCGTCGAAGGACGCTTCGATACCATTGAGCTGCGGCAGGCTGAAATCGTCGGACATCGTGGGCTTTCAGGTTCGGGACGCGGCGAAGGCGATCGTCGACGGATCAGGATTAGAGAGGGTGGCCGATGGCTTCGAGAACGGCGGCCTCGATGCGGGCGCGGTCGCGCACGACGCCGCCATCCGCCCATTCCATGCGGGCATCGCCGGGGGCGAGATCGGGCTCGCCGAGGACGATGAGGCGTCCCTCGAAACCGCGCTCGCGGGCGAGCCCCTTCACCAGGGCCTCGGCATCGTCCACCAGCCCGTCATTCACGCGGACCACGAGATGCGGCACGCCGCGCAGATGCTGCAGGGCGGCGCGCGCCGCGTCGCCGATGGCCGCCAGCGGCTGGGTGTCGAGGGCATCGCCGGCGATGCGGCGCGCCAGGGACACGGCGAAGGCCAGGGCCTCCTCCTCGCGGGCCGTATCGCGGGCATCGGCCTGACCGATGAGGCCGGCCGCGGCGAGACCGACGCGGGTGAGGGCATCGGCCATGCGGGCCTGGGCCTGGGCTTCCGCCTGGGCGCGTCCCTCCTGGACGCCGCGGGCATGGGCCTGGGCCACGGCCTCGGCCAGGGCGGCCGCCTCCTTCGGCGAGGCGGTCGCGCCGTCGCGAGGGCGGAAATCGGTGTCGAAGAGGAAGCGGCGGGCGTTCAATAGACGAGCTCCTCTTCGCCGCTGGACTTGGCGATCATGATCTCGCCCTTCTCGGCCAGTTCCTTGGCGAGCTCGGTCATCTTGGCCTGCGCCTCGTCGACATCCTTGAGGCGGATCGGCCCGAGAGAGCCCATCTCGTCGGTGATGTTCTTGGCCGCGCGGGTGGACATGTTCTTCAGGAAGAAGTTGCGGACGCGCTCGTCGGCGCCCTTGAGAGCGCGGCACAGGGTGTCGTTGTCGACCTTGCGCAGCAGCGTCTGCACGCTGCCCGCATCGAGCTTGAGCAGATCCTCGAAGGTGAACATGAGCTGGCGGATCTTCTTGGCCGAGCCGCGATTGGCCTGGTCCAGGGCCGCGAGGAAGCGGCCTTCGGTCTGGCGGTCGAAGGCGTTGAACACGTCCGCCATCAGTTCGTGCGCATCGCGTCGCGTCGTCTGCGCGATGGTGGAGACGAACTCGACGCGGAGGGTCTCCTCGATATGGCGCAGGGCCTCCTTCTGCACCGTCTCCATCCGCAGCATCCGGTTGAGGACGTCGATGGCGAAATCCTCGGGCAGGATCGTCAGAACCTTGGCGGCGTAGTCGGGTCGCACCTTCGACAGCACCACGGAGACGGTCTGCGGATATTCGTTGCGCAGGAACGAGGCCAGGATCTCGGGGTCGATCTGCGTCAGGCTCGCCCAGACGCGCTTGCCCGAGGCGCCCTTGATCTCCGCCATGATCGAGGAGACCTGCTCGGTCGGAAAGATCTTGAGCAGGAGCGATTCCGTCCGCTCGAAATTCGAGGTGATGCCGCCGCCGGACGAGAGCCGCGAGACGAAATCCACGATGAGCCGCTCGACGGTCTCGGCTTCCAGCGAGCCGAGCTGGACCATGGCGTGCGAGACCATCTTCACCTCTTCCTCGTCGAGCATCTGCCAGATCGGCGCCCCTTCGGTCTCGCCGAGGAGGAGGAGGAGGGCCGCCGCACGCTGCGCGCCGGTCATGGCGCTCAGGCCGACCTTGCCGCTCTCCTGATCCGCTCCGATGGTCAACCCCGAGGCCATGCCCTCAATCCCTTTCCGCTGTTACCGGTCCTGGTCCCGTCGCCGCCGCTCCCGTGCCGGATGCGGCTTCCGTCTCCCTTGCCCTCAACTGTCGTGGATCCAGTTGCGCAGGACCTCGACGGTCTCGCTCGGGCTGCTGCGGACCATGTCGACGACCCTCTGGACCGTCTCCGCCTGCACCTTTCCGTTGAGCTGCGCGAAGTCGACGAGGCGGGCGGTGGGGTTGTCGCGCGGAGCCAGCATCTGATCGAGGACCGGATCGCCCGTGGAGATCGACGGCCCCGCGACCATGATGGCGGGGACGGGTTCGGCGGTGAGGACGCGGCGCACCAGGGGACGCACGACGGCGAGAAGGACGATCACCGTCAGAAGGAACAGGACGGTCAGTTCGACCACCCGCATGATGTCCTCCTTCGTCGGGGCCAGCAGCGACTGGACGAGGGAAGGCTCGGTGAACTCGGCCGGTGCCGGTGTCTCGGCAAAGCGCAGGTTGACGACCTCGACCTGGTCGCCGCGGCTCTTGTCGAAGCCGATGGCGGTGCGGACCAGGGTGGCGATCCGCTCGATCTCGCCGGCCGGGCGCGGCTGGTAGACCGGCTTGCCGTCGGCTCCGGGCGCGTAGGCGCCGTCCACCAGAACCGCCACCGAGAGCCGCTTCAGGCGCCCGCCTTCCTCCACCACCGTCTTGGTGACGCGGGAAATCTCGTAATTCGTGGTTTCCTCGTCCTTCTTGGACGTGTCCTTCGGTCCGGCATTCTGGCTCTGCTGGGTCGCGCCCGGCAGTTCGTTGCCGACCGTCACGGCGCCCTCGGCGCCTCCGGTGAGCGCGCTTTCGCTGCGGGTCTGGGTCGAGCGGACGACCTTGCTCTCTGGGTCGAAGGTTTCCGAACGGCTCTCGATGCGGTTCCGGTCGAGTTCCGCCGTGACCTGAACCCGCGAGCGGCCGGCGCCGACGATGCCGGCCACGATCTCCTCGATCTGCGACCGCAGGCGGCGCTCGAGCCCGACCTGCTTCTCCTCCAGGCCGGAGCCGGTCTCGGCCTCGGCGCCACGGGCCCCGTCGGCCAGCAGGCGGCCACGCTCGTCGACGATGGAGATCCGCTCCGGCTTCAGGCCCTCCACCGCGGAGGCGGCGAGATGGCGGATCGCCCGGACCTGGGACGGATCGATGTCGCCCACGAGCTTGAGGACGATGGCGGCGCTCGGCATTTCGCGGTCGCGCTCGAACAGGCGGCGCTCGGGCATCACGAGATGGACGCGCGCCGCCTGGACCCGGCCGATGGCGCGGATCGAACGGGCGAGTTCACCCTCCAGGGCGCGCAGGTGATTGACGTTCTGGACGAAGTTGGTGGACGAGAACGCGTCGCCCTTGTCGAAGATCTCGTAGCCGACGCCTGTGGCGCTGGGCAGGCCCTTGCCGGCGAGATCCATGCGCAGGCGCGGCAGGTCGGCGCGCGGTGCCAGGATGGTCTGTCCGGCATCGCCGCGCGTCTCGTATTTGATCCCGCGCGCATCGAGGTCGCGGATGACGGCGCCGGAATCCTGCATCGACAGGTCGGCGAACAGGACGCCCATATCGGGCTTCGACACCCGCAGGATCACGAAGGCGAAGAAACCGACCAGGGTCAGCGTCACGGCCACCATGGCCGCGAGCCGCGCCGGTCCCAACTTCGTCACCAGTTCGAGAACCGACTTCACGACGCGACGTATCCACCCGAACCGGAGCGACGGATGGGCCGCGCTCGCTCGGCAAAATTTGCCCAGGCCGTGGTTAGCGTCCGGTTAACGAATGGTGTCGCGGATCAAAAAGGCCGACGCCGGGCGACCTTTTCGATGGCCTGCGACAGGAGCGGACATACTTGATCAGACGTCGCCTCTCTCGCGCCGGACCCCGAAAACGAAAGAACCGCGCCCTGGGAAGGGGCGCGGTTCTTTGTTCGGAACGACCATTCGTCGAAGGGTACCATCGGCATCCGACGCGGATGCCGACCCGTTTCGACGTCAGTGGCGGTAATGCTGGATGCGGGTGGTACGTAATCCGGCAAGGCCGTGCTGGTCGATGGAGAACTGCCAGCTCAGGAATTCCTCAGTGGTGAGGGTATAACGCTGGCAGGCCTCCTCGAGACTGAGAAGACCGCCGCGGACGGCTGCGACGACCTCCGCCTTTCGGCGGATGACCCATCTTCTGGTCGTGGTCGGCGGAAGATCGGCGATCGTCAACGGACTGCCATCTGGCCCGATGACGTACTTGACTCTCGGGCGGCTTGGTTCGGTCATGATACGCTCTACAACTCGACTGACCTGTCGAGCTTGGAAGCTACTTGCGCCCGCTTAAGATATGTTGAAGCGGATCGATTGCATCTGATTCGTTTTTTCCAGGATCATGTGGACAACCCCGTTCCGATGTTCTGCACGCTCGAGATCGGCACCCGTAATTTGCCGATCAGCAGGACCGGCGACGTGCCGCTGAGGTCGACGCCGTCGACCTTTCCGGCGACTTTGGTGTCGACGTTGACCTTGGCCCCGGTGGCGTCGATGGCATCGACCTTGATCGAGTAGCTGCCATTGGCGGAGGTAAAGCCGGAGGTGGACCGCCCATCCCAGGTGAAGCTCTGTGCACCTTCGCTGAGGGTCTTGGTCTGCGTCGCGACCACGTTGCCCTTGGCATCGGTGATCGTGATCGCCGCCTGCTTGGCGGCCCGCGACGGTGTCAGCGTCCAGGTTGCGGAACCGTCCTTGAGGTCGGCGACCTGCCCATCCGCCGTAACCGTCTGACCGACGAAGCTCGTGGCGGAGGCCGCACTTGCCGCTTTCGAATTGCTGAGGATCGAGTCCAGCCGGTCGTTCGATTTCAGCTGCTGTTCGACGCCGGCATATTGCACGAGCTGCTGCGTGAACTGGTTGGTGTCCAGCGGATCGAGCGGGTTCTGGTTCTTCAGCTGCGTCGTCAGCAGGGTGAGGAACTGCTGGAAATTGCCGGCGATCTCCTGCGAGGTGCCGGTGGCCGTCTTCGTGCTGGACGTCGAGGACGTGCTCGTGGTTCCCGTGATGCCGGATGTCATGGCGCTCTCCTCAGATACGGATGTCGATGCAGGCGAGGCCGCGCAGCATTCGCAGCGGCATGGCATCGATGGACGGGCGTGGGTCTTTCAGGTCGGAACCGGGTCCGCCGGAGGGGCCTCCGCGGCCGCTTCCGCCCTCCTGCTCGGTGCCGCGGCGTCCGTCGGAGCCGGTATCGCTGCGCAGGGACAGGTTGATGCTGGTGTCGCCGGTATCGAAGCCGGCCTGCGACAGGGCCTGCTGGAGATTGCCGGCATCGCGCTGGAGAAGCGCCAGGGTCTCGGGCCGGTCGACCACCAGATGGGCGGTGACGGTGCCGTTGTCCTTGTCGATATCGAGATTGACGTCGATCCGCCCGAGATCCTTGGGATCGAGGCGGATCTCGAACCGGTTCGACCCGGCGAGCGACCGCAACCCGATCGTCATCGGCACCGCGCCGAGCGGCACCGGCGCGGATTGAGCCTGAGTCGGTGCGGCGCCGGAATCGGGGGTCGGTGCGACGGCGTTCGCGGCCGGCGCGGATGCGGAAGCGGTCGGCGCAGCGGCGACGAAATCACCGAAGGAGGCGGTCGCGACCGGCGCGAGCGCCTCGAAGGCCTTGCCGACCGACGCATCGCCATCGGATGCCACCTTCGCATCGGTTTCGACGACGGGCACCACATTCTGCTGGGCGGCCTGCTGGGCGGCGCTACCCGACGGCCCGAAGACGTGGGCCGGGGCGGCTTCGCCCGCACCCGGCGAGAATGTGCCGGTCCGGGCCTGGATCGTGGCTGCATTCGCCGGAGGCGGCGCGATGAGTAGACCCGGCAGCACCGCAGGCGCCTCCGCCAGGGCCGACTTGTCCGAGGTCTCGCCGTCGGTCTCGTCCGCGGAAACCTCCGTGTCCTCGGTCTCGCCCGGTGTTCCCACGACCGCACCGGCTTCCTGAGCAGCCTGCGCCTGGACCGTGACGGGCGCTCCCATCGCGGCATTCGGGGCGGGCGCCTGGACCTTTACCGCCTGAGGGACAGCGGGGGAGGGCCCTGCGTCAGCCTTCGCCGGGGCGGGAGCAGGCCGTGTCGCCTCTCCCGATGATGGGGCGTTCGATTCGGTGGCCCGCTTGGCCTTCGACGCGGAATCGGCCGGCCTGGGCGCAGCAGCCTCGCGCTCGGGACGAGCCTCCCGCTCGGCCGGTTTCGGTTCCGCCTCCCGACGCGGCATGGCCCTTTGAGCCTGCTCGCGCGGCACATCCAGTGGTCGGCGCGCTGCCGGGGCCGGGTCGCGCTCCAGAACGGCGAAGGCTTCGCGGCTCGTCGCGTCGAGTCGGGAGGTCGTGGCGGGACGCGCGGCCGTCATGGTCGCGGAGCGCACCGGATACTCCATCTTGGTCGACGTCAGGGCCATCAGGCACACTCTCCTCTGACCCTCTCCGCGCAAGGTCCGAGCCAGATGCCGCTTTGCGCAAAGCCTTGACGGAGAACGATAATTTTTATGGACAGAGGGATCGTCACGGCGCGGCTCGGCGGAAACGGCCGTGACCCGGCAAGATCTGCCGGGCACGACGCTCCGAGGTGCGGGAACGGGCGACCCCGGCGCGCCTGGAAGTTCGGCGTCAGGATCGCTATAGACTCGGCGTGAGCGGGCATTGCGGCCTGCCGGCGAACCCGTGACGTGATGAACTCCCTCGACCTACCCAAGGCCCCGCACGAGACGCGTGTCGTCGTCGCCATGTCCGGCGGCGTGGATTCGTCCGTCGTGGCCGGCCTGCTGAAGCAGCAGGGCTACGATGTCGTCGGGATCACGCTCCAGCTCTACGATCACGGCGCTGCGGTCCATCGCAAGGGCGCATGCTGCGCCGGGCAGGACATCCACGACGCGCGCCGCGTGGCCGAGACCCTGGGCATCCCGCACTACGTGCTCGATTACGAGGACCGGTTCCGGGAATCGGTGATCGACCGTTTCGCGGAGAGCTATCTCGCCGGCGAGACGCCGATCCCGTGCGTCGAGTGCAACCGCTCGATCAAGTTTCGCGATCTTCTCGCTACGGCACGCGACCTCGATGCCGACGTGCTGGCCACCGGCCATTACGTGGCGAGCCGGCCCCTGGAATCGGGCGGTCGCGGCCTCTACCGCGCCCTCGATCCGGCCCGCGACCAGAGCTACTTCCTCTACGCGACGACGCGCGAGCAGCTCGATTTCCTGCGCTTTCCCCTCGGCGAACTGCCCAAGGACGAGACGCGGCGCCTCGCCCGCGAACTCGGCCTCGCCATCGCCGAGAAGGCCGACAGCCAGGACATCTGCTTCGTGCCGCAGGGGCGCTACGCCGACGTGATCGCCAAGCTGCGGCCGGATGCGGCGCGCGCGGGCGACATCGTCGATCTCGACGGCCGCGTGCTCGGCCAGCACGAGGGCATCATCCATTACACGGTCGGCCAGCGGAAGGGCCTTCGCCTCGCCGTCGGCGAACCACTCTACGTGATCCGGCTGGAACCGTCATCGGCCCGCGTGGTGGTCGGCCCGCGCTCGGCCCTCGCCACCAGCCGCATCCGCCTCGACGACCTGAACTGGCTCGGTGAAGCGCCGTTCGGCGAGGTCGAGGACATGCCGGTGGCCGTCCGCGTCCGCTCGACCCGCGAGCCGCGTCCGGCCTTCCTGACCTTCGCCCCGGGCGGAGCGAGCGCCGAGATCGTTCTCGCCACGCCGGAGGACGGCGTCTCGCCGGGCCAGGCCTGCGTCATCTACGTCGATGAGAACCCGCGCTCGCGCGTGCTCGGCGGCGGCACCATCCGGCGCATCGACGCGTTGGCAGCCGGAGCGGCGCAAGACGCATCGATCCGAGCGGCCTGAAACCGCCGCCCGAGACACCACCCTTCCCATCCGCAGGATCCAGAGACGATATGCTGAGCGAGCCGCAGGCCGGTCCGAGCACGGCCCTGATGCGCAAGGCCTATGCCCGCTGGGCACCGGTCTATGACGTCGTCTACGACAAGCTCACCGAGCCCGCCGCCCGCGACGCGGTGATGGCCGCGACCGCCTGCGGGCCGCGCATCCTCGAGGCGGGCGTCGGCACCGGCCTGTCCCTCGGCTATTATCCAGCCGGCAGCTTCGTCTGCGGCGTCGATCTCTCCGAGGACATGCTGAAACGCGCCCGCACCAAGGTGCTGCGCCGCCGGCTCAGCCATGTCCGCGGCCTTCAGGTGATGGATGTATGTCGCCTCGGCTATGCCGATGCCAGCTTCGACGCGGTGGTCGCCCAGTTCCTCATCACCCTGGTCCCGGACCCCGAGGCCGCGCTGTCGGAATTCCTCCGTGTGGTGCGTCCGGGCGGCGAGATCGTGCTCGCCAACCATTTCGGCCAGACCAAGGGCGCCGTCGCCAAGGTCGAGGAGATCGTGGCGCCGCTCTGCACCAAGATCGGCTGGTCCTCGGCCTTCAAGTCGACGCGGATCGAGGCCTGGGCACAGCGCAACGGCGTCGAGTTCATCGGCGTCTCGCCGACCTTCCCGGGCGGCTTCTTCAAGATCCTCCGGATGCGGAAGGCCGGCTAATCCGGCGCGGCGAAAACGGGCCATGACGCGCCCATCGCGCGGTTCCGTCCGCCGCGTCCTGCGGTGGCTGCCCGTTCTCGCGCTGATCGCGATCTCGCTGGGCGTCCTCGTCTCGGGCGCCTCGCATCTCCTCAGCCTCGACCGCCTGCTGTCCTATCGCGCCTGGCTGGTCGAGGCGGTGGCCCAGGACCGGCACCGCGCCATCGCGATCGCGGGACTGATCTATGTCGGCTGCGTGATCGTGTCGGTGCCGGCCTCGCTGGTGCTGACGATCCTGTGCGGTTTCCTGTTCGGCGTGACCACCGGCGCGGGCATCGCCCTCGTCTCGGCGACGACGGGGGCGGCCATCGTCTTCGTCATCGGCCGGGGGCCGGTCTCGGACCTCCTCCTGGCCCGCGCCGGGCCGCGTCTCGCCCGCCTCGCCGCGGGATTTCGCGACGACGCCTTCGGCTACATCCTCGTCCTGAGGCTGCTGCCGATCTTCCCCTTCTGGATGACGAACCTCGCCCCGGCGGCGTTCGGCGTGTCCTTGCGGATCTTCGTCACCGCCACCTTTCTCGGCCTGATGCCCGGCGCCTTCGTCTATGCCACGGCCGGATCGGCGATCGAGGATGTCGTCGCGGCCAACGAGGCGGCCAAGGCCGCCTGCCTCGCGAGCGGCGCCACGGCCTGCGACGAAGCCCTATCCCTGCGGTCGCTCGTCACCGTCAAGACGGTCGCCGGCCTCGGCAGCCTCGCCGCCTTCGCCCTTCTCTCGATCGGCCTCAGGCGCCGGTTCGCCCGCAGACGAGCCGGTGCGGCATGATCCCTGAAATCGGGTACTCGACGGGCGCGCGCCCGGAGCGTAACCGTCATGCGAGGTCGTCTTGTAGAACTGTTTTGCAAGACTGCCTTGCAAAACTGTCCCGGCGCGTATTCCTGCCGGGCATCGAGAGTGCGGAATGACGGTCGGGGCTCGGAGCCGCGCCGGAAAAACCGGGACGCGCGAAGAAGCCCGGGACCATGGATGATCGGGGACCCGTGATGGACGCGACGCCGCGCGCCGGCATGGAGGCGCCTATTGCCGTCCAGGCGGAGACGCGGAGGGGAATCGTCCGCCATCTCGGCCTGTCGGGCCGCCTGTTCCTCGTCACCATCGCCTTCGTCGCGCTGGTCGAAATCCTGATCTACGTGCCGACCGTGGCGAATTACCGGCGGATATGGCTGTCGGACCGCATCGCCGCCGCCCAGATCGCCGCCCTGGTCCTCGACGCTTCGCCCGACCAGCGCGTCTCGGAGGATCTCGCGCGGCATCTCCTGAAAGGCGTCGGCGCCAGGGCCATCGCGGTGCGCGGCGACGGGACACGCCGTCTCCTCGCGGTGGAGGCGATGCCCTCGGAAGTCTCGGGCCTCGTCGACCTGCGCTCGCACGATTGGGTCGCCTCCATCGGGGGGGCGTGGAACACCGTCTTCACCGAAAATACCGCGCCGATCCGGGTGGTCGGCCACGGGCGCGACGGGTTCGACCTCGTCGAGATCCTCATCGACGAAGCGCCCTTGCGCGAGGCGCTGATCGACTTCGCCGGCCGTCTGCTGCTGTCGTCGCTGGCGATCGCCGCGGCCGTCGCCGGCCTCGTCTTCCTGATGCTGCAGCGGATCATCGTGCGTCCGGTCCGGCGTCTCGCCCGCAACATCACGGAATTCGCGGACGATCCGCAGGGCAGCGACCGCATCATCACGCCCTCGCGCAGAACCGACGAGATCGGCCATGCGGAGGTGGCCCTTGCCCGCATGGAGAGCGCGCTCGCCAACGAGCTCCGCCAGAAGCGCCGTCTCGCCGAACTCGGCCTGTCGGTGAGCAAGATCAACCACGAACTGCGCAACCTGCTCACCACCGCGCAGCTCCTCGGCGACCGGCTCGAAACGGTGCCCGACCCGGCGGTCCAGCGCATCGCCCCCCGACTGCTCGCGACCCTCGGCCGGGCGATCCGCTTCTGCGAGGAGACGCTGGCCTATGGGAGGGCGACGGAGGCCGTGCCGCAGCGGCGGAAGGTGAGGCTCGCGCCGCTGCTCGACGAGCAATCCGACCTGTCCAGGCTCGACGATGCGTCACGGGTGACGATTCGCGTGGTCTGCGGGCGGGATCTCGAGGTGGAGGTCGATCCCGATCAGTTCTCGCGGGCACTCGCCAACATCGTGCGCAACGCCGTCCAGGCCCTGAGCGCGGACAGCACCCGGACGCCCGACCCGGTCATCGAGATCCGGGCCACGCGTCAGGGCCGGTTCGGGGCGGGACAGGTGACGGTCGTGATCTCGGATAACGGACCGGGACTTCCCGAACGGGCGAGGGCGAACCTGTTCTCGCCCTTCGAGGGGTCGATGCGGGCGGGCGGAACCGGACTCGGGCTGCCGATCGCCGCCGAGCTGATCCAGTTCCAGGGCGGCAGCCTCACCCTCGATCAGACGGAGGACGGGGAGGGCGCCCGCTTCCGGATCGTGATCCCGGACCGCGCGCCGTCCTCGCTCTGAGGTCTATTCCGCGGCGGCGAGGGTCAGCCCCGGCACGGTGATGCCGATGTCGCGGAGCAGTTCGGCGTCAGCATCGGTCTCGTTATTGGCCGTGGTGAGCAGGCGCTCGCCGTAGAAGATCGAGTTGGCGCCGGCCATAAAGCACAGGATCTGCGCTTCGCGAGTCAGGTCCTTGCGGCCGGCGCTGAGGCGCACGCGGGCCTTCGGCATCACGATCCGCGCCGTCGCGCACATGCGCACGAGATCGAGCGGGTCCACCGGCGGCCGATCTTCGAGGGGCGTGCCCTCCACGGCCACCAGCGCGTTGATCGGAACGCTCTCGGGATGGGGAGCGTGGGTGGCGAGCACCTGGAGCATCGCCGCGCGATCCTTCACGCCCTCGCCCATGCCGACGATGCCGCCGCAGCAGACGCCGATCCCGGCATCGCGCACGTTCTGCAGGGTGTTCAGGCGGTCTTCGTAGGTCCGCGTCGAGATGATGTCGCCGTAGAAGTCGGGGCCGGTATCGAGGTTGTGGTTGTAGGAGGTCAGCCCGGCCTCGGCGAGACGACCCGCCTGCGAGGGGGTGAGCATGCCGAGCGTGACGCAGGCCTCCATCCCGAGGCCACGGACACCGCGCACCATCGACAGGACGGCATCGAATTCCGGTCCGTCCTTGGGCTGGCGCCAGGCGGCGCCCATGCAGAAGCGGTGAGCGCCGGCGGCCTTCGCGGCAGCGGCTTCCTTCAGCACCGTGTCCACCGGCATCAGGCGCTCGCGCGGCAGGTCGGTGCCCTTGTGATGCGCCGATTGCGGGCAATAGGCGCAATCCTCGGGGCAGGCGCCGGTCTTGATCGACAGGAGGCTGGCGCGCTGGATGTCGGCCGGATCGTTATGGGCGCGATGGACCTGCGCCGCCCGGAACACGAGGTCGAGCAGCGGCAGGTCGTGGATCGCCTGGATCTCGGCCACGGTCCAATCGTGGCGGATCGCAGCGATCTCGGTCGCGGGGAAGGGGGCGAGGGCGGCCACGGTCTCGGTCATGGCCCCCATGAGGCGAATCTCGCCGGGAAAATCAAGCCGGGCCGCTGCATGCCCGGTCGGTTTCCGCTTCAGGGGAGGGGTTCAGGCGGCTCACGCCGTCTTGCTGCGCAGCCCCGACAGGCCCGACCAGACCGGCGCGATGAGATAGCTGGCGATGGGTATGAGTGCTGCGCCGACCACGAGGCCGACGAGGCCCGACCCTGCCGCCGTCACCACCCATTCGAGGATGGATCCGATCGGCGGGACGAGCTTCGCGGTGGCCGCGGCGGCCTCATGGATCGCGTGCGCCACCTGGGGCAGGCCGTAGCCTTCGAGTCCATGGACGAGAATGCCGCCGCCGACCCAGATCATCGCCGCCGTCCCGACGATGGCGAGAAGCTGCAGGAAGACCGGCATCCCCTTGACCAGGGCACGGCCGAAGCCGCGGATCGCGCTGCCGAACACGGAGGCGGAGGCGTTCTTCGCCATCGCGACCCCGGCATCGTCCGCCTTCACGATGAGCGCGACGCCGCCATAGACGAAGACGGTGATGCCGATGGCGACGACCGCGAGGACGATGGCCTTCGTCCAGATGCTGCCCTCGGGCAGGGAAGCCAGGGAGATCGCCATGATCTCGGCCGACAGGATGAAATCCGTCTTGATCGCGCTGGAGACCTTGCGCGCCTCCAGCGCCTGCCCGTCACCGGCATCGGCGTCGAGCTTGGCCTCGTGCGCATGAGCCTGATGCGGGAACAGCGCCTCGTAGACCTTCTCGGTCCCCTCGTAGCAGAGATAGGCACCGCCGAGCATCAGCAGGGGGGTGATCGCCCAGGGGGCGAAGGCCTGGAGCAGGAGCGCCGCCGGCAGCAGGAAGAACATCTTGTTGCGCAGCGAACCGATGGCGATCTTGGCCACGATCGGCAATTCGCGCTCGGCCGCGAAGCCCACGACATAGCGCGGCGTTACGGCGGCATCGTCGATGACGACGCCCGCCGCCTTCGCGCCGGCCTTGGCGGCTTGCCCGGCGACGTCGTCGAGGGACGCGGCCGCGACCTTGGCGAGCCCCGCGATGTCATCGAGGAGGGCGATCAGTCCGATGCTCAAGGGGAGGTCCTTCCAACTGCCTGGGCTCGGCCACGCGACGCAGTTTACCTGCCAACCCGTCCGCCAAGCCGGCTACAGCAGATAGAGACGAACGAGCGGGGATTTCGATCCCCGACTCATCTCAATGAGTCGGTTCGCCGGCAGCGACCTTCGCCGTCCAGTCGTCGAAGGCGACGATCTCCTGGCGCTGCTCGCCGAGGCCGGAGATGCCGAGGGTCATCACGTCGCCGCTCTTGAGGAAGCGCGGGGGCTTGCGGGCCATACCCACTCCGGGAGGGGTGCCGGTGGTGATCACGTCGCCCGGCTCCAGCATCATGAAATGCGAGAGATAGGCGACGATCTGGGCGACGCCGAAGATCATCGTCGAGGTCGAGCCGGCCTGCATCCGCTCACCATTCACGTCGAGCCAGAGGTCGAGGCCGGCCGGGTCGGGGATCTCGTCCAGCGTCACCAGCCAGGGGCCGAGCGGACCGAAGGTCGGGCAGCCCTTGCCCTTGGTCCAGGTGCCGCCGCGCTCGAGCTGGTATTCGCGCTCGGAGACGTCGTTGCAGAGGCACAGGCCGGCCACGTAGGACAGGGCCTCGTTGGCGTGGACATAGGATGCGCGCGCGCCGATGACGATGGCGAGTTCCACCTCCCAATCCGTCTTGGCCGACCCCTTCGGCAGGATCACCCGGTCGTTGGGGCCGGAGATGCAGGACGGCGCCTTGTTGAACACGATCGGCTCGGCCGGGATGTCGGCCCCGATCTCCGCCGCGTGGTCGGAATAGTTCAGCCCGATCGCGATGAAGTTGCGCGTGCCGCCGACACAGGGGCCGAGGCGCGTCTCCGGCTTCAGCAGCGGCAACGTCTCGGGATCGATGGCGCGCAGGCGCTCGAGCGAGGTCGTGGCGAGGGTCGCCCCAGAAATATCGCGCACGACGCCCGACAGGTCCCGCAATCCGCCCTGCGCGTCGATCAAGCCGGGCTTCTCGTCGCCCACATCTCCGTGACGCACCAGTTTCATCGGCTCTCGCTCCGCTTCGATCAGTTCGTTGGCAGAGACATCGGTCCCTCCACCCTCCCTGGCAAGGTGTCGAGGCCAGACAGGGCCATGTTGCATAATTCAGACAGGCCGGGGCAAAGCCGCCGGAACACGCATTTTCCTGCCGGTCCGCCACTAGGCAAAACAGATAGTTTAGATGTGAACCATTCTTTCCGATGCGTCTCGGCGACAGATGACGACAATCCTTCTCGCTGCTGCTGAAGTATATCGTGGTTTACGAATTGTTTAACACTTCGCTACGCATGGATTGCCTAGATCGGGCAAGAACGGCACTCTTCTGCACAAGATGCAGGCCGGGGATCACGCCACGGTACAACCGAGCATCACAGCAAGGGTCGGGAGCAGGACATGACGACGACGATTCGCGGCACGGCCCTGGCGGGTATCTCTGCCGCTGTCCTGACTTTGACGGCGGGTGGAGCCTTTGCCGGCGCGTTCGGCATTCGCGAGCAGAGCACGCTGGCCCAAGGTGAAGCCTTCGCCGGTGCCGCCTCTGGTTCCGGCGGCGTCTCGTCGATGTTCTGGAACCCGGCCACGATCACGATGAATCCGGGCTGGGTGAGCGAGCAGAACCTCACCTTCATCAACCTCTCGTCGAAGATCACCCCGACGGATGGCACCAACCCGGCCTTCGCGGGTCTCGGCGGCAGCGGCGAGATCGGCCAGGGCGCCGTGATTCCGTCCGGCGCCACCTCCTATCAGGTCAACGACCGGCTCTGGATCGGCATCCAGACCGGCGCGCCCTTCGGCCTCGTGACGAAGCCGCGCGATAACTGGGCCGGCGAGGTCTACGGCCGGTCGAGCCGCATCTTCTCCCTCTCGATCAACCCGACCGTCGGTTTCAAGGTCAACGAGTGGCTCTCGATCGCCGCCGGCCCGAACATCGAGTATTTCCGACTGACCCTGCGCCAGGCCCTGCCGATCTCGGCGAACCTCCTGGCCCTTCCCAACGCATCGCTGAAGGGCGAATCCTGGGGCGTCGGCTTCACCGCCGGCGTGCTCGTCACCCCCTGGGCCGGCACGGCTCTCGGCGTCGGTTATCGCTCCTCGGTGCATCACGACATCGAGGGCGCCTTCGCGCTGCCGGCACCGGTCTCCTTCCTCAGTCAGCAGGTCACGGCCAACCTCAACACGCCGGAGAAACTCAGCGTCGGCCTGACCCAGGCCGTCAGCCCGGTCGCCCGCATGAGCCTCGGTTTCGAGTGGGACAATTGGTCGAGGCTCGGAACCATCGGCGTCGTCGGCCGCACCACCGGCGGCATCGCGACCACGCTGCCCCTGAACTACAAGGACGGCTACACCTATTCCGTCGGCGGCGAATACGATTGGTCGCCCGCCCTGACCGTCCGGGCCGGCGTCGCCTACGAGCAGTCGCCGATCGATTTCTCGAACCGGTCGGTGCGGCTGCCCGATAGCGACCGCTTCAACGTCTCGGTCGGCGGCAGCTACCGCTGGAACGAGAAGCTGACCCTGAACATCGCCTATTCCCACCTGTTCCTCGTCGGCGATTCGAAGCTCCTCGCCGGTCCGGGTCGCGACTACAATGTCGGCAACATCGCCCTCGCCGCCGAGACGAGCGGCAGCGCGGACATCGTCTCCGTCGGCTTCCGCTACGTCTTCGGCGCCCCGGCGGCGCCGATCGCTCCCGCGCCGCTGGTTCGGAAGTTCTGAACGATCAGCGTGCCGCGTCCGACTTCGCGGCGAGCCGCTTCATGAAGAAGATGCGGTCGTGTCCCGGTGGATAATCCGGGATGCGGCCGCATTCTTCGTAACCGAGCCTTCGATAGAAATCGGGGGCCTGAAACGTCCAGGTATCGAGCCAGATGCCGGACAGGCCGCGGGCGAGGGCTTCCGCCTCGGCCATCGCCATGATGCGGCGCCCCAGGCCGTGGCCGCGTGCCTCTCCCAGCGCGAGCAGTTCCACGAACAGGAAACCGTAGCCGGTGCGTCCCCACAGGCCGCCGACGATCTCGTCTCGCGCATCACGGACGGTGACGGCGAGAAGCCCCCATTCGCCCGGCCCCGCCGCCGCTTCGTTATGAGCGACCAGGGGCGCCAGGATCGCCTCCCGGTGGGAGGCATCCGGCTGCGGCTCCATCCGCAGACTCCATCCGGCGCCACCGGACTTTGGTGCGTCGGTCACGCCTTCATGCGGACATAGGTTCCGGGCGCCGGCCCGAGGGAGGGAAGACCGCCTTCTCCGGGAATGCGGGCGGGCACGCGGGCGGGGGCCTGCTGCTCCAGCCATTCGAACCAGTAGGGCCACCACGACCCCTTGTGCTCGGTCGCCGCCGAGATCCAGTCCTCCAGGCGCCCCTTGGCCTGGCCGCCGGTCCAGAACCCGTATTTGGGCTTGGCGGGCGGGTTGACCACGCCGGCGATGTGACCTGACCCGGCCAGCACGTAATCGACCTTGCCGCCAAATTTCGAGGACCCTTCGAACACCGAGATGGCCGGGGCGATGTGGTCCTCGCGGGCGGCGAGGTTGAAGATCGGCACCTTCACCTTCTTCAGGTCCAGGCGGACGTTGCCGAGGATCATCCGACCCTGCGCGAGGGTGTTATCGAGGTAGCAGTTGCGCAGGTAGAAGGAATGGTTCGCGGCCGGCATGCGCGTGGCGTCGGCGTTCCAGTAGAGCAGGTCGAAGGCCGAGGGCGTCTGCCCCTTCACGTAGTTGTTGACTACGTATGACCAGATCAGGTCGTTGGGACGCAGCATGTTGAAGGCGGTCGCCATGCCGGAGCCTTCGAGGTAGCCGCGCTTCTTCATGCGCGCCTCGATTCCGCGGATCTGCTCCTCGTCGGCGAACACCTTGAGGTCGCCGGCATGGGTGAAATCCACCTGCGTCGTCAGGAAGGTGGCGCTCTTGATGCGCTTGTTGCCGGTGGCCGCCTGCATCGCCAGAGTCACCGCGAGGAGCGTACCGCCGACGCAATAGCCCGCCGCCGCGACGTCGTTCTCCCCGGTGGCGGCGGCGATCGCGTCGATGGCCTCCTCGATGCCCTCGCGCATGTAGCTCTCGAAATCCTTCTCGGCATGGCGCTCGTCGGGATTGACCCACGAGATGCAGAACACCGTCAGGCCCTGGGACACCATCCAGCCGATCAGGCTTTTGGCCGGGTTGAGATCGAGGATGTAGAACTTGTTGATCCAGGGCGGCACGATCAGGAACGGCCGCTTGAGCACCGTCTCCGTGGTCGGCGAATACTGGATGAGCTCCATCAGGTCGTTGCGGAACACCACCTCGCCGGGGGTGACCGCGACGTTGACCCCGACCTCGAAGCCGGACGGGTCGGTCTGGCGGACGCGCAGCTGCCCCTTACCGGCCTCGATGTCCTCGGCCAGCATCTTCATGCCGCGCACGAGGTTGGCGCCGTTCTCCTGCAGCGTGTGCCGGATCAGTTCGGGATTGGTCATCACGAAGTTGGAGGGCGAGAGCGCGCCGACGATCTGCCGGAGGTAGAACTGCGCCTTGTGGCGGGTGTGCTCGTCGATCCCCTCGGCCTCGTCGACCAGATCCTCCGCCCAGCGCGAGGTGATGAGGTAGCTCTGCTTGATGAAATCGAAGATCGGGTTGGTGGACCATTCCGCGTGCTTGAAGCGGTTGTCCTTCGGCTCGGGCAGCGCCACGGGAGAGGCTTCCTCGCCCTGGAGACGATGCCAGGTCGAGCCCCAGAGGGTGATGAACGATTCGCTCAGCTTCTTCTGGGCTTCGAGCGTCTTCTGCGGGTCGACCATCCAGCGCTCGACGACGGTGCCGAGGGTCTTGACGACGTCGTTGACCTCTTCCGGGGGCTTGGCCAATTCGGGATCGAGCGGATCGGCTTGGCTGATCGGCTTCATATAGGCACTGGCGGTCCGGCCGAATTCCTCGATCAGCAACGACGCGTTGCGTGATAAAGCGTCGATATTGGGAAGCGGCGTCGTCCTGTCGGTCGTCACGCGTCTGTTTCCCCTCAATCCTCGGGACGATCCGGTCGAACCGTCCTCGTTCCCGACAAATTAACGCGGCGCCTCGACTTTGCGCCAGGGCGCGGCTTACGTTTCGGGGCAATATGTCAGAGCCTTCATCACAGAATCGAACATGGCGCGGCTCCGTTCCGCGTCTGGCCCTCGTCCTCGTCGGCCTCGGCGCCGTGGGCGGCTGCTCGAGCGACCTCAATCCGATGCGCGACGCCTATGCGCTGGCCGGGGGAGGGCAGAAGGATCTGAAGGCGCCCGGCTTCGTGACAGAAACCCGCAAGCCCGATGCGGATTACCTGCCGGTCGGCGTCGCGGCGCCCGCCCGATCCATCCGCGCCCGCACCGCCGAAGGGACCAAGGCCCTCGAGAACGACCTGATGGGCGCACGCGGGCAGAACGAGGCGAAGGGCCGGGCCGCCGAGAGCGCCGCGCGCGCCACCGGCCAGACCCCGCCGGCACAATGAAGCCGACCGGACGCCACGCGCACAAAAACGGTCGGTTCTCGGCGATCGTGATGGTAGACAGGACGACCACGTCAGAGTGATGACAGTTTTGAACGCGCGAATCATGCGATTGGCGCATCGGACCCCGTGAAGCCCATGACCGATTTTCACCGCATTAAGCGCCTGCCCCCGTACGTGTTCGAGCAGGTCAACCGGATCAAGGCCCAGGCACGGGCCAATGGCGCCGATATCATCGATCTCGGCATGGGCAATCCCGACCTCGACGCGCCGCGTCACGTGATCGCCAAGCTGGTGGAGACGGCGGGCCGCCCGCGCACCGACCGTTACTCCTCCTCGAAGGGCATCGCCGGCCTGCGCCGGGCGCAGGCGAACTACTACAAGCGCCGCTTCGGCGTGAGCCTGAACCCCGACACGCAGGTCGTGGCGACGCTGGGCTCGAAGGAAGGCTTCGCCAACATGGCGCAGGCGATCACCGCGCCGGGCGACGTGGTGCTGGTGCCGAACCCGAGCTACCCGATCCACGCCTTCGGCTTCCTGATGGCGGGCGGCGTCATCCGCTCCGTCCCGGCCGAGCCGACGCCGGCCTTCTTCCCGGCGGTGGAGAAGGCGATGCAGCACTCGATCCCCAAGCCCGTAGCGATCGTGGTCTGCTATCCCTCGAACCCGACGGCCTATGTGGCGAGCCTCGATTTCTACCGGGACCTCGTCGCTTTCGCCAAGCGCCACGAGATCATCATCCTGTCGGATCTCGCCTATGCCGAGGTCTATTTCGACGGCGAGCCGCCGCCCTCCGTGCTGGAGGTGCCGGGTGCCATCGACTGCACGGTGGAGTTCACCTCGCTCTCCAAGACCTTCTCCATGGCCGGCTGGCGCATGGGCTTCGCGGTCGGCAACGAGCGCCTGCTCGCCGCACTCACCCGCGTGAAATCCTACCTCGATTACGGCGCCTTCACGCCGATCCAGGTCGCGGCCACCGCCGCCCTCAACGGGCCGGAGGATTGCATCGTCGAGATGCGCTCGATCTACAAGAAGCGCCGCGACGCGCTGATCGAATCGTTCGACAAGACCGGCTGGAAGATCCCGAGCCCCTCGGCCTCGATGTTCGCCTGGGTTCCGATCCCGGAGAAGTACCAGAGCCTCGGCAGCCTGGAATTCTCCAAGCTCCTCCTCGAAAAGTCCGACGTGGCGGTGGCGCCGGGCATCGGCTTCGGCGAGCACGGCGACAATTACGTCCGCATCGCCCTGGTCGAGAACGAGCAGCGCATCCGCCAGGCCGCGCGCAACATCCGCCGCTTCTTCGAGACCTCGGACCGCACGCTCCACAACGTCGTGCCGCTGACGAAGACGGCCTGAGGCGGGGCACCGGGCTGATGTTGCGGTGGGGAGACAGCCGCCACCAAAGCGGCCGTCGTCCATCCGTTGTACTTGTCACGCGCCCCGCAGGTCAGCAGGGTCACGGACATGTCGTCTGTCACCGAGGATCGTATGCGCGGATTGAGCCTGACCGTCGCGCTGCTGCTGGCCGGATCGGCCGGTGCCTGCGCGCCGAACCCGATCGTCGCGCGCGATCCCGTTCCCGCGCCCGAGCCCGGCCTCAGCTATGTCTGCGACTCGCAGCCGCTCGTCCTGAACGCGGTCCGCACCAGCTGCGAGCCGGTGCATCGCGAGCCGCGCGCCATCCTCCGCGCCAAGGGTTGAGCCCACTCGCAGGGTTTAGCGGGAATGGCATCGACACCATGAAAAAAGGCCGGAGAGTTTCTCCGGCCTTTTCCTATTGTCGAACGGTGAGTCGTGGACTTAGCGCGGGGCCGGGGTGACCGGCCGCGGGGCGGCGCTCGGGTCATTGGTCGTCATGCCGGGATTGGCAGGCACGGCATTGCCGGGTGCCATGCGGGCGCCGGGTGCGGTCGCGGTTCCGGTCGTGGCGGGTCCCGTCTCCAGGCTGTCACCCTTGCCGACCACACCAGACTTGGAGCCGGCGGCGTTCGTGCCGTGGCTCTCGGGCATTCCGGCCTGGGCGAAGGCGGCACCGGAGAGGCCGAGAACGACGGCGGCAGCGGCGGCGGACATCTTGATGGCGGTCACGTCAGGCTCCTTGCTGATTGCGCGTGTTGGGTGCGCTTGGGAGATTAACGCGGACAATCCGGGCCGGTTGCCGATTTCGTGAAGCCGGTCGCCCGTCTCGCCCCAGGGCGCGGCTCCCGAAAAAGTTGAGACTTGGCGCGGCGAGGACACGGACAGGCAAGGTATGGTCGGGCATGGTAGAGGCATGAGCGGCTGCGGCCGCGTGCCTTCATCCGCGACGGAGCGACCCGTGCAGCAGCTTTCGACATTCGTCCTCGCCGCAGGCGTGATCGGCCTCGGCCTGTCCGTCGCCACCGGTGCCGTCGCACAGACCACCTATTCGGGGGCGACCGGCCCCTACATCCTGCCGACGGACAGGGCGACGGGCCGTCCCGTCCCCGACGATGTGCGCGCGATCCCGGTGCCGAGCGTGATGAATGGCGGAGGGTTCGGCCTCACGGGCAACAGCTATTACGAGGACTCACCGTCGGAAGGTCCGCTGAACGGACGTCGCCGCCCGCACGAGTACGTCCTAGCTCCGGCCCGTGTCGCGCCCCCCGCCTACGGTCGCTGACTGCGTTTCTCGCTCGCCCCTGAGGCTGGCCAACCGATCGGCGAGTGCCGCTGCGGCGAGGCCCGCCGCGTAGGCGACGAGGTTCCACGGCGAGAAGATCCTCCCGAGCAGGAGGGCGCCGGGAAGCGTCAATCGGAAGGCGTCGAGCCAGGGCGTGTGCACGAGGCGGGACAGCTCCACCACCAGGGCGATCGCTCCGGCGACGAGGACGGTCCCCCGCAAGCGCCCCATCGGCGCAAGGACCGCCACCAGCCCGTAGACCATCGCCGCCCACAGGGCCGAGCCGCCATATTTGACGATCCCCATCGGCAGCCCGAGGGGAACGAAGCGGAGGGTGAGCCCCGCGCCGATGACGGCGAGGCTCGCGGCGAGGTAGATCGCTCGTGCCCGCATGCGGCGGGGTGGTCCGGATCGGATATCGGGCGCCATGCGGGTCGCGCGTCTCGGGTTGCGAAGGGACGGGAAGGCGGAAGCCGCCGTTTACACCGGGCGGGCGTCTCGGTATCACCCGCGCTCGCACACCGTACCCTCATACCTTCGCACCACGGGCCGAAACACCAGATGCGCGCCGAGATCGAACAACTCTCGGATGCCGCCAAGCAGTCGATCGGACTGCTGAGGAGGCATCTTTGACTGGGATACCGTCGAGAAACGCCTCGCGGAGCTGAATGCGGCTTCCGAGGACCCCGACCTCTGGAACGATGCAGAGGCCGCGCAGAAGGTCATGCGCGAGCGCGGCGCCCTGGAAGATGCCGCGGGCGCGATTAGGAAGCTGTCTCAGGATCTCGACGACGCCGCGACGCTGATCGAACTCGGCGAGATGGAGAGCGACCAGGACACCATTCTCGAAGGCGAGAACGGGGTTCGGGCCGTCGAGAAGGAGGCCGCGCGCCGCCAGATCGAGACCCTCCTCTCCGGCGAGGCCGATGGGCTCGACACCTATGTCGAGGTTCATGCCGGTGCCGGCGGCACCGAGAGCCAGGACTGGGCCAACATGCTCCAGCGCATGTACGGTCGCTGGGCCGAGCGCCGGAAGTACAAGGTCGACATCGTCGAATGGTCGGATGGCGACGAGGCCGGGATCAAGGGCGCCACGCTCATGGTCAAGGGCCACAACGCCTATGGCTGGCTCAAGACCGAATCCGGCGTCCACCGCCTCGTGCGGATCTCGCCCTACGATTCCAGCGCGCGCAGGCACACCAGCTTCGCCAGCGTCAGGGTCTATCCGGTGATCGATGACCGCATCGTCATCGAGATCAAGGAATCGGACTGCCGCATCGACACCTATCGCTCGTCGGGCGCCGGCGGCCAGCACGTGAACACTACGGATTCGGCGGTGCGCATCACCCACAACCCCACCGGGATCGTGGTGGCGTGCCAGCAGGAGCGGTCCCAGCACAAGAACCGGGCGACCGCCTGGAACATGCTGCGCGCCCGGATGTACGAGGCCGAGCTCAAGAAGCGCGAAGAGAAGGCCAATGCCGAGAACGCGGCCAAGACCGATATCGGTTGGGGCCACCAGATCCGGTCCTACGTGCTGCAGCCGTATCAGCTGGTGAAGGACCTGCGCACCGGTACCCAGTCCACGGACCCGGACGAGGTGCTGGACGGGGCGCTCGACCCGTTCATGGAAGCGTCCCTGGCCCAGCGCGTCTATGGCGGCGCCGGCGAGGTCGAGGATCTCGACTGAGCGTCACCGAGGGGCGACGGCATCGCCGGGCCATCGAGGCCGTCCGGATTCAATGCGGGGGCGCGCCCTCCTACCGGGCGGCGAGAAGCCGGGCATCGGCTCCGCTGAGCACGCGCAGGAAGCGCTGCGGGTCCACCGGCTCGCCGTCGATCCGGGTCTCGTAATGCAGGTGGGTTCCCGTCGAACGGCCGGTCGAACCGACCCGGCCGATGGGCGCTCCGGCATCGACCCATTGGCCCGTGCCGACCGACACGGAGGAGAGATGGGCGTAGCGGGTGGCGAGCCCGTTGCCGTGATCGACCTCGACCATGTTGCCGTAGCCGCCATTGTAATCCGCGATCGTGACCCGGCCGGCCGCCGTGACGCGGGCGACCTCGCCGAACTCGGCCTTCATGTCGAGGCCGGTATGCATGGCGAGCCCGCGCGTGAGCGGATCGAGGCGGGGTCCGAAGCTGCTCGACAGGGTGTAATCGCCGGATAGCGGCCGCCGCACGGGCAGGGCCGAGGCGATCCGGCGAAGGCGCTCTTCCTCGCCCAGCGCCCGCTGGACCTGTCCGACCGCGATGCCGAACGGATCGGTGGCGAGCGGCACCAGCGGTCCGCCGATTCCCGCCTCGCGCTGGCGCTCGAAACGCTGCGGATCGAGCCCGACCCGGATGACGATGTCGCGCAGGCGCTGCGAGCCGCGGATCGCGCGCACGCCCAACCCGTCGAGGGTCCGGATCTGGTCGGCGCCCAGAGAATCGACCCGCCGCTCGAGTCCGGCCAGAACCTGCTCGGCCTCGCGCATGGACTGGCGGCCGGGATCGGCGATGCCGTCGCTGTCGCGTGAGCGCAGCTCGAGGGCATCGGGCGTGGGGAACGGCTTCGGCATCGGCTTTATGAAGGGCTTGGCGGCCGGCTTTTCCGGGCTCGCATAGCCGAGCGCGCCGGTCTCGGCGGGATAATCCCCCTCGAACGGGCCGGCCGCCGCGACCGGGCGCCCCGCCTCGGTCGCCAGGAGCGAGAGCTGGGCCTGCCGCTTCTCCATCGCCGCCTGCCGCTGGGAGAGGTCGGCGACCCGTGCCGTCACGCCCTCGCGCGTGGCGAGATGCTCCATCGCGGCCCGGTCGAGCTGCAGCCTGAGGGCGCCGATCCGCTCCTCGTAGCCGTATTGCAGGGCGCTCTGCTGGGACACGAAGCGGGCCAGCACCTCGTCGTGGAACACGAGGTACCAGGTGGCCGCGCCGGCCCAGAGCGTGGCGAGCGCGAAGCCGCAGGCGAGCGCCGGGACCATGCGACGTCCGGCACCCGGCAGGCGCATCCCTCCGGCGAAGGGCAACGAAAGGCGCATTCACAACCCCGATCCAATTCGCACCATTGGAGGGGAACAGGGTTAACGAAGCGCAAAGTCGACGCTACGCGGACTCACCATACGCCTTGATGAGCCCTGCCGATGAGGGACGATGTTCAGGCGAGGGCGCGGGCCGCCGCCAGCACCTCGTCGGCATGGCCCGGCACCTTCACCTTCGGCCAGATGCGGGCGATCCGGCCCTGCCCGTCGATCAGCACGGTGGTGCGCTCCACCCCCATGTATTTCCGGCCGTACATGCTCTTCTCCACCCACACGCCGTAGGCTTCGAGCATGGCCTTGCTCTCGTCGGAAGCCAGCGGAAAGGTCAGGCCGTATTTCGAGCGGAACTTGTCGTGGCTCTTCACCGAATCCGGCGAGACGCCCACCACGACGGCGCCCGCATCCCCGAAGGCCTCGCCCAGCGCGTTGAATCCTTGCGCCTCCAGCGTGCATCCGCTGGTGTCGTCCTTGGGGTAGAAGTAGAGGACGACCTTGCGACCCTTGAGCGCGTCGAGGCTGATCTCCTCACCGCCCGCACCCGGCAATGTGAACGCGGGAGCCTGATCTCCGGTGTCGAGAGGCATGATGCCTTCCTTTCGGCCGATTGATAGTGTGCCACAAGCGGCATTGATCGAGGGGTGTATGGCAACCCTCGGCTGAGGACCGACAGATTGCCGGGTCAAGGCAACCCCGAATCCACGGACATCCGCTCGATAGCGCGCGCGGCCCGTCCGATCCAGCGGCTCAAGGATCGATGAATCAGGACACGGCCACAGGTTTGCGACGGGGCGGGTCGCCCCGGCGGCGGCGGCCCCTGCTATGGCTTTCGCTCGTCCTGATCGCCGGGCTGGTGATCGGCATGTCCGGCCTGGTCTGGCGTCTCACCAACGGTCCCTTGCGCATCGATGGCATGTCCGAGCGCGTGGCCCTGGCCATCGCCGGAAGCATCGGGCCGGGCTGGAAGGTGGACCTGCGCGACAGCACCGTCGAGCTCGATGCCGAGAACTCCCTGGCGCTTCAGGTCGCCGGGCTCGACATCCGCAACCCGGAGGGCGCCCTCGTCCTGCGCGCGCCGATGGCGGTGGTGAGCCTCGACAGCTGGGGCCTGCTGCACCTCTCGGTTCAGCCGAGAGCCATCGAATTCCGCGACCTGCAGATGACCGCGCTCGTCCACCGCGACGGGTCGATCGCCTTCGCCGGCTCCGATCCGAGCCGCGCCGCCGCGGAGCCGCATACCCTGCCCAGCGTCGATTCCACCCGGGGAACCACGTCGCCGATCTCGGCCGCCGTCGCCTCGATCTTCGGCATCGTGCTCGATCCCGCCGGTGTGGTCGGAGCCCTCGACCGGGCACGGATCACCAATGGCCGCCTGACCCTGATCGACGACGATGCCCGCCAGCGCGGCGTGTTCGAGCACGTGAACGGCCTGTTCCGCCGCGATCCGGTGCGGGATTCGCGCGTCTTCGAACTGCGCATCGACGGCCCCCACGGCGAATGGCGCTTCGGCGGCGACCTGCACGAGGGCGGCAACGGGAAGCGCAACGGCGTCATCACCCTCGACGACCTGCCGGTGACCGACCTGCTGCTTCTCTCGGGCCAGTCGAAACTGCCAATCGAGACCGACCTGAAAGTCTCGGCCAGGACCGAGGTCGCCCTCGATAATGGCCGCGTCGAGACGTTGACCGCGACGGTGAAGACTAGCGACGGCAATTTCCTGATCGAGGAGAAGGACTTCAACCCGGTCACCATCGAGAGCCTGACCGCCTCGGTCAGCTGGGACGAGGCGAGGCGGGTCCTGAACCTCGACAGGATCGATTATCTGGGAGCCGGTAACGCCGTGCATCTCGCCGGTGTCTGGACCGCGAGTCCGGTGGGCGGGCCGACGGCCTGGACCCTGGCGCTCGCGGGCAAGGACGCGATCCTGCGGGGCGCCGCCAGGTCGGACAAGCCGGTGAAGCTCGACTCCCTCTCGGCTCACGTGACCGGACGCGACGGCGGCATGTCCATCGATGACTTCACCGTCGCCGGCGCCGGGGGAGCGACCGGCCGTCTCACCGGCACGGTGGACACCACGGCGGATGAGGGCGGCCTGACCCTGCACATCACCGCCGCCCATACCGACGGGCGCATGGCCCTGCGCCTGTGGCCGGAGCATGTCGCCCCTCCGGCCCGCGAGTATCTCGTGGACAATCTCCAGGGCGGCATCGCGGACAAGGTCGACATCGTCGTGGACATGAGCGGCAGCGAACTCGCCGCCGCCACGCGGGGCGAGCCGATGCCGGACGGCGCCGTCCATATCGACTTCTCCGTCTCCGACGCGACGCTGGCGGTGACCGCCGACGCTCCGCCCCTGACACGCGGGCGCGTGGCGGGAACCATCACCGGCCTGACGACGAGCATCCGCGGCGTGACCGCCGATATCAGGCTGCCCGACGACCGGGCGCTCTTCATCACGGACGGGTCGTTCGTGATTCCGAAGATCACGCCGGAGAACGTCGTCGCCCAGATCGGGCTGAAGCTCGGGGGCGGGGCGGATGCCCTCGTCGCACTGATGCAGACCAAGATGTTCAAGAGCCTGACGGGGGTCGATATCGACCCGGCCACGGTCAAGGGCAACACGGACCTGCGCATCGATTTCCCGCTCAACCTCAAGCGCATCCCAGAACTGCCCGACCTGCCCGTGAGCCTCACCGGAACCCTGAGCGACGTCGCCGTCGACAAGGCCTTCGGCAAGGAGAGGCTGGAAGGCGGCCGCTTCGCCGTCGCCTATGAGCGCGGCGGCTTCACCCTCAAGGGCGACGGGAGAGTGCTCGGCTCGCCGCTCACCGTGGAATTGCGCCAGCCGAAGGCCGGTGCGCCGGGCGAGGTCAACGCGACGCTGCTCCTCGACGAGGCCCTGCGCGCGCGGAAAGGCCTGCCGGTGGCGCCTCAGCTCGCCGGGCCGATCCCGCTGAAGATCAACCTCGCCATCGGCAAGGGCAGCCCGGCCCGCGCACCCATCCGGGTGGAGGCGGATCTCGGCCGCGCCTCCATCGACGGGCTGATCCCCGGTTTCGTCAAGGCGGCCGGCAAGCCGGGCCGCGTCGGCTTCGTCATGACCGAGGTCAATGCCAGCGGGGCCATGGACCTGCGCGACATCGTCCTCGATGCCGGCAGCGCCAGCGCGCGCGGCACGGCCGCGATCAACGGCGACGGACAATTCGACCGGGCCGACCTCTCGAGCTTCAAGCTCTCGCCCGGCGACGACATGCGCATCCAGATCGATCGCAGCGGCAGCCTCTACAAGGTCGGGGTGAAGGGCGCCGTGGCCGATGCGCGGCCGTTCCTGAAATCGCTCGGAGGACCGGACGGCAAGCCCGCCAAGGAGAGCGGCCGCGATCAGGCGAAGGAAGTCGAGGCCGACATCAACCTCGGGATCATCACCGGGTTCAACGGCGAGGCCCTGACGGGTGCCAGTGCGAAACTGTCGATGAAGGGCAAGGACATCCGCTCGGGACGCCTGCAGGGCCGCTTCAACGGCGCCGGGTTCTCCGCCGTGGTGACGCGTTCGAGCCGCGGAGACCCCGCGATCAACATCGAAACCACCGATGCCGGGGCGACCCTGCGCTTCGCCGACATCTACAAGCGGATGTATGGCGGGAAGCTGCTCCTCGGCAGCAATCTCGGCGACGGGCCGCAGACCGGCGTGGTCCAGATCCGGGACTTCGTGCTGCGCAGCGAGCCGGCCCTGTCCAGCATCATGGCGCAGGGACCGGCGACCAGCGAAGTCGTCGATGCCAAGGGCCGCAAGCAGGTCATCCAGAATGCCGGCAACGACGTGAGCTTCGACCGGCTGCGGGCGAACTTCACCCGCATCGGCAGCCGCGTCGACTTCAGCGACGCCGCGATCTCCAACGCCGCCATGGGCTTCACCATGAGCGGCTACCTCGACACGGCCAAGGAACGCGCCGACATCAACGGCACCTTCGTCCCGCTCTACGGCCTGAACAACGTCGTCTCCCACGTGCCGCTGTTCGGCCAGCTTCTCGGCGGCGGCAACAACGAGGGTCTGTTCGCGCTGAACTTCCGGGTCTCGGGCCGCCTGTCGAAGCCCGACGTGAGCGTGAACCCGCTCTCCGTCCTGGCGCCGGGCATCCTGCGCCGGCTGTTCAGCGCCGGCGGCGGCAATGAAGGCCTCCTCGGCGCGGCGCCGGCCGGCGAGACCGAACGCTGAAGCCGGTCATGGCCCCGCCCCCAATAGCGGGAAGGGGGAGGGACTGAGGCGCCGTTCGGGAGCCCTGAAGGGAAGTCCTCCGGGACCTCACTCCACGCGCAGGAGCACGTGCTTCTTGCGGCCGAAGGAGAGCTTGATCACGCCGTCCTGCGTCAGGTCGCTCGCCGTCAGCACCGCCTTCTCGTCGGTGATCTGGACGTCGTTGACGCGCAGGCCGCCGCTCTTGATCTGGCGCCGGGCCTCGCTGGTGGAGGGAACGAGCTTGGCGTGGTCGGGGCCGAAGGCCGAGAGCACGCCGAGGCCGGCCTCCAGGAGACCGCGCGCGACGGTGACGCTCGGGAGGTCCTGCGCCACGGCGCCCTCGACGAAGGTCTTGCGGGCGGTCTCGGAGGCGGCGTCGGCCGCCTCGCGTCCGTGCATCAGGGCGGTCGCCTCGGTGGCGAGCACCTTCTTGGCCTCGTTGATCTCGGCGCCCTGAAGTGCCTGCAGCCGGGCGATCTCGTCCATCGGCAGCAGCGTGAACAGCTTGAGGAAGCGAGCGACGTCGGCATCCTCGGTGTTGCGCCAGAACTGCCAGTAATCGTACGGGCTGAGCATGCCCGCATCGAGCCAGACCGCGCCGGCCGCCGTCTTGCCCATCTTGGCGCCCGAGGCCGTGGTGAGCAGCGGGCAGGTGAGCCCGTAAAGCTGCGGCGTGCCCATACGGCGGCCGAGATCGATGCCGTTGACGATGTTGCCCCACTGGTCCGACCCGCCCATCTGCAGGATGCAGCCGTAGCGGCGGTTGAGCTCCACGAAGTCGTAAGATTGCAGGATCATGTAGTTGAATTCGAGGAACGACAGTTCCTGGTCGCGCTCCAGCCGCATCCGCACGCTGTCCATCGACATCATGCGGTTGACCGAGAAGTGGCGTCCGATGTCGCGCAGCATCTCGATGTAGTTGAGCTTCGTCAGCCACTCGGCATTGTCGACCATGGTCGCGGCATTGCCGCCGGTGCCGAAGGTGAGGAAGCGCGAGAACGTCTTCTGGATGCCGGCCTTGTTCTCCTCGATCTGCTCCAGCGTGAGGATCTTGCGCGATTCGTCGCGTCCCGACGGGTCGCCGACGCGGGTCGTGCCGCCGCCCATGAGGGTGATCGGCGTGCCGCCCGTGGCCTGGAGCCAGTGCAGCATCATGATCGACAGCAGGTGGCCCACATGCAGCGAGGCCGCCGTGCAATCGTAGCCGACATAGGTCGTCAGCCGCCCTTCGAGGGCGGCGGCGTCGATCCCGGCGAGATCCGAGCCCTGGTGGACGTAGCCGCGCTCGGACAGGATCCGCAGGAAGTCGGATCTGGGCGCGAAGGGTTCGGCGGGATTGGGCGTGGCGGAGGACATGCGGGGTTCCGAATTCGACGGGTCGCGGCACGGGACAGGAGAAACGCCCGCGTGATAGCAGCACGTGCAATGAAGGGCGGCTCTTAGCAGGGCTCACCGCGGAAGGCACGGGGCAGACGGCATGACGATGATGCGGGCGATCGGCCTGATGAGCGGCACCTCCCTCGACGGCGTCGACGTGGCCCTGATCGAGACCGACGGCGAGGACGTGAAGGTCGTGCGGAGCCATAACGGCTATCTCGAGCCGCTCGGCCCCACCGGCTATCGCGGCTATACCGACGAGGATCGCGAACTGCTCCGCCGCGCGCTGTCCGATTCGGAGGCCGTCGTCGCGCGCGAGGACCGGCCCGGCTGCCTGCCGGAGGCGGAGGCCTTCGTCACCGCCGCCCATGCCGAGGCGGTGGAAGCCTTCCTCGCCGCCAACGGCCTCTCCGCGACCGATATCGACGTGATCGGCTTCCACGGCCAGACCGTGGTCCACCGGCCCGACCAGCGCATGAGCGTCCAGATCGGCGACGGGGCCGCGCTGAGCCGCCGTCTCGGCATCCCGGTCGTGTCGGACCTGCGCCACGCCGACATCGCCGCCGGCGGTCAGGGCGCGCCGCTGGTGCCGGTCTTCCACAAGGCGCTGGCCAAGGCCGCCGGATTCGAGGGAGCCCTCGGCATCCTCAATATCGGCGGGGTCGCCAACGCCACGCTCATCGCCTCGAACGGCGACGTCATCGCCTTCGATACCGGCCCCGGCAATGCGCTCATCGACGATTGGATGCGCGAGCGCACCGGCCGTCCGCTGGACGATGGCGGGCGCACGGCGGCGAGGGGACGGCCGGACGAACCGTTGCTCGCCTGGCTCCTGACCCATCCGTTCTTCTTCCGCCGGCCGCCGAAATCCCTCGACCGCAACTGGTTCTCGCACAAGCTGGCGGGACAGCTCTCCACCGAGGACGGCGCGGCGACGCTCACCGCCTTCACCGCGCGCTCGGTCGCCCGCGCCCTCGACCACGCGCCCGAGATACCGACCCGCTGGATCGTGGCCGGCGGCGGCGCGCGCAACGGCGAGCTGGTGCGGCTGCTGAACTATCACCTGCGCGCCGAGATCACGACGGCGGATGCCATCGGCTGGTCCTCGGCCTATCTCGAAGCCCAGGCCTTCGCGCATCTCGCCGTGCGCTCGATGAAGGGCCTGCCGATCACCTTCCCGAGCACCACCGGGGTGCGCGAGGCGATGACCGGCGGGGTGCTGGCACGGCCCGGCGCATGAGCCCGGCGCTGGCACTCCGCCCAAACCCGCGCTAGAGCGTCCTCGCCATGTCTCACAACACCTTCGGCCACCTCTTCCGCGTGACCACCTTCGGCGAGAGCCACGGGGTGGCGCTCGGCTGCGTCGTCGACGGGTGCCCGCCGGGGATTGCCATCGAGGCGGCCGACATCCAGGCCGAGCTCGACCGGCGCAAGCCCGGCCAGTCGCGCTTCACCACCCAGCGCCGCGAGCCGGATCAGGTCCGCATCCTGTCGGGGGTGTTTTCCGACGACCGCACCGGCGGCGTCCAGCTCACCACCGGCACGCCGATCGCCCTCGAGATCGAGAATACCGACCAGCGCTCGAAGGATTATTCCGAGATCCGCGACAGCTATCGGCCGGGCCATGCCGATTACGCCTACGATGCCAAATACGGCATCCGTGATTATCGCGGGGGAGGGCGCTCCTCCGCCCGCGAGACGGCGGCGCGGGTCGCCGCCGGCGCCATCGCGCGCCGCGTCCTCCCGGCCGGGATCGTCATCCGGGCCGCCCTGGTGCAGATGGGGCCGCATGCCGTCGACCGGTCGCGATGGGATTGGGACGAGGTCGGCCGCAACCCGTTCTTCTGCCCCGACGCGGAGACGGCCAAATTCTACGAGGGCTATCTCGACGGCATCCGCAAGGACGGCTCGTCGGTGGGCGCGGTGATCGAGGTGGTGGCCGAGGGCGTGCCGCCGGGCCTCGGCGCGCCGATCTACGGCAAGCTCGACGCGGATCTGGCCGCCGCGATGATGTCGATCAACGCGGTCAAGGGCGTCGAGATCGGGGACGGCTTTGCGGCGGCCTCCCTGCGCGGCGAGGAGAATGCCGACGAAATGCGCTCGGGCAATGCCGGCGCGCCGACCTTCCTCGCCAACCATGCCGGCGGCGTCCTCGGCGGCATCTCCACCGGCCAGCCGCTGATCTGCCGTTTCGCGGTGAAACCGACCTCCTCCATCCTGACGCCGCGCATGAGCGTGACGAACGACAACCGCGACGTCGATCTCGTCACCAAGGGGCGTCACGACCCCTGCGTCGGCATCCGGGCCGTCCCCGTCGCCGAGGCGATGATGGCGTGCGTGCTCGCCGATCACTATCTGCGTCATCGGGGGCAGGTCGGGACGCGGGGGTGACCCGGCGCGCCGCAGCCCATCCGTCCAGAGATTCCAAGAGACATCCCGTGCCCCACACCCACGTCACGCAGGCCATCGAGGCCTATGCCCGCGGCGAGATCGTCGTCGTCACCGATGACGACGACCGCGAGAACGAGGGCGACCTCGTCGTCGCGGCTTCGCTCTGCACGCCGGAGAAGATGGCCTTCATCGTCCGCAACACCTGCGGCATCGTCTGCGCGCCGCTGACGCGCGCCGAGGCGCGGCGCCTGCGGCTCGACCCGATGGTCGCCTCCAACGACGCGCCGCTCGGCACCGCCTTCACCGTCACGGTGGACGTGAAACACGGGCTGACCACCGGCATCTCGGCCGAGCAGCGCTGCAACACCGTGCGGGCGCTCGCCAACGGCAATATGGGCGAAACGGATTTCGTCCGTCCGGGCCACGTCTTCCCGCTCATCGCCAAGGATGGCGGCGTGCTCATGCGGTCCGGCCATACGGAAGCGGCGGTCGACCTGTGCAAGCTCGCCGGATTGCCGCCCGTGGGCGTGATCTGCGAACTCGCCAACGACGACGGCACGGTGATGAAGGGGCCGCAGATCACGGCCTTCTCGGAGCTGCACAACCTCAGGCGCGTCTCGGTGGCCGACCTCATCGCCTACCGCCAGGCGCGCGAGAAGCTGGTGGAACGGGTCGGCACTTTTCCGGTGAAGTCGGAATTCGGCGACCTCACCGGCTTCGCCTACACGACCCCGTTCGAGACGGTGCAGCAATTCGCCTTCGTCCAGGGCCAGATCGGCGACGGCCGCGACGTGCTGGTGCGCCTGCACCGGTCCAACGTGGTGGCGGACGTGATCGGCGGCGGCAAGCAGATCGACTGCGTCCTGCGCCGCTTCGCCAAGGAGGGCCGCGGCGTCCTGGTCTATCTGCGTGACGGAACGGCCGGCGTGCCGCTCTCCTCTTATGCGGAGGAGGGGGCTGAAGCCCAGCGCGTGCGGCAATGGCGCGAAGTCGGTCTCGGCGCCCAGATCCTGCGCGACCTCGGCATCGTCTCGATCCGCAACCTCGCGACCTCGTCCCGCTCCTATGTCGGCCTGTCCGGCTTCGGCATCGACCTGTTGGGCGACGAGCCGCTGGAAGGGTGAGCGAAGCTCACCGCCCCATCAGCGCATCCACATGGGCCGTCACCGACCGGGTGAGGCCGTCGAGGCTGTAGCCGCCTTCCAGCACCGAGACGATCCGGCCGCCTGCATGCCGGTCGGCGATCTCCATCAGCTTGCGGGTGGCCCAGCCGAAATCGCTTTCGTCGAGCTGGACGCTGGCCAGCGGATCGAGGCGGTGGGCGTCGAAGCCGGCAGAGATCACGATGAGGTCGGGCTCGAAGGCGGCAAGTCGCGACAGCACTCCCTTCTCGAACTTCTCGCGGAAGATCGCGCCGTCGTCGCCGGCGCGAAGCGGCACGTTGACGATGGTATCGTGGGTGCCGCGCTCGCCCACCGCTCCGGTGCCGGGAAACAGCGGCATCTCGTGGGTCGAGGCGTACATGACCGCCTTGTCGTCCCAGAAGATGTCCTGCGAGCCGTTGCCGTGATGGACGTCCCAATCCACCAGCGCGACGCGGCCGGCCCCGTGGCGTTCCCGCGCGTGGCGCACGGCGATGGCGGCGCTGTTGAACAGGCAGAAGCCCATCGCCTGCATGCGCTCGGCATGATGGCCCGGCGGCCGCATCGCCACGAAGGCGTTCGCGCAGGCGCCGCCCATCACCTCGTCCACGGCGTGGACGGCCCCGCCGACGCCGCGCAGCGCCGCCTCGAGGGTGCCAGGCGACATCAGCGTGTCCGAATCGATCTGGACGTAGCCCGACCGGGGCGACGCCGCGATGATCGCCTCCACGTAGGGAACGGGATGGGCGAGGGCGATGGTCGCCGTCTCCGCGCGGGGAGCCGATTCGCGCAGCAGGCCGGAGAACCGCTCCTTTTCCAGGGCGGCATCGACGGCGCGTATCCGGTCCGCCCGCTCCGGGTGCCCTTCCGGCATCTCATGATCCAGAGCGGAGGGGTGGCTCACGTAAAGGGTCGTCACGTCATCCCTCCGAACAGTCTCTGGCCGGCCTACTCGGCTAAACTGTGCTTTGAGCACAACATACGGTGCAAATGCGCCACGGTTACAGGGCCGAGAGATTACGCATCGGCAAGTCTGCGGGTTAGATGGCGCAATAGTCCATCAACCACATTCTTCGATGCCTTCCGGCGTCGAGACAGGCTCTCTTCTCATGTCGTCCGCGCCCTGGTCGTTCCTCCCGTCCCGTGACATCGACCTGCGCCGCTCGCTCGGAGCCGCGACGATCCTGTCCGCCTTGTCCCTCGGCGCCTGCAACACGCAGACGGCGAACGCTCCGCTGGCCCCGCCGATCGCGCACACCGCGCTGACGCAGCCCGGTGCCCTGGCTCAGCCGGGCGCCCTGACCGGGGAAGCCCGCGACAAGGAATGGCTGAAACAGGCGCCCCAGGCCACGATCGATCCGGCGATCGCTCGGACGACCGTCGACTACAAGACGAACGAGCCGGCCGGCACGGTCATCGTCGTGACGAAGGAGCGCCGGCTCTACTACGTGATGCCGGACGGCAAGGCGATGCGCTACCCCGTGGCCGTCGGCCATGCCGGCATGGCCTGGGCGGGCACCGCGAATGTCGACCGCAAGGGCGAGTGGCCGGATTGGAACCCGCCGCCGGAGATGATCGCCCGCCGGCCGGAACTGCCCAAGCGTCTCGAGGGCGGCCCCACCAGCCCGATCGGCGCCCGCGCGCTCTACCTCGCCGAGGGCAAGAAGGACACGCTGTTCCGCATCCACGGCACCAACGAGCCGGAGAAGATCGGCCAGGCCGTGTCCTCTGGCTGCATCCGCATGCTCAATGCCGACGTGGTCGATCTCTACGAGCGCGTGCCGATCGGCGCGAAGGTCGTGGTGCGCTGAGAGCGACGAGGAGAAGCCGGCTCCGCTGCCATCGCGGCGGGGCCGTTCGGCAAAGATACGATTGCGAAAGGCTCATTCGTGAGCAGGCTTTAACCTGAACGTTGATTCAGATTTGGCCGTTAACTCCTTGAACGGTTGCCTCCTGCATAGTCATCGACATGCAGAAACACAGACCGGCGCAAATAAAGCCGGGGAGGCATCAACCAATGATCAACCGTTCGCTTCAGCTCTTCTGTAACCGTGTCGTCGCCGCCGGCCGCATCACCGCCGCCGACGTCCAGATCCTCGGCCGCGACGTGCTCCCGGACGGCATCTCGCATGCCGACGAAGCCGACATGCTCATTGCCCTCGACCGGGCCGTGCCGCAGAGCGACGTGTCCTATGCCGATCTGGTCAGCGCCGCCGTCGTGAACTTCGCCGTCTGGGGCGAGCGCCCCACCGGCTATGTCGATGTCGAGATCGCCCGCTGGCTCGTCGGCTCCCTGCGCAGCGATGCCGGCCCGACCCCGCTCGCCGCCCGCATCGCCTTCGAGATCGTGCGCGAAGCCGAGACGAGCCACGAGATCCTCGTCGCCTTCGCCATCGGCTGCGCCCACCGCCGCCACCGGGCCGAGGACGTCGCCATCGTCGTCGAAGGCGATCTCCGCGACGCGGCCTGAGACAACACGACCGGCCGGGACGGCATCGCGCCGCCGCATCGCCCCTGCGATGCCACGGCGAGAAGAAGCCGGAACAGGCCGTTGATCCGCCTCTGACGCGCTCTGCGTTCGGTCAGATGTCGAAAATAATGGTATGCCAGACGAAGAGAACGATCCTCCGGTCGTCCAGCTTTGCGAAGCCGCGCAACTGCTTTAACGGGAACGAGCTTGAGCGCGCCGACGCTCGTGACCTTTCCTGATTGACCAGAGTGCCCGGACCGATGTTCGAGAAAATCCTGATTGCGAACCGCGGCGAGATTGCGTGCCGCATCATCAAGACCGCTCGCAGGATGGGCATCAAGACGGTCGCCGTCTATTCCGATGCCGACCGGGACGCCGTGCACGTGGCGATGGCCGACGAGGCCGTGCATATCGGGCCCGCCCCGGCCGCCCAATCCTACCTGATCATCGACAAGATCATCGAGGCCTGCAAGCAGACGGGCGCCCAGGCGGTTCATCCGGGCTACGGCTTCCTCTCCGAGCGCGAGGCGTTCCCGCGCGCGCTGGCCGAGGCCGGCATCGTCTTCATCGGCCCGAACCCCGGCGCCATCGCGGCGATGGGCGACAAGATCGAGTCGAAGAAGGCGGCCTCCGCCGCCAACGTCTCCACCGTGCCGGGCTTCCTCGGCGTCATCGAGAGCCCCGAACACGCCGTCACCATCGCGGACGAGATCGGCTATCCGGTGATGATCAAGGCCTCCGCCGGCGGCGGCGGCAAGGGCATGCGCATCGCCCATTCCTCCGACGAGGTCGCCGAGGGCTTCGCCCGCGCCAAGTCCGAGGCCGCCTCGTCCTTCGGCGACGACCGCGTGTTCGTGGAGAAGTTCATCACCGACCCGCGCCACATCGAGATCCAGGTGATCGGCGACAAGCACGGCAACGTGATCTATCTCGGCGAGCGCGAATGCTCGATCCAGCGCCGCAACCAGAAGGTCATCGAGGAGGCGCCGTCGCCGCTTCTCGACGAGGCGACGCGCAAGAAGATGGGCGAGCAGGCCGTGGCCCTGGCTAAGGCCGTGGCCTACGATTCGGCCGGCACGGTCGAGTTCGTCGCCGGCCAGGACAAGTCCTTCTACTTCCTCGAAATGAACACCCGTCTGCAGGTCGAGCATCCGGTCACCGAGATGATCACCGGCCTCGACCTCGTCGAAATGATGATCCGCTCCGCCTATGGCGAGCCGCTTCCCCTCGGCCAGGACGAGGTCAAGCTCAACGGCTGGGCCGTCGAGAGCCGCGTCTACGCCGAGGACCCGACCCGCAACTTCCTGCCCTCGATCGGCCGTCTGACCACCTACCTGCCGCCGGAAGAAGGCCCGTTCGGCAACGCCATCGTGCGCAACGATACCGGCGTGGAGGAAGGCGGCGAGATCGCGATCCACTACGATCCGATGATCGCCAAGCTCGTCACCTGGGCGCCCACACGCGCCGAGGCCATCGAATCGCAGGGCGAGGCGCTCGACGCCTTCGCCATCGACGGCATCCGCCACAACATCCCGTTCCTGGCGGCCCTGATGGCGCATCCGCGCTGGCGCTCGGGCAATATCTCCACCGGCTTCATCGCCGAGGAATTTCCCGAGGGCTTCGTCGCCCCCGAGCCCAAGGGCGAGATCGCCCAGCGCATGGCCGCCGCGGCCGCCGCCATCGACCACAAGCTCAATACCCGCAAGCGCGGCATCTCGGGCCAGATGCGCGATCCGGCCCTGCTCCATTTCGAGCGCGACCGCATCGTGATCCTGGCCGGCCAGTCCTATCCGGTCACGGTGGACGATCTGGGCGAGCAGATCGTCGTCACCGCCGAGGACGGCAAGACCTGGACGGTGGAGAGCGACTGGCGTCCGGGCGAGCCGGTCTGGTCGGGCGAGATCGACGGCACCCGCGTCGCCATCCAGGTGCGCGGCCTCCTCAACGGCGTGGCGCTCCAGCATGGCGGTGCCGCGGCCGAAGCGCGGGTCTTCACCCGGCGCGAGGCCGAACTCGCCGCCCTGATGCCGATCAAGGAGAATGCCGGTTCCGGCAAGCAGGTGCTCTGCCCGATGCCCGGCCTCGTGAAGGCGATCCTGGTCAAGGAAGGCCAGGAGGTGAAGAACGGCGAGCCGCTCGCCATCGTCGAGGCGATGAAGATGGAGAACGTCCTGCGCGCCGAGCGCGACGCCACGATCTCCAAGATCGCGGCGAAGGAAGGCGACAGCCTCGCCGTCGACGCCGTCATCATCGAATTCGCCTGAGGGCGTAGTTCGCGAATCGAGGGGGCGGTCCCTGACCGTCCCCTTTCCTGAATTCCGGTCTGGGCTCCGCTGCCGCTCGACCGGTTCGGGGAGAGGCGCCTGCGCGACGGGCGCGCGCGTGGATCAGGCCGCCTCGGCCAACCCGTCGACGATGTCGAGCGCGCGCTCCAGAGCCGCGAAACAGGCCGGATCGAACGACGCCCCGATCTCCGACCGCATGATCCCCATGGCTTTCGGGAGCGGCATCGCCGCGCGGTAGGGCCGGTCGGCGGTGAGCGCGTCGAACACGTCCGCCACCGAGATGATGCGGGTCTCGATCGCGATCGCGTCTCCGGACAGGCCACGCGGATAGCCCTTGCCGTCGAGGCGCTCGTGGTGGCTGCCGCCGATGCGCGCCATGTCGCGAAACGCCTTCACCCGCGACAGGATCGTCTCGGACAGGGCCGAGTGGTTGCGCATCGATTCCCACTCGGTCTCGTCGAGCTTGCCGTTCTTGTCGAGGATCGCGTTGGAGACGCCGAGCTTGCCGATATCGTGCAGCAACGCGGCCCGCTTGAGCCAGCGCCGACGCTCCGGCGTGAAGCCCATCTGCTCGGCGATCATGTCGGCATAGACCGCCACGCGCTCCGAATGGCCGGCGGTGAAGGGGCTCTTGGTATCCACCACCTGCGCGAAGGCGCGGGCGATATCGTCGAGGTAATCCTCGTCGATCACGACCTCCCGCCGTCCCGGCTCGAGGGCGAACACCGCCTCCTCGATCCGTTCCGACGCGAGGGTCGACCAGAACGCGTCGTCCTCGGCCACGCGCTCGAAACTCGCGACGACGTCGGGATCGAACCACGAGCCGATGCGGGAGCGCACTTCCGCCATCGCCGCCGCCCGGCCGGCCGAGCAATGGAAGACGTCGACCACCTGAGCCAGGAGCGCGATGCGCGCATAGAGCGGGATCGCCGCGCCGGCGAGGCGATTCGGCTTGCCCTGGCCGTTCCAATGCTCGTCGAGGGACAGGATCCCCTCGCAGACGGTCTCGGGAAACCGCATCCGCCGGGCGATCTCGGCGCCGCGCTGGCAGCGGGTCTCGATGAGTTCGCGCGCGATCTCGCCGCCATTCTGCATGATGTTGAGGATGGCGCGGAACCGATCGGCGAGGCCCGCCTTCAGGCCGGTATGCGAGAAGACGAAGCCGAGGACCTGCGGGAGGCGGTCGCTCACGGTCTTGAAGTCGTGTTTGAAGGCGAGATCGTCGGTCAGGTAGAGTTCGCAGATGCGCGCGGCGTTCGAGGAGCAGCCGAGGTCCTTCAGCAGGATGGCGTAGTAAAGGTCCCACAGGTCGCGCTCGGCCAGACCCATCTCGCGGCCGATATGGGTGCCGATCCAGCACGCGCGCACGCAATGCCCCACCGGCTGCCCCTCCGTGAGGTCGAGCGCGTGGCTGAGCGCACCCAGGAGTTCCGAGAGCCGGATGCTCTCGTCGCTCGGAGCATGGTCGAAATCGGTGCGGGATGGCGCGGTGGCGTCGGTGATGGCTCGGAGCATAGTGCGCGGCAGGCCCTGGTCGTGATGTCGACCACGGCGTCTTGCGCCATCGTCGTTGACAGCGGCTTACGAGATCGGGCCTCTCGCGAAACGTGGTTGCCGAACGGTCAAGCCGACGACGATCGCGAAACCGGGCACGACCGTCGCCCGTCTCTCCCTTCTCGGGACATCAGGTCCATGCCCCTCTACTTCTCCTACGGCGCCAACATGGATGCCGCCGCGATGGCGTCGCGCTGCCCCGGCTCGACCTCGCTCGGCACCGGCCGGCTCAACCGGCACCGCTTCATCATCATGCGGGAGGGCTATGCCTCCGTGGTGCGGGCTCCCGGTTCCACGGTCTGGGGCGTCCTGTGGGATCTGGCGCTCGCCGACGTCCCGGCTCTCGACCGCTACGAGGGTGTCTCCGGGCGCCTCTATACGAAGGCCTATCAGCCGGTGACGACGGCGACGGGAGTGAAGCGCGCCCTGATCTATCTCGGATGCAGCGCCGTCGCGGGCGTCCCGAGACCCGATTATCTCCAGCCCGTCCTGGCTGCGGCCGAAGCCGCCGCCTTGCCGCCGGCCTACATCGCGGAGATGCGCCGATGGCTGCGCGCGCCACGCAACTGAGACGGGGGTTCGCGGCGGCGGGAATCCGAAGAGCGTCCGTCCGGTCGCTCGCGCCGGCTTTTCCGGGCGCGCCGAGAATGGCAGAAACGTCCGGTCCGGGCCTCCGCCGGCTTCACCAAAGGAAACGACATGACGGTGTCGAACGACGACGAGCTGACGGGGCTGAAGCAGATCGGGCGCATCGTCGCCGACACGCTGGAGACGATGGGCAAGGCGATCGAGCCCGGCATGACCACGCTCGAACTCGATCGGATCGGGCGGGCGTTCCTGGACGCCGCCGGGGCTCGTCCGGCTCCGGAGATGGTCTATTCCTTTCCCGGAGCGACCTGCATCAGCGTCAACGAGGAGATCGCGCACGGCATTCCGGGTGCGCGCAGGATCGCTCCCGGCGACCTCGTCAACATCGACGTGTCTGCCGAGAAGGACGGCTATTTCTCCGATACCGGAGCGTCGTTCGCCGTGCCGCCCGTGACGCGCGCGGTCGAGCGGTTGTGCAAGGACGGGCGCCGGGCGATGTGGACGGGCTTGCGCCAGGTCGGCGCCGGCAAGCCTCTGGCCAATATCGGACGGGCCGTCGGCGCCTTCGCGCGGAAGAACGGCTACACCCTGGTGCGCAACCTCGCGAGCCACGGCGTCGGCCTGTCGCTGCACGAGGAGCCGACCGAGATCGCGACCTGGCCCGACGCCTCCGAGCGACGGATCATGCAGGAGGGACTGGTCTTCACCGTCGAGCCGTTCCTGTCCCTCGGCGCCGACTTCGCCGAGGATGGCGACGATCCCTGGACCCTCTACAGCCAGCCGCGCGCCCTCACGGTCCAGTACGAGCACACCGTCGTCGCGTCACGCAACGGACCGCTGATCCTCACCATGCCGGGGCAATAGAGCACCATCGAGGGGCGTGTGTCGGTTTGAATTCCGGGGGGAAGGTCCGCGACAGGTGGGGAGCCGTTTCCCGCTCATCGCCGGAACGCGGCCATTCAATTTCGCACCCCGCTCGGTCGTTTCAGGCGACGGACACGCATCTCCGAAGCGGAGCCTCGGGACGAAAGGTGAAAGGCGGGGCTTTGTAGGAAGCCGACCACTCGGCGCTTCCGAATGTGTCTCAAAAATTGGAAATCGGGGCATGCGAAACGGTTCAGCCTGCCAAGCTCATCCGAGGAGCGCGTAAAGGTCCGTCCCGCCATCGGCCCGATAGACCTCCCAATTGAGCCCAGTGACGGGCCAGCCGTGGCTGCGGCAGGCATCGAAGAGGTGCGGCCAAGCCGCCGGGAGATGCTCGAAACCGCCGACGAGCCGCAGGTGCGCGGCACGGCCCGCAGGGAGGGGGAAAGCGGAGACCGCGCCGTTGCCCGCGACAGCTCGGGGGACGAGGCGACCAGGGGCGTAATCCACTTTGCCGTCCTGCATTCGCCATACGGTGAGGCGGGGCGCGTCGGCCAGACCGGCGTCACGCACGGCCTCATCGAGCAGCGGCGCGGCCTCCTGCTGCGTGGCGCGCATCTCGGCGAACGAAACGGTTTTGCGGACAACCAGCGTGTGTTGTTCAGTAACGTCGAGGATGCGGGGCGCCGTGACCGGTAGGGCCAGGACCTTGTCGAGCTGCACGTAGCTCGCGTCCATGCCCGTCTCCATCCCGGAACGGGCCGCGGTGTCGCGAGCCTCGCGGGAGGAATAGAGGATTGCGATGCGGGCGCTCGTCGTGCCGGCGGACTCGGCGAAGGTCGTTGTCACGAGGGTTTCGCCGCCGGTCCAATCCGCGTCGAAAAGCTCGGTATGGACGAGCCGCTCGTTAGGAACGATCTCGCGAAAGGCTCCCCCGAGACCCATCTCGCGGCCGTCCGTGTGGCGCCAGACGTAGCGAAAGACGCCGCCGACCCTGAGGTCGATCTCGCAGACCGGCATGGTCCAGCCGGGCGGCCCGAGCAGCCAGCGGCCGACCAGCGCCGGCTCGGTGAAGGCGCGGAAGACGAGCGCGCGGGGCGCCTGGAAGCGCCGCGCCAGGACGATCTCGCGATCCCCTGCCAGGGTCAGGTCGAGCTTCGATGTCATCATGATCTGCCCCCCTCCGTCTTCAGCTGGCCGAGCACCTGGTCCAGGCGGGCGAAGTTGGCTTCCCAAGCTTTGCGGTAGTTTTCGAGCCAATCATGGGCCTCGGCGAGCGCGCGGCCCTCCAGCCGACACGGCCGGCGCTGCGCTTCGCGGCCGCGCGAGATGAGACCCGCCTTCTCCAAGACTTTGATGTGGCGCGAGATTGCCGGCTGGCTGATCGCAAAGGGAGCGGCGAGCTCGTTGACCGAGGCCTCCCCCAACGCGAGGCGGGCGAGAATGCCGCGCCGGACCGGATCGGCGAGAGCGGCAAACGTCGTATCCAACGGGGCTGACGTATATAACGAATCAATCATATAACGAATATGTTATATAAGACGCCTCCAGTCAAGTCCGGTGCATCTGACGGAGGCTTCGAGAAAGATCGCGAACGATCGGCCGGACCAACGTCCGATGAGCTGCTTCACTCGCCCGGCAGCCGTCGTGGCCTTTCGGCCAAGCTCTGTAATCCTCGGCCCATCTGACTTCCGGCAGGCAGACATCCTGAAGGTCCGCAGAGCGTCGGACGCAACCGGCCGGGCAGGCTCGCATTTCAAACTGAGACACGCCCCCATCGAGAGGCGACGAACGGCCGGGAGCAGTCGAGAAATGTGGAAGGAGCGTCCCCTGGAGCCGATCAGAACCGTCGACGTGGTGATCCTCGGCCGGGTCCAAGGCGTCGGCTACCGCGACTGGACCATCGGGCAGGCCGAGCGCCGAGGCCTCAGCGGGCATGTCCGCAACCGCGCCGATGGCAGCGTCGCGGCGACCTTCAGCGGGCCGCCCGATGCCGTCGCCGCCATGCTCGATGCCTGCCGGCGGGGGCCGGACAGCGCGCGCGTCGACGCGGTCGAGGTAACGGAAACGGCCGAACCTCCCCCTGCGGGGTTCCGTCTTCGGAGAACCTGATCCATAGCCAGCCCGGTCAGGGGGACCGGATCGCATCGCTCGGCCCGGATGGGAGATTCGTGTCCCACCTGTCGGGCCGATGCCCTATGGTCGCCCCCGACGCCGCAGGACGCCTTGCCGCCGGGACCGGGGCGGTCCGTCACGCGTCGAGAACCGATCGGAGCCCATGCCGCACCCGTTGACCCTCGCGGATTTCTCGCCGCTCGACATTGCCGGCCTTCTCTACTTCGTCACCGCATGGGCCGGTTACGGAATGGCGGTCGCGCGCATGCGCGGGCGGCGTACGAGCCTCAGCCAGATCATGAACCGCCAGCGCGAGAACTGGTCGCGCCAGCTCACCGTGCGCGACAACCGGGTGGTCGACACCACGATCAACGCCTCCCTCCAGAACGGGACGGCCTTCTTCGCCTCCACCTCCCTCATCGCGCTCGGCGGCGTGCTGACCCTGTCGCGCTCCAGCGACGACGTGCTGACCCTGTTCGGCGCGCTGCCCTTCGGCGCCATCGCCACGAGGGTCACCTGGGAGGTCAAGGTCGCGGGTCTCGCGGTGGTCTTCGTCTACGCCTTCTTCAAATTCGCCTGGGCCTACCGCCTGTTCAATTACGGCGCGATCCTCATCGGCGCGGTGCCACCGAAAGGGGCCGGTGCCTCGCCCACCGAAATGGACCGCGCCGCGCGCCGGGCCGCCGCCATGAACATCGCCGCGGGCAGCCATTTCGCGAAAGGGCAGCGGGCCTTCCTGTTCGCGCTGGCCTATCTCGGCTGGTTCGTGAGCGCGTGGTTCCTCATCATCGCCACGACGGGGGTGGTCTGCGTCATGTGGCGCCGGCAATTCGCCTCCGACATCCGCGCCGCCCTCCTCGTCGAGGACGACGACATTACCCTGCGGGACACCGAGTCATGAGCACAGCGCGCATATCCGTCAGCGAGGAGGAGATCGGCGAAACGATCCTTCGCCTCGTCGCCGAGCGGGGAGAGGGCAAGACCGTCTGCCCCTCGGAAGTGGCGCGCCATCTCGGCGGACCGCATCCGGACAAATGGAGCCCGCTGATGCAGCCGGTCCGGCGCATGGCCGTGCGCCTCACCAAGGAAGGCCGCATCGCCATCCTGCGCAAGGGCAAGCCCGTCGCCGATCCCGACGACTTTCGCGGGATCTACCGGCTCGGAATGCCGGGCGCGTCAGCGGGGGAAGAGCAGGACGACGCCTAGGCGGGGCCGGCGCTCGCCCCATCGACGGGGTCGGTCGGCATTCGCAGGGGAGCCGGCATCACTGCATCGGTGTAGCCGGCGAGCCGGTAGACGATCAGCCCGATCCATTCCTTGATCATCAGGTCGAGGACGAGCAGCCCGTCGGATGCGTAGGTCTTCAGCATCAACGCGTCGCGCCATCCCGAGGTACGGTAATCCACGGGGTAGGCGGTCACGTCGAACCCGGCCTTGCGGAAGCAGCCCACGGCGCGCGGCATGTGCCAGGCCGAGGTGACCAGGAGCCAGCGCTCGCCCGCCACCGGCTTCACCAGATCGGCCGAGAAGCGCGCATTCTCGTGGGTGTTGCGCGAGCGGTCCTCCAGGATCAGCCGCGTGCGCGGCAATCCGAGCGTATCGGCGAAACGGCTGACGACTTCGGCTTCCGAGGTCCCCTCGCTGCCGAGCAGGCCGCTGCCCCCGGAGAAGAGCAGCCGCGCCTGCGGATAGCGGCGGGCCAGATCGGCGAAGGCGATCTGGCGCTCACCCGCGTCGTTGACCGAGAGCTGGCCGCGAGCCAGGGTCGTCTGGGTCTCGACCGCACCGCCGAGCACGATCACACCCGTGACCGGCGCATCGTCGCCGGTAAAGCGCGGGAAGCGGTTCTCGAGGGGCAGGGCGAGCCAGGCGGACAGAGGCATCAGGCCGCCGAGGAACAGCCCGGCAAAGCCGAGCAGGGCCAGCCCGCGCCCGAGACGCGGCGTCCAGCCGCCGAACAGCAGGACGCAGCCGACGAGCCCGATCAGGATGAAGAAGTTCGAGGGCGTGATCACGAAATAGATCAGCTTCGAGAGCGGGAAGAACATGTCGGGTACCTGAAGCCTCGTCTCTGGCGAACGATCCGTCCGAGGGGCGGGCTCAGCCCGGTTCTTCCGCGTCCGGCGGGTAGGGATGGTCACGCCCGTGCGGATCGGTCACCCGCCAGCCGGCCTCGTCGGCGCGAAGATAGGACGGTCCCACCGGCACCTTGCCGTGACCGCCGGGGATATCGAGCACGTAGAGCGGCTGGGCGAGGCCGGACAGCCGCCCGCGCACATGCTCCATCAACTCACGCCCCGCCGACAACCCGGTGCGCAGATGGCCGGTGCCCGGCGCGAGATCGCCGTGGTGGAGGTAATAGGGTTTGATCCGGTTCTCGACGAAGCTCCGCATCAGTCGCGAGAGCGTTTCGGAATCGTCGTTGACCCCGGCGAGCAGGACGCTCTGGCTCACCATCGGGATACCGGCATCGACGAGACGGGCGATGGCGGCCCGGGCGGCGGGCGTGAACTCGCGCGGGTGGTTGGCGTGGAGGGCGACGTAGACCGCACCCTCGAAGCGCTTCAACGCGGCCACGAGATCGGCATCGACGCGGGCCGGTTCGACCACGGGCACGCGGGTATGGACGCGAAGGACCTTGACGTGCGGGATGGCGGCGAGCGCCTCGGCGATCTGCCCGAGCCTGCGGGCCGAGAGCGCGAACGGATCGCCTCCGGTGAGGATCACCTCCCAGATCTCGGGCCGGGCGGCGATATAGGCGAGGGCAGCGGCGAGGTCGTCCTCGCTCAGGGTGCCGAGCCCGTCCGGCCCCACCATCTCGCGCCGGAAGCAGAAGCGGCAATAGACCGGGCAGATATGGAGCGGCTTCAGCAGCACCCGGTCGGGATAGCGATGGACGAGGCCGGGCAGGGGAGAATGCGCGGCATCGCCGATCGGGTCGGCATCCTCCTCCGGCCGCGTCGTCAGTTCCTCGGCGCGCGGCACGAACTGGCGGGCGATGGGGTCGTCGGGGTCGGACGGGTCGATCAACTCGGCCATGTCCGGCGTCACCGAGACCGCGTAGCGCGCGGCCACCGCCTGCAAGGCCGGCAGGTCGGAGGCCGAGACGAGCCCGGCCTCGCCGAGCTGCGCGGGGTTTTTCAGGGAGCGGGTCAAGGTTTGGGATACGGGCCTGTTCATGCCGCGCTACCCGAAAGTGCCGGCGAATCTGCCACCGGTGTCCAGATCACGTCATCGATGCGCGGCGCGCCGACCGCGAGCATGACGAGACGGTCGAGACCGAGCGCGATGCCGCTCGCCTCCGGCATGATGGCGAGGGCCGCGAGGAAATCCTCGTCGATCGGGTAGGATTCGCCGTAGACCCGCGCCTTCTCCGCCATCTCGGCCTCGAACCGGCGCCTCTGCTCGTGCGGGTCGGTGAGTTCGCCGAAGGCGTTGGCGAGTTCGACGCCGCAGGCATAGAGCTCGAACCGCTCGGCCACGCGCGGATCGCGGGGGCTCGGGCGGGCGAGGGCCGCCTCGCTCACCGGATACTCGCAGAGGATGGTCGGCCGCCCATCGCCGAGCTTCGGCTCGATCGACGCCACGAGCACGCGGCTGAACAGGTCGGCCCAGGTATCGTCGGGCGCCACTCGCAGGCCGCGGGCCGCGAGCCCGGCCGCGAGTGCATCCCTGTCCGTGCTGCCATCGGCGGCGATCGTCGCCAGGAGGTCGATCCCGGCATGGCGCTCGAAGGCCTCGGCGAGGGTGAGACGTTCGAAAGCCGCGAAGGGATCGGATTCGCGTCCGCGAAAACGCAGGGTGCGGACCTGCGCCTCCTCGGCGGCGAGCGCCAGGATCTCGGCGCAGTCGCGCATCAGCACCTCGTAATCCTGCCCGGCCCGGTACCATTCGAGCATGGTGAATTCCGGGTGGTGCAGGGGGCCGCGCTCGCGGTTGCGGAACACCCGCGCGAGGCTGAACAGCCGCGTCTCGCCCGCCGCCAGAAGCTTCTTGCAGGCGAATTCGGGGGAGGTGTGGAGATAGAGCCGGGATTCCGCACCGTCATTGCCGATGACTGAGGTGGCGAAGGCCGAGAGATGCGCCTCGTTGCCGGGCGAGACCTGGAGGGCCGCCGCCTCGACCTCCACGAAATCACGGGCCGCGAAATGCCCGCGCAGGGAGGCGACGATGCGGTTTCGCGTGAGCAGGGCAGGGCGCCGGTCGGCATGGCGATGCGGCGACCACCAGGGAGACGGAGACGCGCTCATGCCCGACAATCCGGCAGCCGGCTCGCCAAATGCGGGCGGGCGCGCCGTGCTGCTGGCAACGCGCCGCCGGATAGGATAGTGGCGGAGCACACATGTCGCTCCCGTGGGCAGAATCCACGCCGGGGCGTTGCATATATTGTCTCGAACAGGATCTGACCCCGTGAAGGTGATCGCCTCTACGCTCCGCAAGGGCAACGTCGTCGACAAGGACGGCAAGCTCTACGTCATCCTGACGGTGGAGAACATCCACCCCGGCAAGGGTACCCCCGTGACGCAGCTCGACATGCGCCGCATCACCGACGGGGTGAAGGTGTCCGAGCGCTACCGCACCACCGAGTCGGTGGAGCGCGCCTTCGTCGAGGATCGCGAGCACACCTTCCTCTACGACGACGGCGAGGGCTACCACTTCATGAACCCCGAGACCTACGAGCAGGTCGCGGTGCCCAAGGACGTCGTCGGGAGCGCGGCGCCCTACCTGCAGGAGGGCATGAAGGTGATGCTGGCCTCGCATAACGACGTGCCGCTCACGATCGAACTGCCCCAGCGCGTCACCCTGGAAATCACCGAGACCGAGCCGGCGATGAAGGGCCAGACGGCGTCGTCCTCCTACAAGCCCGCGATCCTCTCCAACGGCGTGCGCACCACCGTGCCGCCGCATGTGGCGGTGGGCACCCGCGTCGTCATCATGACGGAAGACGGTTCCTACGTGGAACGCGCCAAGGATTGAGGGTTCTGGCTGCATTCGCCTCGTTCGCAAAGCGGATGCAGCCTTCCAGGCTCTACCTCAAGGCGACACCGCCGGACCGTCGGCCGCGTCGTAGCAGGTCTGGGACAGAGCCTGGGCTTTCGCCCGCTCCTCGACCGTGAAACCCCGCCCCGTAATCGCCCAGAGATTTTCGCGCTGGAGGGCGTCGCCGACGCAGCGCGCGGCCACACGGCAGGTCCGCGCCGAGCCGCCCGTCGATTCGCACTGCGCCCGGTAATCCGCGCGGAAGGCCACGAGACCAGCTTTCGGATGGGGGCCGGTCAGCGTGACGAGCCCCGTCAGCAGGGCGAGCAGCACCGGCTGGTGCACGAGATAGACCGCGAGGCTGTGGCGCCCGGCAAGGGCCAGCCCCCGTGAGGCGAGCGCTCGAGGCCGCCAATCCGGCAGGGTCGTGCGCCGGAAAGCCGGCAGCCCCAGCCGGGCCAGCGCCAGCCCGAGCAGCACCAGCCCGAACCAGGGAAACAGCGGCACGTAATCGTTGGTGCGGGGCGGCAGCATGCCGAGGCCGAGGAAACTCAGGATCGGATCGTCGAAGACGGCGAGATGATAATCCGGGTTCGCCATCACGGCGGGTGCGGCGAGCACCACGATCCCCACCACCACCGACGCGACCGGCGACACCCGCAGGAACGGCACGGCGAGTATGCTCGACACGGCGATGCAGTGCAGGATGCCGAAGAAGATGTAGCTGTCCGGCATGGCGTAGCGCGTCGCCGCCGTGATGAGGAGCGCGGCGCCACCGATCCGCGCGAGGCGCAGGAGAAACGCCCGCGGCCTCAGCCCGTCCCGGTTCATTAGCACGAGGCCGATTCCAACGAGCACCAGGAACGCGCCGGCGATGAGATGGGCCGCGACCTTGCCCAGGGGCGCAAGGGCGTAGTTCTCGGGCGTGAGCGCCAGATACCCGAGATCCCAGGTCGTGTGGTAGGCGGCCATCGCCAGAAGGGCGATGCCGCGGGCGACGTCGAGGATGTCGAAGCGTGGCTTCGTGCCCTGCGAGCGGGTGGCGGCCGGTTCCATTCCGGCGCCGAGGACCGGGCCTGTCGTCGAAGCGCTCACGCGACCGCCCCCCTCTGCCGGCGCCGTTCCGTCGGGCGCGATGGGAACTTGCACGGCGGGGACCCGGTATCCGGCCAGACGATCTGTATCATGCGCGGTGGCTATCGCCGGTGGCGAGGTCGGCGCAAGGGCGGAACGGGTGCGGGTTCACCCGATCGGGCCGGCACCGTCAGCAGAATGGACACCTCTCCGAAACGTGATGAGCCGCCGAACACACAGCGTCCGACGGTATCCGACGCGGCGTTTAGGAGAATCCGATCATCGACTTGGGCCAAATCGATGCTTTCGCGGCGGTGTCCGAGGCTTTGTGGCGTCCGTGCCAATATGCTGAAGAATGTATCAATCCGCGGCATCGATGACGGTCAAACAGGCTTCCGCCGAGTCATGACTTTGTTAATCTCTCGTGCGGATCGCGTCGCGTGATTCGGTGTGGGTTGCTTACATGTCGGACGATTTCGGATCAGGCCAGCTCGGCCTTCGCGCGATGGGAGAATCGGCCAACGGACGTGGCACCGATCTTCTCGACGGGGACGTCCAGCCCCCGCTCGACCTGATCGAGGTTGCTGGCCGAATCAAATGGTTCGACGTCTCGAAGGGCTTCGGCTTCATCGTGCCCGATGACGGCTCCACCGACGTCCTTGTCCACATCACCTGCCTTCGCCGCGACGGACATCATGCCGCGAGCGAGGGCGCCCGGATCGTGGTGGAAGCCACCGAGCGGCCGCGCGGCTGGCAGGCCTTCCGCGTGATCTCCCTCGATCAATCGACGGCGACGCATCCGTCCGAACTGCCCATGCCCCGCACCCATGTGAGCGTGACCGCCACCAGCGGGCTCGAGACGGCTGTGGTGAAATGGTTCAACCGCCTGCGCGGATTCGGCTTCCTCAGCCGTGGCGACGGTTCGCCGGACATCTTCGTGCATATGGAGACGTTGCGCCGCTACGGTATCGCCGAACTGAAACCCGGCGAAACCGTTCTCGTCCGGTATGGCGACGGTTCGAAGGGCAAGATGGCGGCCGAAGTCCGGCTTCTGGACGGCGCGTTGCCTGCCTCCCACTGACGGAATGACCCCGTGACATCGATCCGCGACGTTCGCTCGTGCGCTCCCTTTCGCGCGCTTCTGATCCTGCTCTTCGTCATCGCCGGAATCGGCGGAGCCACCGCTCAGGACGCGGCGGCGGTCGAGCCGCTCGGCATCACCGGCAAGGGCGGCCGCCACAGCTTCTCCGTCGAGGTCATGCGCGATGACGAATCGCGCTCGCGCGGCTTGATGTTCCGCCGCGCGATGGCGCCGGAACACGGCATGCTGTTCGACTTCCAGAAGGTCGAGCGCGTGGCGATGTGGATGAAGAACACCTACCTGCCGCTCGACATGCTCTTCATCCGTCCGGACGGAAGCATCGCCCGCGTGGCGGCCAATACCGAGCCCTTGTCCACCAAGGTCATCCCGTCGGGCGAGCCGGTGCTGGCGGTGCTGGAGCTCAATGCGGGCACGGCGGCCAAGCTCGGCATCAAGGCGGGCGACCGGGTCGAGCACCCGATGTTCGGGTCGCGCTGAGCCGACCGGCCGGATATCGGCCTATCTCCGCGCCAACGAACACAGCGTGAACAGGCATCTTGACGCCTGTTCCGTTTCGAACCAATGTTCCCTTATTGTTCCAGGGTGAGCGGGTCTGCCACGGCATGCTCCCCGACAATGGCAGGGGAACGCGATGATCGACATCGAGGCTTCGTGCGACGATCGGGTGCTGTTCGAGAACGCCGATTGGCGCGTGATCGAGGATGGGATCGAGCATCGCGAGACGGGCTATTTCATCGCGCGTGACAGCCTGAGCCGACGCTCCGGGGCCGGCCTGTGGGAATGGCCGCTTCATCTCGCCGAGAAAAGCTGGTGCTCGCCGCGCCTGTTCCGCGAAGCCTTCCTCGCGGCCACCGATCTGTTCGCCGTGGATCGCGACGAGTCGCTGGCGCGATCCTTCATCGCCGGCTTCGGCCTCAGGATGGGGCAGGGCGGTGTGGCCGGCAGTGACGGCTTCACCAAGCTCGCCGAGCTGGTGCGCCCGAAATCCATCGCCCGGAGGCGCCCTGCCATCTCGGATATGCGTCCATCCTCCCATCGCAGCAGCGCCGGATGGATGGAGGAGACAGAAACGGCGCGTGCGGCCCTGTCGTGACGTGACCTCTCGTGACGTGACCTCGCCCGGGGATGCCCTAGTTTCCTGAGAAGCCGGACGCGGCGTCGGGCGGGAGGGCATCTCATGGACGATCACGGCACGGGCAAGGACCGTTCGACCAAGGCACTCGGCGGGCTCGACGGGCTCGTCATCCCGCCTTTCTCGCGCCGGGGCTTCGTCATGACGAGCCTCATCGCCGGCTTCACCCTGGCCGAGGCGAATGCGCAGGCGCAGGTGATCGCGACCGATGCGACCGGGCTCGTCGCCGGAGAGGTGAAGATCCCGGCGACCGACGGGCCGATGCCCGGTTACCGGGCGATGCCGGATGGGGCGGGGCCGTTTCCGCTGATCCTCGTCATCGAGGAGATCTTCGGGGTTCACGAATACATCAAGGATGTCTGCCGACGTCTGGCCAAGGCCGGCTATTGCGCGGTCGCGCCCGAGCTCTACGCGCGGCAGGGCGATCTCTCCACGATGACGGATGTGAAGGCGATCGTCCGCGACGTCATCCTGAAGACGCCGGACGCCGAATGGATCGCCGATCTCGATGCCGCCGCCTCCTGGGCCGTCGCCGATTCGAAAGCCGACCCGGAGCGGATCGGCACGATGGGATGGTGCCGTGGCGGACGGGGCGCCTGGCTCTATGCGGCGCATCGGCGGGATCTGAAGGCGGCGGTGGCGTGGTACGGCCCACTCGGCGGCGACCGTACCGACCTGCAGCCGAAGACGGCGGGAGACGTGGCGCCCGATATCCACGCGCCGCTCCTGGCGCTCTATGGCGGAGCCGATACCGGCATTCCCGTCGCCAGCGTCGAGGAGGCCCGAGATCGTGCGAACGCGGCCGGCCGCACGGTCGAACTCGTGGTCTTTCCCGAAGCACCGCACGGGTTCCACGCCGATTACCGGCCGAGCTATCGCAAGGACAGCGCCGAACAGGGCTGGGCGCGTGCGCTGGCGTTTCTCAAAAGCCACGGGGTCGGCTAAATCGCACCGTCCTCGCTCGGTCTTGAAAAGTGCGGTTCTTCACGCTCCCGCGTCTCCCACAAGAGCGTCCGCTCTGCTAAAATCGAGAAACCGCCGCGAGGATCGTGAATTTCGCGAGTGACGATCGTGCAACTCATGGTCCGAGCGCCGGATCGACACATTGACGGGTACGACGACATAGCGTTGCTGAGGTGACGGCCGATACGGCCGTCAAGCCTGAAGAGCGTTCCGGACCCATGAGTGCTGTGAATCCATCGGGCGAGAAACCGGTGATCCTCGTCGTCGAGGACGAGCCCGATGAGCGCTTCCTCGCGGCCGCATTGCTGGAAGAGACGGGTTTCAGCGTCATCGAGGCGGAGACCGCCGAGCGGGCGCTCGCCATCCTGAACGAGAAGGACGGCGCGGTCAGCGTCGTCTTCTCCGACGTGCGGACGCCCGGCCCCATCGGCGGCTTCGAACTCGCCCGCATCATCGGGGTCACCTGGCCCCGCGTGCGGGTCTTGCTGACATCGGGCGATGCCGGCGATCAGCCGAGCGATCTGCGGGTGTCCGCGACCTTCATCCCGAAGCCGTGGCGCGCGTCCGATATCCTCGCCTGGGTCGAGGAAGCGGCGGGCCGCACCCCGGAGCAGGGACCGGGCATCGACGTGATCGGCGGCAACGCCCCCTGACGTCGGGCTTTTCCCCGCGCCAAAAATTATCATGGATTAAATGGAAACTTGATCGGCTCCGGCAGTTGACCAGTTCAATCATCGATTGATCAATCACGGTCCTCCGGGTTTCCAATGAACACCGCCGCCAACGTCAACATGGCCAATATCAATCGCCCTGGCCAATCGTATACGATCTTCTCCGAGTCGCGCCTGATGCAGATCGTCGGTGACGATCTGCGCGCGCTCTATGGCGATATGATCGATCCCGCCGCTCCCGAAGAACTGCTTCGCCTGGCGTCCTTGATCGACGAGATGCGCGATACCGACGAAGTCGCGGGATAGGCAATTCGATCCGTCCTGTCGTAGTCGCCGGCCAGTGACCGGTGCGGCTCGAATGACGCAGAGCGCCAGGACTTGACCGTAAGACTTGCATCACCTCCCCATCGCTCAGACAAAACCTGATATGCCGGACGCGCCCTTCCGGATCGATCTGACGAGCCTGTCATGCGTTTGAAAGCCTGCCTCGTACTCGGCGTGTCGCTCGTCGTCGCGTCCTTGTGCGAACCGGTCCTCGGCGCGACACCGCCCGCCCAGCCCGCGGATGGCCCCGGAGGCGTCGGAAACCGGTCGCTCTCCATCGTCAAGCGTGCGCTCGGCCGTCCCAGTGCGGCGACTTTCGTATTCTACTCGGCCGGAGCGGCCCCGGCCGAAGGGCGGCCGGTGGTGGTTTTCCTCCATGCCTGGGGCGCCCCCAACCCGCAGCCCTATGGCGCGTGGATCGAACACCTCGCCCGCGCCGGATATCTCGTCCTGTTCCCGCGCTTTCAGGAGGTCAACCGGACCCGGCCGGCGGATGCCACCGCCAATGCCGAGAAACTGGTGAAGGCCGCCCTGGCGGATCTCGAGAGCGATCCTGATGCCAAGCCGAATCCGAAGCGTCTCGCCCTGATCGGCCATCTGGCCGGCGCTCCGATCGCCGCCAACCTCGCGGCAGATGCCGAAAGCTCCGGCCTTCCGGCGCCTCGCCTGGTCTTCGCCATCATGCCGGGCGGCATCGCGAGCGATCCGAAGTCCAGGGGCGTGGTGTTGCGCGACCTGTCCAAGATCGCCCCGGAGACGCTGGTGATCACCGTCATCGGCGATCGCGATGCCCGCGCCGCCGACCTCGCGGCACGCCGGCTCCTGCGCGAATCGAGCGCCGTCGCGCCCGAGCGCAAACTCTTCATCCGCGCCCTCTCGGACGATCACGGCTTCCCCTCGCTGACGGCGACGCTGACCTCGCCCGGCGCGGTGGACACGGCCTATGACGGGGGCGCGATCAAGCTGCCGCCGGAGCCGCCACGCGACCCGAAGCAGCCTCCCGCTCCGTTCAAATGGTCGGCGGACATGTCGCTGTCGGGCGAACAGACGACGCTGCTGGCGCAGCTGAACAATTCGCGGGCCGACAGCCTCGATTACCTCGCCTATTGGAAGACCTTCGATCTGGCCGCCGCCGCGGCCTTCGGCGGAGATCCGGCGACCCTCAAGGTCAATCCTCGCCTCAGCGACATGGAGCGCTGGAGCGACGGCTGGCCGGTCAAGCGCCTCGTGGTGGAAACCCCGCGCGCCACCGCCGCGCCCGCCGCAGCGGCCCCCGTCGTGCCTACGCCCGCGGCAGCGACGCAACCCAAGCCGAAGCCCGTGCGCCGCCCCTGATTTCCGGCCTCGCCGAGCCCATTCGAGGGTCGGCGAGGTGCAGCCGGGGCTTGTCTTCGGATCGGGTTTTCCCGAAAGCAGGCCGGCACATTCTCGTGCCGATGCGTCGAGCCCAGCGAGTCCCGATGAAGCTGTTCCATTCGCACTTCTCGCCCTTCGCGCGGAAGGTCATGGTCTGCGCCCACGTGCTGGGTCTCACCGACCGCCTCGAATTGCTGGCGAGTGCGGCACATCCGGTGAAGCGCGACGGCACCATCCTCGCCCATCACCCGCTGGCACAGGTGCCGACCCTCCTCGACGAGGAAGGTCATGCCATCGCCGATAGCCGGGTGATCTGCGAATACCTCGATGCGCGCGCCGGCGGTCACCTGTTCCCACCGGCCGGTCCCGCCCGCTGGGCGGCGCTCAACGCGCAATCCATCGCCGACGGCATCCTCGATGCGGCCCTGCTGATCCGTTACGAACTCACGGCCCGCGACGCGTCCGAACGCTCCGTCGCCTGGATGGACGGGCAGGAGGCCAAGATCGTCAGCGCACTCGCGCATCTGAACGCGGAGGCGGACGGCTTCGGGGAGAGGATCGATATCGGGACGATCAGCATCGCCTGCGCGCTGGGCTATCTCGACCTTCGCTTCGCGGAGCTCGGCTGGAAGCGGGAAAACCCGGATCTGGCAGCGTGGTTCACACGCTTTGCCGCGCATCCGGCCATGATGGCGACGATCCCGCCCACGGCCTGATCACCTGAGAGAGGCGGCTGGCGCGCCGCTTGCTACGCCGAGATCCGGTTCTCCGGATGTCGCGCCATGCCCGATTTCGTTGCCGCCCTCATCACTGCCGCAGCGTTCTGCGCGGCCGTCATCGTGACGAACGCCCTCACGCGCTGGGCGCTCCAGATGCATCTCGCCCCGGCGGACCTCGCCGAGAACGGCTTTCTGCAATACGGCGTGTCTCTCGCCTTCGCAGCCTCTGCGTGGCGGCGGGTGCTGGCCCGGCGACCGATCTGAAGCCCACGGAATCCGCACCGACCCGGTGCGTATTCCGTAGGCTCTTCAGAACCGGGGCCTGTCAGAACCAGGGCTTGGTGACGAAGCTGTAATTCACCTTCATGCCGAACGTGTACTGGTTCGGTGAGCCGAAGCGACCGCGCACCAGCGGGCTGTCGGCCGAGGAGCCGACGATCCGGTTGTAGCCGACATACCCCGTCACGGCCCATTTTTCGTCGAACGTATAGGTGAGGGCCCCGAGGGCGCCCACTGTGAGGTAATTGTCGGGCTTGAACGGCGTCAGCCCGCCGTTGAGGGCGGCTTCGAACGGCTGCACGCCGAAATAGCGCTTGGCGAAGGATTCGTCGCCGAAATTGAAGCGCGGGCCGAGCGAGACCTGCCAGCGGTCGAAGGGCTGGATCACATCGGCGCCGAGCGATCCGACGAAGCCGTGATGGCCGAAGATGCCATGGCGGATCTCGGCGCGGGTGCGCAGCCATTCCACGGGATAATATTCGACGAAGAGGCCGGGCTCGATGGCGAATTGCGCATCGCGCAGGCCGAAGAGGTTGCGGCGGTCGTCACCGTAATAGCGGCCGGGGACGTAGCGCGCGGTGACGCCCGCGGTGAAGCGGGCCGAATCGTAGAGCGAGAAGCTGATGCCGTCATCCGGCGACGAGAACCGGCGCGGCGCCCCGACCTTGCTGATGCTGATCGAGGGATAGCCGATCGGGGTGTAATCTTGCGAACCCGGATATCGCGGCGTCACCTGGACGTTCGCGGTCACCGTCACCAGCCAGAGGTTCTGGTCGATGGCGGCGAATGTCGGGGGCCGCTGCACCTCCATGAGGTCGGCGGCGTGGGCGCCGGTCCCGGATGCGAGACAGGCCGACAACGCGAGCGCCGCGCCGGCGGAAGCCGTGCGGTTGCGTTGACCAAGATGCGATCGGGGTGTCGGAGGCATTGTGTCCATGACGTCGGTTGTGGACACAATTCCCTAATTCATCCCACTGAAATCCGCGCGCCAGGGATGTTTCCCAGCCGGTGTGTCCGAGGAAACACGGAGGAACACCGGGTCGCCACGACCGTGTCCGACGCGACGAAGCCTCGCGTCTCCGCGATCCTCGTCCGGACAGCGCCTCCGGGACGCGGGTCCAGCCACCTCCCGGACAGCAGCTATTCCGAGAGGTGGCGTCTCCGTACCGGAGCGGGGCCTAGAAATAGGATTTCAGGACACCCCGGCGGCGCACGTCGAGGGTGGCGCAATGGAAGGAGCCGCCGAACGGCCCGTAGGACAGGAACGGGGCCGGGATCGGATCGAAGCCCCAATCCTTCAGGGCCTTGATCAGGGTCGGCTGGCTCGCGTCGACGACGATCTTCTTCTCGTCGATGGCGAGTACGTTGATCGAGGTCCAGGGCGAGCACATCGAGATCTTGCTCATGAAGCCGTCCACCGGGTCGGGGCGGGGCGCGATCAGCACGTCCCAGGTCTTCAGCACGGCGGGGAGCTTCTCGACGTCGATGTAATCCGGGTTGACCAGGACCTTGCCCGGCGCCAGCGGCATGAAGGACGAGTCGATGTGCATCGGCTGCGGGCAGCGGCTCTCGATCTCGTGGATGCGGAAGCCCGGACCGAGATGGCGGCGCAGCCACTCGATGCCCATGAGGTTCGTCACGTTGGAGCGGGTGACGAAGAGGTCGCGGCCGCACCGGACGAAGTCGGCGGCATCGAAGACCGGCTCGAACTCGTTGACGGTGAACTGCATTGGCTCACCGGCCTTCAGGTTCGGCACTCGGTAATCGTAATTATAGAGCTCGTCGGTAAGCTGGGGCCGCGGCGCCGAGGTCCAGCGCGCGCCGTTGCGGAAATATTCCTTGAACAGCGAGCGGTAGGCGTCGCCCTCGAAATAGCGCGAGCGCCAGCACATCGGGCTCTCGATGATCTCGTCGCCGATGACGAGATACGGGTCGCGCGGGCAGGCGACGCAGAACCCGCGCGACGACCAGCGCGGGGCCTTGTACTTGCGCGAGAAATCGATCGTGTCCGGCCGGCGGATCTTCACGCCCTCGCCGGCGAGGATCGTGATAAAGTTGTCGAGCTCCTTCTGCGCGAGCTTCTTCATGAACGCCGGATAGCGGAAGCCCGCGGCAAGCCGGTAGAACGGCTGCGCGGCGCGCGGCAGATTGAAGATCACGGTGAGGTGGTGGGACGGGATGGTCGCGCCGTCGAGGCTGCCGACGATCACCTCTTCGAGCGGGTCCCACTCGTTCCAGGCCATGACCGGCGATTGCGGGGCGGGGGGGGCGCGATAGCTGGCCGAGCCGGTGTCGTAGGTGTCGATCTGCGCGTCAGCGAACACGGCGTCCTGCGCCGTGGTGAAAACTTCGCGGTCCATCACTCGTCCCTTGTGAGCCTTTAATACGGCTGTTTCTTCGGGGCTTGGCCCCTGCGCCGCTTTGGACCGCACTGTGTCTATCGGGTGATAGACAACGAAATCCAAAGCTGCAACTTCCGATGATGCCAACGTTTTCCGGATGGTTTTTCGTCCGGGCGGCGGTGAATTTCTCTAAAAAAATCGTCCGCGCCGACGGTCGAAGGGGGATCATGAAGCGTCTGACGACATTGGCCCTCATCGTCGGCCTCTGCACGGTTGCAGGCTTGTTCTTGTCATCGGGATTGGATGACGTGGCGGCCGCGGTCGTGAGCGCCGGCTGGGGCGCCGCCCTCGTCGTGGTGGCGCGCGCCGCCGCCGTGGGCTGGGCCGGCCTTGGCTGGTTCGCGGTGTTCCCCCGGTCCGAACGGCCGAGCCTGTGGGATTGCGTCTCCCTGCGCTTCGTGCGCGAGGGCATCAACACGCTCCTTCCCGTGGCGACCGTCGGCGGAGACTTCGTCGGCGCCCGGCTGTTGGCGCAGCGCGGCCTGTCCGGCGGCCTCGCCGGGGCCAGCATGTTCGTCGACCTGATGACCCAGGCCGTCACCCAGTTCCTCTTCACGGTCGGCGGCGTCGCCCTTCTCGCCTGGCTGCACGGCGACGGCCCGGTCGTGCGCACCGTCGCCGGCGGCCTCGCCATCGCCGCCCCGGCGCTCGGCGCCTTCTTCCTGATCCAGCGCCGCAGCGGCCACCGGATCATCCAGGCCCTGCTGAACCGCTTCGCCGCCGCGCGCGAATGGCGGGCGCTCGGCGCCGTGGACGTGCTCTACGACAATCTCCGCCGACTTTATTCCTCGCCCAAGCGGGTCGTCGGCGCCATGGGCGTGCACATGATCGGCTGGATCATCGGCGCGGCCGAGGTCTACGTGGCACTTCACTTCATGGGCTATCCGGTCAGCGTCGCCGAGGCGATCGTGATCGAGAGCTTGGCCCAGGCCGTGCGCGGCGCGGCCTTCGCGGTCCCCGGTGCCCTCGGTGCCCAGGAAGGCGGACTCATCGCCCTCTGCGCCGTCTTCGACATTCCCGCCGAGGCCGCCCTGGCGCTCTCCCTGGTGAAGCGGCTGGCCGATCTCATGGTCGGCGTTCCGGGCCTGGTGGCCTGGCACTTCATGGAAGGCAAGACGAAGGGCAAGTCGAGCGCGCCCGACACCGACGCGCTCGATGCCTCCGACACGACCTCCGGGGACGCGGGCACCACGAAGACCGGCGGCGAGACTGCCCGGTCGGGAAGCGTGGACGCCATGTCGGTCGCCCGCCTGCCCGCCAACCTTGCCGGAAGCCATACCGTCCTGCGGTCGATGGAGAGCGAGATGGGGACTCTGCGGAAATGCGCGTGAGCGGCTTCGCCTCGGGGCTCGTCGCCTCGACCCTTCTTGCCTTCGCCGTACTGCCGGGGCTTCTCCTCTCGGGAAGCCCCGCGCGCGCCGCGGAGGATGCGGCCGTGCAGACCGTGCGCGGGCTCTATGCCAGCTTCGAGGGTGCGCTCAAGGCGCCCGAAGCCGGCGTGAAGGGGAGGGCTCTCGTCATCGGCCCGGCCCTCGACCAGAGCATGGATTTCCCGGCCATGGCGCGGGTCGCCGTCGGGGCGAAATGGAAGGGCTTCACGCCCGAGCAGCAGGGTGCGCTGACCGAAGCCTTCAAGCAGTATTTCACCGCGACCTATGCCACCCGCCTGTCCCAGGCGGCCGGCGGCAAGTTCGACGTCAAGCCCGACAGCGACGCGCGCGGGCAGAACCGCGTGGTCCAGACCGAGGTCGCCAACGCCGAGGGCGATGCCTCGCAGATCGATTTCCTCGTCGGCTCCGGCAACCGGATCCAGGACGTCTACCTCAACGGCAATGTCAGCGAAGTCGCCGCCATGCGGGGCAGCTTCGCCGACCCGCTGAAGGCCGGCGGCGCGGACGGCCTGCTGAAATTCCTCCGCGATCGAACGGCGACGATGCTCGCCGCCAAACCAAAGCCTTAGACGCAGGCCAGACGCCCTTCGCCGGCTCTGGCCGGACCATCCCATCCGTGCCGCCTTCCCGACCCTGCGGCACCCTCATGCAAACCGTGACCGAGCTTCGCCCATCATGGACCTCACCTTGACGGACCTGCCCCTGACGGATCTGCCTTTGGCGAACCTGACCTGGCTGTCGCTCCTGTTCCAGCTCATGGCGCTGGTCGGATGCGTCTACGGGTTGACGGCCGCCTTCCTGGCAAGCCGCTACGCCCGCCGCGCCGTTCCGGTGCTAGCAGCGAATGCCGCGCGTCCGTCGGTCACCATCCTGAAGCCGCTCTGCGGGATGGAACCCCATCTCTACGAGAACCTCGAGACCTTCTGCCGCCAGGATTACGCCGGCCCGATGCAGGTCGTGTTCGGCGTCCAGAACGCCACCGATCCGGCCATCGCCGTGGTGCGCCGCCTCGCCGAGGCCTATCCGGCCCTCCGGCTCGATCTCGTCATCGATGCGCGCCAGCACGGCTCGAACCGCAAGGTCTCCAACCTGATCAATATGTCGGCCGAGATCGCCCATGACGTGATCATCCTCGCCGACAGCGACATGGTGGCCAAGCCCGACTACCTCGAACGCATCGTCGCCGAGCTGGCGCAGCCGGGCATCAACGGCGTCACCTGCCTCTATCACGGCGTGCCGGCGCATCGCGGCATCTGGGCCCATCTCTCGGCCCTGGCCATCGACGTGCAGTTCCTGCCCAACGTCGTGATGGGAACTTCGCTCGGCCTCGCCAAGCCCTGCTTCGGCTCCACCATCGCCTTCACCACCGCGGCGCTCGCCGAGATGGGCGGGTTCGAGGCCTTCCGCGACGACCTCGCGGACGATTACGCAGTCGGCGAGGCTCTGCGCGCCAAGGGCGGCCTCGTTGCGATCCCGACCTTCACGATCGGGCATACCTGCGTCGACACCGACTTCGCCGGCCTGTGGAAGCACGAGCTGCGCTGGAACCGCACCATCCGCAACGTCGATCCGGCCGGTTATGCCGGCTCGATCGTCACCCATGCCTTCCCGCTGGCCCTCATCGGCGCGCTGATTCCCGGCGCCGGCACCAGCGGCCTCGCGGTCGCCGCCCTGGCGCTCGCCTGCCGGATCATCCTCTGCGTCCGCCTCGAGCGCGCCTTCGACCTCGCTCCGCACCCCTACTGGCTGTTGCCGATACGTGACATCCTCTCCTTCATGAACTTCTCATGGAGCTTCGTGTCGGGGGCGGTGACATGGAAAGGTCATGATTATCGGGTGGTTGCGGACGGTACGCTGATCCCGGAGCGAAGCCTCGGCCACGATGCCGGCGCGTCCCCGCTCTGAACCTCGCTTCGCTCTGAATCCGCCCCCATTCCCGCCCTCCCGCTGAGGCCTTGAACCCCATGCGCACGCTCTTCCTCCAGGCTCCCACGTTCGATGGTTTCGATGGCGGAGCGGGCTCCCGCTACCAGGCCAAGCGTGAGATCAAGTCGTTCTGGTACCCGACTTGGCTGGCCCAGCCGGCCGCCCTGGTGCCGAACTCGAAGCTGATCGACGCTCCCCCGCACAACATCAAGCTTCCCGAGATCGTGGCCCAGGCCCATGACTTCGACCTCGTCGTGCTCCACACCTCGGTGCCGTCGTTCAAGTCCGACGTTAAGACCGTCGAGGCGCTGAAGGCCGCCAACCCGAAGCTCATCGCCGGCCTCATCGGCGCCAAGGTCGCGGTCGACGCCGCCGGCGCCATGGCCCAGGCCCCGTGCATCGATTTCTGCGCCCGCAACGAGTTCGACTTCACCGTCAAGGAAGTCGCCGACGGCACGCCGATGTCGGAGATCAAGGGTCTGTCCTACCGGGACGCCAATGGTGTCGTGATCCACAACGTGGACCGCGAGATCATGACCGACATGGATCAGCTTCCCTTCGTCACGAGCGTGTACAAGCGCGATCTCGAGATGGAGAAGTACTTCATTGGGTACCTCAAGCACCCCTACATCTCGTTCTACTCGGGCCGGGGCTGCAAGAGCCGCTGCACCTTCTGCCTCTGGCCGCAGACCGTCGGTGGCCACACCTACCGCACCCGCTCGGTCGCGCACGTGATCGAGGAGATCAAGTACTGCCTGAAGGAGTTCCCGCAGACGAAGGAGTTCTTCTTCGACGACGACACCTTCACCGACAACCTGCCGCGCGCGGAAGAGATCGCCCGCGAACTCGGCAAGCTCGGCGTGACCTGGTCGTGCAACGCCAAGGCGAACGTGCCCCGCGAGACCCTGAAGGTCCTCAAGGAGAACGGCCTGCGCCTGCTCCTCGTCGGCTACGAATCCGGCAACCAGCAGATCCTGAACAACATCAAGAAGGGCATGCGCGTCGAGGTGGCCGAGCGGTTCACCAAGGATTGCCACGACCTCGGCATCGCCATCCACGGCACCTTCATCGTCGGCCTGCCGGGCGAGACCCGCGAGACGATCCAGGAGACCATCGCCTTCGCCAAGCGCATCAACCCGCACACGATCCAGGCCTCGCTGGCGGCACCCTACCCGGGCACTTTCCTCTACAAGCAGGCAGTGGAGAACGGCTGGCTCGACATCGCCAATGCCGAGCTCGTCGACGAGAACGGCGTGCAGATCGCTCCTCTGCACTACCCGCACCTCTCGCATTCCGAGATCTTCGCGGCGGTGGAGGAGTTCTATCGGAAGTTCTACTTCCGCGCTCCGAAGATCGCTTCCATCGTCTCCGAGATGGTCCGCTCGCCCGACATGATGAAGCGCCGCCTGCGCGAGGGCGTCGAGTTCTATCGCTTCCTCAAGGAGCGCCAGGGCACCGCTAAAGCTGCCTGAACTCGATGGCTGCCTGAACACTCAAGGCTGCCTGAACTTATCGGCTTCTGTGGTCACGGCCGGGCTCTCGAGCCCGGCCGTTCCCGTTTCGGCGGGGTCGGAGCGGGACGGTCCGGGCTCGCGACGGAGGCCTCCAGGGAGCGCCGGCCATGCTCGCTGCCCCGCGCCCGAGCCTTGAAAGGAAGACGCATGAAGCGCCTCGTCGTCACCGCCGACGATTTCGGCCTGAGCCTGGAAGTCAACGAGGCCGTCGAACAGGCCCATCGCGACGGGATCCTGACGGCGGCGAGCCTGATGGTCTCCGCCCCGGCGGCCGCCGATGCCGTGGCGCGGGCCAGGCGCATGCCCTCCCTGCGCGTCGGACTCCACCTTGTCATGGTCGAGGCGTGGCCGACGCTGCCGCCCGCCGAACTGCCCGACCTCGTGGACGCGGATGGGCTGATCCGCCGCGACATGGGTCGCCTCGGGCTCGATCTGGCGGTGAAACCGTCGGCGCGCCGCCAGCTCTCGGCGGAGATCACGGCTCAGTTCGAGGCCTACAGGGCCACCGGCCTGCCCCTCGACCACGTCAACGCCCATAAGCATTTCCACGTGCATCCGCTCATCGCCGGGCGGGTTCTGGCGATCGGCCGCGGCTACGGCATGCGGGCGTTGCGGGTGCCGCGCGAGACCCGCGCCATCCTCCGTGCCGCCGAGCCGGGCGCGAACCCGAAGCCGGCCCTCGACATCGCACCCTGGGCCGGGCTGCTCGCCGTCCGTGCCCGTCAGGCGGGCCTGCTGATCCCGGATCGCACCCTCGGGCTCGCCTGGTCGGGCGCGATGACGCCCCGGCGGGTGGCAGGTCTGCTGGAGCATCTGCCGGACGGCCTGACCGAACTCTACACCCACCCGGCAACCAGCGGCGGCTTCCCCGGCGAAGCGCCGGGCTATGCCTACGCCGCCGAGCGCGACGCCCTGATCGCACCGGACGCGATCGCGGCCATCGGGAAAGTAGGCGCGGTGACGGGCGGGTTCTCGGACTTCCTGTAGAATTTCCGTCGCAGGACGGGTGACGAAAAAAGGCAGGCGCCGCGCGATGCGACGCCTGCCTTTTTCATGACCTCGATCCTGAGGCTATTTCACCGCCATCGGCTCGCGCTCGGCCTTCGCCAGCGTCACGCCGGCCATGGCCTCGTCGCCTTCGGGGCGCTTGCGGTCGGGCTGCTTCGGCGGAGGCCCGAGGAAGGCCGGGACCACGAAGAAGGCGGCGACGAGGGTGAAGAACAGCGACAGGGCGAGAAGCTTGCCCATGCTCGCCGTGCCGGGATGGCTCGACAGGACCAGCGAGCCGAAGGCCGTGCCCGTGGTCAGAGCCGAGAAGAAGATCGCCCGCGTCAGGCTCGACGCCAGCATGTCGGTGACGCCGGCCCGCCAGGCGATGACGTAGTAGATGTGGAAGGCCACGCCCACCGCGAGCATCAGCGGCAGGGCGATGATGTTGGCGAAGTTCAGCGGCATGCCGACCACGTGCAGCGCCATCAGCGTCCACAGCGTGGCCAGCACCAGCGGCCCCAGCGTCATCGCCACGTCCCAGGGTTTGCGAAGCGCCACCGACAGGATGATGAAGATCGCGACGAGGGCCGTCAGCGCCGCCTGCACGAAGGCGCCGAGGATGGTGTAGCTCGACGAGGTCGTGGCCACCGGCGCGCCGGTCGCGTGAGGGGCGACCGTCTGCACCTCCTTGGCGAAGCGGCGCAGGACGAGGTTGTCGTTGGCGTCCCCGCTCGGATGCACCTCGATCCGTGCCCGTCCGTCCGAGGCGATCCACTCGGCCTTCAGCGCCGGCGGGATGTTGGTGAGGGTGACCTTCTCCGGCGCGAGCAGGCCGCGGAGGCGGACGAGCAGGGACTTGAGGTCGGTCGTCACGGCGACGTTGGCGGCCTCGCGGATCTGCGGGGTCGCGACAGCGAGCGAATCGAGGGTGCCGGCAAGGGAGCCCGCGGCCTTCGCCCCGCCGGCATCGCCCGTGGCGATGCTCTTGAGCGCGGTGGCGGCTTCCTTCAGCGCCTTCACGGTATCGGCGTCGGTGGGCGGCGGCGGCTTGCGCACGGGGTTGAGGATCGGGCCGAGGAGTTCGGCCGTCTCCGCGATGGTCGCGAGCTTCTGGTCCTGATCCGGCGGCACGAAGGTGTCGATGTCGATGACCTTGGCGACCGAAGGCAGCGCCTTCAGCTTGGCGGCCAGTTCCGGAACGGCGGCCACGGAGGGGGCGATCACGTCGATCAGGTTCGGGCTGGTCTCCGGGTCCTTGATCAGGTCGAGATAGGTCGAGATCGACTCCACCTTGGTGCTGCGCAGGTGCATCGGGTTGGAATCGAACGGCAGCTTGAACAGGAGCGGGATGCCCGCCACCGTGATCACGCCGACGACGATGAGCACGAGCTTGCGGTTCCGGATGATCCAGGGATCGACGCCGGCAAGCCAGGTCGTCTCCACCGCCCGCGCCTCTCCCTTGGGCTTGAACACGGCGATGAGGGCCGGGAGCAGGGTCAGCGAGAACAGATACGCCACGATCATGCCGACGCCGGCGATGAGGCCGAGCTCGGACACGCCGCGGAAGGCGGTGGGCAGGAAGGCGAAGAAGCCCGCCAGAAGGGAGATGGCGGCCAGACTCAGGGACCAGCCGACACCGCGCGCGGCGGCGCGGATCGCGCTCGGCAGGTCGGGCTGCTCGAACCGGTCGGCCCGGTAGCGCACGGCGAACTGGATGCCGAAATCGATCCCGAGCCCCACGAACAGGGCGGTGAACGCCACCGAGATCGGGTTCAGCTCGCCGACCATGAGAAGGCCGAGGGCGGTGGTGACGATGAGGCCGGCGAAGGTGGTGATGATCACCGCCACGACGAGCGGGCCGGAGCGCAGGGCGAGCCACAGGAACAGCACGATGGCCGCCACGGTGACGCCGTTGTTGAGCAGCGCGTCGTCCGAGAGCGTGGCGAACTCGTCATCGGCGACGGCGACCGGGCCGGTGAGGCGCATGCGCGGGTTGTCGACGCCGTCGAGGCCACCGAGGGTGTTGATCTTCAGATCGGTGGCGATCCCCCGGATGAGCTTCGTCGCATCCGCGCCGGGCTGAAGCGCGGCATAATCCAGTTTCGGCTGGATCATGATGAACTTGCGCAGCTCCGTGCTCTGGGCCTTGCCGTTGGAGAGGAGCAGCTGCCACGACAGCCGGGCGGGTTCGCCGGCCAGCACCTTGCGCAGCACCTCGTCGATCCGCGTCATCGGGCCGTCGAGGTCTTCGAGTTTGGCGTCGCCGCTCTTGATGCCCTTGGCGCCGAGGCCGAGCACGCGCATGACGCCGCGCAGGGTCGGGTCGGCCGCGAGCGGGCCGAGCAGGCCCTGCTGCTGGACGAGCTGGTCCATTGTCTTGGTCAGTTCTTCCTGCGACATCAGCAGGAAGCCGTTCTTGTCGTAGAACGGGCCGCCATCCGGGCGGTAGACGGTCTCGATCTGGTCGGGATGGGCGAGGATCGCCTTGGCGAGGGAGGCGGCGGCCTCCTCGGCGAGTTCGGGCGTCTTGCCGTCGATCACGGCCACGAGAGTGCCGGTCCGCTGCGGAAACGCCTTCTCGTAGTTGATCTCGTCCTGGCGCCAGGGCACATCCTTGTCGATGAGCCGCTCAACATCGGTGTTGATGCGAAACAGGTGCGCGCCAAGCGCCGCGCTTGCCACGGTGAGAATCGCCACCAGGGTGATGACGAGCCAACGCCGATGGACGGAAAACGCGACGAGACGTTCGATCACAAGTATCCTGCCTGACTAGCGACGCGGCCGCCCGAACGTGACCGGCCGGCCTCGCGGATGCGACGGACGGGCGATCCTCTCGGCACGGGACCGGTCTCGGTCCAAAGGTCGGTTACCATCTGGCGGCGCAATCCACGAGTCCCTGCGGCGCAGCGTGCCGCCCTGACCCGAAGAATCGGTGCCGGTGTGGTCTCCGGTTCCGTCCGCGCTCCTGCAAGCGGCGGTCCGTCTCGATGGACCGTTTCCGTAATGATCCGCAGGTAAAAATGCAACGCGCGGGCGTTTTAGGGGGTCGTCCCGCCGCCCGCGTGCCGGCTCAGGTGCGCTGGCGCACCGCGGCATGGCCCGGACGGGTCGAGAGACCGTGGTCCCGGCGTGACTGAGCGCGGGAAAGATGGCGGTACGAAGGATTCTGCCGGACTCGCCCCGATTGGCGCAGTTCTGGCATTCCCTGACCGAATAGGGAAAAGCTCCGGGCTTTGAGATAAGAACCCGAACTTTGCACGACGTCTGTGCTGTCGCCACGGATCAACCTGTGGCTGGATTGTCCCAGGATCGCGCAAACACGTGGCTCCCGCCGGCTAAGGCGTGTCCATCGACGGCGGTTCTTACCTAGTTCGCTGGAATTCCGCCGCTTTTCACGGTAATGCACCCGATCATATCGGGGCCAAAAACTAAGGAGCCGCGTCTTGGGTATTCCCCTCCGTTACGTCGCGAAGATTGGCGGCTACATCCTCAAGCAGCACCTCACCGGTCGCAAGCGCTATCCGCTCGTGATGATGATGGAGCCGCTGTTCCGCTGCAATCTCGCCTGCGCCGGCTGCGGGAAGATCGATTATCCGGACGAGATCCTGAACAAGCGCCTGCCCGTGGCGGACGCCCTGGAATCCGTGCGCGAGTGCGGCGCACCCATGGTCGTGATCGCCGGCGGCGAGCCGCTGCTTCACAAGGATCTGCCGCAGATCGTCGAGGGCATCATCGCGCAGAAGAAGTTCGCGATCGTGTGCACGAACGCGCTCCTGCTCGAGAAGAAGATCAAGGACTACAAGCCCAGCCCGTACTTCACCTGGTCGATCCATCTCGATGGCGACAAGGAGATGCACGATCAGTCGGTGTGCCAGCGCGGCGTCTACGACAAGGCCGTCTCGGCCATCGCCAAGGCGAAGGAGATGGGCTTCCGGGTCACCATCAACTGCACCTTCTTCAACAATTCCTCGGCCGACAAGATCGCCGACTTCTTCGACACCGTGACGAAGCTCGGCATCGACGGCATTACCGTCTCCCCCGGCTACGCCTACGAGCGCGCCCCCGACCAGCAGCACTTCCTCAACCGTAAGGCGACGAAGGACCTGTTCCGCGGCGTGTTCCGCCACGGCAAGGAGAAGGGCCGCCAGAACTGGACCTTCCAGCAGTCGGGCCTGTTCCTCGACTTCCTGGCCGGCAACCAGACCTACCATTGCACCCCGTGGGGCAACCCGACCCGCACCGTGTTCGGCTGGCAGAAACCCTGCTACCTGCTCGGCGAGGGCTACGCGGCCACCTTCAAGGAGTTGATGGAGGAGACCGACTGGGATTCCTACGGCACCGGCAACTACGAGAAGTGCGCCGACTGCATGGTCCATTCCGGCTACGAGGCCTCCTCGGTGGTCGATTCCGTGAAGAAGCCGTGGAAGCCGCTGATCCACGCCATTCGCGGCATCAAGACCGAGGGCGAGATGGCCCCCGAGGTCAGCCTGGAGAACCAGCGCCCGGCCGAGTTCGTGTTCTCGCGCAACGTCGCCCAGAAGCTGTCCGAGATCAAAGCCTCCGGCGTCGACACCAAGCGCGAAGCCCGGAACCGCACCGCGGCCTGAGGCGGATACGCGCCGGGTCGTCCGGCGTCGCAGAAGACAACAAAGAAGCCCGCGACACGCCGTGTCGCGGGCTTCTTCGTCGAGAGCCACCCGAACGGTCTTACTACGGGATGCCGAGGCCGGGACCGAGCAGGCCCCGACAGCGTTTCAACGCGGCGAAGGCCCGTCCGGAATCGCGCGCGAGGTGCACGAGCGGTCCGATCTGTGATGGGTCGCGCAGGACCGCCGACAGAACGGCGAGAATATCCGGCTCGCCATTCGGCTTGAGCGCCCGTGCGGCGAAAGCGGGGATCGCCCGGTCGGCGGGATCGCAGACCACCCGAATCGCGGCGAAGGGGAGGGACCAGCGCTCGGCGAAGGCGGCGGCGACGTGCGATTCCATGTCGACGGCCACTGTGCCGGTGCGGGCCCGGAGGGTGGCTTTGTCGGCGACGGTGAGGATGGCCGTCTCGACGCCGGCGACGGGCGACAGGCGCGCCCGGACCGCCCGGACCGCCGGGACGGTGAGCCGGGCGAGCAAGGCCTCGGCGATGATCGGATCCGCCGCATAGGTGCGGTCCTCCGCAAGAACGTGCGAGGCGATCACGACATCGCCCGGCACGAGATCCGGGTCGAGACCGCCGGCGATGCCGATGCTGATCACGGCGCGGTATCCGGTCGCCAGATCGGCGGCAAGAAGACGCCGCAGGCGACCAGGGTTTCCGCCGGCGCCCAAGGCCTTCACGCCGGGCCCGGAAGCGATGCGCGCCTCCTTCGCCAGTCCGGTCACAGCAAGCACATATCCATCTCCGCCGCGCATACTTTCGCCCATCCCGGTCCTGCCCATGAAAAACTATCGACCCTCGTTTTTTACAAACAATGCCATTTCAAAATAGCCAATATCTACCTAGATATACTATAGTAAAATGAATAAAATAAAATCTATATTTGATTTAATTTCTTATCATACAGATAGAATGCACTGTAATTCAGTTTAGAATTTATTTTGATTGATGGGATAGTTTACCACTGAGTGGCCGGCCGGAATCAGTCCGAACAGGCGACGGTGACAAGACGAAACCCGCATGCGTATCGTTTTCCAGTTCCGGCGATTTCGCGCTCATGACAAGGGTTCGATCGCCGTCCTGGCAGCCTTGATCTTCAGTGTCATCGCCCTTGCCATGGCCTTGTGCTTCGAAGCCGCCAATCTCTACGTGGCCAAGCTCGAGAATCAACGCGCGGCGGATCTCGCAAATCTGGCCGCAGCGGCGACACCGAACCCCATCGTCAACAACTTGCCCAGCGCCACGGCCATCGCCACCGCCGCGAACGTGGTGGCGATCAATGGATTGGCGGGCGCGACGGTGTCCACCACCAGCGGGACGTCTCCGGCAAACGCCGACAACCCGTCCCTGTCGACCAGCGTGACCCGCGACATTCCCGTCCTGCTGCCGAATCTCGGAGCGATCGGGACCTCGAACGGCGTCTTGGCCGCATCGACGGCCGAACTCACACCCTCCACCGCCAGCGGAGCCTGCCTCGCCTCCTTCCTAGGCCCGACCAACATCTACGGTTCGGCCTCGGTCAGCGGGAGCAGCTGCGCCGTCAGCGCGAACACCTATCTCTACGTCTGCGGCGGCGCTGCGGTCGCGGTCGGCAAGGCGACCGTCAAATACACGTCCGGCCAGGAAGCCCCGTACCTGTGCTCGACGGCGTCGATGTCTCCCCCGGCATCGGCCTTCACCTATGGCGCGACGATCACGGACACGATCGCGACCCACCCGGAGATAGTCGCCGTCAAGAACCATCTCACGGCGATGGGCAGTCCGGGCTGGCCCTATGGCTCTACCTCGCCCCGATCCACGCTCAATCCCGCCGTCTCGGCCGGCACCGATAAAACCTATGCGGCAGGCTCGGTTGAGACCCTGCCCCAGAACGTCCGTTACGGCACCCTGACGATCACCGATTCGGCCCTGACCTTCAGCGGAAGCGGGATGGCCGATCCGTCCTGCGCCTCTCCGACCACGCTCTCGGGCAACATGGTGCTGAACGGCGCGAACACCCTGACCTTCGCCAGCGGCTGCTACGTCATCTCCGGCTATGTCGTCGCGCAGGGGAGCGCGACCACGACCTTCGCCATCGCCCCGAACGCCGTCGTCACCTTCGTCTTCAAACAATACGTCACCAACGGCAGCGGCACGATGCGGCTCCCGGACGCCACCTATTCGTTCAACGGCAACGTCAACAACACGAATGCCGGAACCCTGAAGGTCGGGAACGGGACCAAGGTCTTCGGTGCGGGCATCGTCAACGGCACCGGATCGATGAGCTTCCTCGACGGCCAGCACTACGTCAATGGCGGTTCGATTTCGAATGGGACCGGCACGATGAGCTTTGGAAATGGCGCGTTCTATCTTTGGGGCGGCAGCATGTCCAACAGCAATACGGGGACGATGACCTATGGAAACGGGCCATTCTATTTCTACGGCGGGACGCTCTACAACGTGAAGGGAACCCTCGTTTTCGGCAATGGTCCGTTCTACTTCAAGGGCGGGTCGGTCGCGTTCAGCAATGGGTCCACGACGCGGTTCGGCGTCGGCGATGTCGACTTCTACGGCGGATCGATCTCGCTGGCCGGGACGAGCACCACCTTCGGCTATGGCGGCTCGGCCACGACCGGCTCCGCCACCGTCTCGCTCTATGGCGGTTCGTTCTCGCTGACGACGCAGAATCTCACGGCGGTCGGCGTCACCTTCGCGTTCTACGGCGGATCGATCAGCATGCTGGGCGTCGGCAACATCGTCGCCACCGCGCCCACCGGCATGAACCCGCTCTGGGGCCACAAGGACATTCTCATCGTCGTCCTGGGCGGCGCGCTGAGCCTCTACCAGTCGAACAATCCCTCCGACACCATGTCGGGGCTGATCTACGTTCCCACCAGCAATGCCTCGATCTACGGCAACCAGACCGTCAACTATCCCATCGGCGGCTGCTTCCAGATCGTCTCCGGCGTCCTCGACATCTACCAGAACGCCAAGATCAACGTCGCTCCCTGCGCCGGCCTGACGATCGGCGCGAGCGGCAGCCTCCGCCCGGTCCTGGTCCAGTGATCCGGCGATTCCGGGCCTCGTTCGCCCGTCTCTCGCGGGCCCGCGACGGGCTCGCGGCGGTGGAATTCGCGCTCATCATGCCCGTCTTCCTGCTGATCACCGTGGCGATCGTCGATATCGGCCACGCCTTCTACATGAAGCTTCGGATCGTCAACGCCACCACGGCCGCCGCTCTCTATGCCCAGATGAACGGCCAATCGCTGACTTCGAGCACCCTGGGGGCCTTCCTGAGCCGGGTCCAGGCGGTGGCGGTGGCCTCCGCCGACCTGCCCGAGCCTCCCGTCGTCACGGTGCTGTTCAACAACGCCTCGGACGCCGCCAACCTGAACGGCTTCTACTGTCTCTCGGGTTTCCCGGCCGTCTGGACCGGCACGGGAAGCGCCTCGGGCACCTGCGGCGGCAGCGTCTCGTCGGGCAAGTTCGTCACCATCACGATCAGCGCCAGCACGTCGACGCTGCTCGTGTCCGACACGATCCTGGGCCCGACCTTCGCGACCAGCGACCTCGCGATCGTGAGGGTGCAGTGAGGCGGGCGTCGATCGATCGGAGCGAAGCGGGGATCCACGGCGCGAGGAGAGCGAAGGGATGTCGCATGACGCGCCGCATCGGGGGCGACGAGAGCGGGACCTCGGCCATTGAATTCGCCCTGCTGGCTCCCGTCTTCCTGCTCCTGGCCTGGGGCGCCTTCGGGCTGGCCCTGGCGCTCTGGACCAAGAGCGCCCTGCAGGAAACCGCGGCCGAGACCGCGCGCTGCCTCGCCATCGGCGCATCCACCTGCGCAGCAGCGGACGCGACCTGCGCCGCGACGGCGGGCGAGTGCTTCTTCACCAGGCTCGCAGCCCGGCGCGGGATCGGGGACGTGCTGGCGGGTCAGATCACCGTCAACCGCACCGCGTTGGTGGGCGGCGTGAGCTTCACCACCGTGACCGTCACCTATCCCTATTCCGTCCTGGGCAACCCCATCCCGCTGACGCTGACCGGGCACTTTCCGAACCCGATCTGATCCGCCGCGCCCCTCGACGGGCCTACATCCCGTAGGCGACGGAGCGCGTGTTGCTGCGCTTGAGGTTGCGGTAGCGCGCCATGGCCCAGAGCGGGAAGAACTTCGGGTAGCCGTGGTAGCGCAGGTAGAACACCCGCGGGAATCCGGTCGCCGTGTAGCGCTCCTCCGACCAGAAGCCGTCCGCCCCTTGCGTCCGCGTCAGGTAGTTGATGCCCCGCGTCACAGCCGGATCGTCGGACTCGCCCGCCGCCATCAGGGCGAGGAGCGCCCAGGCTGTCTGCGAGGCGGTGGAATAGCCGGGCTCGAAGGCCGGATCGATCTTGTAGGACGAGGCGTCCTCGCCCCAGCCGCCATCCGGGTTCTGGATCCGGATCAGCCAGGACACCGACTTGCGGATCTCCGGCGAGGCCGGATCGACGCCGGCGGCGTTCAGCGCGCACAGGACCGACCAGGTTCCGTAGATGAAGTTCATGCCCCAACGGCCGTACCAGGAGCCGTCCTCCTCCTGATCGTCGAGGAGGTATTTCACGCCGCGATCGAGGGCCTTCGAGGATTCGCGGGTCTCGCCGAGCTGAGACAGCATCGAGACGACGCGGGCCGTGACGTCGGCGGTCGGCGGATCGAGCAGGGCGCCGTGATCCGAGAACGGGATGTTGTTGAGGTAATGGTGGTTGTTGTCGGCATCGAAGGCCGCCCAGCCGCCATCGCTCGATTGCAGACCCTCGACCCATTCACGGGCGCGGGCGATCGAGACGGCATAATCCGGCACGTCGGCGACGAGCCCGTGTTGGCGGGTCGCCCGGTCCATCGCCATGACCACCACGGCGGTGTCGTCGAGATCGGGGAAATGCGGGTTGGCGTATTGGAACGCCCAGCCGCCGGGGCGGACGTTGGGGCGGCCGGCCGCCCAATCGCCCTTGATGTCGAGCACCTGGAGCGGACGCAGCCAATCGAGGCCGCGCCGGGCCTGATGCTCGGCATCGGGTCCGCCGGCCTCGAGAAGGGCATGGCCGGCCAGGGCCGTGTCCCAGACCGGAGACAGGCAGGGCTGGACGTAGGCCTCGTGCTCCTTGACCACGACGAGCTTCTCGACCGCCTCGCAGGCGATCCGCACCTGCGGGTGATCGGCGGGATAGCCCAGCACTTCGTACATGAGCACGGTGTTGACCATGGCCGGGAAGATAGCGCCGAGGCCGTCCTCGCCGTTCAGGCGCTCGCTGGTCCAGGCCACCGCCTTGTCGATGCCGCGCTGGCGCCGCTTCTTCGGGAAATGGTCCTGCGTCGCCTGCAGCAGACGGTCGATGGCGCCGAAGATCGGCGTCCAGGGCCAGGTCGCGTGTGGGCTGCCGGGCCAGGACCGCACGTGGTCGGGCGGCGTCACGAACAGCTCCGGGATGCCCAGGCCGAGCGGATTCTTGGCGAGCGGCTTCTTGGCCTGCAGCACCAGCAGGGGCACGATCACGCAGCGCGCCCAGTAGGAGATCTTGTCGAGGTGGAAGGGAAACCACTTCGGCAGATGCATGATCTCGACGGGCATCACCGGCACGGCGCGCCAGGGCACCTCGCCGAACAGGGCCAGCAGGAAGCGGGTGAAGACGTTGGAATTGGCGGCGCCGCCGCGGGAGAGGATGGCCTCGCGGGCACGCCGCATATGCGGGGCCTCGATCGAATCGCCGACGAACTTCAGCGCGTAATAGGCCTTCACGCTGGCGCTCATGTCGAACGGGCCGTCATGAACCAGCGACCAGCCGCCGTGCTTGCCCTGCGTGCGCCGAAGGTAATTGCCGATCTTGGCCAGCAGGTCGGGCGCGATGGGTGTCGCCCGGAACTGGTGGAACATGATGTATTCGGACGGGATCGTCGCATCCGCCTCGAGCTCGAAGCAGAGATGCCCATCCGCATGGACGAGATTCGTCAGGGCCTGCGTCGCGCGCATGACTCCATGCTCGACGTCGTCCAGGGAGATTTCCTGGGTCTTGGGACGCTGGAGCGTCTCGACCTTCTTGAATGCCTCTCGCATCGTCCTCGCCTCGAGCGCCGCCTGACGCGGCCCCATCCTCACGCCGCGCCGCGCGCCACAGCTTCACGGCGCGCTGGCGCGCCCTTGAGGAGCGCGTGCGCAGCCGTCGTTCCCGAACGGATCGCTCCCTCGATCGTCGATGGCAGGCCGGTCGCGGTCCAGTCGCCTGCCAGGACGAGATTGTCATGGGCCGTCACGGCGCTCGCGCGTCGTGCGGCCTCTTCGGGCGTCGCCGCGAAGGTCGCCCGCTTCTCCTTGACGATCTGCCAGCTTGGCAGTTCCGGTGCAAGTCCGGTCAAAGTCGAGATCTCGGCCCAGATCTGCCGCCCCAAGTCTTCGCGCGGCACATCGAGCAGGCGATCGGCGCCGCTGATGGTCACCGACAGTCGATCCGGATAGGCGAAGAGCCATTCGGTCAGACCATTCACCACGCCGAGAAGTAACGGCGAGCCCTGTGGAGGAACGATCGCGAAGTGAGCATTGACGATCGACCGGTAGGATCGCGGCGCAGAAAGGCCCGGGATCAGGTCGGCGGCGACCCATGGCGGCAGGGCGAGCACGACCGAATCATCGCGACCGAGGGTGATTGATTCGTCGCTGAAGAGCAGGGTATCGACCCGGCCCTCGCCGGCACCGAGGCCGCGCAGGCGGCGCCCGAAGCGCATCTCCGCGCCGCGCCCGGCCAGATAGGCCAGGGCCGGATCGACGAAGGCCGCCGAGAGGCCGCCGACGGCGATGAGCGGCCGGCAGGCGGCACCGCCCGCGCCCAGCGTCTCGCGCAGGATCGTGGCGGCGAGCCCGACATCGCTCTCGTGCGGGTCGGTATTGAGCGCCGCGAGCAGCACCGGACGCCAGAGGCGCTCGTAGAGCGGCCCGGAACATTCCATGCGCTCGCCGATCGTGCCGCCACGGCCGGGAGCCTTGCCCGAGGCGGCCCGCAGGATGCTCAGGGGAGCGAGGTAATCCATGGCGCGGCTGCCGGGCACGCGGCGCGAGGCCTGCAGCACCCACCACGGCACCCGGCCGGAATTCGGCCGCAGGGTCCAGCGCTCGCCGGTCTTCAGGTCGGCGAACGGGAACTCGGCCTCCTCCGGCCCGGCCAGGGCATCGGAAGGCGCGCCGATCAGCTTCAGGAAGTCGAGGGACGAGCGGTTGCCCGACAGCAGCAGGTGGTTGCCGTTGTCGATGGTCAGGCCGAGCGTCGAATCGAAATAGGAGCGGCAGCGCCCGCCCGCCTGCTTGGCGGCCTCGTGCAGGACGACATGCCGGCCCCGCTCCGCCAGCGACACGGCGGCCGACAGGCCGGCGAGGCCTGCGCCGATGACATGGACCGTCCCGGTCTCCGCGCCCGCCATCACAGGATCCCGTGACGGAGCGCGACGCCGAGCAGCGCGAGCTTCGAGGGCTTCACCCGGGCGCGGGGCATCGCCCAGCCGCGCTTCAGCACCGCGTCGAGATAGAGCCGGTAGGCCGCAGCCATCAGACGGGGCGCCTTCGTTTCCTTGCGCGGGTTGCGATCGATGATCGACCAGGTATCGCGGTAATGCGCCTCCGCCTCGCCGGCGACGGCGATGCAGACCTCGCCGATGCGGGGATGGGCGATGGCGGAATGGGGCGTCGGATCGGTGAGACCGATGGCGGCCAGCTTCTCACGCGGCAGGTAGAGGCGGCCGCGCTCGGCATCCTCGTCGATGTCCCGCAGGATGTTGGTGAGCTGCAGCGCGCGGCCCTCATGGTAGGCGAGGCGGATGCCGTCGGCCTCGGGCAGGCCGAAGATGCGCACGGACAGCCGTCCGACGGCGCTGGCGACGCGGTCGCAATAAAGATCGAGGGTGGCTTCGTCGGGAGCGACGATGTCCTCGAACGCATCCATCGCCATGCCGTCGATGACCGCCTGGAAATCCTCGCGCAGCAGGCCGTAGCGCCGGATCGGCACGACCAGATCCTGCACGCGCGGCACCGGGTTGCCGGCATAGAGGGCGTCGATATCGGCGCGCCAGCGGTCGAGTTCGGCCGCGCGGACGGGAGCCGGCCCGCCATCGTCGGCGACGTCGTCGACCGAGCGGCAGAAGGCGTAAACCGCGTACATCGCCTCGCGGCGATCCTTCGGCAGCAGCCGCATGGCGGTGTAGAACGAGGAGCCGGCGGCCGGCAGCGCGGCATCCGGCACGTCTGCGGTCCCCGATACGGGCGATGCGGTGGCGCTCATGGCCGGGCTCCGTGGCTCGCGACGCGCGTGGCCTGACGGCGCAGGATGCGCGCGCGCAGCGGGCGCCGCGCCAGCGTCGCGGCGATCCCGCCGAGGGCGGTGAGGGCGAACCCCGCCTTGCCGTGATGGACCTTCTCGCTCAGCGGGTCGCGGGTGAGCAGGCCCTTCGTGAGCACCACGGCGAGACGGTGGATCGCCGCGATCTCGAGGCTCAGGCGCAGGTCGTCGATGAGGTCGGGCAGGATCGCGCCCTCGTCGAGCAGGACCATCGTCCGCTCGGCGAGTTCGCGGATGACGGCGCGCAGGGCAGGGGACGCCCTGTCGGCGGCGAGCGCGTCGACGGTGACGCCGTGGCGCTCCAGCACGTCCCTCGGCAGGTAGACCCGGTCGTTGCGACGGTAATCCTTCGCGCAATCCTGGAGGTGGTTGATGATCTGGAGCGCGGCGCAGATCGCGTCCGACGGCCCCCACACCACGGCCGGGTCCTCGCCATGGACGTCGAGGACATAGCGGCCCACCGGCAAGGCCGAGAGCCGGCAATAGGCGATGAGGTCGTCCCAGTCCTCGTAGCGGTTCTTGACGGCGTCGAGGCGGAAGGCGTCGAGGAGTTCGAGCGCGTGCGTCGGCGGCAGGCCGCGCGCGGCGAGTTCGCGCTTCAGCGGCTCGGCCTCCGGATCGGACGGCCCCTTGCCGGTCACCGCATCGGCGAGATGGTCGAGAAGCTCGATCTTGCGCTCGGGCGACAGGTCGGCATGGTCGGCGACATCGTCGCCGGCCCGGACGAAATCGTAGAACGCCAGGATCGCGCCGCGATTCTTCGGGTGGATCAGGTGGGAGGCGACGGGGAAGTTCTCGTCCTTGTGCCCCTTGCCCGAGCGCGCATCCGTCGCGCTGTCGAGGGTGGCGCTCACTTCAGATACCCCGATTGGCGGAACCAGCCGAGCGCATCCGACAGCCCCTCGCGATAGGGCCGCGCGCTGTAGCCGAGCTCGGCCCGTGCCTTGGCATCGGTGAAGAACATGCGGTAGCGCGACATCTTGATGCCGTCGATGGTCGCGAACGGCGTCTTGCCGGTGATCCGCGCCATCTGCTCGGAGAAGAAGGCGATCGGATAGACGACCGCGCGCGGCAGGTTGATCGTCGGCGCCTTGCGGCCGACCATCCCGGCGATGTCGCCGAGCATCTGCGACAGCAGCACGTTCTCGCCGCCGAGGATGTAGCGCTCGCCCACGCGGCCATGCCGCAGGGCCAGGAGATGGCCGTAGGCGACGTCGTCCACATGGGCGAGGTTGAGGCCGGTATCGACGAAGGCCGGCATCCGGCCGAGCGCCGCTTCCACGATGATGCGGCCGGTGGGCGTCGGCTTCACGTCGCGCGGGCCGATCGGCGTCGAAGGGTTGACGATGACCACGGGCAGGCCGTTGCGGGCCGCCATCTCCTCGACCACGCGCTCGGACACGACCTTGCTGCGCTTGTAGGCGCCGATGGCCGTGCCGGGGGTGAGGGGGCGCGTCTCGTCGGCCGAGGTGCCGTCGTCATGCGGCTTGATGGTGGCGACGCTCGACGTATAGACGATGCGCTCGATCCCCGCCCGCAGGGCTTCTTCCATGAGGATCAGCGCGCCGTCGCGGTTGGTGCGGACGATCTCTTCCGGGTCCGGCGCCCAGAGCCGGTAATCGGCGGCGGCGTGGACGAGGTAGCGCTGTCCGGCGAGAGCGGCGGCGACCGACGCGCGATCGCGCATGTCGCCCTCGACGATCTCGACATCGGTCCAGGTCAGGTTGGTGCGCGGGGATGAGGCCCTCACCATGATCCGCACGGCGAACCCGGCCTTGCGGAACACGTCCACGAGAGCGGCACCGAGGAAACCACTCGCTCCGGTGATGAGCACCGGGCCGGCATCGAATTGGCTCTCGTCGAACCTGCCGGAAGGGGTGGCCTCTGTCATTTCTCTCGTAGGGTCAGGAGTCGGACGGGAGTCGGGCCACGACGGGTCCGACCGCAGGATGGCGCTTTTGTCATCGATACCGGCACGGGACAAGCGCAGGCGAGCCACACCGGGGAACGGTCGTGCGCCACGACACAGACGATGGTGCGCATTCTCGATGGTTTTGGGCATCGTCGTCGGTCGCCTTTTGGGCCACCGATCCCGATATCTTGGCGCATCTCCAGCTACAGAATGCGCGTCTTGGCGGTGGGGCGCGGAGGTCGAGATATGTTAGGATCCCGGGCGGAGGGCCACCGATGAGCGATATCGTAGATCAGGCTGCCGAGGCGATGCGTCGAATGCCACCCGCCGAACGGGACAGCGTGGCGCACGCGATCCTGACCCTTGCCGGCAGGAATCCCGCCGGGGAAGATGCCGCAATCGACATCGAACAAGAGGATCTGCCGTTCGTCCTAGAGGGACTGGCGCAGATCGAAAGCGGAGACGTCGTCGAGGGGGATGCGGACGCGCTCGTTGCCGCCGCGTTCAAGCGGCACGGGCCTCGTACATCGATGTAGGGACGATGAGACTTCTTCTCTCTCGCCGCGCCGCCCATGATCTCGACGAGATCGCGGCCTACATCACTCAGACCTCCCCGCAGGCAGCGGAAAACGTCCAGGCCCGGCTCACGGACGCACTTCGGACGCTCGCCGAGCAACCTCATGCGGGACGTTCGATGGGGCGGGGGCTGCGTCTCTTCGCCGTGCCTCGCCTTCCCTACCTCATTATCTACCGAGTCGATACCATAGCCGGGGTCGTTGCCGTCGCCACCATCCGTCACGGCGCACGACGACCCATCGTGTGAGTCGATGGCGCCGCGGGACGGCGATGCTATCGCTGAAGAGATCGGCACGGGAGGCGAACGCACCTCAGTGCCTCTCCTCCTGCCCCGACGATGTCAGGCCAGCCTGAGGCGGCCGGCCTTCTGTTCCGGCAAGGTGGCCATGACGGTCTTGACGATGCTGTCGGCGTCGAGGCCGGCTTCGGCGTACATCGTGTCCGGGTTGTTGTGGTCCTGGTACAGGTCCGGCAGCGTCAGCGTCCGCACCCGCACCCGGCCCGCATCCAGCGCGCCCTTCTCCGACAGGAGATGCAGCACCATCGCGCCGAAGCCGCCGACCGAACCCTCTTCCAGGGTGATCAGGACCTCGTGGGAGGCGGCCAGATCCAGGATCAGCGCCTCGTCGAGCGGCTTGGCGAAGCGCGCATCCGCCACCGTCACGGCGATGCCGGCGCTCTCCAGCTGGTCGGCCGCCTTCAGCGCCTCGCCGAGGCGCGTGCCGAGGCTGAGCAGCGCCACGCGGGCCCCCTCGGGGCGCCGCACGATCCGGCCCTTGCCGACCGGCAGCGGTACGCCGCGCTCGGGCAGGTCGACGCCCACACCCTCGCCGCGCGGATAGCGCAGGGCGATCGGGCCGCTGTCATGGGCGTGCGCCGTGGCCACCATATGCACCAGCTCGGCCTCGTCCGAGGCCGCCATCACCGTCATGTTCGGCAGGCAGCACAGATAGGCGAGATCGAACGCGCCCGCATGGGTCGCGCCGTCCGCCCCCACCAGGCCGGCCCGGTCGAGGCAGAACCGCACCGGCAGGTTCTGCAGCGCCACATCGTGCACGACCTGGTCGTAGGCCCGCTGCAGGAAGGTCGAGTAGATCGCCACGAACGGCTTGTAGCCCTCCGTCGCCAACCCGCCGGCGAAAGTCACCGCGTGCTGCTCGGCGATGCCGACATCGAAGGTCCGGTCGGGATGCGCCTTGCCGAACAGGTCGATGCCCGTGCCGCCCGGCATCGCGGCGGTGATCGCCACCACCTTGTCGTCGGCATCCGCCGCCTTGATCAGGCTCTCGCCGAAGACGCGGGTATAGGCCGGCGCGTTCGGCTTGGCCTTGGCCTGCACCCCCGACAGCACGTCGAACTTGACGACGCCGTGGTAGCGGTCGGCCGAGGCCTCCGCCGGCGCGTAGCCCTTGCCCTTCCGGGTCACCACGTGGAGCAGGATCGGGCCCTCATCCGAATCGCGCACGTTCTTCAGGATCGGCAGGAGATGGTCGAGATTGTGCCCGTCGACCGGGCCGACATAGTGGAAGCCCATCTCCTCGAACATCGTGCCGCCGCCCACCACCAGCGAGCGGGCATATTCCTCAGCCGCCGCGGCGCGCTGGTAGAGTGCCTTCGGCAGGAGCTTGCCGAGCTGCTTGGCGGTCTCGCGCAGGGAGCGATAGGTCCCGCCCGAGGCCAGGCGCGCGAAATAGGCCGACATCGCCCCCACCGGCGGGGCGATCGACATGTCGTTGTCGTTGAGGATCACGATCAGGCGCGAATGCAGCGCGCCGGCATTGTTCATCGCCTCGTAGGCCATGCCCGCCGACATCGAGCCGTCGCCGATCACCGCCACCATGTTGCGGCGCTTGGGTGCGGGCGCGCCCTTGGCCTTGGCCGACGCCTCGTCGAGATCGCGCCCCACCGCCATGCCCAACGCCGCCGAGATCGAGGTCGAGGAATGCGCTGCGCCGAACGGGTCGTAGACGCTCTCCGAACGCTTGGTGAAGCCCGACAGCCCGCCCGGCTGGCGCAGGGTCCGGATCCGGTCGCGCCGCCCCGTCAGGATCTTGTGCGGATAGGCCTGGTGACCGACATCCCACACGATCCGGTCGTCGGGCGTGTCGAACACGTGATGCAACGCCACCGTCAGCTCGACCACGCCGAGACCCGACCCGAGGTGACCGCCCGTCACCGACACCGCGTCGATCATCTCAAGACGCACCGCGTCCGCCACACCCTGGAGCGCGCTCTCCGGAAGCGCACGAAGAGAAGACGGCTCGTCAAGCCCGTCGAGGATCGAGGTTTCTATCCGTGACAATGGCCCACTCACTTCTTTGAATCAGGTAACCGATCGACAGGGTACCCCGCCTGCCGCTATCGGCTTCGGGCGGGATTTCCGGCGATCCCGGCTTTGGCGACTTTTCACGCAACGAGGCCGCCATGACCGACGCGCATTATAACGCTACCATCGGTCAATACCACGCCGACATATCGTGTCTGCTGGCCGCGTCCCACGCTTTTGGCGTTTGGAACGGCCGAAGGAGTTAAGGATTTGCGGCCGATCGATCAATGTCGAAGAATGGTTTTTCCGTCGGCGATGACTTCGCCGCGCGCCGGGATGACCTGCTTTCGACGCATGTCCGCGGTGCTGTTCTTGGGCCTTTCGGCCTGTGTGACGCTATGTCCTGAACCATCCGCGGCCTCTCCCCTGGCCGGCCGGGGCGTTCTGGACGACATCCCGGCGCCGGTCCTCGAATTCACGCTCCCCTGCGACAGGCTCGACGGCTGCAGCCATCCCGGCGCGTCGCAGCAGCCCGATCGACGGGTCCATCCCTTCGAGGGGACGCTCGGCCGGCCCTGCGGCTATCGCTGGCGGCCGACACCCTCCGGCACGCGCAAGGTCCGGGTCTGCTATTGAGGGCAGTCGTCTCGACAAGCCCGTCGCGGCGCCGGGTCCGCGTGTCGGCGGCGGTTCCGGCGGCGGCCCTCGTCCTCGGCCTCGTCGCCTGGCCGGGTGACGGCTTGTTGAGTGACGGCTTGGCGGGTGACGGCTTGGCGGGTGCGGGCTGCCCCTCCCTGTTCGCCCGCGGACGGGCGCCCGTCCTCGTCAACCGCAAGCTCGCCACCGAGACGGTCCGCCTCTGCTACGAGGCTTTCGCGGTTCTGCATTCGGGAATCTCCCGAACCCCCATCTACGTCTCCGAGCCCTTGACGCGAGCGAGTGTCAGGAACGCCCGCGCCATCGACCGGACGGATTCCTTCCACGAGGAGGAGCGCCTGCCCGAAGCCGACCGCGCCCGGCTCGACGACTATGTCCGCAGCGGATTCGACCGGGGCCACATGGCGCCGGCCGGCGACATGCCGAGTGCCGCGGCACAGGCCGAATCGTTCAGCCTCGCCAACGTGGTGCCGCAGAACCGCGTCCTGAACCGGGGCCTGTGGGCGGCGATCGAGGAGAGCGTCCGGCGCCTCGCCGTCGCGCGGGGCCAGTTGTTCGTCGTCACCGGGACGATCTATGCGGGCACCACCATCGACTCCCTTGATGGGCGCGTCCTGGTGCCGACCTCCCTGTTCAAGGCCCTGTACGATCCGGCGCGCGGCGAGGCGGCGGCCTATCTTGTGGCGAACCGGGCCGATGCCGAATGGCGCTCGATCCCGCTCGGCGAGTTGGCGACGCTCTCGGGCATCGACGTCTTTCCCGGACTCGCGGCCACGGCGATGGACCTGCCCGAACCGCGGACCTATTCCAGGGGCGATGGGGCCGGGAGTGACATGGCGGGCGGACGGCCGAAGGGGCGCATGCGCGAGGAGCCGGGCTTCGAGGAATGGGCGCTCGCGACCCTCCACCGGATGGCGCGGCGGCTGCTTCGCGAGGTTCTGCGATCGATCTTCTGAATGCTCGAACGGGACGAGAGGCGGATATGACGAAGCCGGCCGAGACGAAGGCGCCCCTCCCGATCTTCACGCCCTTCGCGGATGACGCCACGGTCGAGACCATCGGGGGCCTCTCGCTGGAAAATGGCGCCGAGTCGATCGCCATCCACGGCAGCCTGGACCTGCCTAGGGACAGGACCGGACTGGAACGGGCGCGCAAGCTCAAGGCCGTCGCCGACGCGATCGTGGCGGCCCTCGAAGCGGCCGACCTGCCGGACGAGGCGCCGCGAACGGCATCGAATTCGCGGACGGTGGAGAACCCTTTCGCCTGAACGACCCGAACCGGCGCAGAAAGACGCGCGCGGGCGCGCCGACCGACCATACCCGTTCTTGCCGCTGACCCGCCGCCCTGGTACGTCCAGCCATCGTCTCACGCGTGCGGGTCCGATGGCGGCTCGATGCCGTCCGACGCCGCCGCACGCGGGACGGCCTGGGCGGGCCGGAGCAACGCGCGCTGCTTTTCAAGGCGCGCGACCTCCGCGGCGAGCCCCACCCACGCCATTTCCGGCGGCCGATCCAGCGCCCGAGCGCTGAGCCGCCCAGCAACAGTCAAGGATACCGGACGCTCATGGCGCGCGAATTCATCTACCACATGAAGGGTCTGACCAAGACCTATACCGGCGGCAAGAAGATCCTCGATAACGTCAACCTGTCGTTCTACCCGGATGCCAAGATCGGCGTGCTCGGCATCAACGGCTCGGGCAAGTCGACCCTGCTCAAGATCATGGCCGGCATCGACACCGAATGGACCGGCGAAGGCTTCGTCGCCCAGGGCGCGCGCGTCGGCTACCTGCCGCAGGAGCCGCAGCTCGACGCGAACAAGTCGGTGCGCGAGAACGTGATGGAGGGCGTCGCCGAGAAGCAGGCGCTGCTCGACCGCTACAACGAACTCGCGATGAACTATTCCGAGGAGACGGCGGACGAGATGACCGCCCTCCAGGATCAGATTGAGGCCAAGGACCTCTGGGAGCTCGATTCGAAGGTCGATCAGGCCATGCTGGCCCTAGGCTGCCCCAGCGACGACCAGCCCGTCGCCACCCTCTCGGGTGGCGAGCGCCGCCGCGTCGCCCTGTGCAAGCTGCTGCTGTGGGAGCCCGAACTGCTCCTCCTCGACGAGCCCACCAACCATCTCGACGCCGAGACGGTCAACTGGCTCGAAGGCCACCTGAAGCAGTATCCCGGCGCGATCCTGATCGTGACCCACGATCGCTACTTCCTCGACAACGTCACCGGCTGGATCCTCGAGCTCGACCGCACCCGCGGCTACCCCTACGAGGGCAATTACTCGGCCTGGCTGGTGCAGAAGCAGAAGCGCCTCGCCCAGGAAGGCCGCGAGGACATGGCCCGCCAGCGCGCCATCAACCGCGAGCAGGAATGGATCTCGGCCTCGCCCAAGGCGCGTCAGTCGAAGTCCAAGGCCCGCATCACCCGCTACGACGAGCTGGTGGCCAAGCAGAATGACAAGATCGACGCCTCGGCCCAGATCGTCATCCCGATCGACGAGCGCCTCGGCAACAACGTCATCGAGTTCGACCATCTCAACAAGGCGTTCGGCGACCGCCTGCTGATCGAGGACCTGTCGTTCAAGCTGCCGCCCGGCGGCATCGTCGGCGTGATCGGCCCCAATGGCGCCGGCAAGACCACGCTGTTCAAGATGATCACCGGCTCGGAGACGCCCGACGGCGGCACCATCTCCGTCGGCGAGACCGTCCATCTCGGTTATGTCGACCAGTCGCGCGACGCCCTCGATCCCGGCGCCACCGTCTGGCAGGAGGTGTCCGGCGGCAACGACATCATCTATTTCAACAAGCGCGAGATCAATTCCCGCGCCTATTGCGCGGCCTTCGCTTTCAAGGGCTCGGACCAGCAGAAGAAGGTCGGCACGCTCTCGGGCGGTGAGCGCAACCGCGTCCATCTCGCCCGCACCCTGAAGGGCGGCGCCAACGTCCTCCTCCTCGACGAGCCCACCAACGACCTCGACATGGAGACCCTGCGGGCCCTCGAAGAGGCGCTGGAGGATTACGCCGGCTGCGCCGTCATCATCAGCCACGATCGCTGGTTCCTGAACCGCATCGCGACCCACATCCTCGCCTTCGAGGGCGAGAGCCACGTGGAATGGTTCGAGGGCAACTTCTCGGATTACGAGGAGGACAAGAAGCGCCGCCTCGGCGCCGATTCGCTGATGCCGAAGAAGATCAAGTACAAGAAGTTCTCGCGCTGACGATGGCCGCCCGGTCTCGGAGCCTTTCCTGCCCGTGCGGGGAATGCCTCGAGACCGGGCCGAGCCTATAGGCCCGGAAGGATTCCTGTCCTAAGCTTTGAGTGACGCCGGAACGCTTTTCGGCATCTCCGTGTTGCTGGCCTGCATTTTAGGCAGGAGCTCGGGCACGTGCGGCAACATTTCAAGGCATCGCTGGCCCTCGTAGCCTTCTTCTGGGCTTCGCACGCCGGCGCACAGGCAACGCCGCCGGATTCCCCACCGCCCAGCGCCGACCAGCGGCCGGCCACCGAAGAGCCGGACGATCCCGTTCCGGGTCCGCCGCCGCCGCTCGCGGAGCAATCCGATCCGAATGGCCGCTCGGGCGAATCCCTCGCCGAGCCGGGTCGCGATTCGGGGATCCCGTCCTCCCTGCGCAATTCGGCGCAGCGGGCCGGCGGACCGGCCAACGCCTTCAACCGCGGCGGAGCCGCACCGGAGACCGCCTTGCCGGAGGCACCCCTGGTGGATGCCATCACCGGCAAGGCCTTGTTTCACGGCAATTACTGCGGTGCCGGCCAGCGCGGGGAGGGACTGCCGCCGACCGACGATCTCGACGCCGCCTGCATGCGCCACGATGCCTGCTACGAGGCGGCGGGGCACCGCTCCTGCGCCTGCGACGCGGTTCTGCGACGGGAAGCATCCGCCGTCTCGGAACGCCCCTCTGTATCCGTCGGGGTGCGCAAGCGCGCGCTGACGGTGGCGCAGGCCGCCGATGTCATGTCCTGCGAGGCTCCGTAAACGCAGGTTGCTCCGCCCCGCGCCGGTGCCGCCTCCGTGCTTGCTTGGTGGCGAGACGGCACCGAATGGTATCGGTCTTGCAAGGCCGACAGGCAGAACCGGCCCGGCCCCTGCGTCGGGCTGGATACGAGCGCAGGGCTGTCATCGCTCTCACGGATTGGCACACCGCAGATCGGGATGACCGGTCGAAGCGGGCGATGACTCACGCCCATGCAATTCTGAGTATCGGTGTGGCGCGCCGGTCATAGTCGCCCCGTGGCCGACGCGGTAGTTTGACCGCAAGGTCAGCTCCTACGGACACTCTCACCATGATCGCGAAGCTTCTTCTCGCCGGCACCGCTACGGTTCTCCTGGCCGGCGCCGCTTCGGCCGCGGATCTTCCGCGCCGCGCCGCCCCCCCGCCCGTCTTCGTGCCCGTCCCGGTCTTCACCTGGACCGGCTTCTACCTCGGCACCCACAGCTCGTACGCCTTCAGCGACGAGCAGACGATCCGCACCACCGGCAACAACATCAACACGGCCGATAACGTCCGCCTGAACCGCCGTCCGGGCACCTTCCGGTCCGAGCAGGACGGCATCGGCAATGTCGGCGGTGGCGTCGGCTACAATTACCAGTTCACCCCGGGCTCGGGCTTCGTGGTCGGCCTCAACGCCGACGTGACCTGGACCGACATCTCGAAGAGCTACGCCTATTTCGGCCCCGCCAGCACTCCCGGCGGTGCTCTCAATCCCAGCAACCTGCGCCAGCGCCTCGATTATCTCGGCACCGTCCAGGGCCGCATCGGCTACGCCTTCGACACGGTCCTCGTCTACGGCACCGGCGGCTTCGCCTATGGCAACGTCAATTACGGCGCCAACTTCTTCAACGGCGCCGGCGCCCTGGCCTATGCCGGCCGCTACAACGACATGGAGACCGGCTACGCTTATGGCGGCGGCATCGAGTGGGCGATCCCCACCGACAGCTTCCTCAACCGCTTCAACTTCATCGGCAGCTTCATCGGCGCCAGCGCCATCACCCTGAAGGCCGAATACCTGCATTACGACCTCGGCAGCCGCAACGTGCTGGTGAACAACACCGGCCTGGGCGCTCCCTCCACGGGCTCCTACACCTCGCGCTTCAGCACCGAGGGCAACCTCATCAAGGCGGGCTTCAACTACAAGTTCGGCGGCCTCTGAAATCTCTTCCTGCCGAAGCGGAACACGTTTCGGCAGGCTGACGGCAACACGCGAATGGCCCGGTCCTCAGGATCGGGCCATTCGCGTTTGAAGTCGGCTCCGCCCATGTCCGCGACGGGACCACGCGACGACATCCGGCACCTGATCGCGTAGCCTGACGGCCATGGCGCGTTTCAAGGACCATTTCTCGACCCACTCGGCGGATTACGCGGCTCATCGCCCGGTCTATCCGCAGGCGCTGGTGGATCGCCTCGCTGATGCGGCGCCGGCCCTGGATCTCGCCCTCGATTGCGGCTGCGGGACCGGACAATTGTCGACCCGTCTCGCGAGCCGCTTCCGGCGCGTCGTCGCCACCGACGCCAGTGCCGAGCAGATCGCCAACGCGACACCCCACCCGCACGTGGCGTACCGGACGGTCCCGGCGGATCGGAGCGAATTGCCGCCGGGGAGCGTCGATCTCGTCACCGTGGCGCAGGCCGCGCACTGGCTCGATCTCGACGCCTTCTATGCCGAGACGCGGCGCGTGGCGCGCCCACGGGCGGTCATCGCCCTCATCACTTACGGCATCCTTGAGGTGGAAGGCGACGCGGCCGATGCGGTGGTCCGGCACTTCTACCACGACGTGCTCGGCCCGCACTGGCCGCCGGAGCGAAGGCATGTGGAGGACGGCTACCGCTCGCTGCCGTTTCCCTTTGAGGACATCCCGATGCCGTCGCTCGCCATCGAGGCGTCATGGGGCCTGCGCGACCTGATCGGCTATACCGAGACATGGTCGGCGGTCAGGCAGGCGGAGAAGGCTGTCGGACGGGCGCCGATCGATGCGTTCCGGGCCGAATTGGCAGAGGCGTGGGGCGATCCCGAGACGCAGAGGAGGGTGACCTGGCCGCTGTCGCTGAGGACCGGCCGGGTCTGAGGATCGTGGCTCGAGGATAGGCGTCAGCCGCGCGTTCGGACGCCGGCGTTCAGGGCCAAGGCGGCGCGCAGATCGGCCCCGTCGACGAGCTTTCGTCCCCGCGCCGCGAGGCTCGCCAGCAGGGCCCGGTCCGGAAACGGGCAATAGGGCAGGGGCTCGGGCGCCGGGCCCTCGTCGAGGGTGCCGGAGGCGAGATCGCCGAGCACCCGGTCGAGCAGGATGCGCCCGCTTTCGTGCAGAAGGATCGCCGCGCGGGTGGCGGTGGTGTCGGACGGCAAGACCGCCGCTTCCTGCGCGAGGATCGCTCCCGCATCGATGGCGGCTGTCAGGCGATGGATCGTCACGCCGAAATCGGGCCTCTCCTCGGCGAGGGCGTGGATCGTCGGCACCGGCCCGCGATGGCGCGGCAGCAGGCCGGGATGGACGTTGAACCCGCCGAGGGGCGCCAGGGCCAGCGTCGCGGCCGAGAAGATCTGGTCGAAATGGAAGGCGACGATGAGGTCCGGCGCATGGGTCTCGAAGGCTCGCGCCACGTCCGGCCCGTTCACCGCGTCGATCCGCAGAGTCGGAATCCCCTGCGCCCGACAGAAGGCCTTCAGCGGCGTCGCCGTGGCCTCAACCCGCGTCCCGGTCAGGCGCCGCAGCATCCCGGAAGCCGGTGCCAGGAGATCCGGCACGCCGAAATTCACCGCCAGATAGGGCAGGAAGGCCGGCCCGGAGCGGGCGAGATGCCGCCGGACCTGGCCGGTCAGGCCGCCGGAACTCGGGCGCTCGGCATTCGACAGGCCGACGAAGGCGATGTCCGCGGCATGATCCTCCACGAACCGGCGTACGGCACGGGCGTTCGGCAGGGCCTCCAGGACGAACAGCGCGATACGCGGGCGCCTCATCGCTTGCTGCGCCCGACCTTGAACCGGAAGCCGCGCATGCTGAGACGGCGCAGACCTTCCGGCAGCAGGGCCGATCCGCGCGCGAGGGAGGCGAGGGGTTCCGGAAAAGCGATGATGTCGCGATCTCGGGCGAGACCGCGCGCGATGCGGGCGGCCGCCTCCTCGGCGCTCATCTCCATCGGGCGCCAGCCCTCGTAATCCCCGCCCATGGTGGTCTTCACGTACCCGGGCGTCACCACGTTCATCCGGACGCCGCGCGGTCCGAGCTTGGCGCGCAGCGCCAGTCCGTGGGCGAGGAGAGCCGCCTTGGTGCCGCTATAGGCCGGCGCATCGGGCAGCGGCGCGAAGGCCGCGAGCGAGGAGATCAGCGCGATCTGCCCGCGCCCGCGCGCCAGCATCAGGGTCACGCAGGGCAGGGCGACGTTGAGCGCGCCGTTGAGATTCACGTCCACGGTCTCGAAGGCCATCGCCTCGGTCTCGATCTCGCCGCCCGGATGGCCGCCATTGATGCCGGCATTGACGATGACGAGGTCGAGGGCCGCCGCCGCGTCGGTCTCGCGCAGCCACTCGGCCACGGCCTGCCTGTCGCGCACGTCGAGGGAGCGGGTGGCGACGGACGCGCCCTTGGCGCGGCATTCGGCGGCAACGGCGTCCAGCCTGTCGAGACCGCGCGCATTCAGGACGAGGTGGGTGCCCGGCGCGGCGTAATGCCGGGCGAGGGCGGCGCCGATTCCGCTCGAGGCGCCGGTGATGAGAATGACGGGCATGGGGAGTGTCTTAGAGCATCGGCCCGGACAGGGGGAGACGAGGCGGGCGCCCGGTCAGTAGACCGGCGCGAGTTCCGGTGCCGTCGTCCCCTGCTCGCGCACCGCCTGCGCCGCGGCGAGAGCATGGGCGGGTAGGGTGGCTTCCAGGCGCAGGACGCTGCCCGCCACCGCCCGGTCGATCGACGGCCGGGAGAAGAAGCCGCCATTCACCTGGGTCCGGTGCAGGACGACCCGGCGAAAATCCGCCACGAGGCCACGGTCCGGGGCTTCGGGTCTTCTCCAGAACGTGTCGAGCCCGCTCTGATGGGTGAGGCCGGGAAGATTGTAGATCGCCTCGCCCGCCGCGAGGGTCGGGCGCCCGAGTTCGAGGGACAGCATCCCGACGGTGCTGTTCACGAGCACCACGCCCCGGCTGCCCGCGATGAGCTTCGGCAGGTCACCGCCGTCGATGAAGTCGAGCCGCTCGTCCACGCCGTGCCGCTTGGCGGAGTTGCGGGCATGCTTGCGCCAATTGACCAGACCGCTGTCCAGGGGATGGAGCTTGATCAGCAGGCGGGCCGTGTCGGATGCGTGGGTGGCAAACGACGCGATGACACGGTCCATGAACCCCTCGACCCCGAGGAAGGGCGAGTGGATGCGGATCTGGTAGTCGCTGTCGAGTTGCAGCGGCAGCAGGAAGTAGTCCGACCTGCGCGCCAGATAGGTCGCGTTGAGTTCCCGCGTCTGCCGCCGGGTGCGGCTCCGGCCGGCGAACTTCTTAATCCAGCCCACATATTCGGCCGCGATATGGATTGGCCGGTGGCTGCGGAAATGCGGGAAGAAGTAGGGAAACCCGATATTGGCGATGTTGTAGGCGACGTCCCACAGGCTGCGCCGGGCCATGTCACCGCTCGCCGGCATCGCACGCCCGGCCAGGGGCAGGCGCCGGGCGATGGCGCGGATCTCGTCGGGGTCGCGGGGCAGCGAGGAATGGCCGTTGACGCCGCCGAGTTCGCACGTCACCCAGTTCGGCCGCAGGTAGCCTTCCTCAAACACGTGGATGCGGATGCCGAAGGGCTGGGCCGCTTCGCGCGCCGCGACGTGATAGGGCCTGCAATCGCCGAACAGGACGATATCCGTTACGCCGTGCTCGACGATGTAGCCGGCGACGTAATCGCTCCAGCCGTCGCGAGAGCCACGGTAATTATCGGAGGCGAGGCGCCAGAACAGCCAGTCGCCCGAGGAGAAATTGATACGCCGAACCCGATGGCCGCGCTGCAGCAGCGCCCGGCCGAGATCCGCGAAGAAGGGCGAGGCGATCCCCTGCAGGAACAGGAAGGTCGCGGGCCTCTCGCGTGGGGTGTCTACGCGTATCGGCAGCATGCGAAGGTGCTTGCTCCTGCGCCCGAACCGGGCGGGTCGAATGGGCACGTATCGCGTTGGTCGCATGGATGGTGCGGCGCGGCAATTACGTAGCATGGCATAAGTCGCTGAATTCCTGGCTGCGTGTTGTGTCTGCAACAAGGCCGCCTCGCGCGCTCCACAGGAACCCGCGCGGGCTCCGGCGGATACCGGGTCGGGAGGAGGGGGGCGGCGAGATGCGTTCGCCTGGAAGGACGGATCGTCGTATGGCTGCGGCCACCCCGAACCGGAACCACCGCCGCCTTTGACCGACCCTTCGACGCCTTCCCCTGCCTCAACGCTGTCGTCGCGACCGCTGCTTGCCACGAGCCGGTCCATTCGCGCGTTGCGGCCCGAGATCGAAGCCGCCACCGGCCTCGGCTTCGGCCGTGCCCTCGCACCGGACGCGATCAGCGTGGTCTGGGGGCGGCGCAGCCTCGCCGGAACTGGGCTTCGCCTGATCGGTCGGTCGATCCTGACCGTGGAGCCCGGACCACTGATCAGCCCCTACGATTCGCCGGAACGAGGCCTGTCCAGCCTGCGTCTGTCCCTCGACGGCGTCCCATTCGGGGATGAGGCCGGGCTCCACACCTTCGATCCGTGGACGCGGCGGCCGATCCCGCCCGACGAGTGCCGGGACAAGGTGACGTGGCTGGAGCGCCGGTTCCTGGAGAATGACCGCCCCACGATCCTCGTCGGCATCTCGCGCTGGAAGCGGCCGGGCCTCGACGTCTTCGTCACGGGACCGGCGGGCAAGCCAGTCCACGCCATGAATGCCGAGGATGCGGTGGCGCAGGCCAGGGCCCGCGATGCCCGCATCCTCGCCTGGGCGACGCGGATGCCCGAACGGCTGCCGTCGCTCTGCGCGGAACACGGCATTCCCCTCGCGCGGATCGAGGACGGGTTCCTGCGCTCGGTCGGTCTCGGCGCGAGCCTGCAGCCGGGCGCGTCCATCGTCGTGGACGATAGCGGCATCTATTACGATCCGCGCACCGAGAGCCGTCTCGCCCGCATCCTCCGGAACGATGCATTCCCGCCGGAGATCGTGTCGCGGGCAGCGTCCCTGCGCCGTCTCGTGGTCGAGCGGCGCCTGACGAAATACAATGTCGGTCTGGCCGGCGATGCCTCCAGCTGGCCCGACGACCGGCGCATCGTGCTGGTTCCGGGGCAGGTGGAGGATGATGCCTCCGTCCGGCACGGCTCGCCGCACGTCAGTTCCAACCTCGCGCTCCTGCGCGCCGCCCGCGCCCGCAACCCGGAGGCGTTCCTCCTCTACAAGCCGCATCCCGACGTGGAGGCCGGGTTCCGCCCCGGCGCCATTCCGCAAGCCGACGCCCTGGCGCTGGCCGACCGGATCGTGGCCGGCCTCTCCATCGTCGATCTCCTCGACCGGGCGCACCATGTGGAGACGATGACCTCCCTCGCCGGGTTCGAGGCCCTGATCCGGGGCCTGACCGTGGCGGTCCATGGCCGCCCCTTCTATGCCGGCTGGGGCCTCACCGAGGATCTCGCCCCCGACGCCGACAGGGGCCGGCGGCTCGCCCTCGACGAACTCGTGGCCGGGGCACTCCTGGTCTACCCGCTCTATCTCGACCCCGTCGCGATGAAGCCCTGCACGCCCGAGCAGTTGCTCGACCGGCTGAGCGAGAGCCGCGAGGCGGCGGCACCGTCGAGACTCGCCCTCAGCCGCCGGGCACAGATCGTCATGCGCCTGCGCTACGCCGTGCTGAACCCCATCGTCCGCCTGATCCGGGCGCGGCGCGGGATCGGGGGCGGGCGATGACGATCCTCGCCGCCCTCGCTGTCGCCATCCTCGCCTCCCTCGCCATCGAGGCGGCGGACGGCGCGCGCGATCGGCCGATCGGTCGGCGCCCCGGCGAGATCGCCCTGCGGCTCACCGGCTACGCGCTGCTCACGGCGTTCTGGTTCTGCTTCTCGTGGCGCCCCTGGCTCGCGGCGTTCTCGTGCATCCTCACCACCGCGATCCTCGTCGTCGTCAGCCGGCTGAAACACGCGGTGATCGGCGAGCCGCTGGTGTTCAGCGATTTCGCTCTGCTGCGGCAGGTGCCGCGCCACCCCGACCTCTATTACACGCGGCCGCTCACCGACCCGCGCATGGCCGTCCCCCTCGGAGCGAGCCTCGCCTTGGTGGCCCTGTGGTACGGGCTGGAGCCGACCGCGCTGCCCGCTGAGCCGAGCGTCGCCGTCGTGGCGCTCATCGGGTTGCCCTTCGCCCTCCTCGGGCTGGCCGGCTCGCTTCGCTCGGGATCACCGGCGCGCCGGCTCGCCTCCCGGTTTCCGCGGCCCGACCTCGAGGCGGATTGCGCCCGCTACGGGCTCCCGGCCACGATCATCGCCTATACCCTGCGCTGGAGGACCGAGCCGCCGACGGATCGGCATGGCATCGCTTCGGCTTCGGCTTCGGCTTCGGCTTCGGCCGATCCGGCCCCGGTGGTGGTGGTCGTCCAGCTCGAATCCTTCGTCAACCCGACCCGGCTCGACGGGCCGGCCCTCCCGCTGATGGAGACGATCCGACGCCGTGCCCTGCGCTACGGCCGGCTGACGGTCCCGGCGCACGGCGCCTACACCATGCGGACCGAGCACGCGCTGCTCACCGGAGACGCGCCCGAAAGCCTCGGCTTCAACCGCTACGACCCCTATCTCAGCGGCGGCGGCGACGAGCCGGCGAGCCTCGCCCGGCTGGCGCGATCCGCCGGCTACGCGACCCTGTTCGTGCATCCCTTCCATCGCGATTTCTTCCACCGCGCCGCGGTGATGCGGCGGTTCGGCTTCGAGCGCCTGGTGATGGAGAACGATTTCGCCGGCGCCCCCCGCATCGGCCCCTATATCGGCGACGAAGCCCTGGCGGCGCGCATCCTCGCGGAGGTCGAGGCGGCACCGAAACCCGTCCTCGTCTTCGCCGTCACGATGGAGAACCATGGGCCGTGGAAGCCCGGTCGGCTCGACGGCATCGACGATCCGCTGGCGCAATATCTCCACCACGTCGTCCATACCGGCCGCGCCGTCGAAACCCTGATCGCCGGTCTGGAGGGGCGCGACGCGGTCCTGTGCGTCTACGGCGACCACGCGCCGTCGCTGCCCACCTGCCGGCCGGGTTTCGGCGGAACGGCCACGGATTACGCTGTCTTCCGGTTCGGCGCCTCGCCGTCGATCCCGCAACGCGCGGACCTCACGGCCGATGGTCTCGGCCGATTTCTCAAGACTGTCATCGCGCGGCACTCGTCGGACTAGGGCCGGATCGGCTATCGACGGGGCATCGTCCTGACACGAACGTGACCGGGGCGGGCGAGCGCATCGTTCCGACAATGCGGTAGGAGAACGATCGTTTAATCGATCGCAGAGATTTCGCGCTATGACAGGCGGACCGTTGGTGACGACCGGCTTCGCGCCGGCCGGGACCGGCCGGCGACTGAGAACGACGCTGACAGACGGTTCGTATCCGCCGACCCGACACGTGATCCGACAAGACACTCGTCGTGGGGGCGGGTCCTAGGAGAGTTCCATGCTTCCCAAAGCCACGCTGGCCGTCGCCATCGCCGTCTCGGTGTCCGGCTGCAACGCCTTCCTGCCCGCCGCCGGTCCGTCGACCTCGGCCGTGGTGGATGGGGCCGACAAGGCGACGAGCGAGGGGGTCTTCGCCCGCTACGAGTTCATCGAGGTGACCTCCGCCGTGGTCGAGGCCATGCGCGGCCGTCCTCTCGACAGCCTGCTCGCCTCCTTCGGAGACCGGCGCCTGCCGGCCGAGCCGGTGATCGGCGTCGGCGATGCGGTCTCCGTCTCGGTGTTCGAGGCAGGGTCGGGCGGGCTCTATTCGGGACCGCTCACGGTCAATTCGATGTCGGCGGGCTCGAAGGCGGCGCAGCTGCCCGAGCAGATCGTCTCGCGCGACGGCGCCATCTCGGTGCCCTATGCCGGCCGCATCAAGGTCGCGGGACGACGCGCCCAGGACGTCCAGTCGCTGATCGAGACCGAGCTCGCCGGCAAGGCGATCCAGCCCCAGGTGATCGTCTCGGTGACCCGTCCGGTCTCGCAATCGGTGACGGTGGGCGGCGAATCCATCGGCGGCGCCCGCGTCCCGCTCGGTGCCCAGGGCGACCGCATCCTCGATGTCGTCGCCACGGCCGGGGGTGTGAAGACGCCGGTCAACGAGACCTTCGTGCGCCTGTCGCGCGGCGGAACGACGGCCACGGTGCCGCTGACCACCGTCGTCTCGAACCCGAAAGAGAACATCTACCTGCGGCCCAACGACAACCTCACCCTGGTCCGCGATCCCCAGACCTTCCTCGCCATCGGCGCGCTCGGCCAGTCCAACGAAATCCCGTTCCAGGCCGAGGGCATCACCCTGGCGCAGGCGCTCGCCAAGGCGCGCGGCCAGAGCGATGCCGATGCCGATCCGACCGGCACCTTCCTGTTCCGCTTCGAGCCGGCCCCGGTGGTGCGCCGCCTCAAGCCGGGAAGCCCGATGCTCGGCACGCCGCTGGTGCCGGTGGTCTATCGGTTCGACATGCGCGATCCCAACAGCCTGTTCCTCACCCAGGCCTTCCGCATGCGCAACCGCGACATGATCTACGTCTCGAATGCGCCGTTCACCGAGATCAAGAAGGTGCTCGCCGTCTTCGCCGCCGCCGCCTCGCCGATCACGACGGGCGTCCGCGTCGGCAGCGTGTTGTGACGCGCCGCGGTTGTCCCGCCCGGCGGGCGAGACCAGGCAGCCTCGGCCCGCTATAGCGGCAGCACGAAGGACTTCTTGATGGTCTCGCTCGGAACGTCCGTCTTGACGTTCTGCACGCCCTTGATCCGACTGAGAAGCTCCGACTGGAAGCGGCGGTAGGCAGGGATATCGGCCGCCACCACCCGCAGCATCGCGTCGCAATCGCCCATCATCAGGTAGCACTCGACCACCTGCGGCAGTTTCCTCACCTCGGTCGCGAAATGGTTGATCGTGACCTCGTCCTGCGCTTTCAGCCAGATCCTGGCGAAGAAGGTCAGCGCCATGCCCACCTTGGCCTGATCGAGAACCGCGACGTACTGGGCGATGATGCCTGCCTCTTCGAGCAACCGCACCCGCCGCAGGCAGGGGGAGGGGGACAGACCCACCGCCTTCGCGAGCTCGGTGTTCTGCATCCGCCCGTCCTGCTGGAGTGCGCGCAGGATGCGACGGTCGATCTCGTCGATGATCAGTGGCATTGGATTCCATGCATCGCGGACGGATTGGCGATCCATGCCAATTCAGAGCCCAGAATCATCATCTTCGCAACCTCGTTGCGCCCCTGTTGGAATAGGATGCCGCGCATTCCGAAACACAGACGAGACGCCGCCTTTGACCGGCCGGCGAGAGTGACCGATGCGGGCCTTGCAGATCGACGGGTGCGTGAACCCGCAACGGAGCGACGCCTCCGAGTTCCGGCGCGGGGTCGTGGCCTGTGCCCCGGTCCTGGTCGGCATCCTGCCCTTTGCCCTCGTCCTGGGGGCGCAGGCCGCCCAGAAGGGCCTCAGCCCGATCGAGATGGCGCTGATGGCCGGGCTGAACTACGCCGGAGGCTCGGAATTCGCCGCGATCCGGCTGTGGAGCGCGGTGCCCGACATCCTCCTGATCGTGTCCGTCACCGCGATGGTGAACAGCCGCCACATTCTCATGAGCGCGGCGCTGGCGCCGTTCCTGAAGCGCCTGCCGCGATGGAAGGCGCTCGCCGCCCTCTTCCTCATGTGCGACGAGACCTGGGCGATGTCGCTGGCCGACACCAGAAACCGCGCCGCGCGCGGGGTGCCAGCCGCGTTCAGCCTGCTCTATTACGCCGGCGCGAGCCTGCCGATCTTCTTCGTCTGGGTGGCCTTCACAACCCTCGGCGCCGGAATCGGCCCGGTCCTCGGCCCGGTCGAGTCCTATGGGTTCGACATGGCGTTTCCGGCGGTCTTCCTCGTGCTCCTGCGCGGCATGTGGCGCGGTGTCCGGGCGGCGCAGCCCTGGCTGGTCAGCCTGGTCGTCGCCGGGGCGATCGGCCTCGTCGCACCCGGAGCCTGGTGCATCCCGGCAGGGGCGCTGTCGGGCCTCCTCTGCGCCTACCTGATGTCGGCGAAGTCATGATGCCCTCAGCCACGGTTCTCACCATCCTGCTGATGGCCGGCGCCACCTACCTGACCCGGATCGCCGGCTACGTGCTCCTGCGCAACAGGGATCTCGGTCCCCGCGCCGCCGCGGTGATGGAGGCCGCCCCCGGCTGCGTCTTCATCGCCATGATCGCGCCGAGCTTCATCTCGAGCCATCCGGCCGATCTCATCGGCCTCGCGATCACCCTCGTCGTCGCGACGCGCTGGCCGATGCTGCCGACCATTCTCACCGCCATCGTGGCGACGGGCCTGCTGCGGCACGTGCTGGGCTGAGACCGGCCATCGCGCGGCGGCCTTCGTCCGCCGGATCACACCGACCCCGCCATCATGGGTCGGTGCGGTGTGGCATCAGCCGGTGGGACAAGCTCAGGGCTTGCCGCGCTTGGCCATCAGCTGCTCGATCAGCGAGCCGCCCTTCTCGATCTCGGCGAGTTCCTCGGCCACCGCCGCCACGGTCTCGCGGATCTGTTCGGGCGTGTGCTCGGAGGTGATGAAGAAGCGCAGGCGCGACGAGCGCTCGGGCACGGCCGGGTGGATGATCGGCTGCACGTTGATGCCGCGCTTGAACAGGCGGTCCGACAGGGTGACCGATTTCAGCGAATCCCCGACGATGACGGGAATGACGGCGAGGCCGAGGCTGGTTCCGGTATCGAGCCCGTGCTTCTTGGCGCAGGACAGGAACAGGTGGCCGTTCTGGCGCAGGCGCTCCACCCGGTGCGGCTCGGCCTGCATCAGGGCGAGGGACGCCTCGGCGGCAGCGGCCAGCGGCGGGGACAGGCCGACGCTGTAGATGAAGCCGCCGGCCGTGCATTTCAGATATTCGATCAGCGCCGCCGGGCCGGCGATGTAGCCGCCGCAGGAGGACAGCGTCTTCGACAGCGTGCCCATCCAGATGTCGACGAGGCGCGGGTCGATGTCGCAATGCTCGGCGAGGCCGACGCCGGTCCGGCCGAGGACGCCGAGCCCGTGGGCGTCGTCGACCATCAGCCAGGCATCGTAGCGCTGCTTCAGCGCGACGAGTCCGGCAAGGTCCGGCGCGTCGCCGTCCATGCTGTAGAGACCCTCGACCACGATCAGCGCGCGACGGTGCTCGTGGCGGGTGGCGCCGAGCAGGGTTTCCAGGGCGTCGAGATCGTTATGGGCGAAGGAGCGGCGCTGGGCGCCCGAGAGCTGGGCTCCGGTGACGATGCTGTTGTGGCTCAGCGCGTCGTGGAAGATCACGTCGCCGGGTTCCAGCAGGGCGCCGATGGTGGTGACGTTGGTGGCGTGGCCGCTCACCATCACCACGCAGGCCTCGGTCTCGTAATGGTCGGCGAGCGCCTGTTCGAGGCGGATATGGCCAGGGCGCTCACCGGCGACGATCCGGCTCGCGGAGGCCGAGGTGCCGAACTCGTCGATGGCCCGACGCGCCGCCTCGCTCACGTCCGGATGCCCGTTGAGCCCGAGGTAATCGTAGGACGAGAAATTGATGAAGCCCTTGCCGGCGATGCGGGTGGTGGCTCCGGCCCTGGTCTCGTGGACCCGGAAGAACGGATTGCCGAGGCCGATCAGGTCGGCGGCCGAGCGCTGCAGCCGCAATTCGCGGTAGCCGGGCAGGGATTCGAATTTCTGCACCGACGCGTCCGTCGCCTTCGCCTCGGGACGTGGGGCGGCCTGCCGGTTGGCGTTGCGGCCGAGCCGGTTCGTGACGAAGCCCGCGAGCGCCGCGCGGCCGCCGTCGGGGCGGGCTGGATTACTCATGCCTGTTGAATCTTCCGATTGACCGATGCCGCCGAGCGCGGCCGGCCTTTCGGCCGGCCGGACGGATCATGGCAGAATTTCTTTGATCTGGAGACTGTTCTGCTCAACGAGCTCGTGGAACGGCTCGAGGGTGCGCACGTCGACGCCCTCGCTGGCATGGCGCTGGGCCAGGCTCATCACCGCCGCCGAGGCGTCGTCCACCGGGGCCGCCACGGATTGGATCAGAGTCTCCGCCAGTTCGACGACGGTGAGGCCCGAGGAAATGCCCGAGGGCGGCGCGTCGAGGGCGAAGCGCTCCTGCAGGCTGGCGCCGAGTTCCACGCCCATCAGCGAGTCGAGGCCGATCTCGGAGAGATGGCGCACGCGGCTGATGTCGTCCTTGGGCAGGCGCAGGATGCGGGCGATGTCCTCGACGATGGCGTCGGAGACGGTCTTGCGCACCGCGTCGAGGTCCAGATTCTTGAGCAGTCCGCCGATATCGATGGCGGTCACCGTGCCGGATTCCGCCTGCTGGTCGGAGCCGAGATCGCCATAGCTCGGCGAGCGCATGGTCGCGAGGCGCTCGCGAGCCTTGCCCCAATGCATCGAGGCGATGGCGATGACGGCGTCGTCGGGGGTCGAGCCCTGTCCTTCCAGCGCCTCGGCCATCAGGTCGAGGGAGCGGCGGGCATCCATCGGCGTCACGCCGACGCGGCCGGCCAGGGTCTCCATCACGGCGCGGTTGCGGGCGAGCACACCGACATCGCCGATCGCGCCCCAGGCCACGGCGAGGGCCGGCAGGCCCAGCGCCCGGCGACGGCGGGCAAGGCCCTCCATGAACCCGTTGGCGGCGACGTAGGCGCCCTGTCCCGGATTGCCGATGAAGGTCGTGGCCGAGGAGAACAGCACGAAGTAATCGAGCTGCCGCTCGCGGGTGGCGGCATCGAGATGCTCGGCACCGACCACCTTCGGACGGATCACGGCGTCGAGGGCGGCCGCGTCGAGATTGGCGATGAGGCCGTCCTGCAGGACCATCGCCCCGTGGATCACGCCGGCGAGCCTGCGGCCGCCGCTCTCGACCTCGTCGAGGAGATCGGCCACCGCCTTGCGGCTGGTGATGTCACAGGCCATCGCGGCGACGCTGACGCCGCGGGCCGCGAGGTCGGCCACGACCTGCTTGGCCTCCGGGCTCGACGCGCCCTTGCGTCCGACGAGAACGAGGTGACGGGCACCCCGGTCGGCGAGCCAGCGCGCAGCCTCGATGCCGAAGCCGCCGAGCCCTCCGGTGATGAGGTGGACGCCCTCGGTGGAGACCGTGAAGTCCGACCTGCGCCCGATTGTGATGCGGCCGGGCTTGGGCGGGGCGATGACGATCTTCCCCACATGCCCGGATTGCTGCATCAGCCGGAACGCGTCGGAGACCTCGTCGGAGGTGAAGGGCTGGAACGGCAGGGGCTTGAGGCCGCCTTCCGAGAACAGGGCCATCACCTCGCGGAACAGGCGCGCCCCGTCCTCGCCCTGGTGCTGGAGCACCTGATCGAGATCGACGCCGAAATACGACAGGTTCCGCCGGAACGGGCGCAGGCCGATATGGGTGTTGGCGACGTAGTCGCGCTTGCCCAATTCGATGAAGCGGCCGAACGGCTTCAGGCAGTTGAGGCTGCGCTCCATCGCCTCGCCGAACAGGCTGTTCAGCACCACGCCGACGCCGTCGCCGGTGATGCGGCGCACGTCGTCGACGAAGGCCAGCGAGCGCGAATCGAGGACGTGCTCGGCGCCCAGGGCCTTCACCAGGGCGCGCTTCTCGCGCGAGCCGGCGGTGGCGATGACGCGCGCACCCTTCAGCTTGGCGATCTGGAGCGCGGCGAGGCCGACGCCGCCGGCGCCGCCATGGACCAGCACCCACTCGCCGCGCCGCAGCTTGGCGCAGCTGACGAGGCTGTAATAGGCGGTGAGGAAGGCCACCGGCACGGTGGCCGCCGCCTGCGGATCGAGGCCGGGCGGGCTCGGCGCCACCACGAGCTCGGGCACCACGATATGGGTCGAGAAGCCCGACTGGGCGAAGGCGACGACGGGATCGCCGACCTTGAAGGCGGCGACGCCCTTGCCCACCGAGACCACGCGGCCGGCCACTTCGAGGCCGAGGCGCGGACCGGCGAAGCCGTCCTCCAGGATCTCCTCCGGGAGCATCGACAGCGCCCAGAGCACGTCGCGGAAGTTGAGGCCGGTGGCCTCCACGGCGATCTCGACCTCTCCGCGTCCGGGAGCGCGCCGCTCGGCCGGCCCCCATTGCATGTCGTTGAGACCGCCGGTGACGCTGCGCTCGAGCTGTGCGGCCGGAGCGGCCACGGCATCGGCGGCGGGCCGGCGCGAGAGCTGCCCCGGCGAGAACCGGATCACGCGGGTGGCGTCGATGTCGAGGACGATCTCGGTCTCGCTCGTGCCGGAGAGGATCACGTCGCGCAGGCGCTCGGAGGCCAGCTTCGTCGGCATCGCCTCGGTGAGGTCGATGCGGCGGATGTCGAGGGTGGCGACCTCGTTGGCGAGGGTACGGGTGAAGGCCCAGAGCCCGGCTTCCACCGCTCCGTCGGCGCTGCCGTCGTGGCGCGTCGCGCCGGGACAGACGACCCAGAGGCGGGTCTGGCGCGTCCCGAGATGCTCGACGCAGCGCTTGAGACCGAGGCAGCGCTCGCGCAGCCGGTCGGCGGCCTCACCGCCCGCGCCGAAGGCCCCGGCGAGGAACACCACCGTATCGGGGCTCTCGCGTTCGAGTTCGAGCAGCGATTGCTCGGAATCGAGGATGATCGAGACATGGACGCCGGCCGCCACCAGCAGGGTCGCCAGCGACGAGGCGGTCTCGGCCGCGAAGGAATCCTGCGAGCCGATGATGAAGGTGAAGGTTTGGCCCGTCGAGGGCTTGGCCCGTACCGGGGCTTCGGCCAGGAACAGGAGGTCGTCGCCATTGGCCGAGGCGGCCCGGTCGACGGCGACGCGGACGAGGCCGGTCTCGCTCAGCGAGCGCTGCCAGCCGGTGATGTCGTCGAGGCGCCCGAGAGGCATCTCGTCGGAACCCTCGAACCAATCCGGCATCAGGCCGAAGACGAGATCGCGGAACAGCGAGGCGCCGGGCTCCACCGCCAGCAGGAAACCGCCGGTGGCGAGGGCATCGGCGATCTTGCCGAGGAGGCCGCGCCCGGTCCGGTGCAGCACGTTGCTCGCCAGGATCGCGTCGAAGCCGCCTTCCGCCAGCTCGGCCTCGTCCTCGATCACGGCGACGCCGCGCGGCAAGGCGAGGCGGGCGCGCTCGGCGAGGCGCCGGTCGGTCTCGAACACGGTGAGCTGCGCGGCGATGCCGTCGGCGAAAGCGGCGGCCTGGGCCGAGAGCGGCCCGAACCCGAGCTGGAGCAGGCGCAGGGAGCGGTCGGTCGGCAGGTCGGCGCGGGCGCCGTCGAGGATTCCGGCGATCACGTCGGACGAGGCGCGGGCGCTGGCGCTGCGCAGGACGAAGGCGTCGAGCGCGTTCTGCGACAGGGTGGGCGGGCTCGCGAGGTCGCCGGAGAGAAGACGGGCGACCACGGCGCCGAGATCGGCCGTGAGCACCAGTTCGGCGGACAATTCCGGATGGTCGGCCGCGATCCAGCGCATGATCTCTTCGGGCGCCGGCAGGGTGACGTCCTTGCGCAGGGTCCAGCGCGTCCCGTCGAGGGTGGCGAGGCCGCTGCTCTCGAGGGCGTAGAGCGCGTTGAGGAGCCAGGGCCGCATCGGTTCCGGCACGCGCTCGTCGATGGCGACGGCGCCCGATCGCTGCAGCCCCTCGGCCATGCGGTAGGCCAGCGAGGTGGCCCAGCCTTCGAGAAGCAGGTGGCCCGGCGAGAGCGCCGCATCGGCAGGCGCGAGGGCCGCCTTGATGCCCGGACGGACGGCATCGGCGATGCGGGCCCGGCGGTCGAGGGGGATCGCGGTGGGTTCGGTGGCGAGCTCGGACCTTTGCGCGATGGCGTAGGCGGCGAGATCCTGGCCGGATTTGGCGCGCAGGGCCTGGAAGCGGCCCTCGCGCAGGGTGGCGATCACCTCGCCGGCCTCGTCGACCAGGGTGAAGTCCGCCAGGATGCTGCGCTCGTTGCAGCGCCGCGTGCGGATCATCGCCTTGGCGATGACGGCGCCGGGCCGGATCAGCCGGATTTCGCCGAAGCGCACCGGCACGTAGGCCTTGGTCGAGCCCTCGCCTAGCAGGTCGGCGAAGAGCAGGATCAGGCCGTGGAAACACGAATCGAGCCGGGCCGGCACGAGGCCGAAACGCGGGTCCGATTCCGCCGGCTTCAGCTCGGAGACGATCACCGTCTCGTCCACGCGGGCGCTGAGGGCGACCTGGCGGAAGCTCGGCCCGAAATCGAGGCCGGAGGCGGCGGCGAGCCGATAGAGCCCGGCCCCCTCGACGGCGTTCTCGGCCGGGATGTCGATGTCCTGCCGCGGACGCGCCGCGAAGGTGCCGTCCACGATCTTGGCGGAGGCGTGCAGCTGCCAGCCGGCCTGGGTCAAACGCGGACGGCTGAGGATCTGGATCTGGTTGCCGCTGCCCGAGAGCCGCACCGCGACTTCGCGCAGGGCGTCCTCGCCGAAGACCATCGGCGACTGGATCTCGAATTCGGCGAGGACCACGTCGTCGCTGCGCATGGCCTCGCGGGCGACGCCGAGCGCCATCTCGATGAAGGCGGCGCCGGGCAGGATCGCCTGGCCGTCGATGCGGTGGTCGTCGAGCTCGGGCACCGTGGCGATGTCGAGATGGCCGGTCCATTCGAGCCCGTCGGGCGAGACCCGCGATCCGTAGAGCGGGTGATAGGCGCGGGCGGTCGCCGCGCCGACGCCTTCGGAGGTCTCGGCCAGCCGGAACGGCCGGCGCTGCCAGGGATAGGTCGGAAGCGCGACATCGCCCTTCGGGTTCTCGCCGAACACCGCCGCCTCATCGACCGCGGCGCCGTTGACGAGGGCCGAGGCGAGAGCGCGGGCGAACGGGTCGCTGCCGACGGGCTTGTTGGTGAGCACGCCCACCGTGGCGTTCTCGATGCCGAGCGGCTCGATGCAATCGCCGATATGCGGCAGCAGGGTCGCCCTCGGGCCGACCTCGACGAAGATGCGGGCGCCCTTGCGGGTCGCTTCCTGAACCGCATCGCAGAAGCGCACCGGCTCGCGGATGTTGCGCCACCAGTAGCCGGCATCGAACCGCGCGCCGGGCAGCACGGCGCCGGTCACGGTGGAGACCATGGCGATCGTGCCGGGATGGGGCTTGAGCCCCGCGAGATCGCGCAGCAACGGCTTCTCGGTCGGGTTCATCAGCCGGCCGTGGAAGGGATAGGCGAGGTCGAGCTTGCGACCACGACGGCGCTTGCGCGCCAGCGCCTTCATCGCCGCGTCGATATCGGCGACGGGCCCCGCCACGGTGACGGCTTTCGGGCTGTTATAGGCGGCGATGTCGAGGCTCGGATAATCCTTGAGGAAGATCTCGATCTCCTCCACCGGCGCCAGCAGCACCGCCATGGTGCCGAGGCCCCGCGTCGTCTCCTGATGCTGGCTGCGGTGGAAGATGACCTTCACCGCCTGTTCGAGGCTCAGGATGCCGGCACCTTCCGCCGCCGCGATCTCGCCGACGCTGTGGCCGAGCACGTAGGACGGGACGAGGCCGGCGGCCTTCAGGGCCGTGGTCGAGGCGCTGGAGATCGCGAAGATCAGCGGCTGCGAGACCCGCGTGAGGACCATGCGCTCGGCGAGGTCCTCGGCGAACAGGGCCTCCTTCAGCGACCAGCCCGAAATCTCGGCGAACAGGACGTCGATCCGGTCGAAGGCCGCGCGGTAGACGGCGTTGCGGTCATAGGCCTCACGGCCCATTCCCGCCCATTGGCTGCCATTGCCGGAATAGACGAAGGCGACCTCGGCATTGCGGTCGACGGCGGTGCCGACCCGCGCGATGTCGGTCTCCTCGGCATCGGCCACGGCGCGCAGGGTGGCGGGCAGGTCCGCGTCGAGGGGCAAGGCGAGGCGGGTGGACAGGCGCTCGCGCCGATGAGCGGCGGCGGCGGCGATGCGCACGGTCTCGGCGGCACCGGCCGCTTCGAACCTGTCGGCATAATCGAGGGCGAGTTCGTTGAGCGCCGCGCGGCTCTGGGCCGAGAGCAGCAGCAGTTCCGGAGCGCGCGGAGCGTCGCTCGGTAGCGATGCTGGCTTGGCGTCGGCGGGGGTGCCGTCCGTGAGGATGATATGGGCGTTGGTGCCGCCGAAGCCGAACGAGTTGACGCCGGCGAAGCGCTCGCCCCTGCCGCGCGGGAGCGCCAGCGGCGCGGTGACCACTGCCAAGTTGAGCGTGGTGAAGGGGATGTCGGGATTGAGCTCGGCCGCATGCAGCGAGGGCGGCAGCAGGTCGTGCTCCAGGGCGAGGCTCGCCTTGAGCAGGCCGGCGAGGCCGGAGACAGGCTCGGTATGGCCGATATTGCTCTTGATCGAGCCGATCGGCAGGGGCTCCCGACGGGGCTTGCCGATCTTGCCGCCGATGGCGCCGGCCTCGATCGGGTCACCCACGGCGGTCCCGGTGCCGTGGGCCTCGACGAACGCCACCGCATCGAGATCGATCTCGGCCTCGCGATAGATCTGCTCGAGCAGCGCGCCCTGCGCGTAGCCGGACGGAAGCGAGATGCCGGTGGTGCGGCCGTCGGAATTCACGCCGCTCGCCGCGATGACGCCGCGCACGGTATCGCCGTCTCGCGCCGCGGCGCGCGCCGATTTCAGCACCAGGACGACACCGCCCTCGGAGCGGACATAGCCGTCGGCATTGGCCGAGAAGGCCTGGCAGAGCCCGGTGCGCGACAGCATCTGCGCGTTGGAGAAGCAGATGAAGTTGAACGGGCTCGCGAGCAGGTTCACACCCGCGACCACGGCGGTGTCGATCCGGCCGCTGGCGATCGCGGCCACGGCGGCATCGAGCGCCACAAGCGACGAGGAACAGGCCGTGTCGACGGTGAAGCTCGGCCCCTTGAGATCGTAGATGTAGGAGATCCGGTTGGACAGGATCGAGAGCGTGTTGCCGGTCGCGGCGTAGGCGTCGCCGGAGGACGTATCGAGGACGCGCAGGTTGCCGTAATCGAGGGACGAGGCGCCCACGAACACGCCGATCTCGGTCCCGGCCACGGCGGAGGGGCGCAAGCCCGCATCCTCCAGGGCTTCCCAGGTCAGCTCGAGCAGGAGCCGCTGCTGCGGGTCCATCTGCTCGGCCTCGCGCGGCGAGATGCCGAAGACGCCGGGGTCGAACGACCAGATGTCGTCGAGAACACCGGCCGACCAGGTGTAGCTCTTGCCGCGCTCTTGCGCGCGCGGATGGCCGAACCGCTCCAGCGACCAGCGATCGTCAGGAATGCGACCGACGGCGCAACGTCCTTCGCTCAGAAGCTGCCAGAGGCCATCGATGCTGGGCGCGCCGGGCAAACGGCACGAACGGCCGACGATCGCTATGTCTGTACGCTTGATCACGTTCGATTCGCACACGCTCTTGAACGAGGAAACCGCCATCTCGCGACGGATCGGCTGTCTTCACGATCCTTAGTATGCGCCCGAAACCGTGTCCAACCCATGGCAGCGTTGCTGCAGCACGAAGACTTTATGCGCGGCAGGCAATAGGCAGTCTCGACGACCGACATAAATCTCACAACAAATGTTAGCGCTCGCACAGCGACGCGTGCGCCGGGGCATTCAAACGCACAGAAGTCACGATTCAGGATTTTCAACTGAATTTTACTTCCGAATAATGCAAAATATCTGCATTAATCACGTTAAGTCAATTTAGTTTCATTCGAGTGCAAAATAATATCTTAATTAATCCTAATCATGGTCAAATAAAATTTGAAATGGCAATCATTTCCATGAAAGTGGCACAGCATCGCCTGATTATCGCAATTATATTTGTCGTTATTTCGATGGCATGAAAGAAAAAACTCCACCCGCCGAACAGCGACTGAGACGTCGCTTACTAAAGCTCTCCCGGCGGGGCGCCGGAAGCACGCTATCAGGGCCACTCCCGGCATCTTTTCTTCGATGCGTCGCCGCGCTGCAACATGAGTCCCCCCGATGGTTTTGGCGCTACGAGGTTCGTGCCGGTCGCGGAGGATGGCGCGGGTGACCGAACCGTCGGTTCCGGCAGGGCGCCCCTTCCTTCCCCGGTTCCAGCCGGAAGCACCTTGCCGGGCATGGCTTCATCGCAGCGACGAGCCGCTTTCCAGCGACAAGCCCCTTGACGCCCGTTCCAGCCAGAAGCTATAGGCCGCTCCTCGCTGCAGCGGAGACGCTTCAGCCGGGCGCGTAGCTCAGCGGGAGAGCACTACCTTGACATGGTAGGGGTCACAGGTTCGATCCCTGTCGCGCCCACCATTCCATCGTCCTGCGATGTCACGGCACCTGGCCGGCACGGACGATACCCTCACGATACTTCACGGACAGACGGGCGCACTCGCGTCGCGCTTCCGAGCCGTGACGGCAATCGTCACGCTTGCGTGAGACGAGAGGTGCCGCGGCGTGAGACGCGCGGCACGGCCACAGAACCGCCTCAGACCGAACCTGTATTGCCCGCGCTTACATCCGGTGCCAGGCCTCTCGGCCGGCGGCGCCGGATGCCGGAGATGACAATGAGCCGAAACCTGGCATTCGCGAATGCAGTCGGACGTTTCGGCCTCGGCTACGGTGCGAATGACGGCGCGGCCGTCGACGATCCGCACGGATATGTCCGCGCGCAGCTCGACATGCCGACGCCGGTCCCCGAGGCGAAGCTGAATTCCAGCAGCGGCCAGTTGCAGGCGATGATCGCCCGCCGTCAGGTGGCGCGTCAGCGCCGCGAGGCGATGGCCGATGCCGGGATGGACGCGGCGAAGCCCAAACAGACCGGCGGCATGAAGACCGGCGGCATGCAGGCGGGCGACATGAAGTCCGGCGGGATGGCGATGGGGTCACCCGCCGAACCGTCGATGGCCGGCGGCATGATGGAGGATGACGGCGAGGCGAAGCTCGCCGAGAACCCTCTCACCAAGAACCCGGCCGAGCTGCTCGCGTGGCTGAAACTCGCGGTGACGACGAGGGCGCCCCTGCAGGAGCGGCTGTTCCTGCATTGGAGCAACCACTTCACCGTGGCCGCAGGCAAGGGAAAGACCAGCCTCACGGCGGGCGCGTTCCAGCGCGAGGCCATACGGCCGTTCGTCCTCGGCCGGTTCCACGACATGGCCAAGGCCGCGATCCTGCACGCCTCGATGATCTACTACCTCGACAACGCCTCCTCGACGGGGCCGGATTCGAAGGTGGGCCGCATCAAGAAATCCGGGCTCAACGAGAATCTCGGGCGCGAGGTGCTGGAGCTTCACACCCTCGGCGTCGATGGCGGCTACAGCCAGGCCGACGTCACCGCGCTCGCCGCCGTCCTCACCGGCTGGACCGTGGATCTCAAGCCGAATTCCGAGACCTTCGGCGAGGTGGTATTCCGCGAGCGCCAGCATCAGCCGGGACCGAAGACGATCCTCGGCAAGCGCTATGCGGAGGCGGGCGCCGAGGAATTCCACGCCGTCCTGGCCGACCTGACCCGCCACCCCTCCACGGCGCGCTACGTGACCCGGCGGATGGCGCGCGCCTTCGTCTCGGAGAAGGTGTCCGACTCCCTGCAGAAGGGTCTCGCCAAGGTCTTCCGGGACAGCGACGGCGACCTGAAGGCGGTGACGGCGGCGCTGGTCCAGAGCGACGAGGCCTGGACGGCCCCTCCCATCAAGCTGCGTCCGCCGATGGAATTCCTCGCCGCGACCGGCCGCCTGATCGGACGGGCACCGGTCAAGCCGTCCCCGAAAGCCTCGCTCCTGGCGATGGGCCAGCCGTTCCTGGCGGCCCCGTCCCCGAAGGGCTGGGCCGAGGAGGACGATGCCTGGGTGACCTCCGACGGCATCAAGAGCCGGATCGACTGGGCGCAGCAATGCGCGATGCTCAACGCCGACCATGTCGATATCCGCAAACTCATCGACGACCGGATCGGCGGCTATTTCTCGGACGAGACGCGGCGCGTGATCAGACAGGGCGAGAGCCCGGAACAGGCATTGGCCCTGCTGATGCTCAGCCCCGAATTCCAGCGGCGATAGCCGGTCGAGAGGCGACGAGTCCATGAATCCCGACGAACACGCCCATCTTCCATCGCGCCGCAACCTGCTGCTCGGCGCCGGCGCCCTCTTCGCGTGGCCCTACGTGCCGAAGGTCTGGGCCGCATCCGGCCGCGACCCGCGCTTCCTCGTGGTGGTGCTGCGCGGCGGCCTCGACGGCCTCTCGGCGGTGATGCCTGTGGGCGACCCGCAATTCGCGGCGATCCGCTCCGACTTCAAGCTCTCGCCCTCGCATACGCCGTTCCGGCTCGATCCGCTGTTCTCGCTCAACCCCTCGATGCCGAATTTGGCCGACCTCTACGCCAAGCGCGAGGCCACGCTCTTCCACGCCGTCGCGACGCCCTACCGCGCCCGCTCGCATTTCGACGCGCAACAGGTGCTCGAGAACGGTATGACGCGCGCCGGCTCCGATCTCGATACCGGCTGGCTCAACCGGGCGCTGACCCTGATTCCGAAGGCGAAGGGCATCGAGTTGCGGCCGACCAAGGCCCTCTCCGTGAGCGCGACGACGCCGCTCATCCTGCGCGGCGCCGCCCAGGTGGAGACGTGGCAGCCGCAGACCATGCCCTACGCCGCCGCCGATACGCTGATGCGCCTCCAGGCGCTCTACGACGACAAGGACCAGGCCCTGGCCAACGCCCTGCGCGAAGGCGTGCAGGTCGACGACTTCATCGCAGCCGACCCGAGCATGGCGGCGATGGGCAAGCAGCCGCTGAAGGGGCCGAACAGCTTCGCATCGGCGGCCCGCGCCGCGGCCTCGCTGATGGCCCCGGTCACCGGCCCGCGCATCGCCGTGATGAATTTCGACGGCTGGGACACCCATGCCTCGCAAGGCCCCTACGAAGGACGCCTCGCCAAGAACCTCGCCTCGCTCGATGCCGGCATGGCGGCGATCAAGGAGGGGCTCGGCCAGTCCTGGGCGCAGACATCGGTCCTGATCGTCACCGAATTCGGCCGCACCGTGCACGTGAACGGCTCCTCCGGCACCGACCACGGCACGGCGACGGTGGCCTTCCTCGTCGGAGGCGCGGTCGCCGGCGGGCGCGTGATCGCCGATTGGCCGAGCCTGAAGGAGAACGCCCTCTACGAGGGGCGTGACCTCGCGCCGACGATGGATCTGCGTGCGGTGATGAAGGGCCTGCTGATGGACCAGTTCGGCTTCGAGGAGAAGGTCCTCTCCGAGAAGGTCTTCCCGGGCAGCGAGAAGGCACCCGGCATGAGGGATCTGCTGCGGGCCTGACGCATCCGCCTCACGCAGGCTCGGCAGCGTTTCCCCCAGGGAACCGGCGGTCTCTCTCGCCGCGGGCGTTCAGAAGGCCGACAGGCCCGACCTGCGCGGACGCACGCCGATTCCTCCCGGCTCGTCGGCATCCCGTGGCGGGTCGAAGGGCTTCGTCGCCAAATGCGGCGCTATGTCCTTGGGGCGCTCCGGCTGCACCTTGGGCGCCACCTTGCCGACGCGCTCGATCCTGACACCGACATAGTCGCCCCGCCTCCAGGCGAGCTTCACCATGCAGACGAAGTCCCGGCCGATGATGCGAAGCAGGAAGGTTTCCGGCAAAGGATGATAGGCGGGCACGCCGAGCTTGGCGCCGGATTTCGAGACATCCTTCACCGTGCACGGGATCTCGCTGCCGTCGGGAAGCCGTATATTGGCGATCCAATTCGTCGAGTTACGATCCTCGCGCCGCAGGACCGGCTCCGGGCTCGCATCGGTGATCTTATTCGCCTGCACCCGATACGCTCCGGCATCTCACCGTTTCTGACACCGGCTTAGGCCAAGAACGTTTACAGACACATACCTGATCGCGGTTTCTCGACGAGCTCTTCCGCAGATGCAGGGCAATCGGTCCGCCGCGGAGAGTCATCGGCAACGCCGAGTCCGGTGGGAATCAGGCAGCGGCATCGGCGATACCTCGATCGACGCCGCTCCGATTCCGGGACCTTCAACCCCGATGGGCGAGGGCGGGAATTCAAGACACGATTCGGAGAGACACGGACGCTCACAATCCAGCGGACGATGTGTGTTTTCGAGTTCGCGAATGCACGCGTAACTCGTAAGAGAAGACGGTGGCGGATCGCCGTTCCGGAGCGGCAACGCTCACGGTCATTCGAACTAAGCTTGACAAGCGAACTTGACGGCGGGGGCTGGAGTGGCGAAGGGGCGGGATTCGGCCGAGATCATTTCGGCATTGGCAAGTTGCCGGACCGCCTTCATCGGCGTGGCGGTGATGAGCGGGCTGGTGAACGTCCTGTATCTCACCGGCTCTTTCTTCATGCTGGAAGTCTACGACCGGGTGATCCCGAGCCGGAGCGTGCCGACCTTGATCGGCCTCGTGGTGCTCGCCCTGGTGCTCTACGTCTTCCAGGGTGTGCTGGAGACGATCCGGTCGCGCATCCTGGCCCGCGTCGGCGCGGCCCTCGACGAGGCGTTGAGCGCACGGGTGTTCGACATCGTCGTGCGCGCGCCCCTGAAGGGCGCCACCCCCGGCGACGGCCTGCTGCCCCTGCGCGATCTCGACCAGCTGCGCGCCTTCCTCGGCGGCACCGGCCCCTCGGCCTTCTTCGATCTGCCGTGGATGCCGATCTACGTCTTCATCTGCTTCCTGTTCCACCCGCTCATCGGCGCGGCGGCCCTGGTCGGCGCGGCGGTCCTGGCCGTGCTCGCGCTCACCACCGACCGCTCGACCCGCGGTCCGTCCCAGACCGCCACCGCCCACGGCATGCGCCGCAACGGTCTGGCCGAAGCCGGGCGCCGCAACGCCGAGGTCCTGGCCGCCATGGGCATGCAGGGGCGCTTCGCCGAGCGCTGGGGCGGCGCCAACCGCGACTACATGCAGTCGCAGATGAGCGTGTCGGACGTGGCCGGCGGCTTCGGCGCCGGCTCGAAGATCTTCCGCATGGCGCTGCAATCGGGCGTGCTCGCGCTCGGGGCCTGGCTCGTCATCAACAACCTCGCCTCGGCCGGCGTGATCATCGCCTCGTCGATCCTCGTCGCCCGCGCCCTGGCGCCGGCCGAACTCGCCATCGCCAACTGGAAGGGCTTCGTCCAGGCGCGCCAGAGCTGGGCCCGGCTCTCGGACCTGTTCGCGCGCCTGCCTGCCGTCGAACAGCCGCATGCCCTGCCGGCCCCGACGCAATCCCTGTCCATCGAGGGCGTCAGCCTGGCGCCGCCCGGCACCCAGCGCATCGTCGTGCAGGATGTCAGCCTGACCCTGCAGCGAGGCCAGGGCCTCGGCATCATCGGCCCGAGCGCGTCGGGCAAGTCGAGCCTGGTCCGCGCCGTCGTCGGCGTCTGGCCGCCCCAGCGCGGCAAGGTCCGGATCGACGGCGCCGCCATCGACCAATGGTCGAGCGCCGATCTCGGGCCGCATATCGGCTTCCTGCCGCAGGAGGTGGAGCTGTTCGCCGGCACCATCGCCGAGAACATCGCCCGGTTCGACCCGGCCGCCCAGTCGGGCTCCGTCATCGCAGCCGCCAAGGCGGCGGGCATCCACGACCTCGTCCTGCGGCTGGGCGAGGGCTACGACACGCGGATCGGCGAGGGCGGGGCCGGCCTCTCGGCGGGCCAGCGCCAGCGCGTCGGCCTGGCCCGCGCCCTCTACGGCGAACCCTTCCTGGTGGTGCTCGACGAGCCGAACTCGAACCTCGACGGCGAGGGCGAGAACGCCCTGACCCAGGCCATCGTCGGGGTGCGCCAGCGCGGCGGCATCTGCATCGTCGTCGCCCACCGCCCGAGCGCCCTGGCCGCCGTCGACATGATCCTGATGATGGCCGACGGACGCGCCCAGGCCTTCGGACCCAAGGACGAGGTGCTCAAACGCGTGTTGCGCCCGACGCCGGGGCCCAACGCGGAACCCGTCGCAGCGCAGCGAACCGGTGCGAATGTCGCCACCCTGCAGGAGAGAGCGTGATGGCCGTCGCCCTGTCGCCGATCGGACTCGCTCCCAACCCGACCAGACCGACCGCCATGGGGTCGATCAGCCGTCACCTCGCCGCAGCGATCGGCATCGGCATCCTCCTCGTGGTCGGAGTCGGCGGCTGGTCGACCTTCACCATGATCTCGGGCGCGGTGATCGCTCCGGGCCAGCTCATGGTCGAATCCGACGTGAAGAAGGTGCAGCACCCCACAGGCGGCGTCGTCGGTGAGCTGCGGGTGAAGGAAGGGGCGCGGGTCAAGGCCGGCGACATCCTGATCCGCCTCGACGAGACCCAGACCCGCGCCAATCTCGACATCATCCTGAAGGCGCTCGACGAGTTCGCGGCGCGCCGCGCCCGCGACGAGGCCGAGCGCGACGGCGCCTCCGCCATCGCCTTCCCGCCCGACCTTCTCGCCCGCAAGGACAAGGACGCGTCCGTCGCCCATCTCGTCGACAGCGAGAGCCGCCTGTTCCAGGCCCGCGTCGCAGGCCGTCAGGGCCAGAAGGCGCAGCTGCGCGAGCGCGTCTCCCAGCTCGGCGAGGAGATCAAGGGGCTCACCGAACAGGCCGCGGCCAAGGAGCGGGAGACCGCCCTGATCGGGACCGAGCTGAAGGGCGTGCGCGAACTCTACGCCAAGAACCTCGTTCCGCTCTCGCGCGTCACCGCCCTCGAGCGCGACGGGGCGCGGCTGCAGGGCGAGCGCGGGCAGCTCATCGCCTCCACCGCATCAGCCAAGGGCAAGATCACCGAGATCGAGCTGCAGATCTTCCAGATCGACCAGGACATGCGGACCGAGACCGGCAAGGAACTCGCCGAGATCCGCGGGCGCTGGTCGGAGTATGTCGAGAAGCGCATCGCCGCCGAGGACCAGCTCAAGCGGATCGACATGCGCGCGCCCCAGAACGGCACGGTCCACCAGCTGACGGTGCACACGATCGGCGGCCTCGTCGTTCCCAGCGAACCGGCGATGCTCATCGTTCCCGATGCCGACAAGCTGATCGTCGAGGTGCGGATCCAGCCGCAGGACATCGACAACGTGCGCGTCGACCAGCGCGCGGTCCTGCGCTTCCCGGCCTTCAACCAGCGCACGACGCCGGAGATCGACGGTGTCGTGAGCCGCGTGTCGGCGGATGTCTCCCAGGACCCGAAGACCGGCATGACCTTCTACACCGCCCGCATCCGGCTGCCGGAGGATCAGGTGGATCGGCTCGGCAAGGTCCAGCTCGTGCCCGGCATGCCCGTGGAAGCGTTCATGCAGCTCGGCGACCGCTCCGTGATCTCCTACCTGACGAAGCCCCTGACGGATCAGATCGCCAAGGCCTGGCGCGAACGCTGAGGCCTCGACGACGCCGACGAAATGCCCCCCGGCCGTGCGCCGGGGCCATACCCCGGAAAATCCGCATCCCCGACATGTCGGTTGCACCTTGCCTTCAAGCGCTCAAGCCTGATATGGCAACCGCCTTTCCGCGATGCGTGTACTGCCATCGCCGAGGACGCCTTTCCAAGGTGCCTCGTCCCCGAGACCCTATGGACAGGCGGCGGGCTCAACCCCGGCCGACGTGAGACCGATGAAGATTCGCAACTCCCTCAAGTCCCTGCGCGGCCGTCACCGGGACAACCAGCTCGTGCGCCGCAAGGGCCGCGTCTACGTCATCAACAAGACGCAGAAGCGCTTCAAGGCTCGCCAGGGCTGAGGCCACGCGGCGCTTCCGACGGAGCGCCCGCGTCAAGCACGCCTGTTGACGGCGACGTGAAGGGCGAGGAAGCTCGCCCCCATGACGCTTTCACGACCGTTCGGCATTCTCGTGAACGCTGCGCTCCTGGGCGCCGCGTTTTTTTCGTTGTCGGTGTCGTCCGTCGAAGCGCTGACTTTGGCGAATCAGGACGGAGCGCCCCAGGCAGGGCCGAACCGGGGCCGTGACGAGGGCAGGGAAGCTCCGAAGAAGGCTCAGGCGCCGAGCCTCGACGACCTCTACCTCCGCCTGAAGGCATCGGACGACGATGCCGAAGCCAAGGGCATCTCGCGGCTGATCGAGCAGCGCCTCGGCCGGTCCGGCAGCGCCACCGCCGACCTCCTCACCGAGCGCGCCCGCCAGGCGATGTCGGGCCGGGATTTTCCCCTCGCCGTCGAGTTGATGGACCGCGCCACCACCCTCGAACCGCATTGGGCCGAGGGCTGGAACCGGCGGGCCACGGTGTTCTGGCTGCTCACCGACCCGACCAATGCCATTGCCGACCTTCAGCGGACGCTGGTGCTGGAACCGCGCCATTACGAGGCCTGGGCGGCTTTGGGCCGGATCTACCTGTCCATCGACGACAAGCGCCGCGCCCTCGACGCCTTCCGCCGCGCCGCCGCCATCTATCCGCGCATGGAGAAGCTCCAGAGCGCCATCGACAAGCTGAAACCCGATATCGAGGGTCGGGATCTCTAGCCGGACATGATCCTGCTCCACTGGCTCGGCCTGATCGCGGCCGCGATCGCCGGGCTGATCGTCAGCGTGCTCGCGGCCGGCGCCCTGGTCACCCTGATCGTCACGCTGCGCGTCGCCGCGCGTTTCCCGCCGCAGGGGCCCTACGTCGAGGTGAATGGCGGGCGCCTCGCCACCATCGAAGCCGGCCCTAAAGACTCTCCCAAGGGCATCATCGTGCTCCTGCACGGAGCCTCGGCCAATGCGGCCGACCCGATGGAAGGCGTCGGCCGCCGGCTCGCCGGGGAGGGCTTTCGCGTCATCGCCTTCGACAGGCCGGGATTCGGCTGGAGTGACCGTCTCGGCGGCCGCGACATGGCGGTGCCGGCGGCGCAGGGGAATGCCATCGCGCAGGCGCTGGACCGCATGAAGACGGGGCCGGTGATCCTGCTCGGCCATTCCTGGTCCGGCGCGCTGGCCACCGCCATCGCCCTCGACCATCCGGAAGTCGTCGCCGGCCTCGTGCTGGTCGCGCCGGTGGCGATGCCGTTCCCGAGCATGGGCGCGGTGCCGTGGTACTACCGCGTCGCGCTGAAGCCGCCGGTGACCTGGCTCCTCGGCCGCACCCTGGCGACGCCGGTCGGCCTCTCCTATCTCGAGCGCGCGGGCCGCGCCGCCTTCCGGCCGCAGGACCTCCCCGAGGATTATCTCGACCGCAGCCGCTCCGCCCTTGTGCTGAGGCCGCAGACGATGATCGCCAACCTCCACGATCTCATCGGCCTCCCCGCCGCCCTCGCGGCCCAGGCTCCGCGCTACGGCACGATCACGGCCCCGACCGTGATCGTCTCCGGCGACGCGGATGCCGCCGTCCCGGCGTCGCGACAGGCGGAACCCCTCGCCAGGGCCATTCCCGGCGCCCGGCTGGTGCTCCTGCCCGGCATCGGCCACATGGTCCCCTACGTGGCGACAGAGGCGCTCGTGGATGCCGTCGAGCGCCTCGCCGAGGGGATCGCTGCACCGGGACGCGAGACCGTCGCGCCCTGATGCGGCCCCTCGACGGCGAGAGGGCGCTCGCCGATCAGGCTCTCGCGGCGTGGTCGCGGGTGACGAAGGCGATCCGCACCAGGTTGGTGGCGCCCGGCGTCCCGAACGGCACGCCGGCCACCACGATGACGCGGTCGCCGATATCGGCGAAGCGCTCGCGCACGGCGAACTTCGCCGCCCGGAAGGCCATGTCGTCGACATCGCTGGCGTCGTTGGTGACGATCGGGTGCGTTCCCCAGCACATGGCGAGCCGGCGGGCGGTCTCGCGCTTCGGGGTGAGGGCGATGATCGTGGCATTGGGCCGCGAGCGGGCGAGCCGCAGAGCGGTCGATCCCGAATGGGTCCAGGCCATGATCGCCGAGAGGCCGAGGGCGTCCACCATCTGATGGGCGGCGGCGGCGATGGCGTCCGAGGCGGTGGCGTCGGGTTCCGAGCGCTGGGCGGTGAGGATCGTCCAGTAGAGGGCGTCTCGCTCCACCTGCTCGGCGATGCGGCTCATCATCGAGATCGCCTCGATCGGGAATGCGCCGGAGGCGCTCTCGGCCGACAACATCACGGCATCCGCGCCTTCGTAGACGGCGGTCGCCACATCGGAGACCTCGGCGCGGGTGGGCACCGGCGCCGTGATCATCGATTCGAGCATCTGCGTCGCGACGACGACGGGCTTGCCGAGACGCCGGGCACCGCGCGTGATGCGCTTCTGCACGCCGGGCACCTGTTCCAGGGGCATCTCCACGCCGAGATCGCCGCGCGCGACCATGATCCCGTCGGAGATTTCGATGATCTCGTCGAGGCGGGTGAGCGCCTGCGGCTTCTCGATCTTGGCCATGACCAGGGCGCGGCCGGCGGCGACCTTCTTCACCTCGGCCACGTCCTCGGGGCGCTGGACGAAGGAGACGGCGATCCAGTCCGCCCCGGCATTCAGCCCGGCCTCGAGGTCGCCGCGGTCCTTCTCGGTCATCGCCGCCACCGGGATCACGGTGTCGGGCAGGGAGACGCCCTTGCGGTTGGAGATCCTGCCGCCGATGACGACCTTGGTGACGGCGCGGCCTTCGGAGACTTCGGTCACGATCAGCCGCAGCTTTCCGTCATCGATGATGACGACGTGGCCGGGCTCCAGCGCCGAGAGGATCTCGGGATGCGGCAGGTAGACGCGGCTCACATCGCCCGGGGTCGGGTCCGAATCGAGGACGAAGGACGTCCCGTTCTCGAGCACCGCGCTGCCCTCGGCGAAGGCCGCCACGCGCAGCTTCGGCCCCTGCAGATCGACCAGGACGGCGATGGGCCGGCGCAGCTCCCGTTCGATGGTGCGAATCACCTCGATCTTCTCGGGCAGCTTCTCGCGCGGAAGGTGGCTCATGTTGAGCCGGAAGACATCCGCACCGGCGCGGAACAGCTTCTCGATCATCTCCGGCGTGTCGGAGGCCGGACCCAGGGTGGCGATGATCTTCGTGCGGCGCGAGCGTTTCACTCCAGCCTCCAGTAATCTTGAGGACACCCGTTCGGATTCGAACGGCCGATTGCGGGCGAGGGGCCACAAGCACCGGGTAGGCATCCACGTCAAGCTTCCCTGTGGCACGCATTGGATATCGCGTGTCCTTCCGCCCGCACGCGATCCCGTCGTCGGCGTGACGGGAAGGATGTCCGTTACTTGGCGGTACCCGAATCGAGCCCTCGCAAACCTTGATGATCGGACCCATGATCGATCTTGCGATCTCGGCGAAGTGAGGCCCTCGAAATCGTAAAACCCTTTCTCGGGGAAGGCCTTGGGGTTTACATGCCGGGGATCCCTGATGTAGTCCCGCCAATGCGAGGCCGGATTTCCAGCCCGGTCTTGATCAAGATCAGACAGGAGAGAAATCAATGGACGAGCAACATTCCGCTCATCGTTCAGAGAAATCGCAGAAGAAGCGCGACGCTCGTATTGAAGCTCGCAAAGCTGGTCGTCGCAAGGCTCGGATCGACAGCAGGAAAGCCAATCCTACCTCTGCCAACGAGTCGTGATTCTCAAGATTTGAACCCTTTCGAAACACAGTCGAAGACGGCATGGCGTATCGCGGCCTCGTCTTGCGACTGAAATACGGCGCTCGTCGAGCCAAGAACCCGCGAGTGATCTTCAGCTCGGAATCATCGGCCGGGGCGGGGCCGGATGCTCGATCAGTCCCGGTTCGTCGTTTTCGGTCCTCATGACGGCAGGCCGGTCACGGACTTGTCCCGGATCCGGTGGCGTGCCTCACGGAATCGGCCGTTCCCCGGTCGTGGAGCACGCTACCGCAGCCCGTGGCCTCAAGGCGACGGCGCGACGGGCTGGCTCGGGTCGGTGAGCTGGATCGTCCAGCTCTTCTGCTCGCCGGTATCGACCTCGTAGAACCCGTTGCGGTCGAAGCCGCGGGCGAGGCAATCCTCGACGCCGCGGATCGTGAATTCGGCATCCTTGGTGCACATCAGCGAGCGGCCGTTCCACTCGCCGCCGCGCGTGTAATCCACCGCGAACACGTAGTAGAACCGCGCCGTCAGCGCCCCGCGCAGCAGGGTCTCGCAGCCCTTGGGCGCCACGTCCCACCAGCCCTCCGTCACCCAGCCCTGCGTATCGCGATATCCGAGCGCGATGCCGACCTTGCTGGCGGTCTGGTTGCACATCCGCAGATCGGCGCGGGCGGGCGAGGCGGCCAGACAGAACAGGGCGAGCGCGGCGGCGAAGGCCCCCCTCCCCAATGCGGGGAAGGGGATCGGTGCGCGGTTCACGCCCTCAACCGACGAGGATGATGCGGCAATCGTTGACATTGGTGCGCGTGGGACCCGGCTGGACGAGATCGCCGATCGTGGCGAAGAACTTCGTCGAATCATTGTCCGCCAGCATGGCAGCCGGATCGAGGCCAGCGGCGCGGGCGCGCTCCAGCGTCGTCGGATCGACCAGACCGCCGGCCGGGTCGGTGGCCTCGCCGCGCCCGCCATCGGTGCCGTCGGTATCGGCGGCGATGCCGAGGATGCCGGGCTCGCCGCCGAGGCCGAGAGCGAGGGCGAGGGCGTATTCCTGGTTGGGACCGCCATGGCCCTCGCCGACGATGGTGACGGTGAGTTCGCCGCCCGAGATGATCGCCACCTTGCGGCCGGCCGCCTTCATCTCCTTGGCGAGGCTCGCGTGCTCCGCCGCGACCTCGCGGGCCTCGCCTTCGACGTCGGGGCCGAGCATCACGACCTCGTAGCCGGCGCGCCGTGCCGCTTCGGCGGCGGCGTCCAGGGCGTCGATGGGCCGGGCGATGATGCGGTATTCGGCGCGGGCAAAGGCGGGATCGCCCGCCTTCGGCGTCTCGTTGGCCGGGTCGTTCAACAGCGCCTTGGCGGTCTCCGGCAGGGGAATGCCGCGGCGCTCGCAGATGGCGCGGGCATCGGCCAGGGTCGAGGGATCGGGCACGGTGGGGCCGGAGGCGATCACCGCCGGGTCGTCATGCGGCACATCGGAGATGGCCAGGGTCAGGATCGAGCGGGCGTTGCGGGCCATCATGGCGAGGCGGCCGCCCTTGATCCGGGAGAGGTGCTTGCGCACCGCGTTGATCTCGTTGATCGGCGCACCGGAGCGCAGCAGCGCCTTGGTGATCGCCTGCTTCTCGCCGAGGGTGAGGTCGCCGGCGGGCGCGATCCAGTTGGCGGACCCGCCGCCCGACAGCAGCACCAGCACGTCGTCCTCCGGGCCGGCATCGGCCGCGATCTTCAGGGCGTCGATGGTAGCGTCGATGCCGGCCTGGTCCGGCACCGGGTGCCCGGCCTCGACCATGCGGATCATCGGGGCTTCCTCGCCGTAGCCGTGGCGGGCCACCGCGAGGCCGACGATGCGGCTCTCGTCGACGCCGTGCTGCTCCCGGTAGAACCGGCTCGCGACCGCGGCCATGCTGCCGCCGGCCTTGCCGGCGCCGAGGATGATCAAGCGGCCTTTCCCCGGCGCGGGCAGGTGCGGCACGAGGCAGCGGGACGGATGCGCGGCGGCGATCGCTTCGTCGAGGAAGCCGAGAAGCAGGCCGCGAGCGGCATCGTGGGACGAAGGGGAGGGGGCGGGCGAGGCGTGTGAAGGCGCGGTCATGGCGTGTCCGTGTCTCATCAAGGTCCGATCGCGCGGGCCGGATTGCTTGTCCGCCGGATTGTTGCCGTGGCGGCGCGATCGCCTATACGTGCTGTGCCCGAGCCCCGCCGCCTCGGCAAGCGTGCGATGACGCCACCGGCGGCGTGTTTCCTGCCCGCCGACCGGGGATCTCCTCCCGATCCGGCCCAGAAGGACCGTGCCCGCCTCATGTTGCCGCCGCATCCCGTCGAGACGATTCCCGGCGATCCCGCCTCCGGAATCCTGCTGATCTGCGAGCATGCCTCGAATCACGTCCCGGACGATCTCGACCAGCTCGGGGTGCCGGAGCGGGAATTCGCGCGCCACATCGCCTACGATATCGGCGCCGCCGAAGTGACCCGGCGCCTCGCCGCGCATCTCGGCGCGCCGGCCATCCTCACCCGGTTCTCGCGCCTCATCATCGATCCCAACCGGGGACGCGAGGACCCGACGCTGGTCATGCGCCTTTCGGACGGCGCCGTGGTGCCGGGCAATGCCCGTATCGACGAGGCCGGCAAGGACGAGCGCATCCGCCGCTTCTATGCGCCCTTCGACGAGGCGGTGAACGCGGCCGTCGCGCAAGGCATGGCGGCGGAGGTGCCGCCCTCCATCGTCACCATGCACAGTTTCACGGCGTCCTGGCGAGGCGCCATGCGGCCCTGGCACGTGGGCATCCTGTGGGACGGGGACGACCGCATGAGCGCCCCCCTCATCGCGGGCCTGCGCGCCGACCCGGCCGGGCTGACGGTGGGCGACAACGAACCGTATGGTGGCGGCCTGCCCGGCGACACGATCGATCGCCACGCCATCGCGCGCGGCCTGCCCAACGCCCTCGTCGAGATCCGGCAGGACCTCATCGCCCTGGAGCCGGGCCAGATCGAATGGGCGGCGCGCTTTGCCAAGCTCCTTCGGCCGTTGATGCCGGAAGCCGGCTGATCCAAGCGAAAGCGAAGGGGCGATACGACCTCCCCCCACGCACGAACGAAAGCGGCGGGGCTCTCGCCCCGCCGCTTTCGTTCGTGACGTCCGAGACGGTGTTTAGCGCGGGCCGCCCGAGGTGCGGCCGTACTGCCAGACCGGGAAGCTGTTCTGCTCGGCATTGCCTTCCCGGGCGGAATCGGTGCCGCGGCGGCTGACGACGGACCCGGTGGTCAGTTCGTCATCGGCGACAACCTGTCGACCGGCATTGCCGGGAGCGGCATAGGCCGAGATGCCGGCGGGGGCATTGTAGCTCTGAGCAAGAGCAGGCGAAGCAACGGCGCCAACGCTCAGGACGACAGCAGCAACGGCAGAAGAAAGACGGGTATTCATGACACGGTCCTATCTGTTTTCGCGGTCTCCGTCAGTGGGCGGTGGGCCGTGAGTTCTTGTGTAGTCCCGATGTAGGCCTGCTCTCTCCGGAACGTCGTGCGGTATGGCACCCGCTTGCTCGGGGTGCCGCGATGCGGTCTGGACGGCCCCTGCCGAGCCGTCGGGGCGGGCCGTGATGGGCGGGAAACAGAGCCATCGTTCCGACGTCGCCGAATGGACAGGCACATCGGCTTTGATCCACCAGTACGGTATTGCGGAGGGCCGGGATTGGACGATTCGGGCCTCCCGGAAACAGGACGACAGTGAGCGCCGATGTCTCCCAACCCATCGGACCGGCTCGCCACGGATACCGGGTGGAGGCTCGAGCTTCTCGCGCAGCGGCAGACGTTCCGGGACGTGGTCGTCATGCCGACGGAATCGATCCACAAGGACAGCATGTTCACCGGCGGCCCGGTCTGGCCGTACTATCCGCTGCAGGTGCGGGCGAGATACAGCAAGGGCCTCGTCCCGCTGCCGCGCGACAGGCGGCCCCGCTGCAGCGATCCACCGACGACGACCATCGCGACGGCGACCTGGTGCGGCCCGATCATCCACCATTTCGGCCATGCCGTCGCCGATTTCGGTACTCGGCTCGCCGCCTCTGGCGCCGCCGATCCGACGCAGCCGCTGCTCTTCTCCCTCAACACGCGATCGAAGCGACGGCCGCCGTCCTATTTCTGGGATCTGCTCGATCATTTCGGCATCGACCGCAGCCGGGTGATCCTCCTGCGCGAGCCGGCTCTGGTGCGCGAACTCCACGTCTTCCCACAGGGCGAGCGACGCGGAAGCCTGCGGACGTCGGGGCGCTACCTCGACCTCCTCGACCGGATCACGGGCAGAACGGTCGACGCCGACCGATATCCCCTCGTCTACGTCTCGCGCTCGCGCCTGCGCGGCGACAATCCCTCACCGCAGAGCAATCTGATCGGCGAGATCGGCGGCGAGCGCTACCTGGAGGAGGCCCTCGCAGGCATCGGCGCCAAGATCGTCCATCCCGAATCGCTGGCTCTCCAGGAGCAGCTCGACGTCTACAGGCGTGCCGACCGTCTGGTCTTCGCCGAAGGCTCCGCCCTGCATGGGCTACAACTTCTCGGTCGGCTCGATGCCGACATCGTCGTCATCAACCGCAGACGCTTCAAGCGGGTGGCGGCGGGCGCGCTGCGGCCGCGCTCACGCTCGCTCACCTATATCGATGCCGTGCGGGGTGAGATCTACGGCCTCGACGCGACGGGCCGGCACGATCGCGTCCGCGCGATCTGCGTCCTCGACCCCGCCCGACTGACGAAGAGTCTTTCGCGGGCGGGCATCGACCTGCGCGCCACCTGGGATTCCGCCGCCTATGAGCGCCAGCGCGACGCCGACATCGCAGGCTGGAGGAAAGCGACCCTCGCGAAAGCCGACCATGCCGGCACGGATGCGACGATCGCCGCCTGCCTGCGGCGACTGTCGCTGACCCTCGGACCATGGCCGCCCGCCTGAACGCGGGACCGCACGGGAGCGATGGTGTATCCTCGACGAAAGCGATGGCGACGGCCCGCCGCGCGCCCATCGATGAGGATTGCATCATGACCGAGATCGACCCCGCCACCCGGACGGAACTGGAAGCCGCGGTGTTCCGCCGCCTCGTGGCGCATCTCCAGACGCGAGCCGACGTGCAGAATATCGACCTGATGAACATGGCCGGCTTCTGCCGCAACTGCCTGTCGAACTGGATGAAGGACGCCGCCGACGAACGCGGGCTCGGCCTCAGCAAGGACGAGAGCCGCGAGCGCGTCTACGGAATGCCCTATGAGGAGTGGAAGCGGCTCAACCAGGCCGAGGCCACGCCCGAGCAACAGGCGCGCTTCTCGAAGTCGGCAGCCGAGCCGCACTAAGCTTCCGGTAAGCGTGATCGCTTAACCAGCCCCTCCGGCGCATCCGTCACGATGCGCGCCAGATCAGGAATTGAGACGCTCATGGCCGCTTCCGCCGCACCCGCCGTCGATGCCTCCTCGGTTGCCGCCGACCAGCTCAAGAGCTTCATCGAGCGCATCGAGCGCCTGGAGGAGGAGAAGGCCGGCCTCGCCGGCGACATCAAGGACGTCTATGCCGAGGCCAAGGGCACCGGCTTCGACGTGAAGGCCCTGCGCAAGATCATCTCCCTGCGCAAGAAGGACCATGCCGAGCGCCAGGAGGAAGAGGCCATCCTCGAGCTCTACATGCAGGCCCTCGGTATGGTGTAGGCCGCCGCGCGCGGCGTGCCGGCCCATCCTTTCGAGCATAGGGCAGGGCGATAGCGACGATGCCCCAGCTCCTCGACACGCCCTCGCTGGCCGGCACGGCTCACATCCTCCTCGTTGAGGATGACGACGGCATGCGGATGCTCGTCACCCGCCTGCTGCGGGAGAACGGCTACCGCGTCACCGGTTGCCGCCACGGCGGGGAGATGTGGCGGCTGCTGCCGGAGGGCGGCATCGATCTCGTCCTCCTCGACGTGATGCTGCCCGGCGCCTCCGGCATCGATCTCCTGCGGAGCCTGCGCGCGAAGAGCACGGTTCCGGTCATCATGGTCAGCGCCCGCAACGAGGAGGCGGATCGCGTGCTCGGCCTCGAATTCGGGGCGGACGATTACGTGGCCAAGCCGTTCGGCCGGCCCGAACTGCTCGCCCGGATCCGCGCGGTTCTCCGACGCTCCGCCATCGCCGCGACCGCGCCGGACGCGTCCCGGAGCGAGAGCGTGGCTTTCGACGGCTGGCGTCTCGACCTGCGCAGCCGCTCGCTCCGCGACCCCGAGGGCGCGGGCGTCGACCTGTCCGGGGCGGAATACGACCTGCTCCAAGTGTTCCTCGACCATCCGAACCGCGTCCTCGGCCGCGAGCAGATCCTGGAACTGTCCCGCGCCCGCCTCGGCTCGCCCTCGGACCGCAGCGTCGACACCCTGGTCAGCCGACTTCGGCGAAAGCTGGAGCCGCCGGACGGCCACACCGCGATCATCAAGACGGTCCGTGGCTCCGGCTACATCTTCAGCGCGACGGTCGAGCGGACGTGAGGCGCCTGCTCGCCTTCGTGCACAGCCTCGAAGCGCGCACCATGGCCGTGCTGCTCGTGGCCATCGTGATCGTCCATGCCGGGGCATTGCTGCTCTATCGCCAATCGGCGGTCGCGGCCTCCGACGAGGCCTTCGCACAGCAGATCGCCACTCAGCTCGCTCTTGCGCAGGAAGGCCTGATCCGGCGGCCGGTGGTGGAGCGCGACACGGAGGCGAGGGCATTGTCCTCGCCGCATTTCGAGATCGGGTGGTCGAAGGCCCCTCCGATCCGCCCGCGGGAACTTGACGATCCCGTCCTCTGGTCGCTCCGGTCCCGCATCCTCGCCCTCCAGCCGAGCCTCGGCCCCGGGCTCGTCCTCGCCATGGGCGAGGGGGAGGATGCGCTGCACGCGCAGGATCTGAGCGGGACGCTCTCGCTGCCGGATGGCGGCACGCTGACCTTCCGTTCCGCCCATGCTCCGAACCTCGCCCGCCTGGGGGCCTGGGCTTTCGTCTCGACGGCGGTGGCGATCCTCGTCGGCCTCGCCGCCGTGCTGCTGGTGCATCGGATCGCCAAGCCCTTGCGCAGCCTCACCCGAGCCACGGAAGCGATCGGCAACGGCCCCGTGGTCGCCGTGCCCGAGGCGGGCCCGGATGAAACGCGCGGAATCGCCCGCGCGCTCAATGCCATGCAGCACCGCATCCACGGACTGGTCTCCGAGCGGACTCAGGCACTCGCGGCCGTCTCCCACGATCTGCGCACGCCCATCGCCCGGCTGCGCCTGCGCATCGAGCGCCTGGCCGACGCCAACGAGGGACAGGCCATGTCCGGCGATCTCGACGAGATGCAGGCCATGATCGACTCCACGCTGGCTTATCTGCGCGGCGATACGGACCCGGAGCCACGCCGGATCACCAACGTGGCGAGTCTCGCGATGAGCGTCGGCAATGCCGCCGCCGATGCCGGCCGGCCCGTGACGTATGACGGCCCCGGCAGGGCGCTGTCGGAGATTCGACCCGTCGCCCTGCGGCGGGCGCTGGAGAACCTCGTCGATAATGCCGTGCGCTACGGCGAACGAGCCGCCATGATCCTGGAAGTCGGCGAGGACGCGATCGTCCTGAGGATCGAGGATGACGGCCCCGGTATTGCGCCCGAGGAGGTGGAGAGCGCGTTCGCGCCGTTCACGCGCCTGGAGGCCTCACGCAATCGTCATACCGGCGGCATCGGTCTGGGCCTCACCATCGCCCGGCGCGCGATCCAGGCCGAGGGCGGCAGTCTCACCCTGACGAACCGGGCCGAGGGCGGGTTGCGGGCCGAGCTGATCCTGCCGCGCGTGTAGGCTCAGGGCTCACCTGACACACTTCGTCACGAAGGCGGCGCGCGGGCGTCAAACGGCTTTTCCATCTCCTGGATCGACGCGGCGGAGCAGCCGCGCAACCACGGAGACACCGACCATGACACGCTTCGCGCGCAGCCTCGCCGCCACCGGCATCCTCTTCGGCCTCGCGATTCCGGCCCTGGCCGTCGACGGGCACGGCAACGCCAGCAACCCCTCGGTCTCGGTCCCGAACACCGGGACCGTGTCGGGTGGCCCGGCCCATCGCGACGACCCGCGCGTGCAGGAATCCAAGGAGGTCGGACGTGACGGGAAGCCGCTGCATTCCGACAAGGATGGCCACGCCCACGGCCACAGCCACGACAAGAAGTGACGATCGGGCGGGAGGTGCGTGGCCGCCTCCCGCCGCTTCAACGCCGGGTGCGCGCCTCGCGCAGGGTGGAACCGAGCGCGACGGTGCCGCCCTTCGAGACGGCGATGCGCTGCGACAGGTAGATGCCGTGATGGCCCGAACAGGCATAGGCGGCAAAGCAGGCGATCGCCATGGCGACGCCGTGCGTCGCCCCGAACAGCTCGATTCCCATCAGCGTACAGGCCAGCGGCGTGTTGGCCGCCCCTGCGAACACCGCCACGAAGCCAAGAGCCGCCATCAGGTCGAGGGGCGCCCCCATCAGCCCGCCCAACGCATTGCCGAGGGCGGCACCGATGAAGAAGAGCGGCGTGACCTCGCCGCCCTTGAAGCCCGAAGCCAGGGTGACGACGGTGAACAGGATCTTCCAGGCCCAGGACCAGGGATGGACCTCGGGCCCGAAGAAGCTCGCGATGCTCAACGCTCCCGCATCCGGCGCCGTGACGCCGAGGCCGAGATAGTCGCGGGTTCCGAGCGCATAGACGAGGGCGATCACCGCCAGCCCGCCGAGGACCGGGCGCAAGGGGCCGTAGGGGATCAGCCGCTTCAGCCATCCGCCGAGGAGATGGTTGGCTTCGGAGAAGACGAGCGCCGCCAGTCCAAAGGCGATCCCGGCGACCGCCGCCTTCGCGAGCAGGATCGGATCGAGAGCGATGGGACCGCTCACATCCGCCAGATAGGCGATCCGGAAGAGCGAATGGTGGATGCCCCAGACCTGGCAGGCCCAATCGCCGACCACGGCCGCCAGCAGGCAAGGGATCAACGCGGCATATTCGACTCGGCCGATTGCAAGGACTTCGAGGGCGAAGACAGCCCCGGCGATGGGCGTGCCGAACACGGCACCGAACCCCGCTGCCACGCCCGCCATCAGCACGATGCGGGTGCCCGCCGGATCGAGGCCGGCGACCTTGCCAACGGCGCTCGCAAGGCTGCCGCCGAGTTGCACCGCCGTGCCTTCGCGACCGGCAGACCCACCGAAGAGATGGGTCACCACGGTGCCGAGAAAGATCAGCGGCGCCATGCGCAGGGGCACGCCTCCGCCGGGCTCGTGGATCTGGTCGACGATGAGATTGTTGCCGGCCTCAACGCTGCGCCCGACGCGGTGGTAGAGCAGCCCGATGGCGAAGCCGCCGACCGGCAGCAGGAACAGCAGCCAGGGATGTGCGAAACGGGCGTTCGTCGCGACGTCGAGGCTCCAGAGGAAGGCCGCGCAGAGCGAGCCGATCACGGCCGCCATCGGCATGAGGATCAATCCCCAGCGGAGGAACGCGACGGCCCAGGCCACACGGACCATGGCCGCATGTCGCAGTCTGGCGATCCAAGGTCGGAGAGAGACAGGCATGGTTCCACCGTCTTGCTGCGTGGCAAAAGGGTAGGAATCATCAGCCCTTATGGCGGTTCGGCTTTGCGCCCGGCAGAATCCATTGCCGTTCCGCTTTCCTGTCGCGGGGCGGGACGCGCGTCAAGTCCGGGATCAGGTCCGGATCGGGATCGTCTCAGGACGATCCCATCGCTGTCCGCGCAACTCCTCGTCCATCTCGGCGAATGTGGCTGCGAGCCGGAGGAGTTTCAGCGTCCCGCCACAGCGCGGGTGGCCGAACCGGTGAAACGGGCGGCGGTGAGGTCGTCGCCGGGGCTGCGAGCGGAGAAGCGGCTGCGCACGCCGCTCTCGGCCTGGGCGACGAGGCCGGCGGGAGCGGCCTCCGTCCGGGCGCGGGTCGACGAGAGGTGAACCGGAGATGCACGGCTTGCCGGCGCGGTCTCGGCGGCGGCGACCTCGAACAGAGCGCGCAATTGCGTGCGGGCGTCGGAATCGGCCGGGATCGGCCGGGCAAAGCGGGCGGGAGCGACGACGGCGGGCGTCGCGGCCATACCCGTGGGAGCGAGGCTCGCCACCTGGATCGCGGGGCGCGGCGGCGGCAACGGCATGGTCAGGGCTGCGGCGACAGCAGCGAATTCCGATGGCCGGCGCGGCGGCAACGGCACATCGATCTGGCTCGCTTCAGCGGCGGCAGCGGTGTCGGGCTTGGCGACCTCCTGAGTGAGGAGGCTCTGCGCATCGCGTCCGTCGCGGCGCAGGAGGGCACCCTTGAGGGCATCGGACGCGGCCGGAGCGGCATAGGCCAGGGCTTCACGCGCCCCGGTCTGGTCGTCGGGATCGGCGCTGGCGACGAGAACCGTGGACTTCGTGCGGACCGGAGCCGGCGCTTCGGCCTGAGCCGCGGGCGCCTTCGCACCGCCACCGAAGAGGTTGGCGAAGAAGCCCTTGATGCTCGGGCCGTCATCCTCGTCCATCATCGCGACCTGGGTCACGCCGAGCACGGTGCCGCCGCGGGCGAGCACTTCGGCGCGGGCGAGTTCGTAGCCGGGGAGGGGGCGGTTATCGGCGGGCAGGTGGACGGTCTTGCCGTCCGGGAACAGGCGGGCGAGTTGATCGTGGCTCATCCGCGGCCAGGACCGGACGGAGCCGACGTCGAGATGGATGAACGGCGAGCCGGCATGAGGATACCAGCCGACGCCGCCCCTCTGCATCCGCATGCCGATGGCACGGATCTGGTCGATGGAGACGTCCGGCAGGTAGAAGTCCATCGCCTTGCCAAGCATGTGCTGGCTGAACTCGGCCACCGCGCGTGAACGTCGGCGCAGCATGGCGTTGGTGCCCGGAGAGCGATAGGCCGAGACCACGTTGATGGGCTCCTGCGAGCCGACCGAGCGGTAGGCCTCCCACACCGTGTCGAACAGGCGCGGGTCCATCTTGGTCGGCTCATCCATACGCCAGTCGCGCAGCATCCAGTTCAGCTGGTCCAGCGCCGCCCGGTCGTAGCGCCCGTCACGCTTGAACGTGATCGTGGCGCTCTCCTTCGTATGCGTATGGTAGATCGAGAGAGTGCGGGTATCGCCGTTGGCGATCGCATCCTGTGTGCCGCGCGTCCCCGCGCCGAGCGCCAGGGCAATTCCCGATATGACAACCATCGAGCGGCGCAGCCTGGGGCGGGACAGGATGCCGCGAAAGCAGGTGCGAAGGCGGGATACGAAAGGGGCATTACGGTCGGCCGGCGCGGCCTCGTCTCGCAGCGGAATGCCCACGATCGTCCTCACCTCTGCCAGACCGCGCGTTGTCGAGCGGATCATGGTGAACGCAAGGTTACCGAAAACCGTAAACGTAAGGTTATCGGATCCTCAGCCATTCGCCGATTGCCAAAACGGCTAAGTCTCAACCGTGGCGAAATCGTGCCGGCTCGCCGTGTGAGGAAGCCCTCAGCAAGAGCGATGTCACACATTCCGCACGTGTGACATTCACGCGACACGAAGATGAGCGCTACCACCAACCACGCGAGACCGGAGCCGGCCTCGGCGCCCATGGATCGGCGCTCGCCGCTTCGGCGGACCGGGCAGCCGGAGCGCTGGCCGGCCTCGCCGGTGCGGCACCGGGGAGGCTGGGGCGAGACGCTGCCCTGCGGATCTCCGACGGAGCCGCGGCAGCGCTCGGCACCTGGCTCCTTGTCACCACCTTGGATGGTGCCTTCGCGGGTGCCTTGGCAACGAGCAGGCTGCCGGGCGCCAGGCCGAGCGCAATCTTCATGCGCGCATCGTAGCCATAGAGATCCGCATGCGTGCGCAAGGAACCATAATCGTCTGCCGCGAGCGTGAAATAGGCCAAGTGAACCGGCAATTTCTCGGGGAGACGAATCGTCCGCTCACCCTTGCCGATGAGCTTCTTGAGCCGATCGCTCGACCACGCCTCGGGCAGAACCGAATCGGCGAAGCGGAAGGGGTCGTCCACGCGCACGCAGCCATGGCTCATCGCCCGCTGGGAGGCGGAGAACAGCGAGCGGTTGGGCGTGTCGTGGAGGTAGACGGCATGATTGTTGGGGAACAGGAACTTGATGAAACCGAGCGCATTTCGCTCGCCGGGTGGCTGGCGCACCGAGATGTTGCCGTTGCGATAGACGACCTCGTAGCCGCGCCGCGCCGCGTAGTTCGGGTCGCGAGCGAGAGCGGGCAGGAATTCGTTCTTCAGGATCGAGGGAGGCACGTTCCACGACGGATTGACGACAGCGTATTCCATCATCCCCGAAAAGATCGGTGTCGGTGTCTCGGTCTTACCCACGATGACGCGGGTCTCATCGCGCTGTGTCCCGTTACGAATCACCCGCAGGCGGAATTCCGGGATGTTGACCATCACGTAATCGCGGCCGAGATCGGAGGGCAGCCAACGCCAACGCTCCATGTTGACGAGGATGGTGGATTCCTCGTCGCCGATACGCGCGGTCGGCTCATGCCGGCCGAGGGCCGCCACGGTCTGCAGAGTGAGGGTGCCGGTGGCCGGCAATCCACGGCCTCGCTGGAACTTCGCCACGGCAGCGGCCACGTCACCGTCATAGGCGTCCGGCTCACCCGATGCGGTATCGAGGGTGCCGGCAGTGCGTGTCGGCAGGCCGAAATGGCTGCGTAGCGCCGGGACCCGAGGGTCGTGCATGCCGACCTTCAGCACAGGGCCTGTCGAAATCGTCATGGGCGCCCCTGCGACGGGCGCGCTCGAAAGATCACGCAAGTTGGCGAGCCTAGCCTTGAGGGCAAGGTAGCCGGCCTGCGCAGGATTGTAGCTCTTCAGCACGGCGCCGGCTTGCGGACCAGCGCTGGCGATGCGCGTCAGAACTGCATCCGCACCCGGAATGTCGAGGGTAGGCGTGATCAACCGCGACACCGCCGGCAGGTTGATGCGCCCGCCACGTGCATCCTTGGCATAGAGCACGATGGCAGCCGAGAGCTTCAGTTCGATCTCGGCGGCCTGGGCCTCGGTTACCCCCTGCGTGCCGATGACAGGCACCGGATAAGCCTGGACGTTCAGGCCGTCCTCCGCTGCGAGTGCGAGACGGGACGCGGCAGCCTTGGCCGCCGGAGTGAAGGCGCCGTCGGCGATCCAGACCGGCTTGAACGCACCGAGCCCGTAGAAGGCCTGCATCGCCTCCCGGTCCTTGGTGGTGAGGCGAGCCAGCAGAGGGGCCGGATCGGCGAGACGGGCAGCCAGTGCCGCGCCCATAGGATCGGTCGGAACAGGAACGGCAGCCGCCGCAGCGGCGGCGTCGGGAATGGCCTGCCCGGCGGGAGCGACGCCCTCCGCGCTTTTGGGCTCATCGTTTGGAGCATCGGCAGGGCTCGATGGTGCCTGAGCGGCCACATTCGCGGCAGCCGATTTCTCCGGGTCGGACGGTGGCTGTGCCGTCGCGGAGATCGCACCGGTCGCGACAGTGTCGGCTTGCGCCGGTTCGGCCATCAACGATGGTGCCGGGGCACTCTGCACCACGGGCGTGCTTGGATCGAGCCGGGGCTCGGCTCTGGCCGCATAACCGACGCAACCAGCCATCAGGGCGGCCAGAGCGACGGAAGCGGAGCGCGAAGCGCCCATGATGCAACTCCTAGGGAACGACCGTACCGGCCGTTTCATGAGAACCAACAATCGCTGCAAGCGCAGCCGCTTGCAACGGCGTGCCGGCAACAGTGAAGTCTCGCGTTGGGCCGACAGCCCGAAACGCCGTGCCTTGACGCACATCCCAACGACATCGACCTTGGGCCAAGCCGAAGCACGTTGAGCGTTTCAGGCGGCGGCTTCTTCGCCCTTATCGTCGCCGTCGAGACCGAGATCCTTGAGCTTTCGATAGAGGGTCGACCGACCGATCCCGAGGCGTCTCGACACTTCGGACATGCGCCCGCGGTAGAATTGCAGGGCGAAACGGATGATTTCCGCCTCCAGCGCATCCATCGGCTTCATTTCGCCGGTCTCCTCGGTGACGAGGGTCATGGCATGGGGGTCACGGACTTCGACGCGGACGATCTCGCGCACCGGCTCCGGGATGCCGGCATGGACCATGGGCTGGCTCGGAGCGGCAGGGATGCGGACGTCGAAACCCTCGACCTGCGCCGCGATCTGCGGGAACTCGGCGATGGTGAGTTCATCGCAATCGGCGAGCACGACGGCGCGGAACAGGGCGTTTTCGAGCTGGCGAACGTTGCCGGGCCAGCCATAGCGGCTGAGCAGTGCCATCGCCTCCGGCGTGATCGCGCGGACGCGCTTGCCTTCTTCGGCAGCGAAGCGCGCGCAGAACGAGCGCACCAGATCCGGGATATCCTCACGACGCGCCCTAAGCGGCGGCAAGGTCATCGGGAAAACGTTGAGGCGGTAATACAGGTCCTCGCGGAAGCGTCCCTGCTTGACGAGATCGAGAAGCGAGCGGTTCGTAGCCGAGATCAGCCGGATATCGACGCGCACGCTGCGCTTGGCGCCCACCGGATCGACCTCGCCTTCCTGCAATGCACGCAGAAGCTTCACTTGGGCGTCGAGGGGCAGTTCGCCGATCTCGTCGAGGAAGAGCGTGCCACCGGACGCTTCGACGAATTTCCCGATATGGCGCTCGGTGGCACCGGTGAAGGCGCCTTTCTCGTGGCCGAACAAGGTGGATTCCACGAGATTGTCGGGAATCGCCCCGCAATTGACCGTAACGAAGGCTTTGCCGCGCCGATCTCCCGATCCCTGGATCGCACGGGCCAGCACCTCTTTGCCGACGCCGGATTCGCCCTCGATGAGCACGGGAATGTTGGATTTGGCCGAGCGCTCGGCCAACCGAATCACGCGCTCCATATCGGGGCTTCGAGAGGACAGATCCTTGAAGGTGAGCGAACCTGAGGCACGCCGGCGCATGCGGCGGACTTCCTCTTCCAGTTGATCGACCTTGAGAGCGTTCTTGATCGAGACCTGAAGACGTTCCGCGCCGGCCGGCTTGACCACGAAGTCCGTGGCACCCGCCCGCATGGCGGTGACGACGGCATCGATGGAGCCGTTGGAAGTCTGGACGATGACCGGCGTGTCGAGACCGGATTTGCGCATCTCGGCCATGACGGCGAGACCGTCGAGGCCACCCGGCATCACGAGATCGAGGAGGACCACGTCGATCGACTCACCCGACCGGAGCACGGCCAACCCGTCCTCGCCGCTCTCGGCCACCTTCGCATCGAATCCGAGGCGACGCACCATCGCTTCGGCGAGCCGGCGCTGAACGGGATCGTCGTCGACGATCAGGATCGTTGTCGACATGCGGCAAGCCTCGACCATGTGCTGTGAAAGGGAGGCGCCAACAGGATGATGTCCTGCAGCCCGACCACCAGTGTTTCGTTTCGATCCGTAGGGTGAGGGAAGAGCGTAAAGCTGCGCTTAACGACGATCCGACTTTTTCTCCGGTCGCGCTCCGGCGTCACTCGGTGACGGGGGCTAAGGAAGACGAAGCCACAGATTCGCTGCGACTGAATGCTCTCACGTGGTTGATCGTGGGGCCTGCAGCTCGATATCAGCGCGAGCGGCGCGAGAACGCCGCTTCAGGATCAATGTCGCCATGTCGAGTCGAGTCGTCGTTCATGCCAGCCTGTCGAGCGCGGTCCGGGCGCCAGGCGGCCAACGATCGGAGGGGACGCAAGTCGCGCGGGCTGCCGCTCTCGCCCTCGACCTAGGCCCGCTTCCCGAATGGGACCTGAGCGATCTCTATTCCGGGATCGACTCTCCCGACTTCCGCGCCGATCTGGAGAAGGCGGAAGGCGAGTGCCGCAGTTTTTCGAAGCGTTGGGACGGCACCATCGCCACGATCGCAGCTGGCCCGAACGCATCGTCTCGGCTGGCCGAGGCGGTCGCGGCTTATGAGGCAATCGAGGATCGGCTCGGCCGCCTGATGTCCTTCGCCGGCCTCGTCTATTCCGGCGACACAACCGACGAGGCGCGCCAAAAATTCTATGGCGATACCCAGGAGCGCCTGACCACGGCCTCGGGCCACCTTCTCTTCTTCGCCCTCGAGGTCAATCGGGTCGACGATGCCGTGATGGACGCGGCCATGGCGGACGGTCCCCTCGCGCATTACCGCCCCTGGATCGAGGATCTGCGCCGCGAGAAACCGTTTCAACTCGACGATCGCACGGAGAAGCTGTTCCTCGAGAAGTCGGTTACCGGGAGGTCCGCCTGGAACAGGCTCTTCGATGGCACGATCGCATCTCTGCGCTTCCCGCTTCAGGGTGAAATGCTGACCCTGGAGCCGACGCTCAACAAGCTTCAGGACCCTGACGGCGCAGTCCGTAAAGAGGCGGCCGGAGCGCTGGGAGACGTGTTCCGCGCAAATCTCCGCACCTTCGCCCTCATCACCAACACGCTGGCCAAGGACAAGGAGATCTCGGACCGCTGGCGCGGCTTCAAGGATGTCGCCGATGACCGGCATCTTTCCAATCGGGTAGAACCCGAGGTGGTGGCGGCACTGGTCGATGCGGTGCAGGCGGCCTACCCGCGCCTGTCGCACCGGTACTACAAGCTGAAAGCGAAGTGGTTCGGGGTCGATGCGCTTCCGTACTGGGATCGCAACGCTCCGCTACCTCGGGTCGAGCAACGCACCATCCCCTGGACCGAGGCGCGGGACATGGTTCTCGATGCCTACGGCGCGTTTTCGCCGCGCATGGCCGATATCGCCAAGACCTTTTTCGACCGACGCTGGATCGATGCGCCGACGCGGCCGGGCAAGGCTCCGGGTGCCTTCGCACATCCCACAGTTCCTTCGGCTCATCCCTACGTGCTGATCAATTACCAGGGCAAGCCGCGGGACGTGATGACCCTGGCGCACGAACTTGGCCACGGTGTGCATCAGGTTCTCGCCTCGCCGAACGGCGCACTGATGGCACCGACGCCGCTGACGCTAGCCGAAACCGCGAGCGTCTTCGGTGAGATGCTGACATTCCGTCGGCTTCTCGCCGCCACCACCGATACGGTTCAGCGCCGGGCGATGCTGGCTGCCAAGGTCGAGGACATGATCAACACGGTGGTGCGCCAGATCGCGTTCTACCTGTTCGAGCGCAAGGTCCATCTCGCTCGCGCCGAGGGGGAACTCACCGCCGAGCAGATCAATCGCCTCTGGATGTCGGTGCAGGCCGAGAGCTTCGGTCCGGCGATCTCTCTCGACGCTGGATACGAGCCATTCTGGGCCTACATCCCGCATTTCATCCACTCGCCGTTTTACGTCTATGCCTATGCGTTTGGCGACTGCCTCGTGAACTCGCTCTACGGCGTCTACGCCAAGGCTGAAGAGGGCTTCGTGGAGCGCTACTTCGCGCTCCTCTCGGCAGGCGGAGCAAAGCCCTATGGCGAGCTTCTCGCTCCCTTCGGCCTGGACGCCACCGACCCGGCCTTCTGGCAGATCGGCCTGAACATGATCGAGGGGATGATCGTCGAGCTGGAGGCGATGGAGAGCTAAACATCTCTGCCTCCCCAGCCCTTCGTATGACGCCACCACTGAGAAGTGAACGGTTCGCCATGAGCGCCGGACCGTCCACTTCAATGGCCGCGTCTACGGGATGAGAAGGCTCTCGGATCCAGTTGCACGTGCCGGCGATCGTCATCGGTCCCGCGACGCAAAAGCTCACGGCCCTGGTACGTCGGAGCGGGGAGCCTATTTCGTAGGAACTCCCTCACGCCGCGCAGAATGGACCCGATGGCCGATCACGACAGCGAAGCCAACCGCTTCTCGGCGCGGGCCAGCCGCTATGCTCGAGTCGGAGCCAATGTCGGCGGCGTCGCCGCGCGCATGGCCAGCGCAAAATTTTTTGGAAAGGGCGAGACCCCGACCAATGCGGCAGCCCTGGCCCAGGCACTCGGTGGCTTGAAGGGGCCGATCATGAAGGTGGCGCAACTCCTCGCTACCGTGCCGGACCTGCTGCCACCCGAATATGCTACCGAACTTCAGAAGCTTCAGGCCGATGCGCCGCCGATGGGGGCAGCCTTCGTCAAGCGCCGGCTGATGGCCGAACTCGGGAGCGACTGGCAGAAGCGCTTCGGAAGCTTCGATCTCAAGCCTGCGGCAGCGGCCTCTCTCGGTCAGGTTCATCGCGCAACCGGTCTGGACGGCACGTCTTTCGCCTGCAAGCTCCAGTATCCCGACATGCAGTCGGCCGTGGAAGCCGATCTGAAGCAGTTGGAGATAGCTTTCGCCCTCCACCGTCGCCTGAGTTCCTGGCTCGACACCCGTGAAATCGCCAAGGAAATTGGCGCCCGCGTGCGGGAGGAGCTCGATTACGAGCGCGAGGCGAAGCATGCCAACCTCTACGGGGCGGTGCTCCAGGACATCGCCGAAGTGAGGGTACCGGCGATCCACAAGGATCTCTCGACGAAGCGCCTCCTCACTCTCGGCTGGCTCGACGGCGACAGGATCCTCGATTTCGCGGATCAGCCGATCGAGATTCGCAATCGCCTGGCGCGGGCGATGTTCAAGGCGTGGTGGCATCCCTTCAGCCGCGCCGCCGTGATTCATGGTGATCCGCATCTCGGCAACTACACCGTCTTCTCCGAGAAAGGAGAAGCGCAGGGGATCAACCTTCTCGATTACGGCTGTGTCCGCATCTTCCACCCGCGTTTCGTCGGTGGAGTGGTCGATCTCTATCGCGGCCTCCTCGAGAACGATCATGCCCGGATCGTCCACGCTTACGAAGTCTGGGGGTTCAAGAACCTGAACAAGGACTTGATCGAAGTTCTCAATATCTGGGCGCGGTTCATCTACGGCCCAATCTTGGAGGATCGCACGAGGACCGTCGCGGACGGCGTGAAGCCCGGCGAGTACGGTCGGCGTCAAGCATTCGAAGTCCACCAAGCCCTGAAGCAGCGCGGTCCCGTGACCGTTCCCCAGGAATTTGTCTTCATGGACCGGGCGGCTGTCGGGCTCGGTGCCGTGTTCCTGCACCTGCGTTCGGAGCTGAATTATCACCGGTTGTTCGAGGCGGAGATCGAACGCTTCTCCCTTGAAAGGCTGACTGAGCGACAGAGTGTGGCGCTTGCGGCGGCGGGTCTGCCCTCTCCGGCTTGATCCGGAATTTGTCCCTCCGTCGCATGACAAGGTGAGAGGGACTGTCATTACCTGGGATAAAACCGGCTTTCTATATTTTCGCGAGTCGGTATCTCGATTGCGAGGGATCGAGGCATGCGCTAAATCCGCTTGGAACCAATCAAGATGATGACCAAGGGGACGAGCGCAAGATGGCTGATGCGAAGAGCGTGACCGGCGTGCATTACAGTCCGGCTATGGACGAGAAGACCCACGAGCAGACCTATCGCGGCTTCGTCCGGTTCGTTGAGATCGGCACGGGTGTGGTGATCTGCTGGGTGCTCGCCTTGGCTGTCGGCGGCATCCGTGAGGCTTGGCTCACTGCGATCTTCGGCGTCCTCTTGTCGGGTGTCGCCGGGACTGTCGGGGCACTCGCACCGGCCATCGGTTGGAAGGCGCCGTTCGTGGTCGGCATCCTTCTGGCGCTGTACCTCTTCTTCGCGTGACGTAGCCGCGGACCGCTGGTATACCAGTGGTCCGGGCTCTATATTCCTGCTAAGCTACGGCAATCGAGCACGATTGCCGAAGGGGGTCTTTGAATGCGCATCGCTGTACTGACAGAGTCGGATCCCGCAGAGCCGCGGGTCGCGGCGGTGCCTGACACGATCAAGAAATTCAAGGGCCTCGGCGTTGACGTCACGGTCCAATCTGGCGCTGGCCTCAAGGCCGGTGTTCCGGATGCTGAATACGAGGCCGTGGGTGCGACCGTCGCCGCGACGGCCGAAGAAGCCGCGAAGGATGCTGATCTCATCCTGAAGGTCAGGCGCCCGAATGATGCCGAGCTGAAGCTTCTGAAGAGCGGCGCTACCGTCGTCGCCATCATGGATCCCTACGGTAACGAGACCGCACTGAAGGCCATGGCGGATGCCGGCGTCAGTGCCTTCTCGATGGAACTGATGCCGCGCATCACCCGCGCTCAGGTGATGGACGTGCTCTCATCTCAGGCCAACCTCGCCGGCTACCGCGCCGTTGTCGACGGTGCCGCCGAGTATGGCCGTGCCATGCCGATGATGATGACGGCCGCCGGCACCGTGCCCGCAGCCCGCGTCTTCATCATGGGCGTCGGCGTTGCCGGTCTCCAGGCGATCGCGACAGCCCGCCGGATGGGCTCGGTAGTGACCGCGACCGACGTACGTCCGGCGACCAAGGAGCAGGTCGAATCCCTCGGCGCCAAGTTCGTGGCGGTCGAGGACGACGAGTTCAAGCAGGCTGAGACCTCTGGCGGCTACGCCAAGGAAATGTCAGCGGAATACCAGAAGAAGCAGGCCGAGCTCGTGGCGACGCACATCGCCAAGCAGGACATCGTCATCACGACCGCACTGATTCCCGGCAGACCGGCTCCGAAGCTGGTTTCGGAATCCATGGTCGCTTCGATGAAGCCCGGCTCGGTGCTCATCGATCTCGCTGTCGAGCGCGGCGGCAACGTCGCTGGTGCCAAGGCCGGTGAGATCGTCACGACGGAGAACGGCGTCAAGATCGTCGGTCACGTGAACGTGGCGGGCCGCCTCGCAGCCACTGCGTCCAGTCTCTACGCCCGCAACCTGTTCGCCTTCGTCGAGACCTTGATCGACAAGGAGGCCAAGACACTCGCCATCAAGTGGGATGACGAGCTCGTGAAGGCGACGAACCTCACCCGGGACGGACAAGTGGTCCACCCCGCCTTCCAGCCCAAAGCAGCCTGACCCCGGCGGAGAGACAGATGGCCACCCTTCCCCCCGATCAGGCCGCCGAGCAGGCGCGCGCTGCCGCCGCTGCCGCCCGTGCTTCCGCCGACCAGGCGCAAAGCATCGCCGATAGCCTCAGCCAGGGCATCAGCCATGGCATCGCCGCCGCCACCCACGGCGCGGTCGACCCCACCGTCTTCCAGCTCGCGATCTTCGTCCTCGCGATCTTCGTCGGCTATTACGTCGTGTGGTCGGTGACCCCGGCGCTCCACACCCCCCTGATGTCGGTCACCAACGCAATCTCGTCCGTCATCATCGTCGGCGCTCTCTTGGCTGCCGGCGTACCGCTGATCGAAAAGGGCACCGGTTGGGCGCGCTTCTTCGGCTTCGTGGGCATCGTGCTCGCCAGCGTCAATATCTTCGGCGGGTTCCTCGTCACACAGCGCATGCTCGCCATGTACAAGAAGAAGGCCTGAGACGATGTCCCAGAACATCTCCGCCCTTCTCTATATCGTCTCCGGCGTCCTGTTCATCATGGCGCTACGGGGGCTCTCGCACCCGACCACATCGCGGCAGGGCAACCTGTACGGCATGGTCGGCATGGGCCTCGCGGTCCTGACAACCCTGATCGGCCATCCTCCGGCCGGTTTCGGCGCCTGGATCATCGTCATCCTCGGCCTCGCCATCGGCGGTGGTGCCGGTGCGGTCATCGCCAAGCGGGTGCCGATGACGGCCATGCCGCAGCTCGTGGCGGCCTTCCACTCCCTGGTCGGCCTCGCCGCCGTGGCAGGAGCCGCGGGTACGCTCTACGCGCCGCAGGCGGTGGGCATCCTCGAGAACGGCCATATCCATAAGGAATCGCTGTTCGAGATGGCGCTGGGCGTCGCGATCGGCGCGATCACCTTCACCGGTTCGGTCATCGCCTTCGCAAAGCTCGACGGACGCATGTCCGGCAAGCCGATCATGTTGCCTCAGCGACATGCGATCAACATCGCACTGGCCATCGCTCTGGTCGGCCTGATCGCGGTCTTCATCGGCACCGAGAGCAAGGTGGTCTTCTGGCTGATCGTGATGCTGTCCTTCGTGCTCGGCGGGCTTCTCATCATCCCGATCGGTGGCGCCGACATGCCCGTCGTCGTGTCGATGCTGAACTCGTACTCGGGTTGGGCAGCGGCCGGTATCGGCTTCACTCTGGGCAACCTCGCCCTGATCATGACCGGCGCGCTGGTCGGCTCCTCGGGCGCCATCCTGTCCTACATCATGTGCAAGGCCATGAACCGATCCTTCATATCGGTCATCCTCGGCGGCTTCGGCGGTGATTCCGCAGCGGCCGCTGGTGGCGGCGCCGTCGAGACGCGCCCCGTCAAGCAGGGCTCCGCGGACGATGCCGCCTACATCATGAAGAACGCCGAACGCATCATCATCGTGCCGGGTTACGGCATGGCGGTGGCGCAGGCCCAGCATTCGCTCCGCGAGATGGTGGACATGCTCAAGAAGGAAGGCGTCGACGTGAAATACGCCATCCACCCGGTTGCCGGCCGCATGCCCGGCCACATGAACGTGCTGCTTGCGGAAGCCAACGTTCCTTACGACGAGGTGTTCGAACTCGAGGACATCAACGGCGATTTCCCGCAGGCGGATGTTGCCTTCGTCATCGGCGCCAACGACGTCACCAACCCAGCCGCCAAGACCGACAAGGCCTCGCCAATCTACGGCATGCCGATCCTTGACGTGGAGAAGGCAAAGACCGTGCTGTTCATCAAGCGCGGGATGGGTTCCGGTTATGCCGGTGTGGAGAATGAGGTCTTCTTCCGAGACAACACGATGATGCTGTTCGGCGACGCGAAGAAGGTCGTGGACTCGATCGTCAAGAACCTCTGAACCGCGTGGGGCCTGGCTCCTCACGATACCTCATGAAGAAGGGGCCGGCGCATCTCACGCCGGCCCCTTCTTCGTTCCGAAAGCGAGGACGGCCCGTCAGTCGGATCAGCCGAGCGTATCACCGCGTATAACCGCCGCGTCTGCGCCGCCCGCTCAATGTGCGGGCCCAAGCGATGATTACAGTTATGGAAGGTCATCTCGAAAGTGACCGCCTTTGGTGTAAACCAGATGCGTCCGGCAGCGTGAATCCAACAGAGGGAGTGTGACGATGACTCAGACCGGCCGTTTTATCTGGTACGAACTGATGACCACAGACCTAGCTGCCGCGCGGGAGTTCTATAGCCACGTCACCGGCTGGAGCATTGCGGATTCCGGCATGCCCGGCATCGAATACTCCCTGGCGAGTTCCGGAGCGGCGCCGGTCGGCGGGATGATGACCCTGCCCGACGAGGTCCGGGCCATGGGCGCTCGACCCTCCTGGATGGGCTATATCGCTGTGGCGGATGTCGACGCCGCCTCGGCGCAGGTGCGCGAGGGCGGGGGCACGATCCATAGGGCACCGGATGATATTCCGGGGATCGGCCGCTTCTGCGTCGCCGCCGACCCGCAGGGTGCGGTGTTCGTGCTGTTCCGTGGCGATGGCACGCCACCCCCGGCGCCCACGCCCGGGACGCCCGGACATTTCGGCTGGCACGAACTGCACGCGCGCGATTGGGAGGCGGCCTTTGCCTTCTACGCGTCCCTCTTTGGCTGGGTGAAGACCGACGCGGTGGATATGGGCCCCATGGGGACTTACCAGCTCTTCGGCGTCACTGGCCCCGATGGAGGGTGCGATGGCGTTCATACCGGTGGCATGATGACGAACACGCAGGTACCGGCACCGTTCTGGCTCTATTACGTCAATGTCGGGGATATCGACGCGGCAGGACCACGGGTCACCGCTCGCGGCGGACAGATCATCGCGGGTCCCCATCAGGTGCCCGGCGGCGCATGGATCCTCCATGCCCTCGATCCGCAAGGCGCGATGTTCGCTCTCGTCGGTCCAAGGCCTAACGCGTAACGCAGTGGCGCTCGCCGGCGCAAGGCGGGTAGACTGGCAACCGTGTCAGCAGCCTCAGCCCTCGCTCCGTCCCGCGCCTTCCTTGGCGTTACGCGTTCCATCTTAGGGCGGCCCTGGCACGACCGCGGCAACGACGCGGCGGCCCAGGCCTATGCCGCGACGATGGTCCAGGCGCACGGCCTTCCCGATCTCCTGTCTCGCGTCCTCGCCTCGCGCGGCATCCGCCCGGATGAGGCAGCGGCCTATCTCGAACCGCGCCTGCGCGACCTGATGCCGGACCCGTCCAGCCTGGTGGACATGGACGCCGCCGCCGAACGGCTCGCCCATGCCGTTGAGACCGGCGAGCGCGTGGCGGTCTTCGGCGATTACGACGTCGACGGCGCCGCGAGCGCTGCCCTGGTCGCCTGCCATCTGCGGGCTCTCGGCCTCGATGTTCAGATCCATATTCCGGACCGAATCACGGAGGGCTACGGCCCCAACGTGGCCGCGGTCACGGCTTTGGCGGAGGGGGGAGCGAGCCTGCTCGTATGCGTCGATTGCGGAACGTCCGGCCACGAGCCCCTGGCCGCCGCAGCGTCGCTCGGCCTCGATGTGATCGTCCTCGACCACCACGGCGCACCGGAGGTGCTGCCGGCCGTGAGGGCGCTGGTGAACCCCAACCGGCTCGACGATGTCTCGGGGCTCGGCCATCTCTGTGCTGCGGGAATCGTCTTCCTCACGCTCGTCGCCCTGAATCGCCGGTTGAGGCGGGAAGGGCCGAAAGATCTACCGGATCTCGCTGAAGCCCTCGATCTCGTGGCCCTGGCGACGGTCGCCGACGTGGTGCCGCTCACCGGGCTCAATCGCGCCTTCGTGGTCCAAGGACTGAAGGTGATGCGCGGTCGGGGCAGGATCGGGCTGGCCGCCCTCTTCGATGCGGCCTCCCTGAGCGAGCCGCCGGAATCCTGGCATCTCGGTTATCTGCTCGGCCCGCGGATCAATGCAGGGGGCCGGATCGGCCATGCGGGCCTCGGCGCCGCCCTGCTCACCAGCGCCGATCCAGCGGAGGCCAATCGCATCGCCACCGAACTCGACCTTCTCAACCGCGAGCGTCAGGGCATCGAAGCACAGGCGGTGGCCGAAGCCGAGGCCGAGATGGACCACGGGCTCAGTTTCGATCCGGACAGACCCGTCCTGGTGGCGGCCTCCGTCGATTGGCATCCGGGCGTGGTCGGGCTGGTGGCAGCGCGGCTGAAGGAGCGTTTCGGCCGGCCGGCCTTCGCCTTCGCACTGCGCCCGGATGGGACTGCCACCGGGTCCGGCCGCTCGGTCGCAGGGGTCGACCTCGGCCATGCGGTGCGCCAAGCGGTGACTTCCGGTCTCCTCGTGAAGGGAGGAGGGCATGCCATGGCCGCCGGCGCGACACTGCCGAGCCACGACGTGACGCACTTCGCGGACTTCCTGGCTGCGGACCTCGCCTCGGCCGTCACCGAGGCGAGAGCGGTGGAAGCGTTTCTCATCGACGGTACGGTGAGCGCGGGCGGCGCCACCGCGGACGTCGTCCGCCTCGTCCAGCGCGCCGGACCGTTCGGCGCCGGAGCTCCGGAACCGGTCTTCGCCCTACCGCATCACCGGCTGGTCGATGCGGGGATCGTGGGCAACGGCCATGTGCGTGCGCGCTTCAGAAGCCGCGATGGCCAGGCCATCGGCGCCATCGCCTTCCGGTCCGTGCAAGGGCCGCTGGGACAGGCCCTGCTCGGCGGGATCGGGCAGGAGTTCCACGTGGCGGGAACGCTCGCCATCGATACCTGGCGCGGCGGCGAACGGGTTCAGCTTCGCATCGGCGATCTCGCAATCCCCTGAACTTTGCCGTGAACTTTGCGCGGCTGCATGCGCACAGTCTGTTGACACCCGCGCGAGCCCTCACCATAAGGGCCGGCGCGCTGCCGAGAGGCGGTGGTTTGGGGGAATGTCCCGAGCGGCAAAGGGGGCGGACTGTAAATCCGCTGCGTAAGCTTCGTAGGTTCGAGTCCTACTTCCCCCACCAATCCATTCCGACCGGCAGGATCCGACGATAGAAGAAGGGTTCTTCTTCTCAATGTCGCGTCGACATGCTATCGGGCGCCTTATGCGGGTGTAGCTCAATGGTAGAGCAGCAGCCTTCCAAGCTGAATACCCGGGTTCGATTCCCGGTACCCGCTCCACTCCCCCCTTCCCGAAAAGACTAGCAACCTCAGCCCGATAGGGCAGGGGCGCGGTATCCAGTGGCTGTTTGCCTGGGCGGTGGATACCGCATGGATACCGCAGACGAATCGGTATCGGGCGCAAGTTTCCTTGTCGAACTCGGACCCGCTCGCACGAATGATGGTGATCGAAAGAGATCGCCATGCCCCGCTGCACCCACACCCCGGCCCGCCTCTACGACCGCCACCCTGATCCGGTTCACGACCTCATCGCCGTTGGCAGCCTTTCCCGGTTCGTGCGCTGCACGGATTGTGGTGCCAGGGGCATCGTCCGGCGCGGCCGCGTGGGATGGACGCCCCGTAGCGCCGGTGATCCGGTCCGCCCGGAGGTCGAGCGGTGGAACGCCCTGGTGGCCGAGGCTCGTGCAGCGCTCCTGCCTTGATCGAAGAACCCGGGCCCTTTCGCTTTGGGCCGCCCCGAACGTGTAAAACGATTCCACAAACGCGATTTGGGAATCGTTTTACACGTTCGGGGCGGGCCATCAGTTCAGGGTCCCGATCTCGCCGTCGTACCCATCGAGCACCCGGACCTCGCCCCCGGCCGGGTGGAGCGAGACGGCATCGCATCGCGGGCAGTGCAGGCCGCCCGCCGCCATCCGGACCTCCCCCCACCGGAACTTCGCGGAGCACGTGAGGCAGCACCAGGTCTGCTGCATGACTTCGTCAGACTCGGTCATCCCAGCCTCCGCGAATAGCTGCCATCGGGATGGAAGGTGACCTCCTCGGTGTAGGTGGTCACCTCCACGTCATGGCTGCCAGAGATGGAAACTTTCGCGACTGGCTCGCCAAGGTTCACGCCCCAGTCGTCATCGAGGTCCATCTCCTCGCCCAGGGTGAGGTGAACCCTGATGCCGCCGGCGAGCGTGAAGGTGCCTCCCTCGCGGATGGCGCGCTGCCAGTCCTCCTCGGTCGCGAAGTGCTTGCGGGTGAGGGTGATGGTCGGGTTCATCATGCGCTCGATCATGCCCTGTCTCCTTCCGGCGGCCGCCCGTGCCGAGTGGTGCCGTCCGGCCAGTCCCAGCGATGTTCGCAATCAGGTTCGAACTCGATACCGACGATGGTGGCCTTGAGGCGGTAGAGTTTGTCCCGGAGTTCGTTGACGCCGTTCCGTTCCAGACCGATGCACCCGGCCAGGTGGCCGGTGATGGCGTAGATCTGGCGCGCCGCCTCCTTCAGACGGTCGGCCTCGGACATGGTCGTCGGGTCCGGCTCGGGCGAGTGGACCTCCTCAAGCTTCGCCAGCCGGACTATCAGGGCGCTCATGGCGAACCCGACCGATCCCTCCTTGCCCGTGACCTTCCAGTGCCCGGCGGTCTCCCGACCGGCATCTTCCCCAACGCCCTCGGTATAGATCGTGATGACGTCGCCGACGGCGTGGCGGTCGAAAGGTGCCCTGATCAGGACGACGGTCCCCTGTCCGGGCATGCGGCGCCAGTCGGTTGCCTTGACCCGGTAGCTCTGCATGCCCCGACCGTTCACTGCGGCCTCCTCAGGCAATCGGGGCGCCCGTCCGGTCCCACGAGCGGCTGCATGCCAGTCTCGGCTTGGGTGTACCGGCACCCGGTCGCCGGGTCCGTCCAGACCCGGACGCCGCCTTGGTTGGACCACGCGGGATCCGCTGCCTGCGAGAGGGCCTGCAGGATCGTGAGCAGGACGGCCGCGGCGATGGCGATGCCGATGAACAGGAACCAGAGGTCGAACCCGTCGCGAGGCGAGGAGGACCTGATCATGAGGACCTCCTCGAAACACGGCGCCGGTCATTCCTGACCTCGCGGAGGACGGCGTGCCTGATCCAGTCCGCGAACATGACCTGCACCTTGGCCTGCCGCTGGGGGGCCCCGCCGGGGTGCTCCTCTGCGATGATCCGCTCGACCCCACGAGCAGCCCCGAGGGCGATCTCGTCGATTGTGGACCGCCTCATGACTGGGCCCCCCGAAATGGAGCGGGGTTCGGGGTGCAGCCCGAGTGGTCCTCGCCGGTCAGGAAATCGAGGACCCGATACAGGTCATGGCGGATCCCGGGGACGCCGTAGAGATGATGCCCTGCGGTCGCGAGATCGAACTCCTTGATGACGGTCTTCACACGCGAGACGGCCTCGTGGAGATCTCGCCGGCGGATGAACCCGGCATACTGCAGGACCTGCAGGGCGGGCGCCGGGTCGAAGTCGGCGTCGCTGTAAGCGTTGACGGTCTGCTCGACGACGTCGGCATCGCTCATTGCCCGGAGGGCGTCACGGCGCTCCTGTGCCGCGACCGCTCGCTGCGCAATCTCCTCGGCCATCTCCAGCCGGTACTTGGCGACCCACGTTTCATGGGCCGCCACTTGCTCGGGTGTCATGCCGGCATACAGCCGGGCAAACTCTCGGATCTCGATCTCTGTGGGCATGCTGGTCCGGGTCCCTGTCTCGCGTTCGCGAGATCGCTTCAGAGACGATCGAAGCAGCTCCCGCAGATTCGCCTAGAGGGAAACCGGACGGGCCGTCCGGATGGCCCATCGAGAACGCCATCGCGGTTTACGACGCGCGACACGGCCTCATCGGGCGTAAAGAATTCTCTCGTGGAGGCCTTGCGACTACCGCAAATTGCGGTACATTTAGATCACCGGCGCAAGCCGAGGCCTCCCGGGGCGATCCGGGCCGATGATGGAGCCACCCGATGACCACCACCAAAATCGACCGTTCCGCCCTCCTGAGGAATGCTTGGCGGATCGCCCGCGAAGCCGCGGCCTCCGCCGGCACCGCCGTCCGTGCCGCGCTCGGCGCCGCGTTCCGGCAGGCTTGGGCCGAGGCCCGCATGGTCGCCCAGCCCGTCCAGCAGCAGCAGGCCCAGGCCGTCGCGCCGGCCGACCTCACCACCACCGAGGGCCTCGCCAAGGCCCTCGTCGGCAAGACCGCCTCCCTTGCGCTTGCGGGTGGTGAGGCCCTCTACACCATCGTCTCCGTCGAGCGCTGGACCTCGCCCGACGGCGCGCAGGTCCGCGACTACATCAAGATGGAGACGAGCGGCATGTGGTCTGACGACCGCAAGGGTCCAATCAAACTCTTCATCCTGCGCAAGGGAACCGGACACGGCACGTACACCGAGACGGATGCCGGCGAGGCCTTCTGGGCGTACGGCGGGTTCTGCAACAGCGGCAACAAGCGCTGCAACGCCAACGACATGGTCAAAGACATCCTGGAGAGTATCCGCTCATGACCTGGATGGTCCGACTACGCGCACACGATGGCGGCGAGCTTCTGGAGAGGGCGAGCTACGGCTCGCCCGACGCAGCCATTGACGCCTATCGCCTCCTGCTCGGGCGCGAGGACCTCATCGGGCAACCGGTCGCCGCGGTGTTCAAGCCTCCCCGGGATGCGACCGGCGACGGGAACGCCGCGACGTGGTTCTCGCGGTTCGACAAGCCTCTCGGGGCGGGCCGCATCGGTCCCGACGACCCCCGGCTTGACCCTTGGGCTAACGCATACGATGCGAAAAGCGCAGTGTACTCCCCCGCGCCGGCGTCCAAGCCCAAGGCCGCACCGGACTGGGAAAAGGACGCCCGCCCCCTGTCGGAGTGTCTAAAGGCATGGGCCAAGACACGCGGCGGGCGCGACGCCGCGGCCGACGCCCTGCAGGTCTCACGGTCTACCTTCGACGGCTGGTGCGACGGCCGTGGCGCGGCCCAGGACAGGATGATCCGCAGACTCATGACGCTCACCGACACTACTAGCCGTTGACGACGCGCTACCCTTGAAGAGTAATGATTGTCAGTATAGATAGGACAATACCAGAAGCGGCTTGCCCACAAGCTGCCCGGTACAGCAGGGAACCCCACATGTTGATTATCGACCGAATGGTGGCGATGGTGCGCGCCGGCCCCGGCCCCTCGCCGGAGGAACGGGCTGCGGCCGCTGCCCAGTACCAGGCTGAGGAGAAAGCCAGGCAGGTCCGCCAGGCCGAGGAGCGCCAGGCATTCCTCACGGCCGCCCCCCGGTATGTCCTCCCCGACGGCTCCGCGTGGCGCTCGGCACAGATGCTCGGACGCCTGAGCAACGGCGGTGAGCGCGACCGCGGCCGCCTGTACCATATCGTCTCCGAGGACGGCTGCGGCCCGATGGGCGGGGCCGGGAGCGCGCTGTGCGGTGCCACGCCGGGCCGGCGTTCCGTCGGATGGGGCGACGTCGAAGGCGTCCCTGCGACCTGCCCGCGTTGCCTGAAGCGGGTGGCGTCATGAGGGGCACCACCATCATCATCAGGGGGTACACATGGGGGCAGCGCCTTGGCATGTGGCCCGTCGCGAATGACCATCCCGGCCGGTTCTGCGTTGACGTGATCTACCTGGCCGGCCCCACCCAGGACCTTCTCCCGTGCGCATAACGCTCTACCCCGTCCCGGCTGGGACCCCCGCCGTTGGGCACGCCGTCGGGTACGTCTCGGGCTCGCCGCTCTCCAACCTCGCGGGGGCCGCCCCCCCGGCGGGGCCTTTGCTGTCCTACGATGGCCGGCAGGCCCTGATCGATGGCCAGCCGGTGGATCATGCGGAGATCTCGGAGGCCCTCCACGCCGAGATCGAGCGAGTGGCCAAAAGGGTCTTCGGACCTGATTTCGTGGGGCCCCTGAGCCTGGCCTCGGGCCTAAACGTGCGCTCCCTGGCACGCGGCCGCCTCATCTCCCATGGTCTCCCGGCGCCCCTCCTGGACATGCTCGGCCGGGCGGCCGCAACCGCACACCCGAGGGCCACCGGGTATATGCTCCAAGCAGTCGCGTACCTTTGGGACGAGCACGTCATCTCCCATGGAATGGGCGAGACCGGCCCAGGGCCGCTCTCCGCCCAGGGTCGCGAGGCCCTCGGGCAGCGCTGTGAGGAGATCCTCGACCGTGCGCTCGGGATGGTCGCCACGATGCAGGGGGAGACGGCCGCGGCCCGGGCCCGGACGGCCGCGCTCAAGGCAACGCTCCGTTAACGATTCGTGTGTATGGCTGGCACCCTGAAGCCCTGTCTCTGACAGGGCGTCTGGAGAAACCCGGCCATGACGAAGACCCCCCCTCGGGGTGCGCGCCCCCGTGCGCCTGCCAGCGATCCGTTCGCACCCAATCATCCCCCGTCCGTAGACTGGCTCGATCAGGGCCTGGATTTCCTCGACTGCGACCCGCTCGCGGATACGATCCACTGGTCGACCGGCATCCTGCTCGACCTGCCGGACCTGCCCCCCCCCGTGCGTGCCGCGCTTGAGAAGCTGTCGTCGTGCCGCGTGTCGCTCTCGTCGCTCTCGCATGCTGAGAGCGTGTGCGACGATGCCTCGGAGGACCTCAAGCTGGGGCAGAACGACCGCGACACGTATGCCGATTGGTCGACGAGGTGCGTCTATTACCAAGCTTTTTTGGGCGACCACGTCTGTGCCCTGCGGTGTGCCGTCAGGGTCTGGCAGATCGCCATGGCGGGCGGGCATACCGACCTACGACTGGGAAATCTCCTCCGAACGCATGCCGAGATGATGAGCATCGCCGCGTACTGCGATGGAGAGCAGTGGGCACCCAGGCGCGAGCCCCGGTCGGCCCGCCGCCAGGGGGACGGTTTGACCGCCTTACAGATCATTGCCCGGTCGGTCGTGAAGGTAGAGTGGCCCAACAACGTCAAGCGCGGCCCCGTCCGGGACGACACCGGCTTCGATCCCCGCGATCAAGACGAGGACGATCTGCCGGAGGCAGCGGGCGCCGGGCTCCTCGTCGTGCGCAGCGTCGAGCACCTGCCGGGGTCCGCGAAGGACGGCGCACGTAGCAGCGGCGGGACCACGCCCCGCGCGGAGTGGGCGCCTATCGCGGGGGTGACTCTCCCGCGCCGGCCGGTGCCCGATCTCGCGGCCGCGCGTCGGGATCTCGTCGATCAGTACCCGCACGCGGCATCGCTCATCGAGCGCATCCTGAACCAACTCGTCGGTAGGTCATTCGCCCGGCTTCCACCCATCCTGCTCGTCGGGCCCCCGGGCTCCGGCAAGACGCGACTGGCCACCAGCCTGGCCACCGCGCTGGGCCTCCCAAGCACGGTCTACTCGTGCTCGGGTGTGGCGGACGCCTCGTTCATCGGGACCTCCCGGCAGTGGTCATCCGGCAGGGCCTCGGTGCCGCTTCAGACGATCCGGCAAGAGAGCCTCGCGACGGTGGCGGTGGTCCTCGACGAGATCGAGAAGGCCGGCACCAGCATGACGAACGGCAATCTCCTCGACGGGCTCCTGCCCATGCTGGATCATGCCGAGGACTACAGGGACCCCTACCTGGAGTGCGCGACCGATCTCTCGGGCATCACGTTCCTGGCGACGGCTAACGGGACTAGGGGCATGCCCCGGCCCCTGCTGGACCGCTTCCGAGTTTTCCAGATGCCCGAGCCCACGCTTGCCGACCTACCTGCCCTCGCACGGGGGATCGTGGGGGACGCCCGGCGCGAGAGGGGGACGGATGCGTCGTGGCTCCCGGACCTCGACGGCGACGAGCTCGGGCTCATCGCGGAGCACTGGAGTGGGGGTAGCGTCCGACGTCTCCAGCGTCTCGTCGACACCGTCCTCGCCGGTCGCGAGACCCTCGCGGCCCGGCATTGAAGAGGGTGACGATGACCACGCACGCCCCCGTCTGGGACTACCTCCGCTCGTCCATCCGAGCCCATCGCCTCGCCGGCACGGTCGATCACCGCGTCGGGGTCGTGCTTGATGAGTACGTCGGACATATGGCCCGCTGTGTCGCGACACGCCAGGTCACCTTGTCTGAGGGCCTCGCCGCCGCCAACGCGGCCGTCGTGGCATGCGGCCGCCTCATCCCGATCCCTGAGGATCGCCTTGAAGCGCGATGACAGACGTCTACCGGAATCTGACCCGCGGCTGCTGGTCCGTCCGTGAACGCGGCCGCGTCGTCGCCCACGCCCAAACCGTAACCCTGGCCGACGCCGTGATGGTCGTCCGGCCAGGGTCGCGGGCCCGGGTTATCCCCACCGGCAATCGCGAGGTTCACGCGTGGATCAAGGGCACCCTCGTCCCGCATGCAGGCGTCCCCGCGAGGGCCGTCAGATTCTATTACCGGCCGTTCCTTGCCGGTCATTTCACTGACGAATGCGGTCGGCCCGTCGTGGCAGCCGCCTCAATTTTCTTCGACGAGGACGGCAGGGCATGGCACAGCGAAACCGGTACCCAGGCAGCCGCTTCGACCTGACTGAGCTCGGCGACCGTCCCCTGTTTCACGACTGGATCATACAGCCCGACAACCGGTCCGCGGATGGCACCGTGCTCACCGGGACGGTCTACGGGCATGACAAGTTCCCCGACGGGACGGGCCTAACGACGTCGACCGTCCAGGCTTTCGATGCGGCGGCGGGATGGGCGTACTGCTACTCGACTGGGCTGGTCCGCCTCGGCCGGTGCCAGGACCCGGAGGGATGCGCGAACGTGGACCTTATGTAGCCCAAGCGTTAACGGCCCGGCCGGGGCGGTGGTGGCAAAACGCCTGTCGGGAGGCGGGCGGGCGGCAAAACGCCTGGGCGGACGGCAAATTACCTATTCCGAGGGTCGCTGGCGGCAAAATGCCTGGGCGCCCCCGGGTCGACAGGCCGTTTGGGTCACCTTGATACAGCCCCCCCCGCGCCTCCCGGTTAACGCAAGGCCCGTATCCCGTTCGGGAATTTTTTAGGTCCGGAATGCCGTGACCTGACCGTTATTTTGGACCGAGCCGACTGAGAGGCTACTGTGGCCTGTCCTGGGATCCGTCGAGGGGGCTGGTCAAGGAATGTAATGGGCGACCTCAACAACGAGCCCATGTCTGAACCTGGTTCGCTCATCTGAATGCCCCCTTGCGTTGCAGACCACCCGCGTCCGGCCCACCCGGTAATCGGAGGCATAATGGACATGACCGTGGACCCAGACGTCCGGTCCTTGGTCCAGGATGACGTCAGTCAGGTCGGAAGCATCGCACCACCGTAGGTCCGCGTCGCTCCGTGGAAGGCTCGCCGGGTGCGGGGCGTGATGGGTCACCACCACCGTGGGACCGGGGTGGCTGACGGCCAGGGTGTTCTCGATAAAGCCACGGGTGACCCGGTGCATCGCAAGCACCTCCTCGGGCTTGATGCGATTGCGCGACCTCGGACCCGTGCGGATCCGGCGGTAATCGACCATCCCACCACGCCCCTGGGCGGTCCGGATACCGTGGTTCAGGTTGAACGACCCCAGGCGGAAGTCCGTCCATAGGGTACCGCCGGCGAACCGAACGCCGTCGATGATGACCGCGTCGTCGAGCAGGAGATGGATGCCGAGCGCGTCCGCCCGCTCACGCCCCCGGGTCAACTGGTCGTGAATCGTGTAGCGTTCCTCACCCCGGTCCCACCAAAAATCGTGATTGCCTGGCACGTAGACCACCGGCACGCCGGACAAGTGGTCGCCGAGCCAGTCCAGCGCCCGAACCAGGGGCATGTGCACGTCACCGGCCACGACGGCCACGTCGAAACCACCCGCCGGCGCATGCGCGGCAGGGTCCCAAGCATTCTCCTTCCAGTCCTGATGCAGGTCCGAGAACACCCATAGGCGAAGGCCAGGGGCAGTCATGACCCCGCTCCGTTCGTCGCCAAGCGCGCCAGGATCCGGTCCAACGTCACCGGGGCCCAGTCCCAGCAATCCACGCCGACATCGGCACGCGTCGCCGTGCCCGGGACCGAACCATGGGAATGCCCATGCAGGTGAAGGCCACCCCGGTGGGAGCGAGGGTAGCTCACATGAGGGTAATGGCTCAGCCATATGGAGCGCATCACGCCCGCCGGGTCCGGCAGGGCGATCATCGCCACGTCCCGGACGGGCTCGGCCCAGGGGAGGCGTTCACCGATCCGCTCGTGGTTGCCACGGATCAGGAGCTTGCGACCGTTAAGGCGTAGGAAAATCGCGAGCGCATAAGTCTCGGTGCACCGGTATGCGAAGTCGCCCAGGTGCCAGACCGTGTCATCCGGGTGGACGACGGCGTTCCAACGTTCGACCAGGGTCTCGTCGTGCTCGTGAAGCGAAGCGAACGGTCGCTGGGTCTGCATCCTCGGGCTGAGGATGAGAGCTTGATGGCCAACGTGGCTGTCGGCCGTAAAATGTACCTTTGGCATTTTAGCCTCTCGCAATTGCGGAGGCTTCGCGCGCGGCATCGCTCTCCGGGATTAGTCGGTCGGGGGCGGCGCCATGCGTTTCATCGTTACTATCCTTGAAGCTTCCGCGTGATCGCCTGGCCGGTCCCCGAACGCAAGGGGCGTGAGAAGCTTGTCAGGCCGCGGCGACTATCGGAATCTCGTCGAGGCGGGTCGTGTAACGGGGCGACCGCATCTTGAACTTGGTCGACCATTCGCGGTTCGGGGCGAACCCGGCGGCGCCCGGGACGACGGCGCCTCGTCCGAAGCGGCGATTGCAGGCGTCGAGCGCCTCCATCAGGGCGGCTCCCATCTCGCGGTCGAGTTGGCCCAAGCCCGGCATCGCACGCTGCGATGCGGCCAGCGGCATCAGGTCGGTGGTGACCACCCCGGCCTTGGAATAGCGGAACCCGTCCCGCCTGGTCTTCCGGACGCCGTGGGTGGCGGCCTTCACCAGGGCGAGAGTGTCGCTGGTCGCCTCGGGGAGCGTCACGACGGTCGAGACCGAGCGTTGAGGCCGGTCGCGGTCATGCTCCGAGGTGTGGAAGAAGACCGTCACGTGGTTGGTCGCCAACCCCTCGCGGCGGAGCTTCTCGCCGAGTCTGGAGGCATGGGTGGCGACGGCCTGCTCCATGGTGGCGCGATCCTCGACGCGCTCGGAGAACGACCGGGTGACGGCGCATCCCTTACGGGTGGCGGCTACCGTCTCCAGGTCTAGGCAGGCCATACCCCGCAGCTCGTGGACGAGGCGCTCGCCCACGACTGTCATGGCCTTGCGGGCGACGCGTGGGTCGAAGTCGCGGACATCGGCGGCGCTGTCGCATCCCAGGGCTTCCAGGCGCCGGGCGTTTGCCGGCCCCACACCCCAGATGTCGCCCACCGGGATGCGGATGATCCAGTGGTCGTACTGCTCCGGGTCGGTCAGGTCGCAGACCCCTTCGAGCTCGGGTACCTTCTTGGCGATGTGGTTGGCGAGCTTGGCCAACGTCTTGGTCGACCCGATGCCGACGCAGGTGGGGATGCCCGTCCAGGCCCGTACGGTCGCCCGCATGTCCCTGCATAAGGACGCCCGGTCCTGGTTGCGCACGTCGGAGATGTCGAGAAAACTCTCGTCGATGGAGTAAATCTCGATGCGGGGCGAGAAGTCCCGGTAGACCGCGTTCACCCGGGCCGACATGTCTCCATAAAGGGCGTAGTTCGAGGAGTAGACTTGGACACCCTGCTGCCGGCACATGTCCCGGATCTTGAACCAGGGCTCGCCCATCCGGATGCCGAGCGCCTTGGCCTCGTTGGTCCGGGCAATCGCGCAGCCATCGTTGTTGGACAGCACGATCACCGGCACCTTCGCCAGCCGAGCATCGAAGACCCGCTCGCACGAGCAGTAGAACGAGTTGCCGTCGGAGAGCGCGTAGGCCCGGGCGCTCATTCGCAGCGGCGCTTCGCACAGACGGACCCGGAGACGACGCCCCAGACCTCAATGACAGCGTCGGGGGAGAGTTGGAACTCGGGGAAGCGAGGGTTGGCGAAGTGCAGCGAGATGCGCGGCCCTTGGCGCTTCCAGACCTTGAAGGATCGCTCGCCGTCGATGTCGACAACGACGATGTCGCCGTTGCGCGGGGTGAGCGAGCGGTCGACGACGGCGAGGTCGCCGTCGAACAGGCGGGCTAGGATCATGCTGTCGCCGGCGACCCGGACCAGGAAGGTGGCCGGGCGGTTGACGATCAGTAGGCGCTGGAGGTCGATCTCTTCCTCGATGAAGTCGTCGGCCGGACTCGGGAAGCCGGCCTGGACAGGCTTGGCGAGAAGGGACACCGGCATGGAAAAGCCGATGTTTATGCCAGTGATCTGCATGGTGCTCCTCCAAGAGTCCAGGAACAAAAGCAGAACACGTTTGGCCGGTTCCGTATAGCGGCTACGCTTGGGTGCGAAGCCACAATTCGATGAGGTCCCGCCGATGGTGGAGTGGGGAAAACCCGTCTCCCGCGATAGAGGCGGTTCATGCACCCGCCGTCCGCGAAGGGATGCCACGGACGGTAGGGGTGGACTACGTAGGCAGGGCGCCGTTGATCGCCCGGATCACCTTCTCCGCATTGTCCAGGGTGGCCTCGATGGCGGGGGTCTTTTCGTCCAGAACGGCGGGATTGCGAATAAGCCAGTCCGCCGGCGTGAAGTGATCGAACTCTGGCGTGTCGGGAGGCAGCAGCTTGAAGGCCGCCTCCACCCGCTTGACCAGTCGCACAATACCCCCCGCCTCCTTGTCGAGCTTGGCGGTCGTCAGCACACCGCGGCCCTTCAGGCCGTAGGCTCCGTTGACAATGGCGAGGTAGACTTCCGGGTCGAAGATGTCCTCGACATCCCCCTCTGGCAGGCCGAGCACGTCGGGGTAGTTCATGATGCGGTTCTCGGGGATCGCACCTGCGGCCCGGAGTTGCTCCAGCTTGCGCTTGTCGCCCTGAGCCCTGTCGGACATCACCGCGATGTGCAGCTTCGCGCCCTTGAACAGCGAGACGAACGACTGGATCTTGTCGAGGCCGCCGGCCGGGCAGATCGTCCAGCGCGGATCGAGCGCGATACGCTTGCGGCGCTTCAACTGGGCCGAGAGCGCATTGAGGAAGACGAGGTCGCCGGGCCCCTCGACCAGCAAGGTGTGCTTGCCGATAAACAGGGCCTGGGTCACGTCGTAGCCCAGCGCCGCCTGGAGCGGGAACAGCGTGTCCGGATCGGTCGCCAGGACGTCATCGCGCACCTTGGTGCCCTTCGTCGTCGGGAAGCCGTTCGGCCGCTGTTCGATCTGGTCCTCGACGATGCGCGAGAGCGTCAGGTCGTCGGGTGGAACCATGAACGGCGAATGGGTCGAGAACACCACCTGGTGGTGGGGCACCAGCTTGTCGCCGAAGTACCTCAACAGGTCGGCCTGGGCCTTTCCGTGAAGGGTCAGCCCTGGCTCGTCGAGCAGGAGCACCAGGCTGCCGCCCTGCTTGCTGACCTGGGCGAACTTCACCAGGAACGAGAAGAACCAGATGAAACCGGCGCTCCGCTCCGAGAAGGGGACCGAGACGCGATGCAGGATGTTTTTGACGCGGGCGCGCGCGATCACGCCCTCGTCAAACGGCGCGGGGTCGTTCGGCTCCGCCTTTGTGACCCTGACCTCGATCTCCAGGAACGGGTTCTGGGTCCAGTATTCCCGCAGTTGGTCGGTGATCGCGTTCGACGCGGATTCGCATTTCGCGTTCAGCGACTCGTAGGTCTTCGACTCGCGGATCTCCTCGACCGAGGTCCCGGCGAACTCCAGGAAATCGAGGAAAACCAGCTCGGGGACTTCGAGAGGCTCGCTCGACCTATGCGGGCGGCGACCAAATCGATGGACGCCGCCATCCTCGTCCCTCTCGATGTCGTCGACGCGGATCTGGCCGGCCATGCGGTCGTAGTGCGAGAAGTACATGAAGCTTGGGCAGGCCGAGCGAACGTGGCTCGCAATAGCGTTGAGCACCGATTTGCCTGGCAAGGCTTCCAGGGCATCCAGTAGCGCCTGTTGGGCTGCGGATATTTCCTCCAGGCCCTCCAGGGCCTTCCGGACCGCTGCCGCCGAACCGGAGGCCGCAAAGGCGCGTCGCTCATCCTCGGTTAGCCCATGCCTGTCGGTGAGGAAGGCCATGCAGGCGGCCTCGTCGAGGTGCACGGTCACTCCGATCCCGCCACCGTAGCGCCGGCTGAGGGTCACCTGGGACGACGCGAGGCAGCCGGGCCCGAAAGATGCGGCGAGGTCGTTCATCTCGGCGTCGGACAAGGTCCACCGGGTCGCGATGACCATGGCGTCGTCGTCCGCGTGACGCCTCTCGTATTCGTTCAGGTAACGCCGCGGGTAGTCCCGCTCACGGTCGAACGTGATAGGCGTCGACGCATGAGGTTTCAGGCCGGCGAGCGCGTGAAGCAGTGCCGTCTTGCCTGCCTCGTTCTTGCCGACGAGGCAGGCCATGTCGCCGAGGGTGATCTCGCCGGAATCCTCGACGCTGCGAAAATTCGTGACCCTGAAACTGTCGAGCTTCATCCGAGACCTCGTTGTCCGGTCGGCCTCGGCGGAGGCCTGCATGTGAAAGGATGATGGTTAGGGCGTGCCCGGAGCCGAAGCCTGCGCGGGTGCAGGGGCGGCCGGAGATCCGTCGTTGAAATCCCCGTGGGTGGCCAGCGCCTCCGGTCGGTAGGGGCCCCTGCCGGTGCATTGCGTCACCTCGGCCAACCGGAAGCGCCGGTAGACGGTCTCATGGACAGGCGCCCCGGGCGGCACGTAGCGTGGCTTCACCGCCCAGCCCAGCCTGCCGGCCAATGGCAGGAGCCAGCCGGGGACGATGCCCGCGATGGTGTCGCGCATCCCGGCGACCTCGCAGTGCTGCATGCCGTCGAAGGCCGGGTGCAGGTGCAATCGCCCGGTACCCGTCTTGCCCGGTTCCATCCCGTCGACCAGGAGCGGATACGGAATGGTCGTGGCCTCCTCGACCATCCAGTCCAGCGCGATGTCGGAGAGCCGGCTTTCGACCTCGGGATAACTCCCGCCCACGTCGGAATGGTTGCCTGCGAACCACATCTGGATCAGCGGATCGGGCTCGTCGCCGACCCTTTGGCGAATGGCGTCCTTCTTCGCCCATTCGACACGGGGGAAGTCGGCGCGGGTCTCGTCGATTGCCAGGGCGTGCCGACCGTAGCCGACGTGGCCGCTGAGGAACCTGTCGTAGTTCCCGGACCGCCATTGCGCGAGGTTGAAGCGCGTCTTGCCGTTGACGGGGGAGTTCACGATGAACTTGATGGTGGTAGGAAGCCAGCGCCACAGGACGAAAGCCGCGCCGAGGATCGCGACGACCGCGAACGGCTTCCAGAACCCCGTATGGAATGCAAGGTCGAGCACGACCGACGGCCCGGCGGCGAGCACGGCGGCCAGCGCGAACAGCCCTGCCGCGAGGCCCCAACGCCGTACGCCGACCGATCCGAGGGATGCGACGGTGTCGAACACGCCTACGAAATGAGGAGCCACGTTCGACCTCAGGTCGTCGCCTGACCCGTATCGGTGCCGGAACCGACGCGCCAGCTCCTGGCGCTCCCGGTCGTAGTCGCCCCGAGGGGACCCGGCGCCATACTCGTAGACTCCCATCACCGCCTCGTTGGCGATGTCGCGGGTCGTCTTCCGAAACCGTGGAAGGTAACTGCCGGGGGGTAGTGCCTCGGCCGGCGGCGGGAGCGCGTGCTTCCGGCCTGGAAGCTTCTCCTTCATCCATTGGCCAACCGCCGCCCAAAGGCTTGGGGCCTTGCACTCGCCCCCGGGCGCAATCGTCGGGACGCCACACAGGAAGAGCACGTTTGCCACGCAACGGGCCGTGTAGGCTCCTCGGCTGAAGCCCACGAGGAAGATACGGTCGCCCGGCTCGTAGTGGTCGATGATGAAGGCGTAGCAGTCGGCGATGTTCTTCGTGATGCCGAGGCCCGTCACCGAGGACAGGAGCTTCTGCAGCCTTCGGTAGGCGCTCAGCAACCCGGTGGCTGAGCCGTCGGTCCCCAACCCGGGGTCGTAGAACGCCACCTGATCCTTCGGGTCGATGCCGCTGTCCGGGCCAACCCGGCAGACGCGATAGAGTTTGTAGACGTTGCTGAGGCGCTGCTCCTCGCGCAGCCCGCCCTCCTGGCCGGTCCCGTCCGAAAAGACGACAATGTTCTTCGGCATGCCCATTCCGACCCCACGGGCCGCCCCCCGAATTATATGGTTCAACCGGAAACCCGACTTCGCGTCGGCGGACCGTCCTTGGTCCGCTTCGGGCCCGTGGCCCCCTTCATCCGTCGAGCGCCGGCGGTCTTGGCGTTCCCTGTGGATGCCTTGCTCCTGGCCGCCCTGGCAGGCCTCGCTTTGGCATCCTCGGCCAGCGAGGCGCGCACCGTCCTGACCGCCCCGCGGATGCCCTGGGTCACGTCGTGAAAAGCCTCGTCCGCGGTTCGCCAGTTGCTCACCACCCGGCCGTCTCGCGGCAACACCTTTAGCGCCGAAGCGCCGGTATCCTTCCAGTCGCAATGGCGGAGCACGACGACCACCACACGCATTGCGCCCCTGGCCCGGCGGCCCATCGCACGGCGGTACTCCAGTTGGCACCAGTGGCTGTGGATGTACTCGGGGCTCATCAACGCCACGAAGACGTGGGCCTCCCGAAGCTTACGGGAGATCTTGCTGTTCAGTGCGTCACCGGCTTCCATGTCGCCATCGAACCAGGTCTCGACCTCGTCGCGCTTCAGTTGCGCCAGGTGGACCTGCAGCTTTGCCTGCTGTGCTGAGTTCGCGTGGCTGTAGGACACGAAGATCCGAACCGTTGGCTTCTTCGTCTTCGCCTTTGGTGCGCTCGGCTTTGGCGGACTGGAGGCGCACGCGACCGCCGCCCCTTTCGTCTTGGGTGGTGTAGCCTTCCTGGCCCCTGGCCCGGATTTCGTGCGCAATGAGCCCCCCAGGCGGCGGCCAAGTTCAGGAATAATGTCGTCTGAACACGTTTTGTTCCAGTCGTCCTGCGCTCATCCTGCGCTGTGGATCTCTCCCGCTCCGAGCTTGCGGGATTTGGGCCCGCGATGCGATCACCGCCGCCTCAAGAAGCGCTCACACGATGAAAATCAGGGACCGCCACCCTCGACTCTGACCCCTGGAGCGCCGCGAAAAGCGATATCGAACGCATACTCGTCGAAACCCACCAGGAGTTCGGTACCCGCCAACTCGAAGCTAACGTGGGCTACATAGACCGGGCGATTGGCATGGTCGCCGACGCATCAGATACACCTTCGTCGAAAGCCAGGCCCAACCTCGGTCCCGAAACGCGTTCCCTCCACGTTGCACTCGCGACCGGACGGAAGGGAGGGCCGTCCCATGTCCTGTACTATCGGGTGCAGGGGGACGGGCATGGGCACGCTGAGGTCGTCATCCTCCGAGTGCTGCCCGACAGAATGGAGCCGCGTCTCAGGCTGGCCGTCGATCTCGACCTGACCGATGATGAGGACGACACACCCCAACCGGGGATGTGACGGCCGGAGGCAGCGAGATCATCCGCCGATCTTGCCTTCGGATGCCATCCTGAACCGAATATCGCTGTGACGTCGAAGGGCTGTCTAACGCAACTCGCGGCCACTCGGCTTTGATCCAACACCCCACGGGCAGTGGTTCAGCGCTTGACGAACCCGATGTCGACGGCGACGGCCTTGAGGCGCTCAGGCTCTCGCTCTTTCCGTTCGGAGTAGCGGTCAACGAGATAGGAGGAGCGCTCGCGGGTCAGGAGCGTGAACCTGACCAATTCCTCGCAGACGTCGACCACCCGATCGTAGAGCGGCCCAGGCCTCATCCGGCCGGCCTCGTCAAATTCCTTATAGGCCATCGGGACCGAAGACTGGTTCGGGATGGTGATCATCCGCATCCAGCGCCCGAGCACACGCAGGCCGTTGACCGCGTTGAAGGACTGCGAGCCGCCCGAGACCTGCATCACGGCCAGGGTCCGGCCCTGCGTCGGGCGCACCGACCCTTCCGACAGGGGGAGCCAGTCGATCTGGCTCTTGATCACCCCGGTCATGGCGCCGTGGCGCTCGGGGCTGACCCAGACGTGGCCCTCGGACCAGATCGAGAGGTTCCGGAGTTCCTCGACCTTGGGGTGATCGGCCGTGGCGTCGTCGGGCAGCGGCAGGCCGTGCGCGTCGTAGATCCGCACCTCGCCTCCCATCGCCTCCAGGAGACGCGCGGCCTCGTAGGCCAGGAAGCGGCTGAAGGAACGCTCCCGGAGCGAGCCGTACAGGATCAGGAAGCGTGGGGCGTGGGTGAACGGTGCCTGCACCTGAAGGTCGGTCGCCGCCGGGACCACGAAGTGCTCCTCGCTGAGGTTGGGCAATCCATCGGCGAAAGGCTGTTGGGGCTTGTCCAAGACGCTTCGTTCCTTTACGTTTCAACGATGGTTGAGATATTGACATCATGATGGACGAACGGCAAGCCGTCGCCGCCTTCGCGGCCCTTGGGCAGGAGCATCGCCTACGCATCGTGCGCCAGCTCGTCACCGCCGGCCCTGAAGGCATGGCGGCCGGCATGCTGGCCGAGGCGGTCGGCGTCTCGGGCACCAACCTGTCATTTCACCTGAAGGAGCTCAGCCATGCCGGGCTGGTCACCTCGCGGCGCGAGGGACGCTCGATCATCTACAGCGCCGCCTACCCGGACCTGTCCGAGCTCATCCAATTTCTGATGCGCGATTGCTGCCAAGGGCGACCCGAGGTCTGCGCCCCCGCCGTCGCCGCGCTCGCCGCCTGCTGCCTGCCCACCGGAGACACCGCTCATGCCTGACCGCGTCTACAACGTCCTGTTCCTCTGCACCGGTAACTCCGCTCGCTCGATCCTGGCGGAGGCCATGCTCAACAAGGAGGGCCAGGGTCGTTTCCGGGCCTTTTCCGCCGGCAGCCAGCCGAAGGCGGACGTGAACCCGCTCGCCGTTCAGGTTCTGCGCGAGACGGAGTACCCGACCGAGGGGCTGCGCTCGAAGTCGTGGGACGCGTTCGCCGGCCCCGACGCGCCGGTCATGGATTTCGTCTTCACGGTCTGTGACAACGCCGCCGGCGAGGCTTGCCCCTACTGGCCCGGCCAGCCGGTGACGGCGCACTGGGGCATCGAGGACCCTGCAGCCGTCGAAGGCAGCGACATGCAGCGCAAGGCGGCGTTCATCACCGCCCAACGCTACCTGAAGAACCGGATCGGAGCCTTCGTCGCTCTGCCGCTCGACAGCCTTAGTGGCGTGGCGCTCTCGTCCAAGGTGCGCGAGATCGGCCAGCGGGCCGGCGCCACCTCGCCCCGCCCGGAGGTCGCGTGATGGACGTCGTCATCTACCACAACCCGGATTGCGGCACGTCCCGCAACACCCTGGCCCTGATCCGCAACGCCGGCATCGAGCCGCATGTGGTCGAGTACCTCAAGACGCCACCGAACCGGATCCTGGTGCGCCAACTCGCCGACAGGGCTGGCGTCACCGTCCGCGCTCTGCTCCGCGAGAAGGTCACGCCCTACGCCGAACTCGGGCTCTCGGACCCGAGCCTGACGGACGACCAGCTTCTCGACGCCATCGCCGAGCACCCGATCCTGCTGAACCGCCCCCTGGTGGTGAGCCCGAAGGGCGTTGCCCTGTGCCGGCCCTCCGAGGCGGTCCTCGACCTCCTCCCGGCCCAGCAGGGCGAGTTCGTGAAGGAAGACGGCGAGCGCGTCGTCGACGAGCACGGGCGCCGCGTCGCCACCGCCTGATCCGCTCCACGTACACAAGAACAAGAAACGGTCCCGATGCTCGCCCTTGCCATCTTCGTGGTCACCCTCGTCTTCGTCATCTGGCAGCCGAAGGGGCTCGGCATCGGGTGGAGCGCCCTCATCGGGGCCGCCGTGGCGCTGGCCACCGGGGTCATCAGCCCCGGCGACATCCCGGTGGTCTGGCACATCGTCTGGGACGCGACCTTCACCTTCGTGGCGCTGATCATCATCTCGCTGCTCCTCGACGAAGCCGGCTTCTTCCATTGGGCGGCGCTCCACATCGCCCGCTGGGGCGGCGGCCGGGGACGCCTGCTCTTCCCGCTGCTCATCCTCCTGGGTGCAGCCATCGCGGCGGTGTTCGCCAATGACGGGGCGGCCCTCCTGCTCACCCCCATTGTGCTCGCCATCCTGCTCCGGCTGAACTTCAAGCCGGCGGCCGCGCTGGCCTTCATTGTTGCCTGCGGGTTCGTGGCAGACTCGACGAGCCTGCCGCTGGTGATCTCGAACCTCGTCAACATCGTCTCGGCGAACTTCTTCGACATCTCCTTTAGCCGCTACGCGGCCGTGATGGTGCCGGTGAACCTGGTCTCGTTGGCAGCGACCCTGGTGGTGCTGTGGCTGTTCTACCGGCGCGACCTTCCGGCCACGTACCCGGTAGCCGAGCTCGAAGCGCCGCGCCACGCGATCAAGGACCCGCTGGTCTTCCGGGCGGCCTTCCCGCTCCTCGGTCTGCTTCTGGTCGCCTACTTTGTGACCGCACCGTTCGGCGTGCCGGTCTCGGTGGTCACCTGTGCCGGCGCACTGATCCTCCTGGCGCTGGCCAACCGCAGCCGCGTCATCCCCATTCGCAAGGTCCTGACCGGCGCCCCCTGGCAGATCGTGCTGTTCAGCCTCGGCATGTACCTCGTGGTCTACGGCCTGAAGAATGCCGGGCTGACCGGCTACCTGGCGCAGGGGCTCGTATGGCTCTCGGGCTTTGGCCCGTTCGTCGCCACCATCGGGACCGGGTTCGCCGCCGCCATCCTGTCCTCGGTCATGAACAACATGCCGAGCGTGCTGGTGGGTGCACTCTCAATCCAGCAGGCCCCAAATCTCTCACCCCTGACGCGCGAGCTCATGATCTACGCCAACGTCATCGGCTGCGACCTCGGCCCGAAATTCACCCCCATCGGGAGCCTGGCGACCCTGCTCTGGCTCCACGTCCTCGACACCAAGGGCCAGCACATCACGTGGGGCCAGTACATGCGGGTGGGTCTGGTCATCACGCCGCCGGTGCTCCTCGTCACCCTGGCGGCCCTTACAGTGTGGCTACCCGTTCTTGGGGCGCGGTAGCGAACCGATGACCCCGGCGCGCCGCTGGCCCGTGATCTCGGCCCTGGGCGTGATCCAGATCCTGACCTGGGGCTCCTCGTTTTATCTCCTGTCGGTTCTGGCCGCGCCGATGTCGAAGGATACGGGATGGCCCCTCGGCTGGGTCATCGGAGGGCTGTCCCTCGGCCTCCTCGTCGCGGGCTTGGTCTCGCCACGGGTCGGAGCGTTCATCGGGGAGCACGGCGGTAGGCCCGTTCTGGCCTTCGCGGCCGTGGTCCTTGCCTTGGGCCTCGGCGTCCTCGGCCTCGCGCCGAACCTGCCGACCTACCTGGTGGGCTGGCTCCTCGTCGGGCTCGGCATGGGCACCGGCCTGTACGATCCGGCCTTTGCCACGCTTGGTCGGCTCTACGGCGCCGAGGCAAGACCCGCCATCACGACCCTGACCCTGTGGGGCGGCTTCGCCAGCACGGTGTGCTGGCCGCTCTCGGCCTTCCTGATCGAACGGGTAGGCTGGCGCGGCACCTGCCTCGCCTATGCCGGGCTGCACCTGGCGGTCACGCTTCCCCTCGTCCTGCTCGTCATCCCGCACCCCCCTGCCCACGGGCCAGCACGTTCCGAGGGCCCGGTCTCGGCCGTCCGGCTCGATGCACGCGAGCGGCGTGCCTTCCTCCTCATGGCGGGGGTCCTGACCCTCGGCGGCACCGTAATGGCCATGGTCTCGGTGCACCTCATTACCCTTCTCCAGGCCCGTGGCGTGGCGCTGACCTCGGCCGTCGCATACGGCGCGCTGATCGGCCCGTCACAGGTGGGGGCGCGCATCGTCGAGATGGCCGGGAAGGGCCGGCATCACCCTCTATGGACCCTCACCGCGGCGATGGTCCTCGTCGCCATCGGGGTCGCGATGCTGGCGGCTGGTCTGCCCGTGGTGGGGCTGTCGCTGGTCCTCTACGGCGCCGGCAACGGGATCTATTCCATCGCCCGCGGGACGGTGCCCCTCGCGCTGTTCGGTCCCGAGCGCTACGCCCCGCTCGTTGGCCGGCTCGCCCGTCCGGGGCTGGTGGCGCAGGCGCTTGCGCCCTCCCTCGGGGCGGTCGTGCTGACGCAGGCGGGCGCCGATGCGACCTACGCCCTCTTGACCGTGCTCGCCCTCGCGAACGTCGCGCTCGCCGTATCCCTCTGGCGCGTCCGGTAGTCACCTCCCTTCCTCACCGCTCCGCGATGTGGCATCGTCCGTCCGTGACCTTCTGGCTCGCCCTTCGGCGGCTGCTTCCGCTCCTTGCGGTCCTCAGCCTCGCCCTTGCGCCGGTGACCGCATCCGCGGCCGCCGCGGGCATGCATGCGCCGATGGCCGCTCAGGGCCACGCCATGGCGATGCCCGACGAGGCCATGGACGACATGGCCGGGATGGCCATGGACGAGATGCCGTGCTGCCCCAAGGAGCGGCCGGACATGCCCGACTGCTCGAAGGGCTGCCCCCTGATGGCACTCTGCCTGGCGAAGGTCGCCACCGGCCTGCCCGGCGCCTTAGGGTTGCCGGGACGCGTCGCCGTCGTCGAGGGGACTGCGTGGGCCGTCACCGCCTCCTTCGACAGCGTCTCGCAAGGGCCACCCTCCGAGCCTCCCCGAGCCTGAACCCGATGCCGTCGGCGCCTGCGCCGGCACGGTGACGCGCGTCCGCGCGTGGCCATCCATCGCGTTCAGGAGACCCCACATCGTGACCAAGACATCGTTTTCGCGCGCCCTCACGGTTGCGCTGCTCGGCCTCGCCCTCACCGCCGCGGCCCGGGCCGACACCAAGGACTACGAGTTCCAGCTGGTGAAGGACGAAGCCAAGCAGGGCGAGGCCATCCTCGACGTCCGCCTCGTCGACAAGCGCACGTCCAAGCCCGTGCCGAACGCCGTCATCTTCGCCAAGCGCATCGATATGGCGCCCGACAGCATGGAGGAGATGACCTCCAAGATCGAGCAACTGCCCTCGCCGGAGCCGGGCCTCTACCGGTTCAAGGCGAAGCTGACGATGGCCGGCGGCTGGCGCCTCTCGCTCGGGGCCAAGGTCCAAGGCGAGACCGGCACCGTCGAGAACAAGCTGGTGTTCAAGGCCACCAAGTGAGCCGGACGGCATGGCTGGCCGGGACCCTCGCCGCGCTCGCGGCGGGGGGGCTGGGCTATGGCGCGGGGCATGAGGGCAGCCCCGTGCCGGCGCTCGTCCAGCAGGCGCGGACCGGGTTCGCCCATTGGCTGCCGGGTGCACGGCCGGCCTCCCCGATGCCCGCGCAGGCTCCGATCAAGGCGACGGGTTCGGTGGTCTACTACCGAGACCCGGACGGGAAGCCGGACTACGCCTCCGAACCCAAACAGACGGCGGACGGTCGCGACTACCGCGCCGTCCACGCCAGCGAGGACGTGCGCTTCGACGAACCCGAAGAGGCGGAAGCCATGCCTGACGCCGGCCACGGCGACATGGCCATGGCTCAGGCCAAGACGCCCGCGAGCGCCCGCAAGGTGCGCTTCTACCGCAACCCGATGGGCCTTCCGGACACTTCGCCGATTCCGAAAAAGGACTCGATGGGGATGGACTACCTCCCCGTCTACGAGGGCGAGGACACCGACGACGGCACCGTGACCCTCTCGCCCGGCAAGGTCCAGCGAACCGGCGTCCGGACGGAGGTCGCTGCACGGCGCGTCCTATCCATGCCGGTGCGGGCTCCTGGAACCATCGAGGAGGACGAGCGCCGGATCTCGGTCATCGCGATGCGCACCGACGCCTTCATTGAGAAGGTCGAGGCCGTCACCACCGGCGACCACGTCCACAAGGGCCAGCCGCTCATGCGCCTGTTCTCGCCCGAGATGAACGCGGCCGCCGCGCAGTACCTCACCGGCATCGGCTACGAGGGCGCCCGGCGCCGACTGGAGAACCTCGGCATCCCGCCCGAGGCCATCGACGAGATCGAGCGATCCCGAAAAGTGCCGGCGACCATCACGTGGTCGGCGCCACGCGACGGCGTCGTGGTCGAGCGCAACGTCTCCGACGGCATGCGCGCCAAGTCCGGCGACACCCTGTTCAAGCTCGTCGACCATACCCGGGTATGGGTGCTCGTCGACGTGACCGAACGCGACCTGGCGTCCGTGGCGGAGGGCCAAACGGCGACCGTGCGTGCCCGGACGTTTCCCGACCGGACCTTCACTGGCACGGTGACGCGGATCTATCCGCACCTCGCCATGGGGACCCGGACGGCCCGCCTGCGCATCGAGTTGCCGAACCTCAACGGCGACCTGCGGCCCGGGATGTACGGCGACGTCGAGATCGCGACCGGGAACGCCAAGCCCGTGGTCGCCGTCCCCGACGACGCCGTCATCGACACCGGAACCAGGCAGGTCGTCCTGCTCGACAAGGGCGAGGGCCGCTTCGAGCCGCGCCCGGTCAAGCTCGGTGCCCGCGGCGACGGCTACGTCGAAGTCCGGGAGGGCATCGCGGCAGGCGACCGGGTGGTGACCGCCGCCAACTTCCTCATCGACGCCGAGAGCAACCTCAAGGCGGCGCTGCAGGGTCTCTCCGAGCCGAAGGTAGAACCAGGTCCGCAGGCGGCGGCCGATGGGAGGGCGCCATGATCGCCCGGCTCATCGGCTGGTCGGCCCGGAATCTGGTTCTGGTGTTGATCGGGACGGTGTTCGCGGTGGGGGCCGGGCTCTACGCCCTGAGGACCCTGCCGCTCGACGCGATCCCGGACCTCTCGGACGTCCAGACCATCGTCTACACCGAGTACCCCGGGCAGGCGCCACAGGTCATCGAGGACCAGGTCACCTACCCGCTGACTACCGCCATGCTGACGGTGCCCCGGTCGAAGGTCGTGCGCGGCTTCTCGTTCTTCGGGGTCTCGTTCGTCTACGTCATCTTCGAGGACGGCACCGACCCATACTGGGCCCGGAGCCGGGTGCTCGAATACCTAAACACCGTGGCCAAGCGCCTGCCGGCGGGGGTGACCCCGACGCTGGGACCGGACGCGACCGGGGTCGGCTGGGTCTACCAGTACGTCGTGGTCGCCAAAGAGCGCACGCTGGCCGAGCTCCGCTCGCTCCAGGACTGGGTCGTGCGCTTCGGGGCCTCTCGTGCCGAAGGCGTGGCCGAGGTCGCAGGCGTCGGCGGCTTCGTCAAACAGTACAACGTGGTCGTCGACCCGAGCCGGTTGCGGGCGCAGGGCATCACCCTGGCGAAGCTCCGGGACGCGATCCGGGCGAGCAACGCCGACGTAGGCGGCCGCACCGTCGAGCTCTCCGAGTTCGAGTTCGTCGTCCGTGGCCGCGGGTACCTCAAGAGCATCGCCGACATCGAGAGCATCGTCCTGAAGACAGAGGCGGGCACGCCCCTGCGGGTGAAGGACGTCGCCCGGGTCGAGCTCGGTCCCGACGAGCGCCGCGGCATCACCGAGATGAACGGGGAGGGCGAGGTCGCCGGCGGCATCATCCTCCAGCGCTTCGGGGCCAACGCCCTCGACGTTATCGCGAGTGCCAAGGCGCGCCTCGCCGAGGTCGCCGCGAGCCTGCCCAAGGGCACCGAGATCCTGCCTGTCTACGACCGGTCGCACCTCATCGAGGCGGCCATCGAGACGCTCAAGGGGACCCTGATCGAGGAGAGCGCCATCGTCGCCCTCGTCTGCGTCGTGTTCCTGCTCCACGTCCGCAGTGCGCTGGTCGCGATCCTGATGCTGCCGGTCGGCATCCTAATGGCGTTCGCGGGCATGAAGGCGCTGGGCTTGGGCGCCAACATCATGAGCCTGGGCGGCATCGCCATCGCGGTCGGCGCCATGATCGACGCCGCCATCGTCATGATCGAGAACGCCCACAAGCACCTGGAGCGGGCGGACCCTGGCAAGCCCCGGGTCCAGGTCCTGATAGAGGCCGCCTCCGAGGTCGGTCCCTCGCTGTTCTTCTCGCTCCTCATCATCACGGTCAGCTTCCTGCCCATCTTCACCCTGGAAAGCCAGGAAGGGCGTCTGTTCGGGCCGCTGGCCTTCACCAAGACGTTCGCGATGGCGGCGGCGGCGGTGCTGTCGGTGACGCTGGTTCCGGCGCTGATGGTGCTGTTCGTGCGCGGCCGCATCGTGCCCGAGCACCGCAACCCGGTGAACCGGCTCCTGATCTGGTTCTACCGTCCCATCATCGCAGGGGTCCTGCGGGCGCGGGTGCTGACCATCCTGATCGCGCTGGGCGTTCTCGGCGCCTCGGTCTGGCCGGCCCTGCAACTCGGGTCCGAGTTCATGCCCGATCTCGACGAGGGCACCCTGATGTACATGCCGACCACCCTGCCGGGCATCTCGGTGACCAAGGCCGGCGAGCTTTTAGGGAGACAGGACACCATCCTGAAGAGCTTCCCGGAAGTCCTGTCCGTCTACGGCAAGGCCGGACGGGCCGCGACCGCGACGGACCCGGCGCCCTCCGAGATGTTCGAGACCATCGTCAACCTGAAGCCGAAGGCGGAGTGGCGCCCGGGCGTGACGCTGGCGAGCCTCAAAGCCGAGATGGATGCCGCGCTCCAGTTCCCCGGTGTCTCCAATGCCTGGACCCAGCCGATCCGCGCCCGCATCGACATGCTCGCCACCGGCATCCGGACCCCCGTCGGCATCAAGGTGCTCGGAACCGACCTCGCCGAGATGGAGAAGGTCGCCCGCCGGGTCGAGGCGGTGGTGAAGGCGGTGCCGGGCACGTCGAGCGCCTATGCCGAGCGCGTCCAGGGCGGGTACTTCCTCGACATCACGCCCGACCGGGAGGTTCTGGGCCGCTACGGCCTATCGGTCGGGGACGTGCAGGACGTGATCGCCATGGCGCTCGGCGGCGAGAGCGTCACCAACACGGTCGAGGGCCGCGAGCGCTACACCGTCAACGTGCGCTACCCGCGCGCCTTCCGGTCGAGCCCACAATCCATCGCGACCGAGGTGCAGGTGCCCATCGCGGGCGGAGGCACGGTCCCCTTGGGCGAAGTCGCCAAGGTGGCACTGACCCGGGGGCCGACCCAGATCCGGACCGAGAACGGGCAACTCGCGGTCTTCATCTACGTCGATGTCTCGGGACGGGACCTTGGCGGCTACGTGGCCGATGCACGGGCGGCTGTTACCGGCGAGGTGAGCCTGCCACCCGGGACCACCCTCCAGTGGAGCGGGCAGGTCGAGTACCTCGACCGCGCCACGGCCCGGCTCAAGATCGTGGTGCCCCTGACCCTCCTGACCGTGTTCCTGCTGCTCTACCTCAACTTTCGCCGGCTGACTGAAACCCTCATCGTGATGCTGTCGCTGCCCTTCGCACTGGTGGGCGGCGTCTGGCTGATGTGGTGGTTGGGCTTCAACCTATCGGTCGCCGTGGCCGTGGGCTTCATCGCGCTCGCCGGGGTCGCCGCCGAGACCGGGGTGATCATGCTGGTCTACCTCGACCATGCGCTGGCCGAGATCCGGACGGAGTGCGAGCGGGATGGGCGCGCCCTATCGCGAAATGACCTGAGGCGGGCGATCATGGTCGGCGCGGTCGAGCGGGTGCGGCCCAAGATGATGACCGTGGTCGCCATCATAGCCGGGCTGTTGCCCATCCTGTGGAGCACCGGCTCGGGCTCCGAGGTCATGCAGCGCATCGCGGTGCCGATGATCGGCGGCATGGTGTCGTCGACCGTCCTGACCCTCGTCGTGATCCCGGCGGTATACGGGCTGGTGAAGGGATGGGGACTGCCGAGATCCGACATGCAGCCGGAACCCGTCGAGGGGCACACGATGCCCTTGGCCGCGGAATGACAACGAGGACGAGACCATGCTGGTGGTCGACGACGAGCCGACGGTTAGGCATGTTGGTCTCCGACATTCTCGAAGACCTCGCCTAACCCGACATCGAGGGTCGCTCGCATCCGGTCGATGATCGAGGAGAGCCGGTAGGAGGCATGGGGCTCCGGCCAACCGATCCCGGGCTTACCTCCGAAGGGGCCCGGGGTGCTTCTCCGACGGCATCGTCTCGCGCACGTGGTGCCGGACCAAGGAGGGGCTGAACGGCTTCCCGATGAACGTCGCCCCATCGGGCAGGTCCCCGGGTTCAGGTCGCACATTGCCGGAGGCGACCACGATGGCGATGTGGGGCCACGTCACGGCCGTCCGCCGCGCCAGGTCGAAGCCGTTGTCCGGCCCGGGCATCTGCACGTCCGTGAACAGCAGCTGCACCTTGCCATGGTGCTCGTCGAGCACCCGCGTCGCCTGGGCGACGTCCATCGCCTCAAGAACCACGAAACCGGCATCCTCCAGGATGTCGGACACATCCATCAGGATGAGGGCGTCGTCGTCGACCACGAGGACATGGGGGGCATCGGCGGGGTCAGGCAGGGGCATGGATACCAAAGGCCGGCCTGGCCGGTAGGTTGCCGCATAACATAGGTTTCTTTTGCGCCATCGGAGCATGGTTGCCTAGCGCCGTTTCCGTAGGTCCCGTGGATGCGGGCCCCTAGTGGTTGAAATCTGACGCTTGGTACCCATTCGCGAGGTCAGCTTGGGGTGGGAAGCAGCTTGGCTGCTTTCAGTCGCGAGACGTTCTTAAGCGGACCTAGGATGACCCGCCGACTCCGGATGAACGGTCCAACCCATCGCATGGTCGAAGTTCGTTGAAGTCGGATGCCGACATCATCAGAGGCGATGCGACCGGCACGAAAGTGCTCTGCCTCGGGAGACAGCGTGATTCACGATTGCAAAGCCCCGGTCACGCGACATCTCGTGCTGGTCCGGCATGGCCAGAGCGTAGCCAACCGATCCGGCCTGTTCACGGGATTGCTGGACTCGCCCTTGACCGAGCAGGGCCGGATGGAAGCCGAGGCAGCCGGGCGGCGTTTGGCCGAGCGCAGCTGGCGCTTTTCCGCAGCCTTCACCTCGACGCTGACGCGGGCGATCGTGAGCGGCCGGCTTATTCTCGATGCGCTCGGGCAACCCGGATTGGTCCCCCAACGCTTCGCCGCGCTCGACGAGCGAGACTACGGCGACCTCAGCGGGCTCGACAAGATCGCCGCCGATGCGCGCTGGGGGGCGGAGCGGATCGAGACCTGGCGCCGCTCCTACGCCGAGGCGCCGCCGAACGGTGAGAGCCTGCGCGATACCGTCGCCCGCATCGTCCCATGCTACCTCCGAACCATCCAGCCGGCGGTTATGGGCGGAGACGTGCTCGTCGTCGCCCACGGCAATTGCCTGCGGGCGCTTGTCATGGCGCTTGAAGACCTGAGCCCCGCGGAGGTCGAGCACCTTGAACTCGCGACGGGCTCCGTCAGGATCTATGAGCTTGCTGCGGACACGACGATCAAGGCCCGCTGGATCGACGGGTGAATCCGCCTGTCGGCCCTCCACAATGGGTCTCCGCAAACTCTGAAGGGGTCCTGCTTTCATCTATTTCAGTGATGGCAAGCATCTAATCATTCCGTTGGAGTGAATGAACGGGCCCTGGGATCCTCCGGCATCACATCGGAGCCATCCATGTCCGCGCCCAGACTTTTCTCCCACCCTCGATCGATGCACGCCTTGGCCGGCACGAGAGCCATCCTTCCGGGACTGGGCCTCTGCGTGGCGGTCACCGCCGCAGCGGTCGGCTTCGAGGCCGTCGAGGCGCATCTGTTCGGTCGCGCTTGGCTCGAAGCCCTGGTACTGGCGATCCTGCTCGGGAGCGCGATTCGCACCGCCTGGACCCCGTCGCAGCGTTTCTTTCCCGGCATCGCCTTCGGGGCCAAGACCGTGCTGGAGATCGCGGTCGTCCTGCTCGGGGCGTCGCTCAGCCTCGCGACGATCCTCGCCGCCGGACCGGGCCTGCTCTTCGGCATTGCGGGCGTCGTCGCGGTGGCGATCCTGTCGAGTTACGGCATCGGCCGAGCGCTCGGGCTGCATCCGCGCATGGCGATCCTCGTGGCCTGCGGGAACTCGATCTGCGGCAACTCGGCGATCGCGGCCACGGCACCGGTGATCGGCGCCGACGGCGAGGACGTCGCCGCCTCCATCGCCTTCACCGCGGTGCTGGGCGTGCTGGTGGTGCTCGGCCTACCGCTGCTGGTGCCGCTGCTCGGTCTGTCGCCGATGCAGTACGGCGTGCTCGCCGGCCTCACCGTCTACGCTGTTCCGCAAGTCCTCGCCGCCACCGCGCCGGTCGCGGCGCTCAGCGTCCAGGTCGGAACCCTGGTGAAGCTCGTCCGGGTGCTGATGCTAGGCCCGGTCGTCCTGATGCTCTCGCTCGGCGCAAGCCGGCTGCGCGAGGAGACCGACGAGGCCGCCCCCGGCGTCACCGCTGGCGACCGCCCTGCTCGCGCCGGCCTCGCGATCCACCGCTTGGTGCCGTGGTTCATCCTCGCCTTCCTGGCGCTCGCGGGCCTTCGCTCGGCCGGGCTGGTTCCGCAGGTCGCGCTCGCGCCGATGTCGGAGACCGCCAATCTGCTCACCGTGGTCTCGATGGCGGCGCTCGGCCTCGGGGTCGATGTGCGCAGCGTCGCCAAGGCCGGGGCGCGGGTGACCCTGGCGGTGGTCGCCTCGCTCGTCGCACTCGGCGCCGTCAGCCTCGGTCTGATCCGCGTGCTGGGCCTCGCTTGAACCGATCGGATGCGCCCGAGGCCCGGTCAGGCCCCGGCGAGGCAGGGCGAGACGAAGAGCTCCCCGCGATAGGCCCCGCGCAACGTGCGCACGGACACGATCAGCCAGAGTAGGGTCAGCAGGCCGACGAGGCCCGCTCCGAGCCAGGCGAACCCGCTGAGTGCCGTCACTTCGCCGATCCGCAGGGTGGCCAGGGCATAGACGCCGAGCGGGAAGATGTAGCCCCACCAGCCGAGGTTGAACGGAACGCCGGCGCGTAGGTAGCGCACGGTGACGGCGAGCGAGAGCAGAAACCACCAGGCGCCGTAGCCCCAGAGGATCAGCGCGCCGATCAGGCCCGTGATCCTGAGGATCTCGGGCGCGCCGGCAAAACCGCCTGCCGCGAGGATCGGGCCACCGGCCTGCCCCAGCACGAGCAGGCCGAGCGCCCCGGTTCCGAGCGGACCGAGGGAGAGCCAGCTCGATGCGGCCATCTCACGCGGTGGCAAGTTGTGCAGCGCCATGCGCAGCACCAGGATCGCCAGGATGCTCAGCGCCAGCGGGACCGAGACGCCCCAGAGCACGAAGCTCGTGACGATGACGGCGAGTTGTTGGCTCTCGCCGCTCAAGGCTGGAGCGAGCAGGCCACCGGAGACGGCGACGACCTCGGCTGTCACCACTGGCAGCAGCCATACGGCCGTCATCTGGTCGATGCGGTGCTCCTGACGGGTGAACATCAGGTAGGGGATCGCGACAGCACAGATCAGAGCGAGCGCCACGTCGAACCACCACAGTGGCAGTGCGATTCGGACGGTCTCTGCGCCGAGATAGGGCGGACCGAATATCAGCAGCCCGTTCAGCAGCGTCGCCAGTGCCATCGGGATCGCCCCGAAGAACATCGACACCGTCGAGTGTCCGAAGATCCGTCGGGCGCCATCGAAGTAGAAGATCCAGCGCGCGCCGTAGACTAGGCAGAAGGTGGCGAAAAGCACGACGGAGGCGAGCCAGAGCCCGAGCGGCACAGGGGCCAGCAGGGCATGCGTCTCCGGCAGACGGTCGAGGGCCAAGGCGACCACGCCAGTGCCCATCACCACGGTGAACCAGTTCGGCGTGAATTGTCGGATCACGTCCCGCGGATGCTGGAGGCGCGAGAGCGGCTTTAGGCCTGTGCTGATCGCCAGCAGACTGGATTCGGACACGGGGCGCTCTTGGGCTTCGGAGGGTCAACGCACCGGCTCTAGCACGACCCCGCATCGCGCGCCGCCGCGATAAACATCAACTCGCAAGCGGCGCTTAATCATCAAAACAATCGATTAAAACTAGCTAATCAAACCATTAGTATGAATGGTTGTCGGCCGCTACCTTCTTGTCATCACGAACCGACGTGACGACCCGACCAGAAGGATATCGACCATGACCCGTACGATCGCTGCCGTCGCCCTCGCCGCCTCCGCCCTCGTCGGCATGACGGGCCTCTCGCAGGCCCAGGGCCTCCGCGCTCCGCAGGTCCGCTTCATCACCAGCCCATCCGCACCGATCTACGGCGACGCCGATGGCGCCAACGCCAAGAACCCGGCACTCCCGGCCTACGCCCGTGGCCGCGGCCAGGAGACCGGCGGCCCGGCGCGGGAACTGATCGGTCGCTGACAGCGCCCCCTTGGCCGCCGGGCATCCGTCCGGCGGCACGTGAAGCCTTCGAACACCCGAATGACAGGGAGATCCATCATGACCCGACCCACCTTCGAGACCACTGACGAGGCCCGGCAGGGCGAGACCAGCGGTCATATGCGCTGGGTCCTGTTCTGGACGGTCGCCCTGACTGTCGCCGCCGTCGGCACCGCCTGGCTGACGATCATCTGATCCGGCCGCCCGCCATTGATCGGAGATCGGAAATCTTCGGATGATCGCAATCGGAGATCGTTCAGATCTCTAACGATCATTGGGTGGAATAATCATCTCGCTGTAGCATCTCGTTCACGGAGAGGACGCCTCTTTGCCGGGATGACATGGATCGACGACCCGAGTTTCCGGCGGCGAGACCGAACCGTCCCGACCGACGCCAATGCCGTCCGCCGACGGCGACACCGAGATCCAGCGACCGGCCGACGCGGCCCAACAAACGATTCCAGGGAGACATCATGCGCCATCTGCACGAACCGTTGAACCGCCGCCTCGTCCTGGGTGGCCTAGGGGTCGGCAGCCTCGCCGCCGCCATGCCGGCCTGGGCCGCGGGCTCGGTGAAGCTTCCGCTGCCCGGCGGCCCGGACGAGCGGGCGCTGACCACCGCCTTTCCGGGCAAGGCCGAGATGATCCTTCAACGCACCCATCCGCCGCTGCTGGAGACGCCGTTCTCGGTGTTCGACGAGGGCGTGTTCACCCCTAACGACCGCTTCTACGTCCGTTGGCACTGGGCCTCGATCCCGACCGAAGTCGATGCCGGCACCTTCCGTCTTAAGGTCCACGGCCACGTCGATAAGGAACTCTCGCTCTCGCTCGACGCCATCGCCGGCCTGCCGCGCTTCGAGATCGCCGCGGTGAACCAGTGCTCGGGCAATTCACGCGGGCTGTTCGAGCCGCGGGTGCCCGGCGCGCAATGGGCCAACGGCTCGATGGGCAACGCCCGCTGGACCGGGGTACGCCTCAAGGACGTGCTCGAACGCGCTGGGGTGAAGTCCGGCGCCGTGCAGGTGCGCTTCAACGGCCTCGACGAGCCCGTGGTCGACGACGCGCCGGACTTCAAGAAGTCGCTCGATCTCGACCACGCCAACAATGGTGAGGTGATGATCGCCTACGCGATGAACGGCGAGCAGCTCCCGCTGCTCAACGGTTTCCCGCTCCGCCTCGTGGTGCCGGGCTGGTATTCGACCTACTGGGTCAAGATGCTGTCCGACATCGAGGTGCTGGACAAGCCCGACGACGGGTACTGGATGAAGACCGCCTACCGCATCCCGGACGTGCCGGGCGCCAACATCAAGCCCGGCCAGACCGGCTTCAAGACGGTGCCGATCAACAGGATGGTGCCGCGCTCCTTCGTCACCAACCTGACCGACGGCGCCAAGGTGGCGGCCGGAACGCCGGTGGCCCTTCGCGGCATCGCTTTCGGCGGCGATTGCGGGGTAAAGGCGGTCGACTTCTCCGGAGACGGCGGGGCGACGTGGTTTCCGGCGCAACTCGGCGCGGACGAGGGCCCCTACAGCTTCCGCCGCTTCGACGGCAGCCTGCCGGCGCTGGCCGCCGGCACCCATGCGGTTAAGGTCCGCTGCACCAATACCAACGGCGTCGCCCAGGGCATGGACCAGGTCTGGAACGCCAACGGCTTCATGCAGAACGGCATAGAGACCGTGTCCTTCCAGGCCGCTTGAGGAGACCAGCCATGAACCCGATCCGCCCTGCGGCCCTCATCGCCGCGCTCGCCTTGTCTCCTCTGGTGGCGCTCGCCGCCCCGGCCCCCGAGCCGATGCGCTTCACCTCGCAATCCATTGCGATGCCGACCTCCGACCGGATCTTCCCCGACGGGCCGGGGGCCGAGGCCGTCAACAACAACTGCCTTGCCTGCCACTCGGCCGGGATGGTGCTGACCCAGCCCAAGCTCACCAAGGCGCAGTGGACCGAGACCGTGAACAAGATGGTTCACGTCTACAAGGCACCGGTCGATCAGGCCGACGTGCAGACCATCATCGATTACCTCACGGCGTTGAAGCCGACGCCCTGAACCCCCGATTCCCGAGGCCGCCGCGCTTTTTTCGCCGGCCTCGGGGAATAGACCGCGCCTTCCGGCGTCTCCTCAGGGCGATGCACGGCCGGCCCGGCCTTGCACGACGGATTTCCGATTTCGAACCAGCCCTCACGGCAGGCCCCGGCCGCCGAACGAGCGCGCATGCCCGAGAGACACGCTTCATGACCCATATCCGCACCAGCCTGCGCGCCCTCGTCGCCGGAGCCGCCTTGCTCCTCGCCCAGGGCCAGCCCGGGTTCGCCGCCGGTTTCGACGGGGCGATCAAGAACAACGCGCTGGCGCTGAACGCCGCCGGTACGGTCGCCGCTGTGTCGAACAGCGAAGAGAGCGCCGTCATCGTCTACGACGTCGCCAAGGGCACGGTGCTGCGCCGCCTCGACGGCTTCGTGACCCCGCGCAACATCGTGTTCGCGCCGGACGGCGCCCGCTTCTACGTCTCCGACAGCGGCACCGGCCGGATCACGGTCTACGAGACCGCCACCGGCAAGGAAGCCGGCGTTCTCGCCGCGGGCCCCGGCGCGTTCGGCACGGTGCTCTCGGCCGACGGGACCAAGCTCTACGTCAATAACGAGGCCGCGAGCACGCTGACCGTGTTCGACACCAGGACCATGCTCGCCGAGGCTGTGATCCCCGGCTTCGCGCAGCCGCGCCAGGGCGTGAAGTTGTCGCCGGACGGCAAGACCGTGTTCGTGACGAACTTCCTCGGCGACAAGATCACGTTGGTCGATACCGCCACCAACAAGATCACCGGCGAGATCGCCGGGTTCGACAAGCTGCGCGCCATCTCGATCACCAAGGACGGTAAGACGCTGTTTGCCGCCAACAGCGGCCGCAACACGATCGGCGTGGTCGATGTCGCCGCCCGTAAGGTCACGTCCGAGGTGGCGGTGGGCAAGGACCCCTACGGCGCCGCGCTGACCCCGGACGGGCGCTTCGTCTATTCGGGCAATCTCAAGGACAACTCCTTGTCGGTGATCGACACCGGCACCCTCAAGGTCGTCGCCACGGTGACCGGCCTGAACGAGCCGCGCCAGGCGATCGCGTTCTCGGCCGACAACGCCCACGCCTACGTCCTCAACCGCGACCTTAGCGTCGCCGTGGTGGACCGGGCGAAGAACGCGGTCATCTCGACCATGAAGCCCTGAGGCGTCGCGCGCCGGGTGCCTTCTCGGCTCCCGGCGCGTTCCCGATGTCGACACGTCACGAACGCAGGACAAAGACCCCATGCTCGGCCTGTTCCAGCGCAAGGACCGCCTCATCGTCCACGGAAAGGCGCCCTACAACGCCGAGCCGCCGCTCGATCGCCTGCGCGCGGCCTTCCTGACTGATCAGGCCGACTTCTACGTCCGCAGCCACGGTGACATCCCGGACCTCGACGCCGACAGCTACCGCCTGATTATCGACGGGATGGTCGCGACGTCGCTCGACCTCTCGCTCGCCGATCTCAAGGAACGCTTCGCGCCCGTCACCGTCACGGCGGTGATGCAATGCGCCGGCAACCGCCGGGCCGACATGCTGGCGGTGGCGCCGGTCTCCGGCGACCCGTGGGCGCCCGGCGCCATCGGCAACGCGGAATGGACCGGCGTGCGCCTCGCCGAGGTGCTGCGCGCGGCCGGCCTCGACGCGGGGGGCGCACGTCACGTCGCCTTCGAGAGCCACGACCGGATCGCCCATACGGACACGCGCTTCGGCGCCTCGATCCCGCTCGCCAAGGCTCTCGCCCCCGAGACGCTGCTCGCCTTCGCGATGAACGGCGAGCTTCTCGCCCCCGAGCACGGTCACCCGCTGCGTGTTGTGGTGCCGGGCTTTGCCGGCATCCGCAGCCCGAAATGGCTCGCCCGCATCACGGTGCAGGATCACCCCTCCAACAACCCGATGCAGGCCGACGACTACAAGCTGTTTCCGCCCGACGTGACCGCCGAGACCGCGGACCCCGCCCACGGCATCACCATCGAGGCGATGCCGCTCAACAGCGCGATCTGCGAGCCCGCCCGCGGCGCGGCGTTGAAGGCCGGCCGGCACGCGATCCGCGGCTACGCCATCGCCAGTGACCGCGCGGTCGCCCGCGTCGATGTCTCGACGGATGGCGGTCGCAGCTGGGCGCAGGCCCGGATCGACCGCGACGCCGACGCACCCTACGCCTGGACGTTCTGGGAGATCGAGCGCGAGCTGACGACCGGCGAGCACGAACTCGCGGTACGGGCCTGGGATTCCGCCGGCCAGACCCAGCCTGCGGCGCCGGACGACACCTGGAACTACAAGGGCTACCTCAGCGCCGCCTGGCACCGGGTGCGGGTAACGGTGGCCTGACCGTCACGCCCAGAGCAGGGCGGTGGCAGCGAGGCCCGAGATCGCGATGAGCAGGGCCGCAACCCCGACGGTGAGGATGCGCGGCATCATCGGGATCTCGGCATGAGCGAGTCGCGCCCGGATCGCTCGGTCCCGCCATGCGGCGCCGGCGAACGAGGCGAGCGCACAGGCGATCAGCGTGAGCGACAGCACCTTCAGTGGCCAGACCGCCAGCACCTCTCGCAGGAAGCGCTGCGCGGCCAGGCCGACGCCGAGGAAGGCGAGCCCGGTGCGAAGCCACGCCACGAAGGTGCGCTCGGCTGCCAGCACCGTGCGGTCCTCGGCGAGCCTGACCCGCGGGTCGTCGGGGGGAACGGGTTTCGCGGGCTCGCTCATTCGGCATCCGCCGTTGCGATCAAATCGAGCAGCGCGTCGGCGGCCCGGCTGCGGTAGCGCTCCTTGTGGCGCAGTACCCGGAACGGCCGGCTCGGCAGGGCGAACGCCGCCCGTACCAGGGTCCCGGCTCGAAGCGCTGCGGCGACCACGGTCTCGGACAGCACGGCGGCCCCGCCCCCGGCCTCGACGGCGGCGCGGACCGCCTCGTTCGAGGGCAATTCGAGTGTGACTTGGAGTTGAGCCGCAGCGAGGCCGGCCGCACCCAGCGCCGCCTCAAAGGCCGAGCGGGTTCCCGATCCCCCCTCGCGCAGCACCCAGTCGGCCCCGGCGAGGTCCTTGGGTTCAAGGGCGGTCGCTCCGGCGAAGGGATGGCCTGGGGCGACCACGAGGACGAGCTGGTCATGAGCAATGGTGGTGCTCGCGAGCGTCGGGTCGTCCAGCGCCCCCTCGACGAAGCCGAGTTCGGCCTGCCCGGCGCGGACCGCATCGGCAGCGTCGGTGGTGTTGCCCACCGCCAGCCGGATGGCGATCTCAGGGTAGGCCCGGCGGAAGGCGACAAGGTGGCGCGGCAGCCAGTCGCTGGCGATGGTCTGGCTGGCGTAGAGGGCCAGCGTCCCGCGTCGCATGCCGCTGAGGTCGGCGAGCACCAGCTCGGCGGCCTCGGCCCGGGCGAGCACCGCGCGGGCCTCGACGAGGAACACGCGTCCCGCCTCGGTCAGCTCGATCCCGCGGCCGACCCGATGGAACAGCTTGGTCGCGTGTCGTCCCTCGATATTGGCGATCGCCGTGCTGACCGCCGACTGCACGAGGTTCAGCGCCTCGGCAGCCCGGGTTACGTGCTGCCGCTCGGCCACCGCCACGAAGATGCGGAGTTGGTCGAGGGTCATGGTTGCCGCGGCGGAACCGGCAATCCACGGACCTGCGCGTCAACCGCCTGCGCGACGGTCAAAAGCCGCGCTTCGTCGGTGCGACCGGTGACGACGTAGGACATGCCGCCATCGACCCAGGAGAAGGCGGCGACGTCGCCCTCGCGGGCGAAGCGGAACACCGTGCGGCCATCCGCATCGCCTACGCGGCTGTAGAGCGTCAGCCGGGTGCCGTGATCGTCATCGTACATCAGCATCGCGGCGGATTCGGAACCCGCCGGCAGCAGCCGGCCCCCCATCAGGCGGAAGCCGTAGGCCGTGAGGTCGGGGGTGGTCACCGCCCGGCCGAGGCGCTTCGAGAGCCACGTCACGAGGTGTGGCTTCTCATCGGCGCGCACCTCCACTGGATGCACCGCCTCGACCACGTAGGTGCGGAAGGCCGCCACCGCGTCGTCGGTCGCCGGCTCGGTTCGCGCGAGCGTGACCGTGGGTACCTGCCGCGCGGCATGGCCGAACCAGCCGGCGGCACCGCCAACCGCGAGGCAGAGCACGGCCGCAGCCGCGACCGGAAGCCAGCGCCCGGTTATCGGGCGATGTCGCGAGCGGATGTTGGCCACCCGGAGCCGCGCCGGGATCGCCTCCTCGGCGATCGGCGCGAGGCGGGCACGCAAGCGCTCGCGCAGGGCGCGATCCGCCGAGACCTCGGCCGCCCGCGCGGGGTTTCCCCTGAGCCATGCCTCGACCAGTGCCTGCCGCTCCGGTTCGAGACGACCGTCGATCAGGCCGTGCAGGTCGTCCTCGCCGACCGGGCGTGGATCCCCGCTCATTTCACCCTCCTCAACAAGCCGGTTCGGCCCGTTTCCAGAAAACTTCGCATCCGCTCCCGGGCTCGGCTTAACCGCGACATCACCGTGCCCAGCGGTACTCCGAGCACCTGCGCCGCTTCCGCATAAGACAGATCCTCGACCGCGACGAGCAGTAGCACTGAGCGCTGCTCCTCGGGCAGGGCGTCGAGTCCGGTGAGCACGTCGCGTGCCCCCATAACGGCCTCGGGGTCGGCACCCGGATCGGGCACCTGCTCCAAAGCCTCAGCGCCGACATCGATGCCGCGCCGGCCCCGGCGTCGAACAGTGCCGAGGAACAGGTTGCGCTCGATCGTGAACAGCCAGGCTCGCAGGTCGCCGTCGCGGCGACGTCCGGACCAGCCGGACAACGCCCGCTCCAACGTGTCCTGGACGAGGTCATCCGCCGCTTCGCGGTCCCGCAACAGTGCGACTGCGTAGCGCCGCAACGCTGGGATCTGCGGTTCGATGAGGGCGGCGATCTCGTCCACGAGGCTTTACCGATCAGGGCTTGGCGATGTGCCATGCACCGTTGAGGAATCCGTCGCCGGTGATGTCGCCGGGCTTCGTATCCTTGGCGAAGGTGTAGAGCGGCTTGCCCTTGTAGGCCCACTGCATCGTGCCGTCGTCCCGCGTCACCATCGTCCAGTCGCCACTAGCAGCCGAGCCGGAGGCGGCCATCAGGGCCGGCCAGTTGGCGGCGCAGGGGCCGTTGCACATCGACTTGCCGCCCATGTCCTTGTCGAAGGTGTAGAGGGTCATGCTCTTGGCATCGACGAGCGCCGGCCCCTTGGCAGTCTCGGCCGTCATCGCAGGCGCAGCGGCCTGGGCGGCGGCGGCGGAGAAGGCGAAGGCCGCAAAGGCAGCGCGGATCAGCATGGTGTGCATGAGTGAGGTCTCCCGCGGTCGACCATGACCGCATCGGGAGAGATGCCGAACGGGCGCGTCTATTCCACTGACACACGAAAAAGATTGGTGACGTCAGCGTGACCGCCGACTCGTCCTCAACCACGGCATACGGCCGTCACCCAGGAGCAGTCAGAGGAATGATGCGGCGGCGTCACCACTCTGAAAGGCGGAGATCCGAGATCATGCCCTCGCACGGCGAGATCGACTGCAACGTCTGCTTTCGAGAGATACGTTGGCTTGCTCTTACGGCGTAGTTGGGTCGGAAGCGGACGGTATCAAGCGTCAGGTTTCGACCACTAGGCCTCGGGGTCGATATCCGACGTTTCAGGCCCTCCTCCACAGGGATCTCGGCGTGGATGCGACCATTGCGGGCAACAAAGGTGCGGGTTCTCCTTGGCTCGCCGCTCACCGCGGGGGAACGGGCGAGGATCCGAACGGGTTCTTCGGCTCTGCCGCATGAGGCGGTGAGTGTCCCGAGCCAGCAACCGTCAAGGGACCGATCCAGGAGTTCGGGCGCATGAACCAGTCCTCTCCGTCCGCCCGTGCCGGTATCATGGCGCGCCTCGGCAAGCGGGAGATCGGTCTGCCCGTGACGCTGTTTTGCGTCGCCGCCCTCATCCTCGGGTTTGGTCTCCTGGCCGACAAGGTCATGGAGGGCGGCACGATGGGGTTCGACACCCGCGTCGCCCACTTCTTCCGTCCACCCGGCGCGGCTGGTCCGATTGGACCGGATTGGCTGCACGAGATGGCCCGGGACGTGACCTCCCTGGGCAGCATGGTGGTCCTCTGCTTCCTCATCGCGGCTGTGGCAGGGTACCTGCTCCTGATCCGCAAGCAGGGGGCCGCGGTCCTGGTGGTGGGATCGATCCTGGGCGGGACGGTCATCAGCTTCGGGCTGAAACTCCTCTTCAACCGGCCCCGACCCGAGATCCCCGGCGGCATCCAGGTGTTCACCGCCAGCTTCCCTAGCAGCCACGCCATGCTCTCCGCCGTGACTTACCTGACACTCGGCGCCCTCATGACGCGCGTGGCGGCGGGCGCTCGCCTGAAGGCGTACTTCATGGGGCTGGCCGTCTTCCTCACGGTCGTCGTCGGGCTGAGCCGGGTCTATGTCGGGGTCCACTACGCGACCGACGTGCTGGCAGGCTGGTGCGTGGGGTCGGCCTGGGCGGTCCTGTGCTGGGTCGTGGCCCTCCAGCTTCAGCGACGCGGTCAAGTCGAGAAGCCCGACCATGTCGCGGGCGAGGCCGGCATCGAGGCATAGGACCCCATGCGCCGTTCTTCCTAAACGCATCCTCCGCCTGACTGAAGGGACGGACGCATCCCAGCATTCGTTCAATTAGCAGGACCGCATCGTCCATGCCTGCGGCCAGGCCGTTCGACCATTACGGGCACGACCGAAATGACGCCGTTAAGGGACCCGTAGGGCGGCCCGATCAAGCGGCGCTGGTGGTCTCGGCCCGCCCGGCTTGCCGACTGCCTCCCAAGCTATCAAGGCGGCCCCGAGGCTGATCCAGATATCGGCCATGTTGAAGGTGAACCAATGCACCTCCGCCGGGTGCAGGTCGAGGAAGTCCGTGACGCGGCCGTCCACCCATCGGTCGATGAGGTTTCCCAGTGCACCGCCGGTCATGATGGCGAAACCAACTCCTTCCGACGCTCCGGTCGCGCGGAATGCCAACCGGGCAACGTAGGCCGTCAGCATTCCCTGAAGCGCAAGAAGGACGACCAAGGACGTCGCGTCATGCGCCGGAAGCAGGCTGAAGCTGATGCCATGATTGAACGCGAGCCTGAGGTCGAGCATCGGCAGTACCGCGTGCACGGTTTCGTCGGAAAGCCTGTCGACCGCCAGCGCCTTGGTCCACAGGTCGGTGCCCGCCGCGGTCACAGCGATTACGACGAGGGCGCCGAACCCGGCCCTTTCCCGTATGAGACGCATCGGCTCAAGCCCGGAGCAGGCGAAGGGCGTTGGCCGTCACCAGGACGGTCGCCCCGGTATCCGCCAGGATGGCCGGCCATAGCCCAGTGATGCCTGCGAGCGTCGTCACCAGGAACACGGCCTTGAGCCCCAGCGAGATGGCCACGTTTTGGTGGATGTTGCCGAGCGTCGCCCGGGACAGCGCCACGAGGGCGGCCACGTCCGATACCCGGTCGTTGAGGATGGCCGCGTCAGCCGTCTCCAGTGCCGCGTCTGTGCCGCCGCCCATGGCAATGCCGACGCTGGCGGAGGCGAGCGCGGGGGCGTCGTTGATGCCGTCGCCGACCATAGCGACCGGGCCGACCTCCTTCAACGCGCCGATCTCGGCGAGCTTGTCGGCCGGCAGCAGGTCGGCCCGGACCGATAGTCCCAGGCCCTTGGCGATGGCCTCGCCGGTGCGCCGGTTGTCGCCGGTCAGCATCACGCATTCGACCCCAAGCCGGCGCAGGGCCGCGACGCCGGCGGCCGCATCCTGTCTGGGCTCGTCCCGGACCGCCACGACGCCGAGCGCCTCTCCGTCCCGAACCACGACGACGGCGGTCTTGCCGGCTTCCTCAAGGGCCTGCACCGTCGCTTCCGCTTCCGGCGAGAGGCTGGCCAGCGTCGCGGCGTGGCGCGGGGATGCCACCGCGACCGTGCGACCGGCGACCGTGGCCTGGACGGCCTTGCCGGGAACCGCACGGGCATCGCGTACGGGGCGCAGGGGGATGGCGTCGGCCTCCGTACGTTCGAGGATCGCACGAGCGATGGGGTGGCTCGATCCGGCCTCCACCGTCGCCGCGAGCCCGAGCAGGGTGCGATCCGTCATGTCCGGGGCAAATGGGAGGACGTCGGTGACCCTTGGACGCCCTGCCGTGAGCGTCCCCGTCTTGTCGAACGCGACGGTACGCACCCGTCCGATGGTCTCCAGGGCGGCGCCGCCCTTCACCAGCAGTCCCCGCCGCGCTCCGGCGGCAAGACCCGAGGCGATGGCGGCCGGGGTCGAGAGCACGAGGGCGCAGGGGCAGGCGATGAGGAGCAACGCCAGTCCGCGATAGATCCAGGTGCCCCAGTCGGCGCCGAGCAGCAGCGGCGGGCCAAGCGCCGCCAGCGCGGCGACCGCGAAGGCGACCGGGGTGTAGACGGCGCTGAAGCGGTCGATGAACCGGGCGGTCGGCGACTTCGAAGCCTGCGCCTCCTCCACCATGTGCAGAATGCGGGCGACGGTGTTGTCCGACGGCATCCGGGTGACCCTGACCTGCAGGGCCCCGTCCGCATTGACGCTGCCGGCATAGACGGCGTCCCCGACCTCCTTTGGCCGGGGCACCGATTCCCCCGTGATCGGGGACTCGTCAAGGCTCGACGTGCCGTCCGTGACCTCGCCGTCCGCAGGGACGCGGTCACCCGGGCGCACCAGCACGGTTTGGCCGATCACCAGGGAGGCGGCCGGCACCTCGCGCACGACGCCGTCCTCCTCGATCAAACGCGCCGTCTTCGGCACCAGGCCCACGAGCGCCTTGATGCCGGCGCGGGATCGGCCGGCCGCGAAGCCTTCGAGCATCTCGCCGACGGTGAACAGCAGGACCACGACCGCGGCTTCCTCGGCGGCATGGATGGCCAGAGCTCCGACGGTCGCGACCGACATCAGCATCTCGATGGAGAACGGCGAGCCGTTGCGCGCGGCGGCGATGGCCCGGCGTCCGTAGAAGGCGAGCCCAAGGAGCGCGCCGGGCCAGTAGGCGTACTCACCGGCTAGGCCCGGTTGGACCTGATCGAGGAGGAAGCCGGCAGCGAACAGGCCGGCGATGGCCAGAGCCAGCAGGCCCTTGCGACTGCGCCAGACGGACGGCTCCGCCTCCTCGTCCTCAATGGCGGGGATGTCCGCTCCGGTGACGTGCGCACGGGCGAGGTCGGCGGCCGTGGGCAGGGTGGCGACGCCGTAGCCGAGACCAGTGATCCGCTCCTCCAGGTCCGCTCGGGGTGTGGCAGCCTCGTCGAGCACAAGGTCGAGGACCTGGGCCGTGTAGTTAACCCGCACGCCCCCGACGCCGGGCAGGCGCGTCACGGCCGTCTCGATCTTGGTCGCGCAGCTCGGGCAGTCCATGCCCTTAACGCGGTAGCGCAGTGCGGTACCGGCGGGGACCGCACCCATGGTTCCTGGCCCTGACATGGCAAGCTCCGTCGACCTGGGCCTCGTGCCGACGGGTCGGAGAACCTACATGCGCCCTGTAGCAACTACAGGGTCAAGGCCATGGCGCACACATCCTCCATGACCATCGGCGATTTGGCGGCGGCGACGAACACCAGCGTTGAGACAATCCGCTGGTACGAGAAGGTCAACCTTTTGCCGGCGCCGGCGCGGTCGGCGGGCAATTACCGCCTCTACGGTACCGAGCACCTGCGTCGTCTGGGCTTCATCAGACGTGGACGGGACCTTGGCTTCACGCTGGACCAGGTCAGGGAGCTTCTCGCTTTAGCCGACGACCGCAAGCGTTCCTGCACCGAAGTCGATACCATCGCCCGCGCGCACCTGGCGGAGGTCGAGCGCAAACTCTCCGACCTAACCCGGCTTGCCCACGAACTGCGCGACGTTATTGGTCAATGCGGATGCGGGTCGGTCGCCGACTGCCGCATCATCGAGGCGTTGTCCCCCCACGGGGAGCTGTCCTAAGGATGCCTGAGGTTCGTTGGGGTCAGGTGGAAATGCGGCTCCCCACCGATGTGGCAGAGGCAGTAAAGAAGGTACACGCAGGCCGGGACGCCCAGCATCACGAGCCAGAACGTATGCCGGGCCGCTTTACGGACATGCGTCCTGACGTGGCGTCTGCGACGCCCACCCTTAGCGCCCCAGTGAGCCGTGGCTCGACCTAACTTCTTACTCATCCGGCCCTCCTACTCGGCGGCCCGGAGGTGCGGTTGGACCGGCATGGGCCGATCCTTCCTTACGACGATCTTCCCTGCGAACTTGGCGTAGAGGGCCGGCAGGACGACGAGGGTCAGCAGGGTCGCCGAGATAAGGCCGCCGATGACGACGGTCGCCAGCGGACGCTGGATCTCGGCACCGGTCTCGGTCGCCAGCGCCATCGGCACGAACCCGAGGGACGCCACTAGGGCGGTCATTGCCACCGGACGAAGCCGGGTCATGGCGCCCTCCAGGATAGCCTCACGCTGCGGACGCCCATCGGCGATGAGCTGCTTGATGTAGGTCAGCATCACGAGGCCGTTGAGCACCGCCACCCCGGACAGGGCGATAAAGCCAACGGCCGCGGGCACCGAGAACGGCATGCCCCGCAGCCATAGGGCCGCGATGCCACCGGTGAGCGCCAGGGGCACGGCGCTGAACACCAGGAGAGCGTCCCGGGCCGAGTTCAGGGCCGAGAACAGCAGCAGGAAGATCAGGAAGAAGCAGACCGGCACCACCACCATCAGGCGCTGGCGCGCCGAGGCCAGGTTCTCAAACTGGCCACCCCAAGTGACGTAGTAGCCGGCCGGGAGCGAGACCCCAGACGCCACCTTGGCCTGGGCCTCGGCCACGAGCGAGCCGATGTCGCGGCCGCGCACGTTGGCAGTGACTACGACTCGGCGCCGGCCGTTCTCGCGCGAGATCTGGTTGGGGCCCTCTGTTACCGAGAAGCTGGCGACCTGCTTCAGCAGTACGGAGGATGCTCGACCGTTGAGCCCGGGAAGCAGCGGGATCGGGATGTTCTCTAGGGCCTCACGATCCTCTCGCACCTTGTCGTTCAGGCGCACCACGATGGGGAAGCGCCGGTCGCCCTCGAACACCATTCCGGCCTCGCGGCCGCCAATAGCCGCGCCGACGACCTCCTGGATGGCCGATGTGCTCAGGCCGAGGCGTGCGGCCTCGGTCTTGTTGATCTTGATTTCTAGGAACGGCAAGCCAGCAGTCTGCTCGACCTTGACGTCGTCGGCGCCCTCGGTCCCGCGCAGGATCGTAGCGACCTGGTTTGCGGCCTTGAGCATCGGCTCGAACTCCTCGCCGAACACCTTAACCGCAAGGTCGCCGCGGGTGCCGGCCAGCAGCTCATTGAAGCGAAGCTGGATCGGCTGGGAGAACTCGTAGACGTTGCCAGCGAGCGCCCCGAGGGCCTTTTCGATCTGCTCCTGCAACTCGGCCTTGGACAGGTCCGGGTCGGGCCATTCCTCCTGCGGCTTCAGGATGACGAAGGTGTCGGACGAGCTCGGCGGCATCGGGTCAGAGGCGACCTCCGCGGTGCCGGTCTTCGAGAAGACGTAGGCGACCTGGGGGAATCGGCTGATGGCCTGCTCCACCTTCAACTGCATCGCCTGCGACTGCGTCAGGGAGGTCGACGGGATGCGTTGGGCGTTTAGCGCGATGCTCTTCTCGTCAAGTTGCGGAATGAACTCCTGCCCCAGCCCCTTGAACAGGAAGCCGGCGCCGACAAGGAGTACGAGCGCGGCCGCGACGAACAGCATGGGCACGCGTAGGGCGGCCCCGAGGACCGGACGGTAGGCAGCCTTGATCGCCCGGACGAAGAGGTTGTCGGTCTCGGTGACCCGGCCAGTGATGACGATGGCGATCATCGCCGGCACGAAGGTGAGCGACAGGACGAAGGCCGCGACCAGAGCGATGATGACGGTGAGCGCCATCGGCTCGAACATCTTGCCCTCGACCCCGGTGAAAGTCAGGAGCGGCACGTAGACGAGGATGATGATGGCCTGCCCGTAGAGGCTCGGCTTGATCATCTCCTCGGCCGAGGCCCGTACGGTAGCGAGGCGCTCCTCCAGTTCGAGCTTGCGCCCGAGCTCCGCCTGTCTCTCGGCGAGGTGGCGCAGGGCGTTCTCGGTGATGATGACGGCCCCATCGACGATGAGGCCGAAGTCGAGGGCACCGAGGCTCATCAGGTTAGCGCTGATGCGGCCCTGGACCATGCCGGTCATGGTCATCAGCATCGCCACCGGGATGACCAGCGCCGTGACGATGGCTGCGCGGATGTTGCCCAGCAATAGGAACAGGACGACGACGACGAGGGCGGCGCCCTCGGCTAGGTTCTTCGCCACCGTCCGGATGGTGGCCTCGACGAGGACGGTGCGATTGAGGACCGTCTGGACCTCGATACCCGGCGGGAGCGTGCGCCGGATCTCGGTCATGCGTGCATCGACGGCGGCGGCCACGGTGCGGCTGTTCTCGCCGATGAGCATCAGTGCGGTGCCGATGACAACTTCCTGCCCGTCCTCGCTGCCCGAGCCGGTGCGCAGGTCGCGCCCGATACGGACCTCAGCGATGTCGGAGATACGCACCGGCACGCCGCCGCGCGTGGTCACGACGACCGAACCGATGTCCTCCATGGTCTCCAGGCGGCCAGCGGCGCGCACGACGTAGCCCTCGCCGTTGTCCTCCAGGTAGCGCGCACCCTGGTTGGCGTTGTTGGCTTCCAGCGCACGGCCGATGTCGGCGAATGACAGGTCGAGGGCGGTCAGCCTCATTGGATCGGGCTGGACATGGTACTGCTTCTCGAAGCCGCCGATGCCGTCGACGCCGGCCACGCCCCGCACGGTCTTCACCTGGGGACGGATGATCCAGTCCTGGACCGTGCGCAGATAGGCTGTGCGTTCGAGCTCTGTCCTCAGCCTCTGGCCCTCGGGGGTAAGATAGCTTTCGTCCGACTGCCAGCCGGGCTTACCGACGGGCGAGACCTTGCGCTCCCCGGGCTTCGCGTAGTGCACCGACCACATGTAGATCTCGCCGAGCCCGGTCGAGATTGGCCCCATGCGCGGCTCAACCCCGGACGGCATCGCCGCCTCAGCCTCCTGAAGGCGCTCAGCAACCTGTTGGCGGGCGAAGTAGATGTCCGTCGTCTCGGAGAAGACGGCAGTGACCTGGGAGAACCCGTTTCGTGAGAGCGAGCGGGTGTATTCCAGCCCCTTGATGCCCGCGAGTGCCGTCTCGACCTGATACGTGATGATTTTTTCGATATCGACCGGCGACAACGAGGGCGCCGTGGTGTTGATCTGGACTTGGTTGTTGGTGATGTCTGGCACCGCGTCGATGGGGAGCTTGGTCAGCGAGAACACACCGAACCCTGCCGCCAGCAGCGACAGAAGCACCACGAGCCAGCGCTGGTGGACAGAGAAGTCGAGGATCTTCGAGATCATGATGGCCGCCCTCAGTGCGCGTGGTCGGCTTCGGCCTTGCCGAGCTCGGCCTTCAGGACAAAGGAGTTGGCCACAGCGACCTCTTCCCCGGGATTGAGGCCGGTAAGGATCTCGAAGGCGTCATCGTCGGCCCTGCCGAGAGTCACGTCCCGGCGCTCGAAGCCCTCCGGGGTCCGCACGAAGGCGACCTTCTCGCCGCCGATGGTCTGGATGGCGGACTTGGGCAGCCGCACCTTGACCTTGTCCTGGGCGATCTCGACCTCGGTGGTGACGAAGGTGCCGGGCCGCCAGGCCATGTCCTTGTTCGGCAGGGCGACGATGACCCGAGCCGAGCGCGTCTCCGGGTTGAGGATGGGACTGACGAACACCACCTTGCCCTCGCCGCGGGCGGCGGCGTCGCCGACGATGGTCACCTTGGCACCCTCGCGGACCTTCGAGAGTTCGGTGGTCGGAACCGCGAGCTCGATCCACACCGAGGACAGGTCGGCGACCGTGTAGACGTCGGCCGGGTCGCCTTCCTTGCCCACGGCGGTGCCGACGTCGACCTTGCGCTCGACCACCCGCCCGGCGAGGGGTGACTTCAATTCGTAGCGGCGTAGGCTCGACAGGTTCGGCGTGGTCTCGTCCTTCCTGGCGGACGTCGCCACCTCGGCGGCGTTCAGGCCAAGGGCCGACAGCTTCTGGCGCGCGAGATCGACCCTGAGCGTCGCCTCCGAGTAGGCGGCCTTCGCGTTCAGGAATGCCGATTCCGCGGAGATCCGCTTGTCCCAGAGGGCCTGCTGGCGGTCGAAGTTCGTCTTCTCCAGGTCAGCCTTGACCGTCGCGGTGAGGAAGTCGCTCTTGGCCTCGGCGACCTCGCGGCTGTCGAGTACGGCCACGACCTCGCCCTTGGCGACCTCCTCGCCGAGGCGCTTGCGCATTTCGGACACGGTGCCGACGACCCGCACGGGAACGCGTGCGATCCGGTCGGCGTCCTGCGCGATGGTGCCGGGCACCAGCAAATGGCGCGAGAGAATCCCGCCCTCGACCATCGCCAGCTCGATGTCCTGCTCGGCGGCCTGCTCGGCCGTCATCTTGATCTTGCCCTCGCCCTCCTCGTCGTGGCCGTTCGCCTCGCCCTCGGCGTGCTTGTGGCCACCGGCTTCGGGCTTGGCCTCTCCCTCGGAGTGCTTGTGCTCGCCGGAAGGCTTGGGCTCGCCGTCGGCATGCTCGTGGCCATGGTCGCCGTGACCGTGCCCATCGTCGGCTGCGGGTGTCACCGGCCTGGTAACGGCCGCATTGGTTGGGGGCGTCGCCCGGGCGTTCGTGAGGCCGGCGGCCGCGAGGGCGCCCTGCACGACCTCGGACACACGGGGGAAGGCACCGCCGATGACGATGCCGATGGCCAGGAAAGCCACGGAAAGGAATGCACGCATGGGAATGGGCCGGGTTCCGACCGGGACGTCGCACGGCCGCTTAGGCGGCGGGAAACGGTCCCGTACTGGGTATTTCGCGAATTAGAGGCAGCCGTGACCCGTGTGGGGCCGGCCGGGACGCGCCACGGACGTGGCGGCGTCGCCTCAGGCGCGAGGCGGCCTGGGTTGGCGGTCGGGCGAGACCGATCCGATGGGTGTGGTCACGGTCGCGTAGGAGGCACGCCCCGTCCCGCGGGGCGGTAGGGCCGGCGTCCCGTCGACGCTGAGTGCCTGATGGCAGCCGCAGGTGGCATGGCAGGCGGGGCAGGCATCGGAGTGATCGACGGCGGCTGCCAGGGTTGGTGCGGACACGGACAGTTCGTGACCAACGGACCGGTGGGCCTCGGCGGAATGGATCGCGCCCGGGACGACGAGCGCCAGGACCAAGACGAGCGAGAGCACTCGCACGGTGGTCGCCCACCAGCCGCGCATCGTCTCGTAGGCCCTGATCCGAGGTCCCGTGGTCATGGTCGCCTTATGAACGATTCAGGGCCACCCGTACATGCCGGATGGCCCTTTGGCAGGGTCGAACCTTAATAGTCGTCGTGGTGATGGTGGTGGTGCCGGCGCTCGCCGTAGTACCGACGTTCCCCATAGAACGCCCGGTCGCCGTAATCCCGATGCGGACGGTGGATGACGACATCATCGTGGTCGCCATGATGGTAGCGGTCGACGTGGACGTCCCCGCCGCGCCGGTCGAAGTCGCCGCCATAGTATTGGGCGGACGCGGCGGCCGGGGCCAGGATCAGGCCGACGGCGACCAAGGCTGGAATGCGAACTCGCATGGCTCGTTCCTCAAAGGGGTATGCCTCAAGATGGGCGCGCCGAGTTGAACGAAGCCTGAAACAGCCGTTCATGGAAGCGTGGATGAAGATATCCGGGACGCCGTGAAACAGGTTCACGAGATCCCGGATCGGCAGAACTCAGTGACGCTCGATGATCGTCGTGCGACGCTCGCCGCCGTGATGGTCATCGTGGTGGTCGTCATGGTGGTGATGCTCGCGCACGACCTCGCGGTGTTCATGGCGGTCCCCGTGATGCCCCTCGCCGTGGCGCTCACCATGACCGTCGCCATGGACCCTGACGCCGCCCGGGCCGACATCGATGTGCTGCGCAAGGGCCGCGACCGGCGAAAAGGCCAGGGTCACGATGGCGGCGATGGCTCCGAACTTGGTCTTCATGTTGAGGCTCCCTCTCTCGAATACTGCGCAGGAACGTACGGATCGAGAAAACCGATCCGAATGCTCCCGGTGAAATTCGGGAATATTTGGCAAGGGAGTTCGTGCGACGCGGGATCGTGTGCGCGAAACGACGATCCTGCAGGGCGGCACCCACGCGGGTTACGGCATGGAAGCGCAACAGCTCTTCGTGGTCGGGCGGAGACTGGAAGGACCACGGGAGGGGTGCCCGCCCCGGCACGAGGCCGAGGCGGGCGGTTCACGGTACCGAGGAGGGCACTACCGTACCGTGAAGCCGTCGGGCGGGAGCGGACCGGTCATCCCCCGCCAAGGGCGTAGCCTATGCCGACGGCAAGGAAGGCGAAGACGACCAGGAGGGGAAGCGTACGCATCGGTGCATCCTCCCGGCCTTCCGAGGTCAGCGTCGTCCGCTCACTTCTTGCCGTGGGAGTGACCGTGGGCGTGCCCATCCTTGTCGGAATGGACGGGCTTGCCGTCCTTGCCGACCTCGCGGGCCTCGCTCTCGCGCGGGTCGTCGCGATGGGCCGGGCCACCGGCCACGCCGCCGGTGTTCGGCACGGAGCGCTCGGGATTGTTCGCGTTCCCATGCCCGTCCTCGGCGGCGTAGGCGGGAGCCGAGAGGCCTGCTAGTAGGCCGAGGGTGAGAAGGGCGGCGATGGTACGCTTCATAATTCTGATCCCTGGGGTTCGGCAGCCGGTGCGGCCGCTTCGAGACCTGAGATAGCGACCCTGTTTTACACCCGGACGCCTGGTTCGTGACGAAGTGTGTCAGCGACCGGCGCGCGGCAGGGAGATCCGGACCCGAAGGCCGCCTCCCGACCGATTGGATAGGGCGATGCCGCCTCCCTCCGCCTCGACGATCCGGCGCGCGATGGTCAGGCCGAGGCCGGTGCCGCCGGTGTTGCGGTTCCGCGACGCTTCGAGGCGGGTGAACGGCTCGAAGGCGCGGGCGACCTCTTCAGGCGGGATGCCTGGACCATCGTCCTCGACGGTGAGCACCAGCTCTTCCGGCTCCACGTCGAGCGAAATAAAGGCGCGGGTCCCGTAACGCACGGCGTTGTCGACGACGTTGTCGAGCGCGCGTCGCAGCGCAACTGGGCGCACCGTCGCGAGTGCGCGGCCAGGGCCCGCATAGGCGACCTCGCGGCCAGCGTCCGAGGACGTGTCGGCGATGCTCATGAGGACGCTCGCGACGTTGGCAACCTGGCGCGGCTCCGGGTCCGCGTCGCCCCGAAGGTACGCCAGGGTCGAATCGACCATCGCCTGCATGTCGTCGAGGTCCGAGCCCATCGCCCGGATCTCGCCGCCCTCGGGCAGCCCGTCGAGGCGGAGGCGAAGCCGCGCGATGGGGGTGCGCAGGTCGTGGGAGACGGCCGCCAGGGCCTGGGTCCGTTCCGTCACCAGCCGATGGATGCGGTCCTGCATCGCGTTGAGGGCCCGGGCGATATCGCGGGTCTCGTCGGGGCCGGCTTCCCTCACGGGGACCACCTTTCCGTGCCCGATTTCGGCCGTAGCGCGGGTGAGGTCGCGCAACGGTCCCGCGATCCGGTGCATCAGAACGACGGCGGCGACACCGACGAGGATGGCCATCGCCGTCGCGAGGTAGGCCCACGATCCGAGCCGTGCGAGGCCGGGTGCATGGGCCGAGCGGAAGGTCAAAAAACTCCCGTCCGCCAGGGCGAGCGCACCGCCCAGGTCCTCCTGATGAAGGGCCTCGTGGCCACTGTCCATCGCGAGTGCGAGACCGGGTTCGAGGCTCGGCTCCGACGCGATCATCCGGGACCTGAGCGACCACATCGCCGGGTCGCCGGCCCTGTCAGGGAGCAGGGTCGAGGTCGGCGACCATCCCAGCTCGAAATGCGCGGACGACAGGGCCTTCGCCTCGGCGTCGCGTTCGGTCTGTGGGCGGCGGAGCACCGCCTCGCGCGCCAGGGTAAGCTGGTTGGCGACCTGCCGCGCGAACGCATCGTCCGCCGCGGCGGTCGCGGATTGCCGATAGAGAAGCAGTGCCCCGCCGTGGACGGCGAGGATGGCCAGGAGCAGGACTGCGACCGTTCGGGCTTCCAGGCTGCGGGCCAAGGGTGCCAGGCGTCTCAAGCGCGCTCAACCTTCGAGGCGAGCATGTAGCCGGCCCCGCGCACGGTCTTGATGACCGGAGGCAGGCCCTCGGGCGGTTCGAGCTTGCGCCGCAGGCGGCTCACCAGGGTGTCGACGCTGCGATCCGTGGGGGACCCGAGCCTGGCACGGGACAGTTCGAGGATCATCTCCCGGCCCAGCACGCGCCCCGGGTGTTCGAGGAAGACGAGGAGGAGGTCGTACTCGGCGCCGGAGAGGTCGACGGCCGCCCCCTCGGGATCGACGAGCGAGCGGCTGCGCATGTCGAGCCTCCAGCCTGAGAAGGAGAGCACCTCGGATACCGGGGACGAGGGCGACGAGGGTGCCATGGAGGCGCGGCGCAAGACGGCACGGACACGGGCCAGGAGCTCGGGCCGGCCGAAGGGCTTGGCCACGTAGTCGTCGGCCCCAAGTTCCAACCCAAGCACCCGGTCGGCCTCCTCGTTGCGGGCGCTGACCATGATCACCGGCACCGTGCTCCTCGCGCGCAACGCCCGGAGCAGGTCAAGGCCCGAGGCCCCGGGCAGCATCACGTCAAGCAGGACGAGGTCGACGCCACCGGCAGGCAGGAGGCGCCAGAATTCAATGGCGCTTCTGCAACCGGTGACACGATAGCCCGCCTCGCGGAGAAGGCGGGTGACCAGCAGACGCAGGCCGTCGTCATCCTCGACGAGGAGGACGTGTTCCGAACCATCGGAACCCGCGTTGCCCCCGTTTTCGTGGATCAACGATTCCTCCGTCCTGCAATGGGCGTCACCGTTCCGTCCGCGGGGGCATTCATACACCCGATGCCGGTCAAACGACGTGGGCGGGTGCGAGGATGCAGGCGGTGTCGCTGCTGGTCTCCACCTGCAGGGTGGTGTGGCCGATGCCGAACCGTTCCTTGATGCCGACGGCCGTTTTCATGAGGAACTCGTCGTCGGGCCGGCCGCCAGGCATTAGGAGATGGGCGGTAAGGCATGTCTCCGTGGTGCTCATCGCCCAGATATGCAGGTCGTGGAGTGACGCGACCCCCGGAAGTCCTTCGAGGTGGCTGCGGACGGCGTCGGGGTCGATGCCCGGCGGGACGGCGGCGAGGGATAGCGTGAGGCTGTCGCGCAGGAGGCCCCAGGTGCTCCAGACGATAATGAAGACGATGGCGAGGCTGACGACGGGATCGAGCCAGGTCCATCCGGTGTAGAGGATCACGAGGCCGGCAATGACCACCCCGGCCGAGACGGCGGCGTCGGCGACCATGTGCAGGAACGCGCCCTTGATGTTGATGTCCCCCTTGGCACCAGAGGCGAACAGCCAGGCGGTGATGCCGTTCACCAGGATGCCGACCGCCGCGACGATCATCACGGTCTTGCCGGCGACCGGGGCGGGCTCGCCGAAGCGCTGGATCGCCTCCCAGGCGATGGCGCCAACGGCCACCAGCAGGAACACCGCGTTGAACAGGGCCGCCAGGATCGAGGAGCCCTTCATCCCGTAGGTGTACCGCGCGCTCGGGGCGCGCTTGGCCAGCACCGTCGCGATCCACGCCACGACGAGACCGAGCACGTCCGAGAGGTTGTGTCCGGCATCGGCCAGCAGGGCCATCGAGTTCGCCAGCACCCCATAAGTGGCCTCGATGGCGACGAAGCCCACATTGAGGGCGATGCCAATTGCGAACGCCTTCCCGAAGCTCGCCGGGGCGTGGGAATGCCCGGGATGGTCATGGGTCGCATGGGCCTCATGGTCATGCGACCCGTGGTCGTGACCGGCGTGTGCGTCGTTCGTCGTCATGGTCGTCCTGTAGCGGTCTTCGACATTCAACGGGTTTGACCGGGGCTCACTTGGCCGGTGCGGGGAGCGTCGCGACGGCGTCTCTCTGGTGCTCGGTCCAGGCCTGCTGAAGAATTTGGATTGAGGAAGTCACGAAGATCTCGGCCATCACCGCCGCCACGATCAGGTCGGGCCACGCCATGACGGCACCCTTTAACCTTAGAGCCGCGACGACGATCATGAGTAAAGGTCCGCCCTCCGCTAGGTAGGCTTGCACTCGATTTGCGCGCCGTGAATTTTGGGGAGGCTCCTACGTGGCGGGCAGGAGGCTCGTTTTTGGAACGTCGGTCGCATCGCCGCAGCCGGCAGTTGGTGATGATGGTGAAGGGGGACGGCGACCGAGGTCTGTAAGTCGTCTGGATGTGCCCGCACGAATGGCGGAAGGGTATGGTGCTGCATCCTCGGCGGGGGCGGTTAAGGGCCAGTTTCAAAGAGCCGTGTGCCCACACTATGGAATCGTCAGAACCGCCTGTCGACGCCAACATACACCCTTTATTGACGTCGGCGGCTGACCTGGGCGCATACTGATGTAGCCAGGGTCATCGATCTCAGCCGCTTGTTCTGCCAGATCGTCCCGAGCCACTGTTTCTAGCAGCCGTCGATAAAATCAGATGTCACAGGGTTCGATCACTGGCTGGATGAAGCGCAAACCTGCGGTGTCTGCATGGCGGAGAGCGTCGCTGCCGGCATCACTTAGCACGGAGACGCCATTCTGTCCGCGCTGATACCGCTTTGGAGCAGCAGGCAGGTTGAAGGCACATCACCTTTCTCACCTGAAGGGATTCGAGATCAACCGCCCTACCGAGCAAGCCAACCGACACCGCCTATATCGAGTTGTTCAACGGCCGCCCACGGGGAGAATGTCTGAACGCCTAGTGGTTCCTGTCGTTGACGGATTAGCGCGAAAGCATCGACGAATGGTGGCGCCAATATAACAAAAATCAACCTCACACGACCTCAGATAGCTTAACGCCAAATAATTCGGTGTCAATCATTTACATCTCGATTAATTTTATCCAGATCAGAAGAGGAACAGAGCTAATCTAAAGTTATGTCGGTCTATAGTTGCACTTTTTCCACCATATTGAGACAAGCCGTTCTAACCCTTGTTTGCCAACCTAACTACGTGCCCCCACCAGGGCGCCGCCGCCTGCGACTAGATGACAAGGTTAGCACCTCATAAAGAAAACAATAGATTTTTACACGTTACCTGACATAAGCTCTTTAGATGCATCTGATACATAGGGCGAAGTTTCATCCAGGTCATGGAGGCGCCGGAAAAGCATAACTAGGCCCAAATTCGGGCCAGGAGGACCCCTGGGCATGGGAAGTGAGCCCGCAGTGCAACGGCCGCGCGACCGCTTTACCGACGACCTGTTCAACCCCGACGGGCTAAGTTACGCCAATGTCGAAGAACAGATCAAAGCCGAGAAAGAGGCAGCCCGGCAGGCCGCAAAGGCTAGGAAGCTTGAGCGTGCACGCGAAGTCTACGCGCGCAATCGTCTGATCCGCCTCGCGGCGGCGGCGGCGGCGGCGGCCGACTGAAAAGAGCAAGCCCGGCAAGCTGTAAAGCTCGCCGGGCTTTTTCCATGCCTGCAGGGCGGCGGCATCGCCTGTCTTGTCACGACTTAGCGACCATCGAACGCTTCAACGGCCGGTTTATGAGCTGTCGAAATCACCCCCCCCTTGGGGTCCCTTCCTTGGGCGGCTTGCTCGATTCGTATTTCCCCGATGGTGTTCATGGGTAAGCCGTGGAGATTGATGGACCTCCCATGGGAGCCCTCAAGGATCATGGCATCATCCCATATTTATTTGCATACCCCGCCAAGGCTCCTGGATGACCGCCAGGGCATACCCGAACACCCTGGGTCTCAGAGTGAAGGCAGACTGAAACTCATGGGCGTGTCATGGGAGAAAACGGACTTCGTATGGGCAAGACATGGGAGGAGGTAGGGTAAGTCTCGCGTTAACCTCAGGCGTTAAGGCTAGGCCCCTGTGAACACTGGTTAAATGCCTAAGCTGGGGGCACGTTTCGAATGTGCGGGCTCGCAGAGGTGCCGGGCCGCGCACGGTCGACACCATGCGGATAAAATGCCCCCCCGAACCAATCGCCCCCCCCAGGGGCATGACTTCCCCTTGGACTTCCATTGGAGGACCAAGCCTGCCTTCATCGCCGCCGCCGGCGTCAGCCTGATAGGCCACCCCCGGGCCCTTGAGGCCCGGAACTCTATAATGACGAGCCTCGTCCGCGCCGCCCTCGCGGGCCAGGGCGGCTGGGTCTCATACTCGCGGTCAAAAAGGTTCTACGAGCCCCTGTCCCGGTACGAAGGGACCGCGTACACGTACGACCGGGTCAAGGCGGCGGTGCAGGAGCTCCTGGACCTCGGCTTGATCGAAGAAGAGCGTGCGCTCCCCGGGCCCGCCTCGCACGGCTGGCAGTCACGCATGCGGGCTACCGACCGGCTCATCGCCGCCTTCAACGACTGCCCTTTCGAGCATGTCGGGCCAAGGGAGGTCATCGAGCTCCGGGACGTCGACGGCGAGCGCATGGCGTACACTGACACGGACAACACCCGGCGCCTGCGCAAGGTCATGGAAGCCCGCAACGAGGCCGCCAGCGCCATCCGCATCGAGATGCCCGAGGGCGACGGATGGCTCCACACGCCGGGGCACGTCCGCGCCCGGTCCGAGAAGACCGGCGGCTGGGTTGGCCTTCGCCCCACGCCAGCGCCCATCATGGTCCGGATCTACGGCCGCGGCCGGTGGGACATGCACGGGCGCCTGTACGGCTGGTGGCAGCAGCTCCCCCAGGCCCGACGCATCGAGCTCCTCATCAATGGCGAGGTGGCGTTCGAGGAAGACTGGAGCGCCTGTCACCCTAGGCTCCTCTACGCCATGGCCGGGAAAGTCCCCGTCGGCGAAATCTACGACGTGGACGGGTACGACCCGAGGCACGTCAAAGCGGCGCTCCTCACCGTCATGAACACGAGGACGACCTACGGCGGCATCCTGTCTCTCATGAAGCGGGAAGAGGACAGCCCAGGCGAGTGGCCGCACTCCCTCGACTACACGAAGGGCTTGATGAAAGCGGTCACGCACCGGCACGAGCCCATCGCCCATTTCCTCGGGGCCGACATGGGGGTCCGCCTGATGCACATCGAGAGCGAGATGTGCGTCGAGGTCCTCAAGAAGTCCGAGAAGGAGAACATACCGGCGCTGCCGGTGCACGATTCTTTCGTGACGCAGGCCTCGAAGGGGCCCCGAGTGACCGCCATCATGGCCGACGTCATGGATGCGACGTGCGCCGAGATAAACCCCTGTCAGACCTCAAGAAAGAGGGGATTCACCCCACATATGGGAGCGCGGGGTGCGCGGGCGGTTGGTTCCGGGTGTTGCGTGGGTTCTTCCGCCTCCGCGTCTCCTGAGGTCGTCAAGACTGAGGCGGTCTCCGTTCCTGTCTCGCCCGTGGCTTCTCCTACCCCTCGGCCCTTGCGCTGGGACCCGGCGGAGAGGCTTGAGGCGATGATCGCGTACCAGATCAAGACCGAGAGGATCTTGATGTCTGAGGAGCGGTGTGAGGGGATTTTCGAGGCATGGGAGCGGCGAGAGGCTAACGCTCGTGCAATCGCGAAATCGGTATGTGCGTACGAGAACGAAGCCGGAATTCGTGCCTTCCCGACGCACATCGTCCCCGACCGTATCGGTCCCAAGACAGCCTCCCTCAAGCGGGGGCGTAGCCCGAGGAAAGCTGGTTCCACGGTCAGGGGCCGGAGGCCTCGGGGATGCCTCAGTGAGGTCAGGGCGTAGCCTTCAGGATAGCCTCAGGGATAGGGGCCGGAGGCCTTAGGAGAGCCTCGTAGGATAGGGGCGTAGCCTCTAGGGTCACCCTATACCTTGCGGGGGCCGGAGGCCTCAGGAGAGCTTCCCAAGCTGTCAGGGGGGTAGCCAACCGAGATGACATTTTCCTTGTCAGGACCGTAGGTTACGTCGCTTCTCCCCTTGTACAATTCGTCTGAATTCGCTATCTTTTAGCTGTCTCCGCATGGGACGGGCGTTGCACCTCAACCCCCGAAACCCCGTCCCCCGCACCACGGAGGACGGGGTTTCTCGTTGTGGCTTGCCAGGGTCGAGCGCACCCTATGAGCATGTCCGCCGGCATCCCCTTGAACCCATCCCTCCCTGCCTCGAAGGCGACCCGTCGTGATGCGGACCGGGCGAGGAAACGCGCCGCCCGTCAGGCCCTTCGCGAGGCAGGCGCGCCTGACCCTCGCCAACTCGATGCGGCTATCGTCGACGCCCTTCGGGACGTTCTCCTGGCCTGCGCCAACTCGGTCGGGAACCGACCGGGGGAGCCCCTGGTGGCTAGCGTCGTGGATGCCAGGGAGGTCCTCCGCCTCGCCCTACGGGGTCTCCGGGGACGCGATAGCGGTGGCGTGCCCCTTCAGACGGAGGCGATACGTGCGGCCTTGGTGGCTCGTCTCGCGCCCCCTCAAGACGGGTCAGGGGCGTAGCCCAAGGGCATCCCTATGCCCAAGGGATGATCCGCACTCCGTCCCTCACCCCTGCACGATTTCATGCAGGGGCATGCCCGTTGGCGGTTTCGATGCCCTGCGTACCCGGAGGCCTCGGAGGGCCTGGGATCGTCCGTTGCACGGCCCCGGGGCAGGATCCCTCCCGTGCGCTGGTCCGTACTGCGTCGCCCTCCCTGACCCCTCCTAGGGGGGCGACGGGAGGGCATCCCCTTCCCGGACAGCCGGTGACAAAGGGCGAGATAGGGGGGGTGGAGTGGGTCCCTCCTGGGGGGAGGCGAAAGCAGGAGTCGCGGGTCCGTAGGCTGGCCCGGCATACACCGGAAATTTTTGGGTACGCACCCCGCATACCGCCTGGATGATCAGAGGGTTACGGGTGCGCACCGACGTCCGTCTTAGGTACGCAGAGATCCAGTCCGCACCCGTGCGTACCTTGCGCGGCTACGACCGCAACGCGCGTACGCACTCGGACAGTCAGATCTCCCAGATCGGAGCCGCAATCGAGCGCTTCGGTTTCACGCAGCCTCTCCTTGTGGACGAGCACGACGTGGTCATCCTCACTGACGGCAGCCAGGACGTCCGGACGCTCATATACCTGGCGCACGACAATCTGTTGGGCATCCCGAATTCCAACAACGCGCTCTATCTGTTCGTGGCCACGCGCGACGAGGGCGAGACGTGGTTCTCGACGTCGGTCAATAATGGGGCCGGGACAGGCCCCCCAGTCAACGTTCAGATGTCCTCTTGGGCGGGGATGCACCCCCTTTTCCCGACCTAGCTCCCCAGTCCATCGAGGCGACGCGAGACGATCCCGGGGGCCCCGGACAGGGCCTCCTCCACGAGGTCGTAGAATGGCAACCGCGGCTTGTACCGGGCCTCCTCGACTATGAGCGCCAGGATCTGCGTCTTGCCGTTGCGCCGTCGGATAAGGGCCGGGGGCTTGTCCGGCCGGAGCTTCACCCATCTCACGCCGGGCTGCTGCATGACGCGCTGGACGTATCCGCGGGGCAGGTTTCCGTACGCATTCCGGGGAGCGTCTTTCCCGGGGATCAACGGTCCGAGCTTGGTCGTCGCGTAATCGCCGGCTTTCCGGACCCCACCGAATATCTCAAGGGCGAGGTACCGCGCCTGAAGCGGGAGGACGTCAACCTCGGCCTCGACGTCCCGGCCCCCCGGGCGGGCCTTCCTCACCCCGATCGCTTTCATCGTGAATGGGGTTGGCTTGTCGAGGTGGATGGGCAGTGCTTCGGTCACGTGAAGCCGGGCGGCCTCCGCCAGGGCGTTCACGCTGTCCACGAGCGCCGCTCGGATGTCCGCCGGACCGAGCTCGTCGCGTTCTGGGGGGTCGATTTTGATGGTTACCTGCAGCATGCCGGCATGCTCGGACCGCCGCGTGAAACCGACGAGCCTGCCGCGAAACCGGGTGCCCGCGTCCACTTGGATTTTCGATGCATTGCCTAGGAGTAACGGGTACGTCGCCCCCCTATTGCCTGAGCAATCCTCGGACACGTCCCAGGCAACCAACGCCCAGGGAAACGGTAACCCTGGCGTGACGATCGTCTTGCCAGGGCGATCTGGAGCTGAATCTATGGGTTCCTGGGCGGACGGGGAGACCACGATGAGCAGGCAGACCGACAACTTCCACAACGGCATGCACAGCGGCATGATGGCGGTCGGCGTGGCTCTCGTCGCGGGCCAGCGTGCGCGTCGTGAGGCGCAGGCTTGGGCGCAGGCAGACGCAGATGCGGAGAGCGCCGTCCACCGCCTGGGCCAGGCCCTCATGGCATCCCGTCGTCGGGAAGCGGAACTCGCACGTGATCTCGCCGCGGCTCAAGCGGAAATCCGCGCCCTGCGTCTCGCCCGCCGTCAGTGAGAAATATTCCGTGGGGGGGGTTGTGCCTTTCCCCTGCGGGCCAGATTCGGCCTATTTGCGGACCATTTGCGGACCACGAAAAAAGGGCCCGCCGGGATGACCGGCGGGCCCTTCGCATTGAGGGGGCAGGGGTCAGGCCACCTTGCGGCGGCGGTCCCTCTCCATCGCGAGATTTACGAGCTCGGCGATGGCGACGTCTTCCGGGTCGTCCGAGAGCGGACGCGTCCACGTCCATTCTGCGGATGTGTCCGCAGCCGGTGCGGATGTATCCGCATTCGCGGCCGGGGCCACTTCACGGGGGGCGGGTCCCGTGAGGGACGGCAGGCCGTCGATCAGGGTGCCCGACACGTGGGCCTCAGCCTCGTGCGGCAGCGATGCCGCGAGCGTCACGAGCTCGGCATGAGACAGGCCCCGGGCCCAGGCCAGGACGGGCTCGGGGAGGGTGGACGTGTCCGCGGCCGGCCCCCCAGCGACGAGGTGCCGGGCGTAGGAAACGAGAGGCACGCCAACCTGGTGGCGGGGAGCGGGGCCCTGATAGGGAGCCGGTGCAACCGCAGGGGCAGGCGCATCGAGGTACGCCGCGGCCGCGTCCGTAGCGGGCAGGACGGGGGTCGTGACACCCGTCGCGGACCGGACCGCACGGAGGACCCAGCGGCCACTCTCGAAGATGAGGGCGAAGACGGTGGCGATGGCGGCTGCGGCGAGGGCGGCGATACGGGCGAGGAAGCTCATGGGCGGTGGTCCTGTGCTGGGGGGTGACGATCTCGATTGTCCGGGTCGCCTCGCAATCGACAAATCAGACCGTGGCGAAGATGCTCTCGACCATCGTCCGGGGCAGTTGCTTGTGGTGCACACGGAGCAGCCGGAGCGCGTGACTCGCCTGAGCGACGTCGAGCTCCGGCAGTGCGTCGAGGACGTGCCCGTCGATTGTTGTCGATTTCGACCATCCAATATCGTTGCGCGTCGTCGCCCAGTCCGCGTCCTCTCGGGTAATGAGACGGACCCCTTCAAGAGCCAGGGACCTCACTTCGGGACGCTCGGCCAGGGCCCGCTCCCCCTCGTGCACGGTTGCTAACTTGACCTCGGACCGCGCGACGTTCTTGCCCGCGCGTTCGACGAGGGACAGCAGTCGCATCGCGTCGGCGACGTCCAGGTCCGGGCGCTGGAGGAGGCCCTGAGCCTCATCGACGTCGACCCGGCGGGCCCAAGACCACCTTCGATCTTTTAGGGACCGCGTCGCCTCGTCCCGTGCCCGGTCGATAAGGTCAGCGATCCTCTGCCGTTCCGCGGCCGCCGCTGCGGCCCGGGTCGCCTCCCTGGCGGCGACCCGGGCCGGGATGCCGTCGATTGCGATTTGGACGGCGTCCAGGTCGTGATCGGGCGCCTGCCAGAACAAAAGGTCACGCCCCTCACACGTGAGGCCGAGAGCTGAGAAATCAGTCACGCCCGCGGCCATCGCCTCCTGGCACTCGGGCGTCCGGACGGCTCGGCTGCGGTACCGCATGCCGCCACGCGTGTAGTGCAGCTGCCCGGACTGCCACTCCAGTCCCCACCAAGCGGGCGGCTGCACATAGGGGTGGGGCGGCGTCGTGTGGGGCATGAGCGATCCTCGAATCTGCGGATCTGAGTAATGTAGCAATCGTATTTCGGATCGCAACAGAAACCGTCGAGGCTCTTTCGACAACACCGCACGACGATTTCGACAACGATTTGAACAACACGGTGTTGTTGAAACTGTTGTTCAAATGGCATCTAGCCTAAAGCTATCGCCCAGGTTGTATAACATCAAAGGCATAATTTACGTGGACCTGGAAATTCTCGTATGGGTTGCGATATAATGTTCTCGGCGGATTCGCGGAGGACAAAATGGATGGTGGAATTAACGGAAGCGGAGGTCAGGCTGTTGCTTCGCGGGGCATGCCGCCGGGCGGGGTCGCAGGACGCCTGGGCACGCCAGACGGGGCTGTCCCCGCAGCACGTTTCGGACGTCCTGCTCGGACGGAGGGAGCCGGCCGGTCAGGTCCTGAGAGCGCTGGGGCTCTCGCGCAGGGTCCGGTACGTCGAGACGGCCGCCGGGGACCCAAGCGCTACTGCAGGATCCCCCGAGCCCGGTGCGAGGAGTACCTCAACGACGGTCTGACCTATCGCGAGATCGCCCGCGTCGAGGGGTGGGACGAGAAGACGATTGCGGTGCACTGCAGGGGGCTCGGGCTCACATCCCAGCCACGCCAGCCAGTTGTCACGCTCTTAGACGTCGAGAGCGCGCGTGAGGGACGGGAGACTGTCCGAGAAGTCGCGGACCGCCTGGGCGTCACGATCCAGGCCGTGCACATCTGCGCGTACCGGAACGGCACCAGGATCCCGCGGCGTCCCTCACGTCTCGACTACGAGACAATGAGAAGGGTAATCCTCGCGCACGCCCCGCTCTCGCAAGCCGCCCTGGAATTGGGCGTCACTCCCGAGACGCTCTACCGGCGCGCCGGCCAACTTGGTCTGCCCGGCGACCGCCGCGGCCGGACGCTGCTCCGCCGCCGGGAGGGGGGGGTCTGATGTGCGATCTCATCGAGAACCTGCAGAACCTCGGGATCGCCCAGGTCCGGGCCCGCCTGACCCAGGCACGGGCCGCCGCGCAGGCCCTGATCGACGACCCGGCGCTCCCGGAGATCCGGCGCGAGCATCTCGCGGTTGCGCTGGATGACGCAGATGCCCGCCTGCTCGACATGGCCCGCAACATCCTGTTCCACCTCGCCGGCGAGATCGAGGCCGCGGGCGAGCCCGTCGAGGAACGCGTTGACCTGGACGCAAACAGGTCACCCGAGGAGCGTGCGGTGGTCGTGGGGATCCTCGACGATCTCCTTGCCGAGGATGGCCCGTCCCCCGATCCGGTCGCGTCCGGGATGCCTCGGCCTCTGCCGCCGCCGCCGCTTCCGCCGGGAGCCCGGGGCGCACCCACCAGAATCTAGACGCCGCATTTCGAGGCCTGGGCGCCCGGCTAGGGGCGCATTTCCCGCAGCCCTTTCACCGACAGGACCACGCATCATGCGTATCAAGACCTTCGACCACCGGCCCGTGCAGGCCATCATTCGCGGCTCGCTCGACCGCTGCTTCGACAACCGCTCGAACGAGTACCGGGCCGCCGTCATCATGGAAGGCTTGTTTGAAGCCGGCTTCGAGATCGTCCCGAAAGCCAGGCCTGCGGCCGCTGCGTTCAATTCTCTTGGGGCGATGCCCGTGAAGGTGGTCGTATTCGAGGAGCCCGACGACGTTTCTGAGGCCCCAACCCTTGCCCCCAGGGATGTCCACACCCTGCCGGGCGGCCGCAAGGCCTCTGTCATGACGCTCAACGAGAAGCGCATCCTCCAGGCTATTGCCCAGGAGAGCTGGGCAAGGCTCTCGACCCGCGAGTTCGAGACGTACAAGCAGTGCCTCAGTGATTGGTCGGAGGGCGAAGCATCGGGTCCCCGCAGCGGCTACCACGAGGCGCTCGCTCTCATCCGTGCCGGTGAGACGTCCGCGGTCGCCATCGCTGCGGCCCTGGGGGGTGACGGGCGGACGGGTGAGGAGGGGGACGTTTGGGCACTCTACGATGCCCGTCACCGCACCCGGGCACGCTACGATTACAAGGCCGACCCCGACCTGCAGCGGCCCATCAACGCCGCCCAGGGTTAGTCATCTATGACCCTGGGCGCTCGCATTTGAGCGCCCAGGGAGCCGCCTTGGTTCAGAGCTTGATCGTAAAACTGGCATGCTCTGAAGCGGAACGCAAACGCACATGCCCAAGACTAATATGTATCCGTATGTTTACGACCCGAGTTACACAAAATACATTTCCAGATATTGGACGCCACCAAGGGTTCAGAAGAAAGCGGAGTGGCAAAACGCTTGCCGAAACGCGTTCTCGGGCCTCGATATCGCGGACCGCGAGTTCGTCCGTGCATCTGCTTTTATATTATCTGATAAAGACGATTCTTGGACCAAGGGTCGCCTGAGACATCGATTCAATCGTCTGCGAGTACGTATAACTACATTGAGAAGTGAATTTGTACGTTTGTATCCTATGACATTCTACCATGGTATACAGAACTGTCCATGGCGGGAGCGGCATTCACTGACACGCCCGCTGGAAGGGCCGGAGCGGCGCCTGAATTTAATTTGCAGGCTCGCACTCCCCGGTTTGTCGAGATGGCTCGGCCGGCCTCTGCGGTACGTCATTGAAAGCGGCAGGCATCACATGCCCGGCGACGCGTGTGTGTGGCCCGACATCATTTGCATCGTCCCCGGCCCGGGGTTCCTTACCGTCATTGTCCGCCGGGGCCTGCATCACCCCCCGCCGTCGAGCACGATCTATCCGATGTCGGCCGTCGGTCCCCAGGAGGGCAGTGACGGCGTATGGCTCGCAAGGGGTTCCTGGATCTCGAAACGACATCGCGACCGGCCGCCGACGGAGGGCTGGTTTGCCTGGTCATACGTGCCCGGTCCGAGCGGTGAAATCGAATTTCTCGTGCAGGGCGGCAGTGCGAAAGTGGCGCTCCGTCGATTTTGGGCGATCTACGATGCGACTGTGGTCGTGCCCACCTGGCATGGCAAGACGCCAGCGGACAGGCACCTGGCCTGGCTCCCTCCCGAGCCAGCCCCCCTCGACCTGACCGCCGAGGACGAGGAGGCCCTGGAGGGGCTAGAGGGCATCTGTGTGTAGCTGTCACCGTGTGAGGACGCGTTCCTCCGGCTGCGTGTCACTCGCGGCCATGCGTTCGAGGATCTGGCTGAGGGTCACCGGGCGGTACGACCACACGTCGACCCCGACATCCTGTGACTGGGTCGTGCCGGGCAAGAGCCCATGCGTGTGCCCGAAGAGGTGGAGCGACCCCCGATAGGCACGCGGCCACGAACGCATGGGGTAGTGGCAGAGCACGACGTGGCGGTCCTCGACGGAGATCTCCCTGATCCCGTCGTGCTGCTCCGCCCAACCGAGCTTGCGATTCTTGCGGTCATGATTCCCGGCGATGAGGATCTTGCGGCCGTTCAATCTCCGGAAAATCTTGCCGGCATACTCGGGCGTCGAGAGCGCGAAATCGCCGAGATGGTAGACCGTGTCCCCGGGCTGGACGGTCGAGTTCCAGGCCTCGATGAGCATCGCATCGTGCTCCTCTATACTGGCGAACCCAGGGCGCAGACCATGAAGAATTGAGGCATGCCCGAAATGGGTGTCCGCAGTGATGAAGTTGGCCATGACGGCCTCCATAAAATGGAGGCCGGCGCGCGCGCTCAGGTCCTCCTCAGGTGACGGGAAGGGGGGCGAATGCCCGGGTTTTTCGCGACATGGGGGAGGCCTCGGGGGCGGGGTGAATCTGGACGATCGCAGCTCGCCGAGAGGTGGGCAAGCGCGACGTTTGCGCAGGGTAAAGAAATCCCTGGCCTCAATTTGGGATCGACTCCCGGCCTCGTTTGTTCTTCATTCGTTCTCATGAGCGAATCGATGGAGACAGTCGTGGACGAGATGGAACGCGCCTATCTGGATGCCTGCGACGGTGACGCGCGGGATGCCCTGCGCCGGGCCCTGGGCGATGCCCTCCAGGAGCTCGCGGCCGTGGACCGACAGGTCAGCCGGGGTTTCGTGCGGGCGGGCAAGCCAGCGGATCTCGCCCGCAAGCTGGGACCTGAACGACGCGCCCGGCAGGGTCAGGGGGCGGTTGGCTGAGCCCTCCCGGGGCCTCGCTTCGTGCGTTCCCTCGTGACCGGTGCCGGCAGCGCGGCCAGCGCGGCCCGCTCGTTCTCGTAGGCCTCCAGCACCGCATCGACCCACAGGGCCATGCCCTCCGACTTGAGGGGTATCCGTTGGCTCCGGTCGTAGTGAAGGCGCGTGACGGCGGAGCGGCGGTCGCGCTCGTCCTCGGTCACTCCGGCCTCGTGGTCCAGGATCGCGGACGCGGCCCCGCCCAGGCGATGGTCCGAGAGGAACGTCGTGATCGCCCGGCGGACGTCATGCAGCGTCCAAGGCCGGATGCCGTGGATCCCGAAATAATCGACCAGCGGCCGCGCGGTGACCGTCGACCCCGTCACCTTCTTCCCCCGCAGCCGGTAGAGGAGCGCGTTCAGGGCACCCTGGCCGACATGGCCGTCCCCCCGGATCGACGGGAAAAGCCAGCGATTCGTCTCACGGTCGGGATCCTCGGCAAGCACCCGGTCGATCACGTACCAGGCGCCCGGGGGGAGGGGGAGCACAAACGGGCGATCTTCCTTCATGACCCCGGCGCTCCATGTCACGGCGCGCCAACCCGGTCCCGGCACGCCGGCGTCCTCGGGGATGGGGGCAACGTCCAACCGTGCGGTCTCCGCGACGGCGCCCGTGCGCTGGCCCGTGAGGACAGTGAACCACAGCATCGCTAGAGTGCCCGGCGCGGTCGCGTGTTCCGTCTGACCGAGTGTCCGGTATCTCTCCGCGACGGCCAGGGTCCGGGCGAGCTCGTCGATCTCGGGCGCGTGCCTGCGCTTGCTCGGCTTGTATCGGATCGTCCACTGGTCTCGCCAGAGCGGCCACTTCTCAGTCGCCTTCGCCATGCCGGACACGCCGCTATGGTTCGACCAGGCCCAGTCGAGCATCTCCCGTCCCTGGCGTACGGCCCGGGCGGCCGCGCTGCGCGAGTTCGCGGCGATGATCTCGTTCCGGATACCCTGCAGGTCGGTGGCCGTGACCTCACGGACGGGGCGGCGGGCGATCCGGTCGAATGCCTTGTGGCGCAGGTACGAAGCGTATGCGGGGAAGTACCCAGGGTCGAGGTCCGGCCGCTTCTCCTCAAGGAACAGATCGACGAGGTCCCGCCATTCCCACGGGCCGTGCCGCCGCCGGTCCTCGTCGCTCTGCCGTTCTACCTCCACCGGCCAAGCCGCGTCCGCCGAGGTCTCGTGGTCGCCGCCGGTCGTGACCATGGCATGCGCGTAGACGGCGACGTCCTGCCGGGGGTCCCGCCCATCCTTCACGTCCAGCCGGGCCCGGGCGGCCGCCTCACGCGCCGCGGCGACCGAGACGGAAGCCATGTCCCCGAGGCGGAGGGTCGACATGCGGAGCTTGAGGATCCAGTTGCCGGCCGCCGGCGTCACGCGGAGCACGAGCCCCGGGAAGGCGTCGTCGCAGAAGTCGATCCCGCGGCCGGGGACGGTCCCGCTATCGATCATCCGGCGCGCCTTCTTCAGGTGCTCCGCCGTCAGCCGCGCCCGCTCCCGTGCGTATGTCCCCCGCGATGCCGCCATGTCCGTCTCCGTGGATACCGCATGGATACCGCACGTCCGAAACGCGGCCGCAAGAGTCCCCGGGAACGGTCCACCGGGAAAAGCCATGCAGGATTAACGGTTTGCGCGGGAAGCGCCGGGGAGGTGGCGAGGCGGAAAGCCCGGGGGATCGTCCTTCCAAGCTGAATACCCGGGTTCGATTCCCGGTACCCGCTCCACTCTCCCTTTTCCGTCATAAGACCTGAGCGATCACGAGACCCGTCCGGGTCTTTCGGCGTTTGTTCCGGTCTCGTTTTGTTCCGAGACCGAGCTCCGGTCGCCGGCCCTGCTCAGTCTCCGGCACCAGCACGACCCACCTTTTCAGGCCCGGAAGAAGAACACGCCGCCCGGAGGCGGCGTGTTCGGTTCGACCCGCAGGCGGGGGTGCGGTCAGCCCGGCACGTGGTCGACCGGCACCGTCTCCCCGGACCCGGCGAAGTAGAGGGCCTCGACATGATGGAGGATGTCCTGGCCCTCGGCCGCGCTGCCGGCGTGGATCGTGCCGTCCGCGTCCTTCAGGAAGGTGTAGTCCGTGACCTTCCCCGGCATCTCGACGCTGTCGTGGCCGGCCCCGCCGTCGATGACGTCGTTGCCCTTGCCGCCGACGATCCGATCGTTGCCGGCGCCGGCGAGGATGTGGTCGGCGGCGCTCGTGCCGGTGATGAAGTCGTCGCCGTCGGTTCCGGTCAGCAGATTGCCCTCCGTCTTCGCCGAGACGCTCAGGCTCGCGAGGGTGGCGGCCCCCGTCCCGCCGATATGCGAGTCGCCCGCCGCAGCGACCAGCATCTTGTTGGCCGGGGCCTCGAAGGTGACCTTCGCCGTCTCGAAGGCGGTGTAGGTCACCCCCGCAAGGGTCATAGCGCGTCCCTGCGTGTTCCAGCCGCCGTCCGCGAGGGCGGACCAGCCCGCAGCCTTCGCGGCGGCGTCGAACGCCGCCTTCTGCTGGTCGTTGTTCACCACGATCTCGAGGGAGTCGGTGCCGCCGCCGCCCGATATGATGCCGGCCTTGTCGCGGGTCGTGGTCCCGATCCGTAAGCTGTCGTTGCCCGCGCCGAGATCGACCGCTCCGTCGATCTGCCAGTCCTTGCCGATATCCACCGTCTCCACCCCCGAGCCGGCCCCGTAGAAGGCGCCCTTGAGGGTCAGGCCGTCGCCGATCCGAACCGTCGTGGTGTTGTTCACGCCCTGCAACCCGAGACTGCCGTCGAGAGTGACGTTGTCGCCGAAGGTGACGAGCTTGGTGGCGTAGGAGCCGTCGACATTGACGGCGCCGCCGATCTTCGCCCCATCGCCCAGGGTGAGGGCGACCTCCATGCGGTCGGCATTGGTGCCGCTGTCGCCGATGACGATGGCGCCATCGGTGACGACCCTGTCGCCGAGGCTGAGGGTCTGCGAGGCGCCGGCACCGCCGCCATACATCAGGATGGTGCTGAGCTTGGATCCCTCGCCGGCCACCAGGGTGTTGGCGACGCGGTCGGCGCTCATCAGGATGTCGCCGCCGTTGAGATTGCTGTCCGCCCCGAGGATCAGGCTGGCCGGCCCCGAACTAGCATCGAAATTCAGGCCGCCGCCCTGGAGAACGAAGTGGTCGCCGGCCACGAGGCTGTTCGCCCCGCCGCCGAACCCCGTGCCGTTGCGGAGGGTGACGTCCGGGCCCAGGATGAAGCCGTCATCGCCTGCAAAAGTCTGCAGGGTCTCGATCACGGTCTTCACCGGAACCGCCGAGGTGCCGGCTTCGGTGATCGTCTTGGCGGATTCGAAGCCCGTATAGGTCTGGCCCTGCCAGGACAGGGTCCGGCCTCCCGTGTCCCAGCTGCCGTCCGGCTTCCGAACCCAGCGGGCGGCCGAAGCGGCGCTGTCGAACGAAGCCTGCGCATCCGCCGTCAGGACGATCTCCAGCCGGTCGGTGCCGGCACCGCCCGCGATGGTGCCGGCCGTGTCGCGGGTGGTGGTGCCGATCCGCAGGGTGTCTTCGCCGGCCCCGAGATAGAGGGCGCCGTCGATCTGCCAGTCCTTGCCGATCTCCACCGCCCCGGTGCCGGTCAGGGTGCCCTTGAGGGTCAGCCCATCGCCGATCGTGACGTTGGCGGTGGTGTTGGCGCCCTGGAGGGCGAGGTCGCCCGCCACGGTGACGCCGTCGCCGAGGGTGACGCTCTTGGTGGCGTAGGTGCCGTCGACGAGGACGGCACCGCCGATCCGGGCGCCGTCGCCGATCTCGACGGCGACCTCCATCCGGTCGGCCACGGTGCCGCTGCCGCGCACCGCGATGCCCGCATCGGTGACGACCTGATCGCCGAGGGTGAGGGTCTGCGAGGCCTTGGCGCCGCCGCCATTCATCAGGATGGCGCTGAGCTTCGCGCCGTCGCCGGCCTCCACGGTGTTGGCGGCGAGGCCAGCGCTCATCAGGATGTCGCCGCCGTTGAGGTTGGCGTCTTTGCCGAGGCTGAGACTGGAGGCCCCGGTGCTGGCGTCGAAGTTGAGCGTGCCGGCCTTCAGGGTGAAGCCGTCGCCGGCGGTGAGGCTGTTGGCGCCCGCGCCGAACCACGCCCCCTGCGACAGGGTCACCGCATTGCCCAGCAGAATGGCGTCGGTGCCGGCGCCGACTTTGAGAGCCGCCACGGTGACGTTGCTCGGCGCGTCGTCGTCCTCCGCCCCGGTAATCGTGACGACGACGGTCTGGATGGCGGAGCCGCCTTTGCCGTCCGCGATGGTCACATCGTAGGATTGGGTCACGACCTGATCCTTGCCGAGGCGGTTGAGGGCGGCGTCGGAGGCCGCGAAGGTCCAGGCGAGGCTGCCATCGGCGGCCGTCCCGACCTTGAACTCCCCGAGATAGTCCGTGCCCTTGGCCACCACGCTGGCGCTGTGGCGGTCGCTCAGGTCGCCATCGGCGTAGGTGATGGCCCCGCCGGTAGTCAGGGTCGCCTGATTCTCGCCGGCCGCATGATCGGCCAGTTCGGCGATGGCGCCGCGCAGGGCCGAGGTCTGGGTGACGATCACGGGCGCGTCGTTGGTGCCGGTGAGCGTGACCCGGACGGCCTGGGTCACGCGGCCGCCCTGGGCGTCGGTCACCGTGACGTCGTAGGTCTGGATGCGCTGTTCGCCGGCCGCGAGGCCGTTCAAGGCACCGTCCGGCACCGAGAAGGTCCAGCCGGCGGAGCCCGCGCCCACGGCACCGATCTGGAACGCGCCGAGGTAATCGGCGGCGCGTGGGGCCACGGTGACGGTGGGGGCCACGCCGGGCGTGTCGGGATCGCGGTAGGCGAGGGTGCCGGTCACGTTGAGGTCGGCGGCCGGCGCCCCGTCGGCGCGTTCCGTCACGGTGCCGTCGAGGCGCGAGGCCGCCACGTCGATGATGGGGGCCTGGTTCGTCTGCGGCGCGTCCTCGGCGCCACGGATGGTGACCGACACGGTCTCGGTGGCCTTGCCGCCATGCCCGTCATCGACGGTCACCGCGTAGGTCTGGGTCCGGACCTCGCCGGCCCCGAGGCCGTCGAGGGCGCCGTCATTGACCTGGAAGGTCCAGCCGACCGCGCCGTTGGCCGCATTGCCGAGGACGAAGGTGCCGAGATAGCCGGAACCCGCCGCGGCGACGCTCGCCTTGTGCTGGTCGGTGAGGTCGACATCCGCGAAGGCGACGCTGCCCGTGGCCTTCAGGTCGGCGGCATTCTCGCCGGCCGCGCCATCCGCGAGTTCGGCCACGGCGCCGGCGAGGACCGACTTGTCCAGGGTGATCTCCGGCGCGTCGTTGCGGCCCGTGATCGTCAGGGTGACGGTCTCGGTGGTGCTGGCGCCCTTGTCGTCGCGGATCACGACCTCGTAGGCCTGGAGCCGGGTCTCGCCCTCGGCCAGGGTGTCGAGGTCGACGCTGTCGACGGAATAGACCCAGGGCAGCAGCCCGAACTGGGCCGAGGTCGGCTGCTTGTACTCGATGGTGCCGAGGTAGTTCGCGCCCTTCGGCGTGATCGTCACCGTGTGGGTGTCGCCGATGTTTCGGTCGGTGAACTCGATGGTGCCGTTCGTGACGAGGATGGTGGTGTTCTCACCCTTCACACCGTCAACCACCTCCGTGACCGTGCCGGTCTTGGTGGTGCCCGAGACGACGATCTCGGGGGCGTCGTTGCGCCCCGTCACCTTCAGCTCGACGGACTCGAAATCGTTGAAGACCATGCCCTTCCAGTTGAGGTCGAGGCTTTTGGCCGCCCACTTGTCGCCCCCGAGAGGGGTCCAGCCGATCGCCTTCGCGGCGGCCTCGAAGCTCGCGAGATCGGCGTTGTCGAGGGTGAGGACGAGCTTGTCGTTGCCGGCGCCCGCATTGAACGTGGTCAGGGTCTTGTCGACGCTCGACATGCCGAGGGCCAGGGTGTCGTCGCCGCCGCCGAGATTGACCGCCCCGGTGATGTTCCAGTCCTTGCCGAGGGTCAGGGTGTCGGTGCCGGTGGCACTGCCCTGGTAGGCGCCGGTGAGGGTGAAGCGGTCGCCGGCGGTGATCGCGTTCACGCTCTGCGCGCCGTTCGCCAGGATGGCGCCCGCGATCGTGACGTCGGACCCGAAGTGGAAGGCCTTGGTCGCGTAGGCGCCGTCGGCATCGATCCCGCCGGCCACCGTCACGCCCTGGCCGAGGGTCAGGTTCACTTCGGTGAAGTCCGCCGCCGTGCCGGCGCCGTCCATGTCGATCAGGGCGCTGGTCTTGGACTGGTCCCCGAGGATGGCGGTGTTCACCGTCCCGGCGCCACTGCCATCCATCTTGATCTGGCGGACCTGGGCGCTGTTGCCGAGGACCAGGGTGTTCTGGGCGCCGCCGGCATCCATCAGGATATCGCCATTGACGATCTTCGCGTTCAGGCCGGTGGAGAAATAGGCCGAGCCCTTGCTGTCGCCGAAATCGAGGCTGCCGTTGCGCAATTCGAAGTAGTTGCCGACATCGAGCCGGTTGGCGCCGCCCTCGAAATTGTCGCCGGCCATCAGGCGGACATTGTCCCCCAAGGTGATGGCGTCGTTGCCGGCGGTCGGCGCGAGGCTGCTCACGACGACGACCTGGTCCTCACTGGGCGGGCCGTCGTCGTTCGTGCCCCGCAGCGTCACGGAGATTCTCTGGGTGGTGACGCCGCCATGGCCGTCATCGAGGGTGACGTCGTAGGTCTGGACGACCTGCTGGCCCTCCTTCAGGGAATCGAGGGCGCCGTCGCCGACCTTGAAGGTCCAGGTCACCGAGCCGGTCTTGGCCCCCGTCGCCGTGGTGGGCCTGGCGATGGTGAACTCGCCGAGATAGCCCGTCCCCTGCGCGACCACCGTGGCGGTGTGGGGCTCGGCATCGGCATCCGCGAAGGCGATGATGCCGGTGGTGGTCAGGACGGTCTTGTTCTCGCCCGGGCTGCCATTGCCGAGTTCGGTGATGTCGCCGGACAGGATCGAGTACTTGGCGAACACCTTCGGCGCGTCGTTTCCGGGGGTGTCGTCGACATCCGGCACGAGCATCTTGCACAGGCAGACCGCCTCGCCCGAGACGGCGCAGGGGCTGGCCGGGGCCGAGGGGTCGAGTTCGGCGAAGTTGCCATAATTGGCGATCTTGAGGTCGCGGATCAGGCCGATCAGGTCGCCCTGGCCAGGGGTGCCGGTCTCGCCGATGAGGTAGTTGGCGCGCTCGACATCGGCCGGGACGACGCCCTGGCCGGTGGCGAGCACCACCGTGTCCTTGATGATCCGCATCACCCCGTCGGGATCGACGCCGACGCGCCAGGTCGCGACCTCGCCCTCGATGATCGCGTCCTTGGCGACGAGGCGGTGGGTCTGGCCATCCTGCGTGATGGTGAAGACGATATCGCGGGTGTCGCCGACCTGCGCGAGGGTGATCGCGTTGGAGCCGTCCGCATTGGCGAGCTTGAAGATCGTCTGGTTCTTGGCCCCGGCCAGATCGTCGAACCGGGTGGAGACGGCGAGGGCGAAAGCCCCGTCGATCTGCTCATGATCGATGCTGTAGACGATGGCGCTGCTCGCCGAGAGACCAGCGGTCTCCTTCAGCGGCACCATGTCGACGCCGACCAGCTTGGAGATGGACGGCGCGCCCTCCTTGTCGACCGCGAACAGCATCCACAGGCCCGGAATGGCGACATTCGCCTTCGAGATCGTGACCTCGATGGTGTTGCCGTCGATGATCTTATGGTCGAGCTCGAGGAAGCGCGTATCGGCGTTGCGCGCATGCGTGGTGGCGCCGGACTTGATGAAGGTGATCTTGTCGATGTCCGAGCTGTCGTCCACCGTGATGCGGAAGGTGCTGCCGGACTCGATGTTCCGGGGTGCGGCCGCGATCTTGGGACGGTCGACGTTGATGCTGCCGCTGTCGTCATACATGTAGGACGGCATCAGGATCTGCGCGTTGGCGTTCTCCTGCGGCCCCGGCGAGCCGCTGCCGCCGGAATAGATCGTGCCGTCCGGCAGCAGCAGGGCGGTGGAATGGTACATCCGCGCGAGGTCCTGCTTCTCCGAAAGCTCGATCTTGCCGGTCTCGGGATCCCAGAACAGGACGGTGCGCTGCGCATTGGCCAAGCTGTCGCCGAGCAGGCCGGCGCTCGACGAGCCGCCGACCAGGGCGACCTTGCCGTCCGGGGTCATCACGAAGGTGCCGTTGGTGCGCGCCACGAGGCCGCCGGACCCGTCCTCCTGCTGGATCGCGAAGGCGAGTTCCCACTTCACGGTCGGCTGCGACAGGTCGGCCTTCCAGACCTGACCGGTGGAGGAGGCGACGAGGACCTTGTCGGTCTCGTACATGATCGAGCCGGTGAGATTCCGGGTGTCGAAGGGCAGCTTGCCGATGCGGGTGACGGAGCCAGCACCGGTCACGTCCATGCTGAAGATGTCGTGGCCCGAATTGGTGGTGCCGCCGGCTTCGATCAGGATGACCTTGCCGCTGCTGATCTGCCAGGCATGCGGATAGTAATAGGTGCCCGTCAGCGTGCCGTCGCCGTCGAGGAAGTCCTTGATCTCGGTGCCGAGGAGCTGACGCATCCCGGTCTTGTCGTTGTAGATTTCCGCGATGGTCGAGCCGTTGGAATTCTCGTCGCGGCCGCCGACCATCAGGATCTCGCCGTTGTTCAGCGTGACCGTGGTGCCGTACCAGCGGGCCTGATAGAGCGCGAAGTTCGAATCCGTCTCGGACATGCTGCGGATCGTCTGGGTGGTGTAATCGAACATCACCACGTCGTGGCGGCCGGTCCAGGTCCCGCCGTCATCGCCGGTGTTGTGGTTGTCGCCGCCCATGATGATGACGTTGCCCGTCTTCGGGTCGATCGCCATGTTCGAGCAGAAGATGTTGGTGCCCGTGGTGTTCGGCAGAACCTTCAGCACGCCGGTCATGGGGTCGTAGAGGGAATAGACGAAGCGGGCGTCGTAATCGCCGGCGGTGCCGTCCGTTCCGAACGCGAGGACCTTGCCGTCCGGAAGAACCACGGAGTGGATCGGGATCAGCGCGTCCCAGATGATGTCGCCCCACTCGCCGTTCTTGTCGAGATCCTTCGAAGCCGCATCGATCATGGTCGAACTCTCAGTCTGAAGTGGAGGCGGCTCGCAGAGATCCGACGATCTCGGGCACGCGGGGAAGGCATGAAACGGAAGACCGCGAGGCGCACCCGGCGCGTCCCGCGAGGAGGCTCAAGCCGGCGCGGCGCGCATCGGCCTGGACTGGGATGGCGGACAAGCCCTCAGGCGAGGGCAGGGGCGCCCGCACGGTCGTCCCTCGACCGCGTAGAGAGAGCGAGACTCGTCACGAGCAAAGCAGCACCGACCAGGGCCATCGGGCATCCGGCGCAATGGCCGCCCTCGGACAGCATCGCGTGCGCTATCGTGAACGGCCCGGCGCTCCCGCACAGGGAGGCATAGATCGGCACGAGCGGCGACAGGTGAGATACAACCTGTAGGAGGCCTAGGCCCAGCAATCCGAGCCCCGCGATTCCGAGGCCCACCCCCACCTTCGCGACAGAGTCTTCGTCGCGTTCGCGTATCGCCCGAATGATCATCGCCGTCCCACCTCTAAGCAACATAGCTTACGTTTATCCAATATTGATTAGAACAGAGCCATATCAAAAATCAATTAAGTCCTTCGGCGCTCGGGGGCATCATTCGGCTAATAGTTAATTTTCAAGCTATTGACCCGACGGCTATGGGGCAAGTTCCAGGATTATTCCCTAATCGAAGCAAGCCTACGCCAAAACGGGACTTATCGTCCCGGACTGCGACGCATGGTTCCGCAGTATCCTCGAACACGCTCTCCGGTATTGCGGCGAAAACCGCAGCCGGCCCCAGTGGGCCGATTCTCGCTCCGGAACGCGGTGGCGTTCGGCGGACATCCAACCCCGAACGAGCGTGGCGGGCACCTAATTTAACTCATGTTAACCAACATTTCGTACCATCGCCGCAATCGAAGGATGTGCACGATGATGGCAGCCGCACGGGCGATGATGGGAAGCCTTTGGCCGCACATGCGCGCCCTGTTCTTGTATTCGATCATCGCTAACCTGCTCGTCATCGCTCCGTCGCTGCACATGCTGCAGGTATACGACCGCGTTCTGGCCTCGCGGTCCGTCTCGACGCTGGTTTATCTGACGCTCATCGTGATCCTGGCCCTGATCGTCTGGGGATTGGCCGACGCGGTGCGGGGACGTCTCGCGGTCCGGGCGGCCGCCCGCTACACGGTCTCGGTGGCGCCGAAGCTCTTCGCGCGCCTCGCCGCCGATCCGAAAGCCAGCCAGAAGTCCGGCAAGGTCCTGCGCGACCTCTCGGCGGCGCGCAGCTTCATCGGCGGGCGCACCTTCGTCGCCCTGTTCGACGTGCCGTTCATCCCGTTCTACGTGCTGATCATGACGGTGCTGCACTGGAGCCTCGGCCTGCTCACCGTGCTCGGCATCGTGGTTCTCGGCGCCCTCAGCTGGCTCAACATCAGCGCCACGGAGGCCGAGCGCGAGCGCAGCCGGCAGGCCGAGAACGATGCCACCGGCTTCGCGCAGGGCGCCTTCCAGCGGGTCGAGGATCTGCGCGCCCACGGCATGCTCTCGACCTTCCTGACATTGTGGGGACGGAAGACCGCCCTCATCCTCACCGAATGCGAGACGGCCGGGGCCAAATCCGCCCGTTATCAGGCCATCAGCAAGGGGTTCCGCCAGAGCCTTCAGGTGCTGATGATGGCCTGGGGCGCGTTCCTGGTGCTGCACGCCGACATGTCGGCGGGCATGATCTTCATGTCCTCCATGGTCTCGGGCAAAGCCTTCACGCCGATCGATCAGGTCATCGGCGGCTGGGAGCAGATCTCGCGCGGCCTCGCGGCGATCCGCGACATCGAGGTGCTGACCGGGCCTGACAAGACGATCCAGGCCCGGATGACCCTGCCCGACCCGGAGGGCTGGCTCGCCCTCGATCAGGTCGCCTATGCACCCGATCCGGACAAGCCAGACCGCCGCATCCTCACCGACGTCAGTCTCCGCATCGCCCCCGGCGAGGCCGTGCTGGTCACGGGGGCCACGGGGGCGGGGAAATCCACCCTGATCCGGATCATGGTCGGCGCCATCACCCCGACCCTCGGCACGGCCTCGGTGGACGGGATCGAGCAGGAGATCTGGTCCTCGGGCCAGTGGGGCCGGACCGTCGGCTACATGCCGCAGGACATCGAGTTCTTCCCCGGCTCCATCGCCCTCAACATCGCGCGCTTCGATCCCGACGCCACCGAGGAAAAGATCGTCGCGGCGGCCAAGAGCGCCCATGCCCACGACCTCATCGTGGCGCTGCCGGACGGCTACCGCACCTCCGTGGGCAACCAGGCCTTCGCGCTCTCGGGCGGGCAGAAGCAGAAGATCGCGCTCGCCCGCGCCCTCTACGGCGATCCGCGCATCCTCGTCCTCGACGAGCCCAATGCCAGCCTCGACCAGCAGGGCGAGACCGCGCTCCTGGCCGCCGTGATCGAGGCGCGGCGGCGCGGGGCGGCGGTGGTGATCGCGGCCCATCGGACCTCGATCCTGCGGGTGGTGAACCGGGCCTACACCATCGCGGAGGGCCGGCTTCAACCGCTCACCCTGCAAGCCGCCCCGGTGCCGCAGCCCGAATCCCCGCCCGATCCGGCGTCGCAGCCGGCCTGCGCGGCCTGACTTGTCGAGGGGCGCGGACCAGCGCCCGCGATGCCCTGGACGCGTGCGGCCGGGTTCCGAACGTCACCCCGAATCACGGGCGGCCGCCCCGAGCGCGGCGCCGGACAGAAGGCCGTTGCACGATGCCACCTGACGACATGCGTGGCAGCTGGGCCGAGGGCGTTCCCACGGAGGCGCGCGACATCCTCGGCCCTGCCAGCCATCTCCTGCTCGGCGCCGGCGCCCTGTTCGTGGCCTGGTCGGTCCTGTTCCCGATCGGCTCGGCAGTGGTCTCCGACGGCGTCGTCATCGCCACGGGCCAGAACAAGGCGCTTCAGCACCGGGTCGGCGGCGTCATCACCGAGATCCAGGCCCGCGATGGCGAGGTGGTCGCCTCCGGCGGCACCGTGCTGCGCCTCGATCCGGTCCACGACCAGGCGGAGCTGACCCGCTTCAAGGGGCGCCTCGCGATCCTCGACGCGATGCGCCAGCGCCTCGAAGCCGAGAACGCCTACGCCGCCGGAGGGGAGGGCGCCTTGCAGGGTTCCTTCAACCTCCTCGGCCTGCGCCGGGCCGTGGGCGAGCCCCCGCCGGTCCAGGTCGCGGCCCTGTCCGCCTCAAGCGAGGCGCGGCCGGAGGCGCAGTTGCTGGCCGAGCAGCAGCGCGAGTTCGAGCGCGGGCGCGGCGCGGCCCAGGCCGAGGTCGCGGCCATGCTCGCCCGCCGGGACGCCCTGCGGCGGCGGCGGGAGGGCATCACCGAGCGCCTCGCCGCGGTGAGCGCCCAGCTGGCGGCCCTCGACCGGCAGGTTACCGCGATGCGCCCCGTCGCCAATCGCGGCCATCTCGCCCGCAAGGTGCTGTGGGATGCCGAGGACCAGCTGCTCGGTCGCCGGGCCGAGCGCGCCAACCTGCAAGCGGAGGAGCGCGCCATCGCCGACGAGGTCGACGAGACGCAGTCCCGCGTCCGGCTGGCCCGCCTCGCCGACCAGCGCCAGACCTCCGGAAAGCTCACCGAAGTCATCGCCGAGATCGGGCAATTGTCCGACCAGATCCGCGCCGCCGAGCAGGCGGTCCGGGCCACCGACGTGCGCGCGCCCGTGGCGGGCACCGTCGTGCATTCGAAGCACACCACCGTGGGCGGCGTCGTGGCGGCCGGCGAGGTGCTGGCGCAGATCGTGCCGCTGGGCAGCGAACTCGCCTTCAAGGCGCGCATCCCGCCGACCGACATCACCCATGTCAAACCGGGCCAACCGGCGCGGGTGAAGATCTCGGCCCTGAACGCCCGCATCTACGACGACGTGCCGGCCGAGGTCACCCGCGTCGATGCCGACGCCACCATCGACGAGAAGACGGGCCAGCATTACTTCGCCGTCGAAATCCGCCTGAACACCCAGGATTATCCCGGCCGGGCGCTGCTGGGGGCCGGCATGGTCGGTCAGGCCTATATCGAGGGCGAGAGCCGCACCTTCGCCTCCTACCTGCTCCGGCCGCTGGTCGACAGCCTCGGCCGCAGCTTCCGGGAGCTGTGAGGATGCCTCCGCTCGCCCGCCTCGCCGGTTGCCTCCTCGCTGTCTCCAGCTTGGCCGTTTCGGGTTTCGCCGGCCCGGTGCTCGCCGGGGAGGCGGCCCCGGCATTCCTCGGGCTGCGCTCCTCGATCACCGAAGGCCTGGACACCCCCGCCGCCATCGGCCTGCGGCCGTCGATCCGCGCGGGGCTGGAGGGCACCGCCCCTGAAACGGCGGCCTTCGTGCCCGACGAGGCACGGGCGCTGTGGGCGATGCCGCCCGTCCGCCTGCCGCGCGGCGGGGCCAGGGGGGAGACCGCCATCCTGCTCGATACCGTCTCGCTCGCCATCGACGAGAGCCCCCTGGTGCGCGGCGCCATCGCCGAGAAGGGGGCGGCCGAGGCGCGGGTCGGAAAGGCCTGGGCCGCCTTCGCGCCGGTGGTCTCGGGCAATGCCTGGATCGGGCGCGATCCGTTCGCCTCGCCCTCCTTCGAGGATCCCGGCAAGACCGCCACGCTGTCGATCGGCCTTCCGCTGCTCGATGGAGGCCAGCGCTGGTTCAACAAGAACAGCGCCGAGAACGCGGTCCTGGCCGCCGCCGCCGATGTCCGCCGCACCAAGGAGACGGTCGCCCTCGACACCATGAACGCGGCGATCGAACTCGACTTCGCCAGGCGCCAGTCGCGGCTGCTGGAAGAGAGCTTTCGCGATCTGGTGCGGGTCCGCCGGGCCGTCCGCGCCCGCGTCGAATCCGGCCATGCCAACGAGGGCGACATCGCCGACCTGGAAGCCGAACTCGCCGACATCGCCCGCACCCTGGTCGCGGCGCAGACCTCGGCCGAGAAATCCCAGGTCGTGCTCGCGGGCCAGCTGCGGCAGGCGTCTCCCGGCCGCTTCGTCCTGCCCGATCTCGAATCCGTGCCGCGCTGGGGGCTCGACGGCCTGATCCGGCTGGTGCGCACCCGCAATGCCGGCCTCCAGGCCAGCTGGCACCGATACAACGCCGCATCGGAAGCCCGCGACGCCACCATCGGGCGCTACCTGCCCCGGGTCGATTTCAAGGCCGATTACCGACTCTCGCAGAATTACCGCAGCTTCAGCGCGCCCCAGGGCTGGACCGTGGGCCTGCAACTCAACATGCCCATCGTCGACCTCGGAACCGTGGCCGACATCCGGGAGGCGGGGGCCTTCGCGGAGGCCGCGATGTACCGGGCCATTGAGGAGGACCGGAAGGTCACGACGCAATTGCGCCTCGACTGGGCGGATATCGAGGCCTCGGCCAAGCGCGGGCAGCTCGCCCGGCGCAAGATCGTCGCCCTGCGCACGGCCTATGCGACCAAGCTCGATCAGTACGGCATCGGCCTGATCCCGATCGACGACGTCCTGCTCACGCGGCGCCGCCTGATCCTGGCCTCCATCGAGGAGGTCGAGGCCGGGACCACCCGCTTCGCCGCCATCGCCCGCCTCACCGTCACGGCGGGCCTGCTGCCCGACATCGCCCGGCGAAGCTGAAGCCCCGGTCTCCGGTCCGGGGCAACCTCAAACCAAGTCTCAGTGAGCCTGCCCGATCGGTCGGGCGTTGCGCGCGTCGCCAGGGAGAACTTGGAAAATTCTTATGGTTCTCTCTTAGTGCCCCATGGCAGGCCTCTATCCGCGCTGCGATTGGGTGCGGCGTCTGACCTCGTGTCGGCCGAAGACCGGGCCGCGACGACAATTTTTCCAGAGGCGCGTAACCGCAAGCGGTCTCCCGCCGAAACCCTTCCCGTACCGCCACGAAGAAAACTGGCGCATCGATGAAGGAGCAACTTGCATGAGCGCGCTCACCCGCATCGTTTCATTTGGCGGCTTCGGGCTCGTCATGGCGAACTCGGTGCTTGCCGCTGTCCCCATGGCCAATGGACCAGCGAAGAAGTAGGTCTTCCACCATGAACACGGTGCAAGCGTTGCCCTCGCGCAGCCTGCCGGGTCGTTCCATGGCTTCCGGAAGCATTGCTCCCATGCCGATTCGATCGATGGCATCGTCAGGCGAGACCGCTCTGTCCGCCGCCATGCAGGCAGCCCAGAACGGTGATGCCGCAGCCTATCGAGCACTCCTACGCGATTGCGTTCCCGTTATTTCGGCGATGGCGAGGGCCAAGGGCGTCCAGGGTTCAGGCCTCGACGACGTGGTCCAGGACACATTGCTCACGATCCATCGGGCGCGGGCGACCTACGATCCGACCCGACCATTCTTGCCCTGGCTCCGCGCGATCACCCATCGACGCGCCGTCGATGCCATGCGCCATGGGGGGCGCCGTCCGCGCGAGGTCCACGATCCCATCGCCTATGAGGCGCACGCGGATGACGGCCCTCGGCCGGGACACGACTTGGACCTTCTCGACCGTCGGCGGATGGTCGCGGAGGCCGTCGCGCATCTCCCGGCGGGTCAGCGAGAGGCGATCGAGCATATCGCTCTCCGGGAGTTGTCGCTGGACGAGGCCTCGGTCCTCACCGGACGGACGAAAGGGGCGCTGAAGGTCAATTTTCACCGGGCTCTCAAGGCCCTGCGTGCCTCTCTCTCATCCAGCAAGGAGGGTACGGATGTCTGATCCGGCCAGCCATGAACATCTCGTCGAGGATCTGGCCCGGTCCCTCGCGCCAGTCCGCCGGCTGCCCGGCCCCGGATGGCGGGCTTTGGCGTGGTCTTCAGCCGTACTCGCGCTGGGGATCCTCTTGATGCCCCTGTCCGATACCGCCGATCTACAGGTCCGTCTCGGCGTTCCGGATCTGCGCTATGCCGCGGTCGGCGCGATGTTGACCAGCGTAGCGGCAGCCATTGCCGCCTTCCAAAGCAGCGTGCCGGGGCGCAGCAATGCCTGGGCGCTGCTGCCTGTCCCTCCGCTCGTACTCTGGATCGGAGTCAGCGGGCTCGGCTGCCTGCGGTCCTGGCTCGCTCCGGCCTCAAACCTGGCCGAACCGGAGGAGATGCGAGGATGCTTCGTCTTCCTGATGGGCGTTTCGCTGCCCCTCTCCATCCTGCTGGTGCTGATGCTGCGCCGGGCCTGTCCGTTGAACCCGAACCTGACGGCAGCGCTGGGCGGTCTCGCGGCTGCAGCGGCCGCGGCTGCGCTTCTGGTGCCCTTCCACCCTCACGATGCCACGGCTACGGATCTGGCGGTGCATCTCGTGGCCGTCCTCCTCGTGGTCGGGCTCAACGGTCTCCTTGGCGGTCGCCTCCTCGACCGGACAGCCCGATCCCGACGGCTGCGAGGCGACACGAAAGCGGAAGCCGGCCCGTAACCGGGCGAGGCCGGCTGCCTCTGGGGGCGGGGAGGTTGCTCTCCCCATGGCAAGCGGCCCCGTCGGTTAAAACCGCCTTAATCATGACTCGCTACCGTTCAGCCAACCGGACCTGTCGTCCGTTGGCGCCACGCATGACCGTGATCTCTCCTCCCGCGCAGATCGGTACGCCGACCTACAGCCTCGTCGTCCCCGTCTTCAACGAGGAGGCCGTGCTCCCGCTGCTGCTGCACCGCCTCGACCAGCTTCTCGCCAAGCTCGACGGGCCGGCGGAGGTCATCCTCGTCGATGATGGCAGTACGGACACAACCGGCATCGTCGCGGCCGGTCGCGCCAAAGACGACCCGCGATACCGCTATCTCGCCCTGTCGCGGAACTTCGGCCATCAGGTCGCTATCACCGCAGGCATGGAGCGCGCCTCCGGCGCCGCCGTGGTGGTGATGGATGCCGACCTTCAGGATCCGCCGGAGGTCGTGCTCGATCTCGCCGCCAAATGGCGGGAGGGCTACGAGATCGTCTATGCCAAGCGCCTGAGCCGCGAAGGCGAGAGCCGGTTCAAACGCTGGACCGCCGGCCTGTTCTACCGCCTCATCCGCGCCCTCACCGCCATCGACATCCCGGCCGATGTCGGCGATTTCCGTCTGGTCGACCGGAAGGCCCTCGATGCCTTCCTCGCCATGCCCGAACGGGACCGCTTCGTGCGCGGCATGTTCAGCTGGATGGGATTCCGCCAGACTGCCGTGCCGTTCCACCGCCTCTCCCGCACCGCCGGCCAAACCAAGTATGGCTGGTCGAAGATGCTGCGGCTCGCCTTCGACGGCATCGTCGGCTTTTCCGACGTGCCCCTCCGCTTCGCCCTCTGGGCCGGGACGGGCGTCTCCCTCGGCGCATTGGCCTACGGCCTCTACATCGCTTTGCGCGCGCTCTACGACCCGACCCTCGTCACCGGCTGGGCCTCGATCGTCGTCCTCGTCTCGTTCCTCGCTGGCATGAACCTGCTGATGACCGGCATCGTCGGCCTCTATGTCGGGCGCATCCACACCGAGGTGAAGCAGCGTCCGCTCTACGTCGTCGGCCGGGAGGTTGGCTTCCCCGAGGACGGACGAGCCTCAGGATCGAGGATCGCGGCATGACCAGCGCGTTCGACGCCTATCGCACCAGCTACGAATCGGTGGTCGAGGAGTCGATCGCCTTCTCCGGGCTCGAACACGGCTTCTTCCTCGACGCGAAGGCCGATCTGCTGGCGGATGTGTTCGAGCGCCATTTCGGTACGCGGCGTCCGAACTTGCTCGATGTCGGGTGCGGCGTCGGGCTGCTGCATCGCCGCCTCATCGGCATCGTCTCAGAGATGGCCGGCACCGATCCGTCGCCCGAATCCGTGGCCCGTGCGGAAAGCGAGAACCCAAGTAACCTCTACCGCCTCCAGCAGGGCGGCACATTGTCCTTCGGGGACAGGACTTTCGACGCGACGCTCGCCGTCTGTGTCTTCCACCACGTCCCGGTCGCCGAGCGTTCCGGGCTGCTCGTCGAGATGCGGCGTGTGACCCGACCGGGCGGGCTTGTGACGATCATCGAGCACAACCCGTGGAACCCGCTGACGCGGCTCGCAGTGTCACGTTGCCCCTTCGATCATGACGCCGTGCTGCTCGGTGCCCGCGAGACCCGCACGCTTCTCGCGCAGCAGGGGCTGCGTGACATAAGCAGCCGACACTTCCTGGCTTTCCCGTTCCGGCGCCCCTGGGTTCGGAGCGTCGAGAAGGTATTCGGTCAGGTGCCGCTCGGAGCGCAGTTCCTGACCTGTGGGACGGCATGAATAAGACGGTTGCAAGTGCCAGCGGGCCACAAACTAAGGGCGAGTCGTTTTCGCAACACCGCGATGGATAATCGGTCGGCGCTTCGCTGGGTCATTGTGAATGATCCTGGGCGGCCTTAGCGGCTCCGGGGTCTGAAAAGGATCCCGGTTCCGATGTTGTCTGCCCTTCGCGCGCTCGCGTTGCTCTCCATTTTTCTGCTGGGCGCCTGCGTAACGCCGCCGCATTCCGTCAGTCTCACGACCGTTCAGCAGTTTCACATCGTCGATGTGACCGTCGAGAACGTCGATATCATCCGGTCGTGGCCCGCTGAGGAGAGCGTCGTCGTCAAGGCGGAGAATTTCGACGCCGCTGCCATCGACCGGCTGCAAAGCGAGTCCGCCTCGAAGTTTCCGGCGATGAGAGCCCATTTTCAGATGGTCCTCACGGAACGCTTCAAGGCCGAGTTCGCCACGCACGTCTCGTCGAAACTGGCGGGAACGCGACCGGTCAGGGCCGTCGTGAAGCTGAAGCAATTCGACGTGCCGTCGGTGGCGCGACGCATCTTCGTCGACCAGGACGTCAAGGTCCAGTTGGACATCGATCTCGTCGACAAGCGGACCGATGAGGTCCTGTTGAGCTACAAGGGTCCGTTCCGATCGATACCGCTCTTCGGGGGGATCTCAACGGTGGTCGCCGTCGCCCTCGAACCCGCCGATCCCACCATCCGCATGACCGACAGGTACATCGAGGGCTACGGCACCTGGCTCCTGCAGAACTGATGGGTGCGGCGGCCCGCTCCGTGTCGCATAGCCGCCCGATCCCGCCTCGATTCGACCTGCGCCGCCATCGTCCCTTGATCATCTGACGCCAAGCCTCTATCCGGGCGGCGTCTTTCGCCCGGCTCGACATCTCGAACGACCCCCTGGGCGACCGCTCATGTGACTTTGTTTTAGGAATGTGACGATGGCCAAAGAGAAATTCGCCCGCACGAAGCCGCACTGCAACATCGGCACGATCGGTCACGTCGACCATGGCAAGACGTCGCTGACGGCGGCGATCACGAAGGTGCTGGCCGAGACGGGCGGCGCGACGTTCACGGCCTACGACCAGATCGACAAGGCTCCGGAAGAGAAGGCCCGCGGCATCACGATCTCGACGGCCCACGTCGAGTACGAGACGGCCAACCGCCACTACGCCCACGTCGATTGCCCGGGCCACGCCGATTACGTGAAGAACATGATCACCGGTGCCGCCCAGATGGACGGCGCGATCCTGGTGGTCTCGGCCGCCGACGGCCCGATGCCGCAGACCCGCGAGCACATCCTGCTCGCCCGTCAGGTCGGCGTGCCGGCGCTGGTGGTGTTCCTCAACAAGGTCGATCTCGTCGACGACGAGGAGCTCCTCGAGCTCGTCGAGATGGAGGTGCGCGAGCTCCTCTCCAAGTACGACTTCCCCGGCGACGACATCCCGATCACCAAGGGTTCGGCCAAGGTCGCTCTCGACAACGGCGACAAGGCCGTCGGCCACGACGCCGTCGTCGCCCTGATGGCCACCGTGGATGCCTACATCCCGCAGCCCGAGCGTCCGATCGACAAGCCGTTCCTGATGCCGATCGAGGACGTGTTCTCGATCTCGGGCCGCGGCACCGTGGTGACCGGTCGCGTCGAGCGCGGCATCGTCAAGGTCGGCGAGACCGTGGAGATCGTCGGCATCCGCGACACCCAGACCACCACGGTCACGGGCGTCGAGATGTTCCGCAAGCTCCTCGACCAGGGCCAGGCCGGCGACAATGTCGGCGTGCTCCTGCGCGGCACCAAGCGCGAGGATGTCGAGCGCGGCCAGGTCGTGTGCAAGCCCGGTTCGGTCAAGCCCCACACCAAGTTCAAGGCCGAGGCCTACATCCTCACCAAGGAGGAGGGCGGCCGCCACACCCCGTTCTTCACCAACTACCGGCCCCAGTTCTACTTCCGCACCACCGACGTCACCGGCGTCTGCGAACTCCCCGAGGGCACTGAGATGGTGATGCCCGGTGACAGCGTCACCATGGACGTCACCCTCATCGTCCCCGTCGCCATGGAAGAGAAGCTCCGCTTCGCCATCCGCGAAGGCGGTCGTACCGTCGGCGCAGGCGTCGTCGCAGCCATCAACGACTGAGTTCGCCACACAGCGACTCTACGACCGGTTGTTCACAATAATGCCGGCGCTCCGCCTTGACGGAGCGCCGGCATTGTCGTTTCTCAACCCTGGATTGCATGCCACGAGGTGGCTTCATGGGTTGGAAACCGGCCGCACAGTTCGGCGATAATCTGACCCGACGCTTCGTCCTGACGGGAACTCTGTCGGCACTGGTCGCATCCGCGCCGGCCAAAAGCCTCCCCTACGATAACTTTCCGTCTCAGCAGCGTGCGGATCTCTTGGCGTTTCGGGAGGAAGTCCTCTCCATTCTGCGCCTGGATTTTCCTGCTGCGACCGTCACCCTGGACGACGACGATCCTGAACAGATCGTCATCGGTCGCTTCACAACTTTTCTCGGAAACATCCGTCAGAAAACCGCCGACCTGACGGGCCAAGAGCGCCGCGCCGTCATTGTCGACTACCTTCATCCACTGGCCACGGCAAAGCCTCGCCCGGCGACACCCGCGCCAGCCGAGACATTCGCCGAAGCGTCAGCCCGCCTACGCATCCAGCTTGTTCCCATTGAATACCGCGAGCAGGTGCCGAGCCTGACCTGTCGCCGCTTCTCGAACCGACTCCTCGTCGCCTACGCACTGGATGAGGACAAGCGCTATCAGTTGCTGACCCATTCGATCTTCGAACGATGGGGCGTCGACCAGGCAACGGTCGAGGGGATCGCAAGGCGCAACCTCGAACTCGCATCTGGTGGCATTCAAGTCCGCATCTCGCCCACCGGGAGATCGGGTCACTTCGCGACCCTCGCCGTGGAAAATGGCTACGCTGCAGCGAGCTTGCTTCTGCCCATGGTGATGGACCAGATCCAGGAGGGGCTCGGAACGGAAAGTATCGTCGCCGCGGTCCCCACACGGGACGTCCTCATCGCGTGGTCGTCCAACAGCGAGGGGAAAGACCGGCTCGCGGGCATCGTGACGAAGTACATGCGCAAGGGTCCGTACTCCCGCAGCGACGAACTCTTCTCCTACTCGAAGGCCGGCATTCGTCCATTGAACAGCGTCGAGCTCGCAGAGCACGGCCGGTAGGAACACCGATTTTCGCGGTCCACACCCGGAATCCCTTGCGCACGGCGCAGCGATGGGGCATGGAGCGTCCCGCGTAGGAGTGTAGCTCAACTGGTCAGAGCGCCGGTCTCCAAAACCGGAGGTTGCGGGTTCGAGTCCCTCCACTCCTGCCAGTGTCTTTCCTGCGCAATGCCGGATCGGTCTTCTCTCGAGAACATCGGCACGGAGCGCGCGTCCCGCTTTCTGTCGATGGGTCTGCGATGGTCGACAAGACCCGGGACTTGCGCTAGAGCGTTCGCAATCCGAGATCGGTGACTGTGTTCGGTGCGGGGTTCGACCAGAACCTTCGCACCGGTCCGCTTTCTGGTCTGGACCGTTTTTCCCTGTTGTTGGCATCAATGGCATCGAACGAAGCAACGAAGAAGGCGGACCCGGCGCGCACTCCGCAGCGCGGCTCCGTCACGCCGACGCCGCCCCGGGCGACTCCGCCTGCGCGGCCCGCGCCTAAGCGCGTCGGTCCGTTCGAATTCCTCGCCCAGGTGCGCGACGAAGGCCGCAAGGTCACGTGGCCGACCCGCAAGGAGACGACCGTAACGACGATCATGGTGTTCATCATGGTCGTTGCCGCGAGCGTGTTCTTCACCCTCGTCGACCAAGCCCTGCGTTATCTCGTGACCCTGATCCTCGGGGTCGGCGCCTAGAACAACTGAGTCTTCCTGGGCGCGTCGTCGCGACCGGGCAGGCCGACGTCAGGATTTGGTGAGAACCGTGCCTAAACGCTGGTATATCGTCCACGCTTACTCGAATTTCGAGAACAAGGTCGCTCAGTCCATCAAGGATCAGGCGGCGCAGCGCGGGCTAATGGAGCTGTTCGACGAGGTCATGGTTCCGACCGAGAAGGTCGTCGAGGTCCGTCGCGGCCGCAAGGTCGATGCCGAGCGCAAGTTCTTCCCCGGCTACGTGCTGGTGAAGTGCGACCTGACCGACGAGGTCTATCACCTCATCAAGAACACCCCGAAGGTCACCGGCTTTCTCGGCGCCGACAAGTCGAAGCCCGTGCCGATCCCCGATTCCGAGGCCGAGCGCATCAAGGGCCAGGTGGCTGAAGGTGTCGACCGTCCGAAGCCCTCGATCTCGTTCGAGATCGGCGAGACCGTTCGTGTCGCCGATGGCCCCTTCGCGTCCTTCAACGGTACCGTCGAGGAAATCGACGAGAGCCGTTCGCGCCTCAAGGTGGCGGTGTCGATCTTCGGTCGCGCCACCCCGGTGGAACTCGAATACGCCCAGGTCGAGAAGGCCTGAATTTTATCCCCTTTGATCAATCAAGTTTGATTGTTTGATCGCCCGTTCCGTTCGGCTCGAAGCCGGGCGCGAAACCGCCGTTCCCCGGAGCGGCGTCACACGCGGGAGGTCCGCCCGGTTTGCCGCCGGGACCCACGGACCGCACCGCGACCTGCAACCGCTCGCACCGTCCGCGCTCCAGGCAGCCGGGCGCCGGGCTACATTTGGGAGCAGTCCCTATGGCAAAGAAGATCACGGGCTACGTGAAGCTTCAGGTTCCGGCCGGCGCCGCGAACCCGTCGCCGCCCATCGGCCCCGCGCTCGGTCAGCGCGGCCTCAACATCATGGAATTCTGCAAGGCCTTCAACGCGAAGACCTCTCAGATCGAGAAGGGCACCCCGATTCCGGTCGTCATCACGGCGTACCAGGACCGCTCCTTCACCTTCGAGATGAAGCAGCCGCCGGTCACCTTCTTCCTGAAGAAAGCCGCCGGCCTGAAGATCGGCAAGAAGCCGGCTTCCGGCTCCAAGACCCCGGGCAAGGGTCCGACCGTTGGCAAGGTCACCGAGGCTCAGCTTCGCGAGATCGCCGAGAAGAAGATGCCCGACCTGAACTGCGACTCGGTTGACGCCGCCGTCGCCATGATCCGTGGCTCCGCGCGGGCCATGGGCCTCGACGTCGTCGCTTAAGGGGAGGGCACAATGGCACATGAAGGCAAGCGCATCCGCGCCGCCCGCGAGGGCATCGACGCGCTCAAGCTCTACCCGATCGCCGAAGCGATCGCCCTGGTGAAGCAGAAGGCCAGCGCCAAGTTCGACGAGACCGTAGAGATCTCGATGAATCTCGGCGTCGACCCGCGCCACGCCGACCAGATGGTCCGCGGCGTCTGCAACCTCCCCAACGGCTCCGGCCGTACCGTCCGCGTGGCGGTGTTCGCTCGTGGCGCCAAGGCCGACGAAGCCAAGGCTGCTGGTGCCGACATCGTCGGCGCAGAGGACCTGCTCGAGATCGTGCAGAGCGGCAAGATCGAGTTCGATCGCTGCATCGCGACCCCGGACCTGATGCCTCTCGTCGGCCGTCTCGGCAAGGTGCTCGGCCCGCGCGGCCTGATGCCGAACCCGAAGGTCGGCACCGTCACCATGGACGTGAAGTCCGCGGTCGCCGGCGCGAAGGGCGGCTCGGTGGAGTTCCGCGTCGAGAAGGCTGGGATCGTCCATGCCGGCATCGGCAAGGTCTCCTTCGACGAGACCAAGCTCGTCGAGAACATCAAGGCGTTCGCCGATGCGGTGGCCAAGGCCAAGCCCGCAGGCGCGAAGGGCACCTACATCCAGCGCATCGCCGTGACATCGTCGATGGGTCCGGGTGTGAAGGTCGAGCCGGCCAGCGTGCTGACCGCCTGATCGACGCCTTTCACTGATCGATCTGGAAACGCCCGGCCCTCGTGGCCGGGCGTTTTCGTTTGTCTACGGAAGGAGCTTCAGGCGTCGGCCCGCGATCAACGTCGCGGTGAGTCCCGCGAACATCGCCGCGCCGAAGAGCCATCCCGATGCGGCCCCGGCCATGATTCCCGAGAGCAACGTCCCCACGCTGCAACCGAGGCCGGTCATGGCGCCCCAGCCGAGAAGGAGGCCGCCGACGAGGCCCCGCACGGCCTGGGCGCGCTTCGGCAGGGCAGGGTGGAATTGTCCCGCAGCCAAAGCAGCGGCGAAGGACGCCGTAACGAGCCCGGCGATGAACAGGCCATTCGGCGTCAGCACCGCATCGCGGATGGCGGTGGCGCAGCCGCGAAACCCATCCAGGCCCTCGAGACGCGCAGGCAGGAGATCGAGGCCGGCGGCAGCCTGCCGCGCTCGGCCGCCGATCTCAGCGGTCACGCCGAGCGGGCCCACTCTGAGATAGGCCAGCGTTCCGAGGGCGCCGACGGCGAGGCCGCCGAGCCAGGTCGGCCAGCGGTCCACGAACACCGCCCGAAGCGGATCAATGCGCCGCGCCGAGGTTTCCCCGGCGGGCGTCAGCCATCTCAGCAGAGGCAGCGCCAGCGAGGCCAGAACGGCAAGGGTGAGGAGAAGACTTCCGGCATAGCCGAGATGGCGCGGCAGCCAGATCACCGGAGCGTCCGAGACGCTGGCAAGAAAGAGGGTGTTCCAGGTCAGGAAGCCGAAGACGAAGCCCAGAGCGGTGCCGACCAGAGCGAAGGGCGCCGTGGGCGAGCCTTCGCCGAGCCGATAAAGATGGGCGCCGATGCAGGAACCCGAGATCGCCATGCCTGCGCCGAAGGCGAACCCCGCGAGCACGAGGACCGGACCGACCGGACCGATATGTGCGTCCGGTGGTAGCCGCACTCCGCTTGGATCCGGCAGCCATGCCCCGAGCACGACACTGTAGCCGACCGCGCCCGCGGCCAAAGCGGTCAGGATGCCGAGCGCGCCGCGCGGGTCGCGTCGGTCGATCAGATCGCGCCACAGGCAGAAGAAGCAGAAGCGGGAGCGTTGCAGCACGAAGCCGAAAAGCGCCCCGAACGTCAGGGACAAGGCAAGCCGGCTACCGCCCGGCTCGCCGGAAAGCCGCAAGGCCCCGAGCAAGAGGCCGACACCGATCAGACCTGCCAGAGTGGCGCGCGCCAATATGGAGAAGCGCCCGGCCACTTGGCCGAGCGCTTCATGTTCGACGGTCGAATGAAGTGTCACTTGCCGGACCAGACCGTTCCAGCGAGGTTGACCACCGGCACACCCACGGCGTTGCCGTATTCCGTCCACGAGCCATCATAGTTGCGCACCGGGTAGCCCAGAACGCGGCTGAGCACGAACCAGGAATGGCTGGAGCGCTCGCCGATGCGGCAGGAGGTGATGACCGGCTTCGAGCCATCGATTCCGACATCCGCATAGAGCTTCTTCAGTTCTGGCACGGATTTCAGGGTACCGTCGGGATTCACGGCCTTCGCCCAGGGCACATTCACCGAACCGGGGATATGGCCGGCCCGAATTGCGAGTTCCTGCACCCCTGCCGGAGCGATGAGCTTGCCCGAGAATTCGTCCGGCGAGCGGATGTCGAGGATCGTCTCGTCCCGCTCCTTGCGTGCCACCGCGAGAACGTCCGCGAGGCGCGCCCGCTGCGCGGACGAAACGGGCGTGACAGGGAACCGCGAGGCCGCGACATCCGGATTGCGGTTCTCCAACTGGCGCTTCTCGGCCTCCCACTTCTTGCGCCCGCCGTCGAGCAGCTTCACATTGTCGACCAGACCATACTGGGCAAAGACCCAGGCGCCCCAGGCGGCGAACCAATTGTTGTTGTCGCCGTAGAGGATCACGGTGGTGTCGCGATCGATGCCGAGGCGCTGGACCAGGGCGGCGAACTTCTCGGGTCCCGCGATGTCGCGGCTCACGGTCTCCACCAGATCGGTATGCCAGACGACGTTCTGCGCGCCGGGCACATGGCCCCGCTCATAGATGCCGGGCTCGACACTGACCTCGACGATCCGCAGTTTCGGCGAACCGAGGTTCGCCTCGAGCCATTCGGTGGAGACGAGCGGGCTCGTCTGAACCCGATTCTGTTCGGCGGCGCGAACCGCGACATGCCCGATTGTCGGCAAAGCCAGGGCGGCCAGAGCGATGCGGACGGCAAGAAGGGTTTTGAGGGACACGGGCGCGCTCCGGCGAAGAAGAATTGTCGCATTGCGGATGTGGGCGTACGACCGCCGGCCTCGCAATCGAGGCCAAATCGCCGACTACAACCCAAGCTCCGATACTTGACGAAACGATCGTGTTACTAATGTTATTCGAAATCAATATAACGGTTTTTCAAATATTTGATCGTCGGAAGAAGATTGTCTTCTTCAATCGGCCCAAATAACAGGGATTATCTTCGCGCGCAGATCGTCCGTGAGCGGTATCACCCCTGGTCCTCGCGCAGAGCCGGCAAAACGCGCAAAAACGACGCGCCAAAACCATTGCAAGGGAGCGCACATTTCGCGCGAGCTGTGCTAGATACCTCGACCATGCGATGCACACTCCCGGTCTCATCCCGCCGACGCATCCTCTGCGTCTTTCCTGCCTACACTCCGTCTTTCGGGACATTCGCCCACGCCTACCCGTTAATGGGCGGCGTGAAGGCCTTCATGCCTCCACAGGGCTTGCTGCTGATCGCGGCGTACATGCCGGAGGAATGGGAGTACCGGTTCGTCGACGAGAACATCAAACAGGCCGGGCCGGAGGATTTCGCCTGGGCCGATGCGGTGTTCGTGTCGGGCATGCACATTCAGGCGCCGCAGATTCGGGACATTTATGCGCGGGCGCACGCGGCCGGTAAGGTCACGGCCCTCGGCGGGCCGTCGGTATCCGGATCGCCCGAGCAATACCCCGAATTCGATTACCTCCATATCGGCGAGATCGGTGACGCCACCGACGAACTCGTGTCGATCCTCGATCGCGACGTGTCGATCCCGGCAACCCAGGTGCGGCTCGAGACGAAGGAGCGCCTGCCGCTCTCGGACTTTCCGGCGCCCGCCTATGAGGCGGCGCCTCTCAAGCGCTATCTCATCGGCTCGCTGCAATTCTCCTCCGGCTGCCCCTACCGCTGCGAATTCTGCGACATCCCGCAGCTCTATGGCCGTCAGCCGCGACTGAAGTCGCCCGAGCAGATGCTCGGCGAGCTCGATGCCATCATCTCTCAGCCGGGCCATCCGGCCGTCGTCTACTTCGTCGACGACAACTTCATCGGCAATCGCAAGGCCACGAAGGACATGCTGCCCCACCTGGTGGAGTGGCAGAAGAAGAATCACTACCCGCTTCAGTTCGCCTGCGAGGCGACATTGAACATGGCCAAGCAGCCCGACATCCTCGAGCTGATGCGCCAGGCGAACTTCATGACCGTCTTCGTCGGCATCGAGACGCCTGAAGAAGAGGCGCTCGCCGGCATCGACAAGAAGCACAACGCCGCAGTGCCGATGTACGAGGCCATCGAGACTCTCAATAGCTTCGGCCTCGAAGTGACGTCGGGCATCATCCTCGGCCTCGACACCGAGACAGATGGATCAGAACAGAAACTGATCGATTTCGTCGACAAGTCGGCCGTGCCGGTGCTGACCATGAACCTGCTCCAGGCCCTTCCCAAAACCCCACTCTGGGACCGCCTGACCCGCGAGGGACGGCTCCTCCACGATGCGTCCCTCGAGTCCAACGTCCTGTTCAAGCGCCCGCACGACGATGTCGTGGCGAGCTGGCGCCGGGCCATCGCGCATGCCTACGAGCCGGAGAATTTGTTCGCGCGCTTCAAGTATCAGGTCGAGCGGACCTACCCGCACCGGATCAAGACGCCGCTGAAGGGCAAGCTCACCCGGACGAACCTTCGCCGCGGCCTCGTGCTCGGCTTCAACATCGCCGTACGCGTCGGAATCATGTCGGATTACCGCGGCGTGTTCTGGCGTGCCGCGGGCCATGCCCTGAAGCGTGGACAGATCGAGGCGGTGTTCAACATGGGCTTCGTCGCCCATCACCTGATCCGCTTCACCCGGGAAGCACTGCGCGGAGAACACAACGCCTCGTTCTACGCGGCCAAGGCCGACCAGAAGCGCGAGAATGCCCGTACGCCTTGGTGGCAGGCAGCACGCAAATTCCTGCCGACCTGATCGGCGTTCTCCGAGCCGTATGGTTCCCGGCGGCCCGACCTCCGGAACCACAGGAAATCACGTCAACCCAAATCGACTGCCTGCGACCGAATTATCCGCCGGAGGCACTTGGCAGGACGTTTGCTAGGGCCTATAGACCCCGCTCAACGTTTTTCACACTTTGAAAGGATTCGACCGATCGGTCGATATCCGACATGCGAATTCGTCTGGGCGACCAGACGATAATGGCCGGAAGGCTTCGAGAGGCGAAAAGCCCCTCTGAGCCTCGTCCGGCCATGTCCTGTCCGAGACTGCAGGCGCCGGGTGACCGGCTTAATTCCCCAGCCTGCACAGACGGGGAAGACCGAATTCAAGACCCTTTCGACCACGCGATTCGCGCGGCAGGGAGGTATCGGTTTGAACCATCTCGCCCGTGCCGTCCACCGTTCCGGAGGATGTCAGGGGACAGGGCCGTGAAGCGTCGTCCAGGACGTTCCGGCTTCTCATTGAGCCGAGTTCCGTTCCGGGCGGCATGTGCAACCGGCGGACCCTCCCCTGAGAGGGCCCCGCCAACCGGAGAGAGCCCCAGTGGACAGGACAGCAAAAGCTGATCTCGTCTCGACGCTCAACGGCGTGTTCGCGAACACGTCCGTCGTCGTCGTGGCCCACTACAAAGGCCTCACGGTCGCCGAGATGCAGAAGCTGCGCGCGCAGATGAAGCTGGCCGGTGCCACCGTGAAGGTCACCAAGAACCGCATCGCCAACATCGCTCTCGATGGCACGGACGTCGCCTCCATCAAGCCCCTCCTGAAGGGCCCGACCCTGCTCGCCTATTCGAGCGATCCGGTCGCGGCTGCGAAGGTTGCGGTGGACTTCGCCAAGACAAACGACAAGCTCGTTATTCTCGGCGGCGCCATGGGAACGACTGCCCTGAACCCGGACGGTGTGAAGGCGCTTGCGTCGCTTCCGTCCCTCGACGAACTGCGCGCCAAGATCGTGGGCCTCATCCAGGCTCCCGCGACCAAGATCGCCCAGGTCGTCAACGCTCCGGCTGCCAAGCTGGCTCGCGTGTTCGGGGCCTATGCCACCAAGGACGAGGCTCAGAGCGAAGCGGCTTGAGGCTGCTTCGCTCTTCTCAAACCATCCGTTCAAACCGATTTCTAAAGGAACAACACCATGGCTGATCTTGCCAAGCTCGTCGACGACCTGTCCTCGCTGACCGTTCTCGAAGCCGCCGACCTCGCCAAGCTGCTCGAAGAGAAGTGGGGCGTCTCGGCCGCCGCTGCCGTCGCCGTCGCCGGCCCGGCCGCTGGCCCGGCCGCCGTCGTCGAAGAGCAGACCGAGTTCACGGTTCTCCTCACCGCCGCTGGCGACAAGAAGATTGAGGTCATCAAGGAGGTCCGCGCGATCACCGGCCTCGGCCTCAAGGAAGCCAAGGACCTCGTCGAAGGCGCTCCGAAGGCTGTCAAGGAGTCCGTCAACAAGGAAGAGGGCGAGAAGCTCAAGGCCCAGCTCGAGAAGGCCGGCGCCAAGGTCGAGCTTAAGTAAGCTGCCGATGGGCCGAATCCGGCCCGTCACTTCCGGCTGGTCCTTCATGGGCCGGCCGGCACCGATGCCCGCGGGTCTCCGACCCGTGGGCTAAGGTCGCTTCAAGCGACCGAGCGGTCCTGGAACGGGCCGGCGGCATTCATTTCGGGTGGGCTTGGTCCGGCGGGACAAGTTCATCGCCTGGTCGCGGGAGGCATAAAGCCTTCCCCGGGCACCCGGTACGCGGGACGTAGGAGCGAGGTCACCCATGGCCAACACGCTGGTCGGTCGCAAGCGCATTCGCAAATTTTTCGGCAAGATCAAGGAAGTCGCCGAGATGCCGAACCTCATCGAGGTTCAGAAGGCGTCCTACGACCAGTTCTTGATGATGGACGAGCCGGAAGGCGGACGGGGCGACGAAGGCCTGCAGACCGTGTTCAAGTCGGTCTTCCCGATCTCCGACTTCTCGGCCACCGCCCTGCTCGAATTCGTGAAGTACACGTTCGAGCAGCCGAAATACGACGTCGACGAGTGCCGTCAACGCGGCATCACCTTCGCGGCTCCCCTCAAGGTGACGCTGCGTCTCATCGTGTTCGATGTGGACCCGGATACCGGTGCGAAGTCGGTCAAGGACATCAAGGAGCAGGACGTCTACATGGGCGACATGCCCCTGATGACGGAGAACGGCACCTTCATCGTCAATGGCACAGAGCGCGTCATCGTCAGCCAGATGCACCGCTCCCCCGGCGTGTTCTTCGATCACGACAAGGGCAAGACCCACTCCTCGGGTAAGCTGCTCTTCGCCGCTCGCATCATCCCGTATCGCGGCTCGTGGCTCGACGTCGAGTTCGACGCCAAGGACATCGTGCATGTCCGTATCGACCGTAAGCGCAAGCTGCCGGCGACCTCGTTGCTGTTCGCACTCGGACTCGACGGCGAGGAGATCCTCTCGACCTTCTACAACCGCGTCATCTACGACCGTGACGGCGCCGAGTGGCGCGTGCCGTTCGATGCCGACCGTCTGAAGGGCTTCAAGGCCTCCGTCGATCTGGTCGACGCCGATTCCGGCGAGGTCGTGCTCGAAGCCGGAAAGAAGCTCAACGCGCGTAACGCCCGCCAGATCGCCGAGCGCGGCGTCCAATTCCTGAAGGCAACGGACGAAGACCTGATCGGCCAGTACATCGCCGAAGATCTGGTCAACCCGAAGACCGGTGAGATCTGGGCCGAGGCCGGCGACGAGATTTCCGACAAGCTCCTCAAGAGCCTGGAGGAAGTCGGTGTGTCCGAGCTTCCCGTTCTCGACATCGACCACGTCAACGTCGGTCCCTACATCCGCAACACGCTCGCCGTGGACAAGAACTCGTCCCGTGAGGGCGCGCTGTTCGACATCTACCGCGTCATGCGTCCCGGTGAGCCGCCGACGCTCGACACGGCGGAAGCGATGTTCCACTCGCTGTTCTTCGATTCCGAGCGCTACGATCTCTCGGCCGTCGGCCGCGTGAAGATGAACATGCGCCTCGATCTCGACGCCGAGGACACCGTCCGTACGCTGCGCCGCGAGGACATGCTCGCCGTGGTCAAGGCGTTGGTCGACCTGCGCGATGGCAAGGGCGAGATCGACGACATCGATCACCTCGGCAACCGCCGTGTCCGTTCCGTCGGCGAACTGATGGAGAACCAGTACCGCCTGGGTCTGCTGCGCATGGAGCGCGCCATCAAGGAGCGTATGTCCTCCGTCGACATCGACACCGTGATGCCGCAGGATCTCATCAACGCGAAGCCCGCGGCAGCCGCCGTGCGCGAGTTCTTCGGCTCGTCGCAGCTGTCGCAGTTCATGGATCAGACCAATCCGCTTTCGGAAGTGACGCATAAGCGTCGCCTTTCGGCGCTTGGCCCCGGCGGTCTGACCCGCGAGCGCGCCGGCTTCGAAGTGCGCGACGTGCACCCGACCCACTATGGCCGTATCTGCCCGATCGAGACGCCGGAAGGCCCGAATATCGGTCTCATCAACTCCCTGGCGACCTTCGCTCGGGTGAACAAGTATGGCTTCATCGAGACCCCGTTCCGTCGTGTGAAGGACGGCGTGGTGACGAAGGAAGTCTCCTACCTCTCCGCGATGGAGGAGGCGAAGTACTACGTCGCCCAGGCCAACGCTCAGATGGACGAGAGCTTCAAGCTCATCGAAGATCTGGTGGTCTGCCGTCGCGCCGGTGACGTCATCGTGGTGCCTCCGGACCGCGTCGACCTCATGGACGTGTCGCCGAAGCAGCTCGTTTCGGTGGCCGCCGCGCTGATCCCGTTCCTCGAGAACGACGACGCGAACCGCGCGCTGATGGGATCGAACATGCAGCGCCAGGCGGTGCCGCTGGTTCGTGCCGATGCGCCGTTCGTCGGCACCGGCATGGAAGCCGTAGTCGCCCGCGATTCGGGTGCCGCCATCGCGGCCCGCCGGACCGGCATCGTCGATCAGGTGGACGCGACCCGTATCGTCATCCGCGCCACGGAAGAGGCCGACGCCAACAAGCCCGGCGTCGACATCTACCGCCTGCAGAAGTTCCAGCGCTCCAACCAGTCGACCTGCATCACGCAGAAGCCGTTGGTTCGCGTCGGCGAGACCGTGAAGAAGGGCGAGATCATCGCCGACGGTCCCTCGACGGAGTTCGGTGAGCTGGCGCTCGGCCGGAACGTGCTCGTCGCGTTCATGCCGTGGAACGGCTACAACTTCGAGGATTCGATCCTGCTCTCCGAGCGGATCGTGAAGGATGACGTGTTCACCTCGATCCATATCGAGGAATTCGAGGTGATGGCCCGAGACACCAAGCTCGGTCCCGAGGAAATCACCCGCGACATCCCCAACGTCTCGGAAGAGGCGCTGAAGAACCTCGACGAGGCCGGCATCGTCTATATCGGCGCCGAGGTGCATGCCGGCGACATCCTGTGCGGCAAGATCACTCCGAAGGGCGAAAGCCCGATGACGCCGGAAGAGAAGCTCCTGCGCGCCATCTTCGGTGAGAAGGCGTCCGACGTGCGCGACACCTCGCTTCGGGTTCCCCCGGGCGTGACGGGTACAATCGTCGAGGTCCGGGTGTTCAACCGCCACGGCGTCGACAAGGACGAGCGCGCTCAGGCGATCGAGCGCGAAGAGATTGAGCGTCTCGCCAAGGATCGCGACGACGAGCAGGCGATCCTCGACCGCAACACCTATGCCCGCCTCGCCGGCGTCCTGATCGGTCAGTCGCCGATCGCCGGTCCGAAGGGCTTCAAGAAGGAGACCACGCTCAACCGTGAGCTCCTGAACGAGTACCCGCGCTCGCAATGGTGGCAGTTCGCCGTCGTCGACGACCGTCTCATGACCGAGATGGAAGCGATGCAGAAGCAGTACGACGAGTCGAAGAAGCGCCTCGAGCAGCGCTTCCTCGACAAGGTCGAGAAGCTGCAGCGCGGCGACGAGTTGCCTCCGGGCGTGATGAAGATGGTCAAGGTCTTCGTCGCGGTGAAGCGCAAGATCCAGCCGGGCGACAAGATGGCCGGCCGTCACGGCAACAAGGGTGTCGTGTCGCGGATCGTGCCGATCGAGGACATGCCGTTCCTGGAAGACGGGACGCATGCCGACATCGTGCTCAACCCGCTCGGCGTGCCCTCGCGTATGAACGTCGGGCAGATCCTCGAGACCCATCTGGGCTGGGCGGCGGCCGGCCTCGGCCGCAAGGTCGGGCTCGCGGTGGACGCGTATCTGCGCAGCAACGACATCGCCCCCCTCAAGGCGGAGATGGAGGCGATCTACTCGCCGTCGGAGCTGGAAGGCCTCTCGGACGAGGAGATGGCGGAAGCCGCCAACAACGTACGCCGCGGCGTGCCGATGGCGACCCCGGTGTTCAACGGCGCCAAGGAAGCCGACATCGAGACCATGCTGGAGATGGCCGGGCTCGACCGCTCGGCGCAGTCGACGCTCTATGACGGGCGCACGGGCGAGCCTTTCGACCGCAAGGTGACGATGGGCTACATCTACATGCTCAAGCTCCACCACCTCGTGGACGACAAGATCCACGCGCGGTCGATCGGCCCGTACTCGCTCGTCACCCAGCAGCCGCTGGGCGGAAAGGCGCAGTTCGGCGGTCAGCGCTTCGGCGAGATGGAAGTCTGGGCACTCGAAGCCTACGGTGCGGCCTACACGCTGCAGGAGATGCTCACGGTGAAGTCGGACGATGTCGCCGGCCGCACCAAGGTCTACGAGGCCATCGTCCGCGGCGACGACACCTTCGAGGCCGGTATCCCGGAGAGCTTCAACGTGCTCGTGAAGGAAATGCGTTCGCTCGGCCTCAACGTGGAGCTAACCTCCTCGAAGAAGCTTGCGAACGACCAGCTCGATCCGCCCGCAGAAGCGGCCGAGTAAACATAGCGGCACGCTCCCGCGCCGGCCCATTGGCCGGCGCGGTTCGAGCGGGGAGGGGAAGCGCCTCTCGACGGACGAAGGCCAGCGGCGACCCGGCCGGTCGCAGCGCCTAATCGATTTCAGCACGTGGTCGGCCCCTCGGCGGAGGGTGCAGCCCGTCAGCTCAGGAGCAGATCATGAACCAAGAGGTCATGAATCTTTTCAACCAGCAGGCTCAGCCTCAGAGCTTCGACCAGATCAAAATCTCGATCTCCTCACCCGAAAAGATCCTCTCGTGGTCCTTCGGCGAGATCAAGAAGCCCGAGACGATCAACTATCGCACGTTCAAGCCCGAGCGTGACGGCCTGTTCTGCGCGCGTATCTTCGGACCGATCAAGGACTACGAGTGCTTGTGCGGCAAGTACAAGCGCATGAAGTACAAGGGCGTCATCTGCGAGAAGTGCGGCGTCGAGGTTACCCTGGCGCGCGTCCGGCGCGACCGCATGGGCCATATCGAGCTCGCCGCACCGGTCGCGCACATCTGGTTCCTGAAGTCGCTCCCGAGCCGCATCGGTCTGCTGCTCGACATGGCGCTCAAGGACCTCGAGCGCATCCTCTATTTCGAATCCTACTGCGTCATCGAGCCGGGTCTCACCCCCCTCAAGGAGCGTCAGCTCCTCTCTGAGGAAGAGTACCTGCGCGCTCAGGAGGAGTACGGCGAGGATTCGTTCACGGCGATGATCGGCGCAGAAGCCATCCGCCGCATTCTGCAGGAGCTCGATCTCGACGGGATCGCGAACTCCCTGCGTGAAGAGATCGCTACCACGACCTCCGAGCTGAAGCCGAAGAAGCTTCTCAAGCGCCTGAAGATCATCGAGGCCTTCCAGATGTCGGGCAACAAGCCCGAATGGATGATCCTTACCGTGGTCCCGGTGATCCCGCCGGACCTGCGCCCGCTCGTCCCTCTGGACGGCGGCCGTTTCGCCACGTCGGATCTAAACGACCTCTACCGTCGCGTCATCAACCGCAACAACCGCCTCAAGCGGCTGATCGAGCTGCGCGCGCCCGACATCATCATCCGCAACGAGAAGCGCATGCTTCAGGAGGCGGTCGACGCGCTGTTCGACAACGGCCGTCGTGGTCGCGTCATCACGGGCGCCAACAAGCGCCCGCTGAAGTCGCTGGCCGACATGCTGAAGGGCAAGCAGGGCCGCTTCCGCCAGAACCTGCTCGGCAAGCGCGTCGACTATTCCGGCCGCTCGGTCATCGTGGTGGGTCCGGAGCTCAAGCTGCACCAGTGCGGCCTGCCGAAGAAGATGGCTTTGGAGCTGTTCAAGCCGTTTATCTACGCGCGTCTCGACGCCAAGGGATTCTCGGCCACCGTCAAGCAGGCCAAGAAGCTCGTGGAAAAGGAGAAGCCGGAGGTCTGGGACATCCTCGACGAGGTGATCCGCGAGCACCCGGTCATGCTCAACCGCGCGCCGACGCTTCACCGCCTGGGCATCCAGGCGTTCGAGCCCAAGCTGATCGAGGGTAAGGCGATCCAGCTTCACCCGCTCGTCTGCGCGGCCTTCAACGCCGATTTCGACGGCGACCAGATGGCCGTCCACGTCCCGCTCTCGCTGGAAGCCCAGCTCGAAGCGCGCGTGCTGATGATGTCGACCAACAACATCCTGCACCCCGCCAACGGCCAGCCGATCATCGTGCCGTCGCAGGATATCGTGCTCGGTCTCTACTATCTGTCGATCGTGGCCGAGGGCGCCATCGGTGCCTTCGATCCGACCAACAAGCTCAACCCGATGCAGGGCGTGTTCGGCACCATCGGCGAGCTCGAGCATGCTCTGGCGGCCAAGACCGTCAAGCTGCACTCGAAGATCCGCTGGCGCTGGAACGGCATCGGCCCGGATGGCGAGCCGCTCACCCAGACCTACGACACGACGCCCGGCCGCGTGATCCTCTCCACCGCGCTGCCGCTTCACAAGAAGGTCCCCTACGACGTCGTCAACAAGCTGATGACGAAGAAGGAGATCTCCGCGATGATCGACACCGTCTACCGCCACTGCGGTCAGAAGGAGTCGGTGATCTTCTGTGACCGGATCATGGCGCTCGGCTTCAACCACGCGTTCAAGGCCGGCATCTCGTTCGGCAAGGACGACATGGTCGTGCCGGACAACAAGTGGCCGATCGTCGACGACACCCGTGCGCTGGTGAAAGACTACGAGCAGCAGTACAATGACGGCCTGATCACCCAGGGCGAGAAGTACAACAAGGTCGTCGACGCCTGGGCCAAGTGCTCGGACAAGCTCGCCGCCGAGATGATGCTGCGCATCTCCACCGTGCAGAAGGACGAGAACGGCGCCGACAAGCAGATCAACTCGATCTACATGATGAGCCATTCCGGTGCCCGTGGTTCGCCGGCGCAGATGAAGCAGCTCGCTGCTATGCGTGGACTCATGGCCAAGCCTTCGGGCGAGATCATCGAGACCCCGATCATCTCGAACTTCAAGGAAGGCCTGGACGTTCTCGAGTACTTCAACTCGACTCACGGTGCCCGTAAGGGTCTCGCGGACACCGCGTTGAAGACGGCGAATTCCGGCTACCTGACCCGTCGTCTCGTCGACGTCGCGCAGGACGCGGTCATTCGCGAAGTCGATTGCGGCACGACCAACGGCATCAAGATGCGCGCCATCGTCGATGCCGGCCAGGTCGTCGCGCCGCTTTCGATCCGGATCCTCGGCCGCGCCACGGCCGAAGACCTCGTGGCTCAGGACGGCACCGTCATCGTCAAGACCAACGAGACGATCGAGGAGAAGCACCTGCCCGCCATCCAGGCGGCCGGTATCCAGGAGGTGAAGATCCGCTCGGTGCTCGTCTGCGCCACCAAGAGCGGCGTCTGCGCCACCTGCTACGGGCGCGATCTTGCCCGCGGCACGCCCGTCAACATGGGCGAGGCCGTCGGCGTCATCGCGGCGCAGTCGATCGGCGAGCCGGGCACCCAGCTCACCATGCGCACCTTCCACATCGGTGGTGCGGCTCAGATCGCGGACTCGTCCTTCATCGAATCGAGCTTCGAAGGCACGATCAAGATCCGCAACCGGGCGCTCGCCCGCAACACCGACGGTGACCTCATCGCCACAGGCCGTAACGTGGCTGTGGTGATCGTGGGGACCGATGGTGCCGAGCGTGCGGTCCACCGCCTGCAATACGGCGCGCGTCTGCGGGTGGACGAGGGCGACAAGGTGAAGCGCGGCCAGCGCATCGCCGAGTGGGACCCCTACACCCGTCCGATCATCACGGAGACCGACGGTATCGTCGCCTACGAGGACCTGATCGACGGCCAGTCGATCACCGAGACCACCGACGAGTCGACCGGCATCGCCAAGCGCGTCGTCATCGACTGGCGTGGTACGGCGCGTACCGCCGACCTCAAGCCGGCCATGCTGGTGCTCGACCAGGACGGCAAGCCGATGAAGCTGCCGCGCGGCTCGGATGCACGCTACTTCCTCCCGGTCGACGCCATCATCGGCTACGACCCGGGCGGTACGGTGAAGGCCGGCGACATCCTCGCCCGCGTCTCGACCGACTCGGCCAAGACCCGCGACATCACCGGCGGTCTGCCGCGTGTGGCGGAGCTGTTCGAAGCGCGTCGTCCGAAGGACGCGGCGATCATCGCGGAGAAGTCGGGCACGATCCAGTTCGGGCGCGACTACAAGAACAAGCGTCGCCTGACGCTGACCCCGCATGATGGTTCGGATGCGGTCGAGTATCTGATCCCGAAGGGCAAGCACATCCATCTCCAGGACGGGGATGTGGTGGAGCTCGGCGACTACATCGTCGACGGCAACCCTGCGCCGCACGACATCCTGGCGATCAAGGGCGTGGAGGAGCTGGCCGCTTACCTCGTCAACGAAATCCAGGAGGTCTACCGGCTCCAAGGCGTGTCCATCAACGACAAGCACATCGAGGTGATCGTCCGTCAGATGCTGCAGAAGGTGGAGATCACCGACGGCGGCGATTCGGAAATCCTGACGGGGGACCAGATCGACCGGACGGAACTCGCCGACATCAACGAGAAGCTGCTTGCCGAGAACAAGAAGCCTGTCGTCGGTGTGCCGGTGCTCCTCGGAATCACCAAAGCATCGCTGCAGACGAAGTCGTTCATCTCGGCGGCCTCGTTCCAGGAGACCACCCGCGTGCTCACCGAGGCTGCCGTCAACGGCAAGGTCGATCACCTGGAGGGTCTCAAGGAGAACGTCATCGTCGGGTCCCTCATCCCGGCCGGTACGGGCTCCATGGCTGCCGACATCCGCGCCGTTGCGCGGCGTCGCGATGCCATGATCCTTCAGCAGAAAGCGGCTGAAAGCGGAGCACAGCCGCTGAGCGAGCTGCCACCAGCCGCCGAGTAATCGATCGGCAGGCCAGATCGAGACGAGAGGGGGCGGCCTGAAAGGGCCGCCCTTTTTTCGTGCCTACATCCCTAGAAGCAACTCACGAATCGGCAATCCAACCCGTCGCGATGGATCGGTTTCTATCTCGGCAAACCCGTTCGGCAGACTGGACAAAACCGCCTATCGCCGCCTTACCGATGCTCTGAGACGTCTGGTTTGCTCAAGGCACGGCGATACCAAGTCGGTCTGTCGCCGATTCACCTCACTAATCAGGCGTTAACCGCCGATCCGGGACAAGTTTCTCGTCTGCGAGGATTGACCTTCGGCGGGTCCGCGCATAGAAGCACGCCACTCCGGCACAACAGCACGGCACAGCGAGTCGGACCTACGGGTCCAACGGTACTCGTCACGCCAGCTCCGGTACTCACATCGACTGACATTCTTGTCAGATCAGTAGGTACGAGCGCGCCGAAGGGCGTGATCCTCTGCCGAACGCGCGCCACGGGTCCTCACCGACTCATGGCGCATATTCGTTTTGCGGATCTTCTTACGAAGATCCGCGGCAGCCCGGAGACGGGCTGTTTCGTGAAGCCGAACATGGGATCGCATCTCGGCGGTCCGGATGAAGAGGGCAGAGTATGCCGACGATCAATCAGCTGATCGCGCAGCCGCGTAAGGCGCAGAAGAGCCGCAACAAGGTGCCGGCGCTCGACGCCTGCCCGCAGAAGCGCGGCGTTTGCACCCGCGTCTATACGACGACCCCGAAGAAGCCGAACTCGGCGCTTCGTAAGGTTGCCAAGGTCCGTCTCACCAACGGATTCGAAGTCATCGGGTACATCCCGGGCGAAGGCCACAACCTTCAGGAACACTCCGTGGTGATGATCCGCGGCGGTCGTGTGAAGGATCTTCCGGGCGTGCGTTACCACATCCTGCGCGGCGTGCTCGACACGCAGGGCGTCAAGGGCCGTAAGCAGCGTCGTTCGAAGTACGGCGCCAAGCGTCCGAAGTAAGAACTTCGCAAGAGCTAAGATATTCGCTCACCCCATAAGGATGTCGCCGGTCTCAGAGAGGTTCAAGGCGGCCTGCGTGGGGTGGTTTCAAGAAGTTACGACCTAATACGGAGCGCGCGATGTCCCGCCGCCATTCTGCCGAAAAGCGTGAGATCATCCCGGACGCCAAGTACGGCGACATCGTCCTGACCAAGTTCATGAATTCGATCATGTACGAGGGCAAGAAGTCCATCGCCGAAGGCATCGTCTATGGCGCGTTCGACATCGTCGAGAACCGTGCTCGTGCGAACCCGATCGAGGTGTTCCGCGCGGCCCTCGAGAACGTCGCTCCCGCGATTGAAGTCCGCTCCCGCCGCGTCGGCGGCGCGACCTACCAGGTCCCCGTCGAAGTCCGCACCGAGCGCCGCCAGGCCTTGGCAATCCGTTGGCTGATCCAGGCTGCTCGCGGACGCAACGACCGGACGATGATCGAGCGCCTCTCGGCCGAACTCCTCGACGCCGCCAACAACCGTGGCAACGCGGTCAAGAAGCGGGAAGACACCCACCGGATGGCGGAAGCCAACCGCGCCTTCTCGCACTACCGCTGGTAAGCGGCCCCGGACCCCTTCAGGAGCAATCCGATGCCACGCACGCATGCGATCGAGGACTACCGTAATTTCGGCATCATGGCTCACATTGATGCCGGCAAGACCACGACCACCGAGCGGATTCTCTACTACACCGGCAAGTCCCATAAGATCGGCGAAGTCCATGACGGCGCCGCGACGATGGATTGGATGACGCAGGAGCAGGAGCGTGGGATCACGATCACCTCCGCTGCCACCACCTGCTTCTGGCGCGACAAGCGCCTGAACATCATCGACACCCCCGGTCACGTCGACTTCACGATCGAAGTGGAGCGCTCCCTGCGCGTGCTCGACGGCGCCGTGTGCGTCCTCGACGGCAACCAGGGCGTAGAGCCGCAGACCGAGACCGTCTGGCGTCAGGCCGACAAGTACGACGTGCCGCGCGTCGTGTTCGTCAACAAGATGGACAAGATCGGCGCCGACTTCTTCAAATGTGTCGCCGATATCATCGACCGGGTCGCCGGTAAGCCCGTTTGTCTCCAGCTGCCGATCGGCGCGGAGACGAGCTTCAAGGGCGTCATCGACCTTATCAAGATGAAGGCCATCGTCTGGACGTCCGAGAAGCTCGGTGCCGATTTCTCGGAAACCGACATTCCCGACGACCTCGCCGATCAGGCTGCGGAATACCGCATCAAGCTCGTCGAAGCCTGCGTCGAGATGGATGACGATGCGATGGCCGCCTATCTCGACGGTGTCGAGCCGGATGCCGAGACGATGCATCGTCTCGTCCGCACCGCCGTCCAGCGCCGCGCCTTTCACCCGGTGCTCTGCGGTTCGGCCTTCAAGAACAAGGGCGTCCAGCCTTTGCTCGACGCCGTCGTCGATTACCTGCCGTCCCCCGCCGATCGCGGTGAGATCAAGGGCATCGATTTCAAGACCGAGGAAGAGACCGTTCGGCATCCGTCCGACAGCGATCCCTTCTCCATGCTCGCCTTCAAGATCATGGACGATCCGCACGTCGGAACGATCACCTTCTGCCGCGTCTACTCGGGCAAGGTCGAGTCGGGTGCCAACGTCATCAACTCGTCGCGCGATAAGAAGGAGCGTGTCGGTCGCATGCTTCTGATGCACGCGAACAACCGCGAGGACGTCAAGGAAGCCTTCACGGGTGACATCGTCGCTCTGGCTGGCCTCAAGGACACCCGTACCGGTGACACGCTCTGCGATCCGCAGAAGGCCGTGATCCTCGAGAAGATGGAGTTCCCCGAGCCCGTCATCGAGATCGCCGTCGAGCCGAAGTCGAAGGCCGATCAGGAGAAGCTCGGCATCGCCCTCGCCAAGCTCGCCGCGGAAGATCCGTCGTTCCGCGTTTCTACCGATCAGGAATCGGGCCAGACCATCCTTCGCGGGATGGGCGAGCTCCATCTCGACATCAAGGTCGACATCCTGCGCCGCACCTACATGGTGGACGCGAATATCGGTCAGCCGCAGGTCGCGTATCGTGAGAAGCTCACGAAGCGCACCGAGATCGACTACACCCACAAGAAGCAGACCGGCGGTACTGGTCAGTTCGCTCGGGTGAAGTTCGTGGTCGAGCCCAACGAGCCGGGCAAGGGCTTCGAGTTCTCCTCGAAGATCATCGGCGGTACGGTGCCCAAGGAGTACATCCCGGGCGTCGAAAAGGGTCTCAACTCGGTCCTCGGCGCCGGTATCCTGGCGGGCTTCCCGGTCGTCGACATCAAGGTCGAGCTGATCGACGGTGCCTACCACGATGTCGACTCGTCGGCTCTCGCCTTCGAAATCGCGTCGCGCGCCGCACTCCGCGAAGCCCTTCAGAAGGGTGGATCGGTTCTGCTCGAGCCGGTGATGAAGGTCGAGGTCGTCTCGCCGGAGGAATATACCGGTTCGGTCATCGGCGATCTGAATTCCCGCCGTGGCCAGATCCAGGGCCAGGACATGCGCGGCAATGCGAACGTCATCAATGCGATGGTGCCGCTCGCCAACATGTTCGGCTACGTGAACCAGCTGCGCTCCTTCTCCCAGGGCCGCGCGAACTTCACGATGCAATTCGACCATTACGAAGAGGTGCCGCGCGGCGAGGCCGAGAAGGTCGTCGCGAAGTACGCTTAAGGCTTCCCGCCTTTTCCGGACCGCAGCAGCATCACCTGAAACACGCTAGATTACGGAGGCTACGATGGCCAAAGAGAAATTCGCCCGCACGAAGCCGCACTGCAACATCGGCACGATCGGTCACGTCGACCATGGCAAGACGTCGCTGACGGCGGCGATCACGAAGGTGCTGGCCGAGACGGGCGGCGCGACGTTCACGGCCTACGACCAGATCGACAAGGCTCCGGAAGAGAAGGCCCGCGGCATCACGATCTCGACGGCCCACGTCGAGTACGAGACGGCCAACCGCCACTACGCCCACGTCGATTGCCCGGGCCACGCCGATTACGTGAAGAACATGATCACCGGTGCCGCCCAGATGGACGGCGCGATCCTGGTGGTCTCGGCCGCCGACGGCCCGATGCCGCAGACCCGCGAGCACATCCTGCTCGCCCGTCAGGTCGGCGTGCCGGCGCTGGTGGTGTTCCTCAACAAGGTCGATCTCGTCGACGACGAGGAGCTCCTCGAGCTCGTCGAGATGGAGGTGCGCGAGCTCCTCTCCAAGTACGACTTCCCCGGCGACGACATCCCGATCACCAAGGGTTCGGCCAAGGTCGCTCTCGACAACGGCGACAAGGCCGTCGGCCACGACGCCGTCGTCGCCCTGATGGCCACCGTGGATGCCTACATCCCGCAGCCCGAGCGTCCGATCGACAAGCCGTTCCTGATGCCGATCGAGGACGTGTTCTCGATCTCGGGCCGCGGCACCGTGGTGACCGGTCGCGTCGAGCGCGGCATCGTCAAGGTCGGCGAGACCGTGGAGATCGTCGGCATCCGCGACACCCAGACCACCACGGTCACGGGCGTCGAGATGTTCCGCAAGCTCCTCGACCAGGGCCAGGCCGGCGACAATGTCGGCGTGCTCCTGCGCGGCACCAAGCGCGAGGATGTCGAGCGCGGCCAGGTCGTGTGCAAGCCCGGTTCGGTCAAGCCCCACACCAAGTTCAAGGCCGAGGCCTACATCCTCACCAAGGAGGAGGGCGGCCGCCACACCCCGTTCTTCACCAACTACCGGCCCCAGTTCTACTTCCGCACCACCGACGTCACCGGCGTCTGCGAACTCCCCGAGGGCACTGAGATGGTGATGCCCGGTGACAGCGTCACCATGGACGTCACCCTCATCGTCCCCGTCGCCATGGAAGAGAAGCTCCGCTTCGCCATCCGCGAAGGCGGTCGTACCGTCGGCGCAGGCGTCGTCGCAGCCATCAACGATTAAGTTCGGAACGCTCAGTCTGCTGGGATCGATAGAGGGGCGGGTCCTCGCGCCCGCCCCTTCTTAAGTCCCGCTAAGGTTTCAGGTCATGAACGGTCAGAATATCCGCATTCGCCTCAAGGCGTTCGATCATCGTATTCTCGATGCTTCGACCCGCGAGATCGTGTCGACGGCCAAGCGCACTGGTGCGACCATTCGTGGTCCGATCCCGCTGCCGACGCACATCGAGAAGTTCACTGTCAACCGCTCGCCGCACATCGACAAGAAGTCGCGCGAGCAGTTCGAGATGCGCACCCACAAGCGCGTCCTCGATATCGTCGATCCGACGCCCCAGACCGTGGACGCGCTGATGAAGCTCGACCTCGCCGCCGGCGTGGACGTGGAGATCAAGCTCTAAGTCCCGCGGGGATTTAGAGCTTACCGTAGAATCGCGCGAGGGGAGACACCTATGCGCTCAGGCGTCATTGCACAGAAGGTCGGCATGACCCGCATCTTTACGGATGCAGGCGAACATGTCCCCGTGACAGTGCTTAAAATCGATCAATGCCAGGTGGTTGCCCACCGTACCGTCGAGAAAAACGGTTACGTCGCCCTTCAGGTCGGCGTCGGCAAGGCCAAGGTGAAGAACGTGTCGGCTGCCGAGCGCGGCCGGTTCGCAGTCGCCAAGGTCGAGCCCAAGCAGAAGCTTGCCGAGTTCCGTGTGTCCGAGGACGCGCTGATCCCGGTCGGCGCCGAAATCACCGCCGATCACTTCATCCCTGGCCAGTTCGTCGACGTGACGGGCACCACCACGGGTAAGGGCTTCGCCGGTGGCATGAAGCGCTGGAACTTCGGCGGTCTGCGCGCAACCCACGGCGTGTCCATCTCGCACCGTTCGATCGGTTCGACCGGTGGCCGTCAGGACCCGGGCAAGACCTTCAAGAACAAGAAGATGCCCGGTCACATGGGTGTCGACCGGGTCACGACCCAGAACCTGCGCGTCGTGCGCACGGATCCTGAGCGTGGCCTCATCCTGGTCGAAGGCGCCGTCCCCGGCGTCGCCGGCGGCTGGATCCAGATCCGCGACGCGGTCAAGCGCAAGCTTCCCGCCGACGTGCCGCAGCCCGGCAAGTTCCGTGAGAACGGTTCTTCCGCTGCTCCCGCCACCGAAGCTCCGGCTCCCGAGGCTCCCGCTTCCGAGGAGAATGCGTGATGAAGCTCGATATCACCACTCTCGACGGCGACGGCGCCGGATCGGTCGACTTGGACGAGACCATTTTCGGTCTCGAGCCCCGCGCCGATCTGCTCCAGCGCATGGTGCGCTGGCAGCTCGCCAAGCGTCAGGCCGGCACCCATGCGGTCAAGAACCGTTCGGACGTCAATCGGACGCGCAAGAAGCTGTATAAGCAGAAGGGCACCGGCAACGCTCGCCACGGCGCTGCTTCCGCTCCGCAGTTCCGCGGCGGTGGACGTGCGTTCGGCCCGGTCGTTCGCAGCCATGCACACGACCTGCCGAAGAAGGTCCGTGCTCTGGCGCTCCGTCACGCCCTGTCCGCCAAGGTGAAGGCCGAGACGCTCATCATCATCGACGACGTCAAGCTCGCCGACGGCAAGACCAAGAACCTGGTCGAGCGTTTCGAGAAAATGGGTCTGTCCAGCGCGCTGATCATCAGCGGCGCCGAGGTCGACGTGAACTTCGGTCGCGCCGCCCGCAACATCCCGCAGATCGATGTCCTTCCGGTTCAGGGCATCAACGTCTACGACATCCTGCGTCGCGACAAGCTCGTGCTGACGCGCGCAGCGTTCGATGCGCTGGAGGCGCGATTCAAATGAGTGCCGATCCGCGCCACTACGATATCATCGTCTCTCCGGTCATCACCGAAAAGGCGACGAACCTCACCGAGCAGAACAAGGTCGTCTTCCGGGTCTCCCCGAAGGCAACCAAGCCGCAGATCAAGGAAGCGGTGGAGAAGCTGTTCGACGTCAAGGTCACGGGCGTGAATACGCTCGTCACCAAGGGCAAGAAGAAGATTTTCCGCGGGCTTCGCGGACAGCGTTCGGACGTGAAAAAAGCGATCGTGACCCTCGCCGAGGGTGAGACGATCGACGTCACGACCGGGCTCTGACACGAAAAGCGTTAGGATCAAGCCGATGGCCTTGAAGACATTCAAACCGGTCACGCCGAGCCTTCGCCAGCTCGTGCTCGTCGACCGCCGTGAGCTCTACAAGGGCAAGCCGGTCAAGAAGCTCACCGAGGGCAAGTCGTCGTCCGGCGGCCGCAACAACCTCGGTCGCATCACCGTTCGCTTCCGCGGCGGTGGACACAAGCGCACCCTGCGCAACGTCGATTTCAAGCGTCGCGTTCAGCTGGGTGTCGCTGCCACGGTGGAGCGGATCGAATACGATCCCAACCGCACGGCATTCATCGCCCTGATCACTTACCCGGACGGCGTGCAGAGCTACATCCTGGCTCCCCAGCGCCTGTCGCCCGGTGACAAGGTGATCGCGGCCGAGCAGGTCGATATCAAGCCGGGCAATGCTGGCCCCGTCGGCAACATGCCGGTCGGCACCATCGTGCACAACATCGAGCTGAAGATCGGCAAGGGCGGCGCAATCGCTCGTTCGGCCGGCAATTACGCTCAGATCGTCGGGCGCGACCAGGGCTACGTGACGTTGCGTCTGAACTCGGGCGAGCAGCGCCTGGTTCACGGTCAGTGTTTCGCCAGCGTCGGTGCGGTGTCGAACCCGGACCACATGAACATCTCGCTCGGCAAGGCCGGCCGCAATCGCTGGCTCGGTAAGCGTCCGCACGTCCGCGGCGTTGCCATGAACCCGGTCGATCACCCGCACGGCGGCGGTGAGGGTCGTACCTCGGGCGGCCGGAATCCGGTCACGCCCTGGGGCGTGCCCACCAAGGGGAAGAAGACCCGCTCCAACAAGCGGACCGACGTCTTCATCCTCGCCAGCCGTCACAACCGCAAGAAGTAACCCTCATGGCACGCTCGCTCTGGAAGGGGCCGTTCATCGACGGCTACCTCCTCAAGAAGGCTGAGACCGCTCGCGGATCCAGCCGCAACGAAGTTATCAAGATCTGGAGCCGTCGCTCCACGATCCTGCCGCAGTTCGTCGGGCTCACCTTCGGTGTGCACAACGGACAGAAGCACATCCCGGTCTACGTGTCCGAGGAAATGGTCGGTCATAAGTTCGGCGAGTTCTCGCCGACCCGCACCTTCCACGGCCACGCAGCCGACAAGAAGGCGAAGAGGCGCTGAGATGGGCAAGCAAGCCACCCCCCGCGCGCTCCCCGAGAACGAAGCGAAGGCCGTCGCGCGCATGCTGCGCGTCAGCCCTCAGAAGCTCAATCTCGTTGCGCAACTCATCCGCGGTAAGAAGGTCGAGTCGGCCCTGGCCGATTTGGAATTCTCCCGCAAGCGGATTGCCCGCGAGGTCAAGAAGTGCCTCGAGAGCGCCATCGCCAATGCCGAGAACAACCATGACCTGGATGTCGACGATCTCGTCGTCTCCGAGGCCTTCGTCGGCAAAGCGCTCGTGCTCAAGCGTTTCCACGCCCGTGCGCGTGGTCGCGGCGCCCGCATCCTGAAGCCCTTCGCGAACCTCACCATCGTGGTGCGCGAAGTCCCGACCGCCGAAGCGGCGTGAGGAGGACCTGATGGGCCAGAAAGTCAATCCGATCGGTCTGCGGCTCGGTATCAACCGGACCTGGGACTCCCGCTGGTTCGCCCAGAAGGGTGAATACGCCAAGCTGATGCACGAGGACGTCGCCATCCGCGCCGCCCTCATGAAGCAGCTGAAGCAGGCCGCCGTCTCGAAGATCGTCATCGAGCGTCCGCACCGTAAGTGCCGCGTCACCATCCACTCGGGCCGTCCGGGCGTGGTGATCGGTAAGAAGGGCGCGGATATCGAGAAGCTGCGCAAGCTCGTCGGCACCCTTACCAAGGCCGACGTGACCATCAACATCGTCGAGGTGCGCAAGCCCGAGATCGATGCGACGCTGGTGGCCGATTCGATCGCCCAGCAGCTCGAGCGCCGCGTTGCCTTCCGTCGCGCCATGAAGCGTGCCGTGCAGTCCGCGATGCGTCTCGGTGCCGAAGGCATCCGGATCAACTGCTCCGGCCGTCTCGGCGGCGCCGAGATCGCGCGCCAGGAATGGTACCGCGAGGGCCGCGTTCCGCTGCACACCCTGCGTGCGGATGTCGATTACGGCGTGGCGACAGCCTTCACGACCTACGGGACGTGCGGAATCAAGGTGTGGGTGTTCAAGGGCGAAATCCTCGAGCACGACCCGATGGCGCAGGACAAGCGCGCTCAGGAAGAAGGCGGCCGTTCGGGCGGACGTCGCGAGCGCGATGGCGAGGGTGGCCGCGAGCGCGGCCGGCGTGAGCACGCTTAAGGCGTGATCGCGCACACCCGTTAGCCAGAGAAGGTGTTGAGAGGCTGCCATGTTGCAACCCAAGAAGACCAGGTTCCGTAAGCAGTTCAAGGGTCGCATCCACGGTGCGGCCAAGGGCGGCTTCGACCTCAATTTCGGGACCTTTGGCCTGAAGGCCATCGAGCCCGAGCGCGTCACCGCGCGGCAGATCGAGGCGGCTCGCCGTGCGATCACCCGTGAGATGAAGCGCCAAGGCCGTGTCTGGATCCGGATCTTCCCGGACGTTCCGGTCACGGCAAAGCCCACCGAGGTCCGCATGGGCTCCGGCAAGGGCGCACCCGAGTTCTGGGCGGCACGCGTGCATCCCGGACGTATCATGTTCGAAGTCGACGGTGTCGCCGAGGACATCGCCAAGGAGGCTCTGCGCCTCGGTGCGGCGAAGCTCCCGATCCGCACGCGCGTCGTTCAGCGTATCGCTGACTAAGGGAGGAGGGGATCATGAAGTCGTCACAGAGACAGTCGGATCTGGCCGCCCTGTCGCCCGATCAGCTGAACGATGAGTTGCTGAACCTGAAGAAGGAGCAGTTCAATCTGCGCTTCCAGGGTGCCACCGGCCAGCTCGAGAACGTCGCCCGGGTCCGTGAGGTCCGTCGCGATATTGCCCGCGTTCGCACGCTCCAGCGTCAGAAGACGCTGAAGTCCGCGCAGGCTTGAGGAGTACACCATGCCGAAGCGCGTATTGCAGGGCGTCGTCGTCAGCGACAAGGGCGAGAAGACCATCGTCGTCAAGGTGGAGCGTCGCTTCACCCACCCGGTGATGAAGAAGACCGTCCGTCGCTCGAAGAACTACCACGCCCACGACGAGTCCAACTTCGCCAAGGTCGGTCAGACCGTGTCGATCGAGGAATGCCGTCCGTTCTCCAAGACCAAGACCTGGAAACTGGTCGATGCCGGCGCCGCCACCGAGGCTGCTCCCGCCGAGGCCTGAGCCATCGGACCGGACGACCAAGCGGGCGCATATCCCAATGCGTCCGCTTCGTCATGTCTGGGCCCCTTCGTCGCTCGCAGCGTGAAAGCTCATTCGATACAAGTGGGTTTTGGCCCTCGCGCCAACGGTGGAAGAGAGGCTGATACCCTGCCGGGAGCCTATGGACGGCATCATCTGTCAGGGCGCTCAGGTGCAAAAATTTCGTCTGGTTGCACAATCCCTATAGGGGTCCGACGCGATGCGCTGCGCGCCCGGCCGGTCGCCCCCTCGCATGGGGATCGATGATGCTGGAACACGCCAACCGCGCCTGGGAAGCCCTCGTCGGGTTCTTCGGTGCCGACGAGATCAACCGGATCGTCAGTTCACGCCGGCAATTCGGCGTCCATCTGCTGCCCGACCTGCAGGCGTCCGCTACCGCGCAGATCGACCCGTTCGGGCCGCTCCTTATGGGCGTCCATCAACACCACTCTCAGATTCCCCTGACGATCTCGAGCCTGCTCGTGCGGTCGGGCGACCACGCCGTCGCGATCACGCCGCTTCAGTACGGCGACATGGATGTTGGCGAGGAGGAGCCGTTCCCGGTCCTCAACAGCGCACTCTGGCTGTTCCGGGTCGAGGGCCGCCCCGTAGCGGTCCTTCTGTCCCAATACAGCACCTTCGGCGAGGGCACGCTTGCCCAGATCGAGATCGTCACGCCGCCGGTGGCCGAATCCCTGGATTTCGCCCGCACCTTCTTGAGGACGATCCAGGATTCTGTCGCCAATTCGTCCCTCTATCGCGGCAAGGTTCTGTCCTTCGAGAGCAGTTCCGATTTCTCCGGCATGCGCTCGGCAATGACCGTCCACAAGCTGCCCCCTGTGTCGCGCGAGGCGATCATCCTCGACGATGCCACGATGGCGCGGATCGACCGCCACGTCTTCGCATTCGACCGCCACCGCGACGACCTCCGGCGACTCGGGCAATCGACCCGCAAGGGCCTGCTCCTCTACGGACCGCCCGGGACGGGCAAGACCCACGTGATCCGCTACATCGCGGCAAACCTGCCCGAGCGCACCACCGTCCTGATCACGGCCGAGCAGGTGGGAAACCTGACCCAATACATGTTGCTGGCCCGGACGCTCCAGCCGAGCATCGTCGTCCTGGAGGATGTCGACCTCGTCGGGCGGTCCCGCGAGGGCATGAACAGCCCGAAGACCGAAGTCCTCCTGAATCGCCTGCTGAACGAGATGGACGGCCTGCACGACGATGCCGACGTGCTCTTCCTCCTCACCACCAATCGACCCGAGGAGATCGAGGACGCGCTGGCGTCCCGTCCGGGCCGCGTCGATGAAGCCATCGAGATCGCCAATCCAGATGCCGCCTGCCGGGAACGTCTGATCGCGCTGTACGGCGCGGCCCTGACCTTCGAGAAGGGGGCGGTCGCGGATGCGGTCAAGTTTTCCGAAGGCGCCAGCGCGGCCTTCGTCAAGGAAATGGTCCGGCGCCTCGCCCAGGCCAGCCTGGCGAGCGGCCGGCATGAGGCGATCGGCCGTCGCCTGGTCGCCACCGTCTTCGGCGAAGCGACGGAGAGCACAAGCCGGATCGGGCGTCGCATCGTCGGCTTGTCGGCATTGCCGGTGCGGGAGGGCCGCGGCGGCGCTCCCTCCCTCGACGGATGCTGCGACGATCTCTGACCCGAAAACGCTCTACCTCGCATCCGCGTCGCGACGAGTTTCGTCTTGCACCTAGTCGTCCCCTGGTGTAGTGGCCATGCCTTCGCGACAAGTGAGAGGGGTGTCCGCACCCTTCGTACGCGACGACCGCGCCGGGGTCCACGGACACCGATTGCGCGGCGTTTCATATGAGCCGGGGACATCAGATCCCCATCAGGCGTCGTCCGCCGGACAATACCGTCCGTGTGCGGAAACCCGCCTGAAACAAGGAAAGGTCACTCTCGTGATCCAGATGCAGACGAATCTGGACGTCGCCGACAATTCTGGTGCGCGTCGCGTGATGTGCATCAAGGTTCTCGGCGGGTCGAAGCGCAAGTATGCCGGCGTTGGCGATATCATCGTCGTGTCGGTGAAAGAGGCCATTCCCCGCGGCCGTGTGAAGAAGGGCGACGTCATGAAGGCCGTCGTTGTTCGTACTGCCAAGGAAGTGAAGCGCGCCGACGGATCCGTGATCCGGTTCGACAAAAACGCCGCCGTTCTGATCAACAATCAGAAGGAGCCGATCGGCACCCGTATCTTCGGACCCGTGCCGCGCGAATTGCGTGCCCGGAACCACATGAAGATCATCTCGCTCGCTCCTGAGGTGCTGTGATGGCTGCTAAGGTCAAGAAGGGCGACACGGTCGTCGTTCTCACCGGTCGCGACAAGGGTCGCTCCGGTGAGGTCACTCAGGTGCTTCCGAAGGAAGATCGCGCGTTCGTACGTGGCATCAACCTGGTCAAGAAGCACCAGAAGCAGACGCAGAACCAGGAAGGCGGCATCGTCTCCAAGGAAGCTGCGATTCACCTTTCCAACCTCGCCGTGGCCGATCCCAAGGACGGTCAGCCCACGCGTGTTGGTTTCCGTATTCTCGACGACGGCCGCAAGGTCCGGTTCGCCAAGCGCTCGGGGGATCTGATCGATGGCTGAGAAGAACAACGACGCGTACACTCCTCGCCTGCGCAAGCATTACGATGAGGTCGTCCGCCAGAAGCTGATCGAAGAGTTCGGCTACAAGAACCCCATGCAGGTTCCGGTCATCGAGAAGATCGTGATCAACATGGGTGTCGGCGAATCCACTGCGGATTCCAAGAAGGCGACTGTTGCCGCCGGCGACCTTGCCCTGATCGCCGGTCAGAAGCCGGTCATCACCAAGGCTCGCAAGGCCATCGCGACCTTCAAGGTTCGCGAAGGCATGCCGATCGGCTGCAAGGTCACCCTGCGCAAGCACCGGATGTACGAGTTCATGGATCGCCTGATCACCATCGCGCTTCCGCGCGTTCGTGATTTCCGCGGCCTGAACCCCCGCTCTTTCGACGGCAACGGCAACTACGCTCTGGGCCTCAAGGAGCACCTCGTGTTCCCGGAGATCTCCTACGACAAGGTCGACGCCACGTGGGGCATGGACATCGTCATCCAGACGTCGGCCCGCACCGATGCCGAGGCGCGCGCGCTCCTCGCGCAATTCCGATTCCCGTTCCGGCAGTAAGTGCTGAAAAGCTCTTAGACGCGGACACCGGAGAGAGACATGGCAAAGAAAAGCTCAGTCGAGAAGAATAATCACCGCAAGGAGCTGGTGAAGCGGTTCGCCGCCAAGCGTAAGGCCCTCCTTGCTACCGCCAACAACGAATCCCTCGAGATGGAGGAGCGCTTCGAGGCGCGCCTCAAGCTCGCGGAACTGCCCCGCAACTCGTCGGCGACCCGTATCCGCAATCGTTGCGGCATCACGGGCCGTCCCCGCGCCTTCTACCGCAAGATGGGCATCTCGCGTGTGGCGCTTCGGGAACTTGGCAACCGGGGTCTCATCCCCGGTCTGGTCAAGTCGAGCTGGTAAGGAGCAGGCACCATGGTTAACGATCCCGTGGGTGATATGCTCACCCGCATTCGCAACGGTCAGATGCGTCGCCGCAACGTCGTCCAGACACCCGGTTCGCGTCTTCGTGCAAGCGTTCTCGACGTCCTCAAGGCTGAGGGCTACATCCGCGATTACGCTACGACCGATTTCGGCAACGGCCGCACCGAGTTCTCGATCGAGCTCAAGTATTATGACGGCCAGCCCGTCATCCGCTCGATCCAGCGCGTCTCGAAGCCCGGTCGTCGTGTCTACTCGGCCGTGACCGAACTTCCCCGCGTCGCCGACGGCCTCGGCGTCACCATCGTGTCCACCCCGCAGGGCGTTATGGCCGACCACGAGGCGCGTGAGCGCAACGTTGGCGGCGAAGTGCTCTGCAAGGTGTTCTGATCTCGGACTTGGAGGAAAGGCTATGTCTCGCGTAGGCAAGAAGCCCGTTCCCGTCCCGTCCGGTGTGACGGCAACGGTGACCGGTCAAACGGTGACAATGAAGGGCTCCAAGGGCGAGCTCAAGTATATCGTCCCCAACATTGTGGACGTAAAGTTCGAGGACGGCGCGGTTTCGGTGCAGCCCAAGAACCAGACCAAGGAGGCTCGCTCGCTGTGGGGCACCTCCCGAGCCCAGGTCGCGAACCTCGTCGAGGGCGTTTCCAAGGGTTTCGAGAAGAAGCTCGAGATCACCGGCGTCGGCTATCGTGCCGCCATGGCCGGCAAGGCCCTCAAGCTCTCGCTCGGCTACAGCCACGACATCGAGTACGCGATCCCCGTCGGGATCACGATCGCGGTGCCCAAGCCCACCGAAATCGTCATCTCCGGTATCGACCGGCAGGTGGTCGGCCAGGTGGCAGCCGAGATCCGCGACTATCGCGCTCCCGAGCCTTATAAGGGCAAGGGCGTGAAGTATGCGGGCGAGTTCATCTTCCGTAAGGAAGGCAAGAAGAAGTAAGGGCCGGCCATCATGTCACGCAAAATCGATGCACTCGACCGCCGCAAGGCGCGTGTGCGCCGCGCGCTGCGGGCGGCGGCGAATGGACGGCCCCGCTTGTCGGTGTTCCGTTCCTCCAAGCAGATCTACGTTCAGGTCATCGACGACGCCGAGGGCAAGACCCTCGCTGCCGCTTCGACCCTCGACAAGGATCTGCGCTCGGGCCTGAAGACGGGGGCCGATGCGGCCGCCGCGGCCGCCGTTGGCAAGCTCGTCGCCGAGCGGGCCAAGGCCGCCGGGGTCACGAAGGTGATCTTCGATCGCTCGGGCTACATCTACCATGGGCGCGTCAAGGCGCTCGCCGATGCTGCCCGTGAGGGTGGCCTCGAATTCTAAGATCAGGCGGGGAGGGGCGGCGTATGTCGTCCCTCGGACAAGCTATCAAGCGAGCGGGCTCCGCCGCCCGCGTCAGTGAGACAGGATTGAAACATGGCACGTGAACGGGAAGGCGGGGGCCGCGGCCGCCGCGACGAGCGCGAGGAGCGCGACAGCGAGTTCGTGGACAAGCTCGTCCACATCAACCGCGTCGCCAAGGTGGTGAAGGGTGGTCGTCGCTTCGGCTTCGCTGCTCTCGTCGTCGTCGGCGACCAGAAGGGCCGCGTCGGCTTCGGCCACGGCAAGGCGCGCGAAGTGCCGGAAGCCATCCGCAAGGCCACGGAAGCCGCAAAGCGCGGTCTCGTCCGCGTCGCTCTGCGGGAGGGCCGCACCCTGCATCACGACGTCCAGGGACGTCATGGCGCCGGCAAGGTCATCTTGCGCGCAGCCCCCCAGGGTACCGGCATCATCGCCGGCGGCCCGATGCGCGCCGTCTTCGAGACGCTGGGCATGCAGGACGTGGTGGCCAAGAGCCTCGGCTCTTCGAACCCCTACAACCTCGTGCGCGCCACCTTCGATGCCCTGAAGAACGAGGACAGCCCGCGCTCCGTCGCGGCTCGTCGCGGTCTCAAGGTGTCGGCGCTCCAGGCTCGTCGTCGCGACGCTGATCCGTCCGACACGTCCGAAGCCGCAGTGGCATAAGGGGAGGGTGCAATGGCAACGAAGACTCTCCGCGTTGAGCAGATCGGTTCGCCGATCCGCCGCGAGGGCGACCAGCGCGCGACGCTGATCGGCCTCAAGCTGAACAAGCTGCACCGGGTGGCGACGCTGGAGGATACCCCCTCCGTGCGTGGCATGATCCGCAAGGTGCATCACCTCGTGCGCGTCCTCGACGACGCGGCCTGAGGGAGGGCATCATGAAACTGAACGAACTCCACGACAATCCAGGCGCAACCAAGAACCGGATGCGCGTCGGCCGAGGCATCGGCTCCGGCAAGGGCAAGACCGCTGGTCGTGGCGTCAAGGGCCAGAAGGCCCGTTCCGGCGTCTCGATCAAAGGCTTCGAGGGCGGCCAGATGCCGCTTCACCGTCGTCTGCCCAAGCGTGGCTTCAACAACCTGTATTCGACGGACTTGAACGAGGTGAATCTCGGTCGGATCCAGCAGGCTGTCGACGCGGGTCGTCTCGACGCTGCCGCGATCGTCACGATTGAAACTCTCGTCACCGCCGGAATCATTGCCCGTCCTCGTGACGGCGTGAAGCTGCTCGGTGTCGGCGAGCTGACCGCGAAGCTCTCCTTCGAGGTCACCCGCGCTTCCAAGTCGGCCGTCGAGGCTGTCGAGAAGCTCGGTGGCACGGTGAACGTCGCCTTCGGTGCCGGCGTTTCCACCCGTGGCAAGTCTTCCGAGGCATAAGTCTCTCGACGCCGCTGTTGCGTAGCGTCGGGGTAGACTTTAAGTCGAAGCTCTGAGCGGCGGCCCGTGCGACCTGCGCGTGGCCGCCGTTTCAGTTTGTTCGGGGGTGCTTCAGCCCCCAATCTGGATCGATCTCAGGAACCGGTGCCATGGCCTCAGCCGCCGAGCAGCTTGCCGCGAACCTCAATTTCGGGGCCATCGCCAAGGCCGACGAGCTCAAGAAGCGCATCTGGTTCACGCTGGGTGCGCTGATCGTGTTCCGGCTCGGCACCTACATCCCGATTCCCGGCATCGACCCCGAGCAGTTCGCCCGGAACTTCCAGCAGCAGGCCGGTGGCGTGCTCGGTCTGTTCAACATGTTCTCCGGCGGTGCCGTCGAGCGCATGGCGATCTTCGCGCTCAACATCATGCCGTACATCTCGGCCTCCATCATCATTCAGCTTCTCACCTCGGTGATCCCGAGCCTGGAAACTCTGAAGAAGGAGGGCGAATCCGGCCGCAAGGTCATCAATCAGTACACCCGCTACCTGACGGTCGTGCTGGCGCTGGTTCAGAGCTGGGGCATCGCCTTCGGGCTCCAGGGTTCGAGCGCGGCGATCGATCCGGGCCCGTTCTTCATCCTGTCCACAGTGATCACGCTCACGGGCGGAACGCTGTTCCTGATGTGGATCGGCGAGCAGATCACCTCTCGCGGCATCGGCAATGGGTCGTCCCTGATCATCTTCGCGGGCATCGTCGCCCATCTGCCGACGGCCATCGTCAGCGCGCTCGAGCTGAGCCGCACGGGCGCGCTCTCGGCGGCGGTCATCCTCGGCGTCGGCGTCGCGGCCATCGGCCTCGTCTACTTCATCGTGTTCATGGAGCGCGCCCAGCGCCGGCTCTTGATCAACTACCCCAAGCGCCAAGTCGGCAACCGCATGTACGAGGGGCAGAGTTCGTTCCTGCCGCTCAAGCTCAACACCGCCGGTGTGATCCCGCCGATCTTCGCCTCGTCGCTGCTCCTGCTGCCGGCTACCGTGGCAAGCTTCTCGGCCAACAATGGCGGCACCGGCGTGCTCGCGACGATCACGACCTATCTCGGCCACGGCCGGCCGCTCTACATGGTGCTCTACGCGGCGCTGATCATTTTCTTCGCCTTCTTCTACACGGCGGTCGTTTTCAATCCGCAGGAGACGGCGGACAACCTCAAGAAGCAGGGCGGTTTCATCCCGGGTATCCGGCCTGGGGAGCGCACGGCGACTTTCATCGACAAGGTCCTGACGCGCATCACCCTCATCGGCGCGCTGTATTTGACCTTTGTCTGCCTTGTGCCGGAAATCCTGGCCTCGTACGCCTCAGCCAGCCTTGGATTCGGCGGCACCTCCCTGCTCATCGTCGTTTCCGTGACGATGGACACTGTGGCGCAGGTCCATGGGCATCTGATGGCGCACCAGTACGAGGGCCTGGTGAAGAAGGCCAAGCTGCGCGGCGCGACACGGCGCCGTTGACGGCGCCGCAGAACACGCTTTTCAAAACAGGGCGATGCCGGGGAGGCATCGTCTTGATGCGCCCCTGAACGCCCGAACCATAACGCCTGAAGCGGCAACCGGACGAGGACAACGACGCTATGCGGATCATTCTGCTCGGACCACCTGGAGCCGGTAAGGGAACCCAGTCGGCCCGGATCGTCGAGCGGTTCGGCATACCGCAGCTGTCGACGGGCGACATGCTGCGGGCAGCGGTCGCTGCCGGTACGCCGGTCGGCCTCGAGGCGAAGTCGATCATGGAAAGTGGCGGGCTCGTCCCTGATTCCGTCGTTGTCGGCATCGTCGCCGACCGGATCGAGGAGGCCGACGCCCGCAGCGGATTCATTCTCGACGGCTTTCCCCGCACGGTGGATCAGGCCGCGGCGCTTGATCGGATGCTTGCCGACAAGAACCTGTCGCTCGACACGGTGATCGAGTTCGCGGTGAACGAGGATATCCTCGTCGACCGCATTTCCAAGCGCGCCGCCGAGACGGCGGCCCGTGGCGAGCCGGTCCGCAAGGACGACACTCCCGAGGTTTTCAAGACCCGCCTTGCCGCGTTCCGCGCTCAGACCGCACCTCTGTCGGCCTATTATTCAAGCCTCGGCATGCTGCAGAGCATTGATGGGATGAATCCCGTCGACGAGGTCACGACCGAGTTGATGGGCGTGCTCGAACCGCACGCGAGCGCGACCGCATCCTGAGATCGTCTTCGCGGTTCAAGTTGACAATACCGACGGCCCGCGCTAGCAGGCCGTCATTCGTCCATGCGTGATGGGTCTGGAGTGCCTCGTGTCAGGAGGCGCTGCGGGCCGATTTGTCGTTATGGGCGGCGCGCAGGGGCCGGCCTCCACCGGACGCGCGTGACACAGCAGGGCCGGACCTTTGCGTCCGAGCGCCCGATGGAGTGAGACCTTGGCACGTATCGCAGGCGTCAACATCCCGACCAACAAGCGCGTCGTCATCGCGCTTCAGTACATCCATGGCATCGGCCCCAAGAAGGCCGAAGAGATTACCGGCAAGGTCGGTATTCCCGCTGAGCGCCGCGTGAATCAGCTCACCGACGCCGAAGTGCTCTCGATCCGCGAGACGATCGACCGCGACTACATCGTCGAGGGCGATCTGCGCCGCGAAGTGTCGATGAACATCAAGCGCCTGATGGATCTGGGCTGCTACCGTGGCCTGCGCCATCGTCGTAACCTGCCCGTCCGCGGTCAGCGCACGCACACCAATGCGCGCACCCGCAAGGGCAAGTCCAAGCCGATCGCCGGCAAGAAGAAGTAATTCCGTCGTGTTCGAGAGGTCGCGCTTCGCGCGGCCTCTCAAGCGTTCGGCCGGAGCATCCGGCTGGTCGGAAAAGCCTCTCCGGCTTCTTCCGCCAACTTCCAAGAATCCCGAGCGCCTGGAATGACGGGCGCGCCTGAAGGACGAGACGAGAGACAATGGCCAAGGAAGCAACCCGCATTCGCCGCCGCGAACGCAAGAACATCGTGTCGGGCGTCGCCCACGTGAACGCTTCGTTCAACAACACGATGATCACCATCACCGATGCGCAGGGCAACACCATCTCGTGGTCGTCTGCCGGCGCCATGGGATTCAAGGGCTCGCGTAAGTCGACCCCTTATGCTGCCCAGGTCGCTGCGGAAGACGCAGCCCGGAAGGCATCGGAGCACGGCATGCGCACGCTCGAGGTCGAAGTGTCGGGCCCCGGTTCGGGCCGCGAATCGGCTCTGCGCGCACTTCAGGCTGCTGGTTTCACCGTGACGTCGATCCGCGACGTCACCTCGATCCCGCATAACGGCTGCCGCCCGCGCAAGCGTCGTCGCGTCTGATACCGGTTCGTCGATCAGCCCTTGGGTGCGAATACGGAGAAGCGTGTGTCTGATGCCGTGAAGGCACTCCCCGGCGTTCTGCGCTGGAGCCTTGGCGATCTGACCGTCACCGTTGTGAACGACGGTTACCTTCAGGGATCCCTCGATCTCGTCACCGGGATCGGGTCGGACGAGGCCGGCGCGCTTCAGGCGGCCGGCTTTCGTGCTCAGGCTCCGCGCATCACCTTGAACGCCTACCTGATCGAGGCGCCCGGTTCGAAGCCGATCCTCATCGATTCGGGCATGGGCCATTTCGGTGGCGACACACTCGGTCGTGTTCCGGAGGCGCTCGCTGTCGCAGGCGTCGCGCCAGAGGATATCGGGACGGTATTGCTCACGCATCTCCATCCCGACCATGCCGGGGGCCTGATCCACGATGATGGGTCGGCCGCCTATCCGAATGCGGAACTCGTCCTCCACGAGGCCGAATCCGCGTATTGGTTGGCGGAAGACGCCGTATCTCGGGCTCCAGAAGGGGCCCGGCCGTATTTCCGGAATGCGCAAAAGGCGGTCGCGCCCTATTCCGGTCGGGTGCGGACGATGACCAGCGAAGAGGTGTTGCCGGGAATCACGGCGGTTCCGCTTCCGGGCCACACCCCGGGTCATACCGGGTTCCGCATCGTGTCGGGCTCCGCGTCCCTATTGATGTGGGCAGATATCATTCATCTGCCGGCGATCCAGTTTAAACGTCCGGAGGCCAGCTTGGTGTTCGACGTGGACTCGGATCGGGCGAGTTCGGTACGCAAGCGGATGCTGGACGAGGTCTCGAGCGAGAAGACGTTCGTTACCGGCGGCCACTTGGAGTTCCCGGCGCTCGGCTACGTGGCGCGGGCCGGTGCAGCCTATAGTTTCGTCCCGGAACTCTGGGTCGGGGCTAACTAACCGTCCGCTGCGTCGCGGGCACATGAATTTCGAGACCGAGCCGCGCAAGGCGATGTGCGGGAAGGGCTCAAGGACCGGCCATTGCAATGGCTCGTGTCGGAATTGCGAGAGGTAGGACCGTGGTCATACAGAAGAACTGGCAAGAGCTCATCAAGCCCAACAAGCTTCAGGTCTCGACCGGGCATGACCCGAAGCGGGTCGCGACCGTCGTCGCCGAGCCGCTCGAGCGCGGCTTCGGCACGACGCTCGGCAACTCTCTTCGCCGGGTCCTGCTGTCGTCACTTCAGGGCGCAGCCGTGACCTCGGTGCAGATCGACGGCGTTCTGCATGAATTCTCTTCGATCCCCGGCGTTCGCGAGGACGTGACCGACATCGTCCTCAACATCAAGACGATCGCCATCCGGTCGCAGACGGAGGCCCCCAAGCGCCTCACGCTGCGCAAGACCGGCCCCGGCACGGTCACCGCCGGCGATATCGCCGCCGTAGGCGATATCCAGATCCTGAACCCGGACCTCGTCATCTGCACGCTCGATGACGGCGCCGAGATCCGGATGGAATTCACCGTCGCCACGGGCAAGGGCTATGTCCCGGCCGAGCGCAACCGTCCCGAGGACGCTCCCATCGGCCTGATCCCGGTGGACGCCCTGTTCTCGCCCGTCACCAAGGTGTCCTACCGCATCGAGACCACCCGCGAGGGCCAGGATCTCGACAAGGACAAGCTGACGATGACGATCGAGACCAACGGCGCCGTGTCGCCGGAGGATGCCCTGGCCTATGCCGCGCGCATCATCCAGGACCAGCTCCAGGTTTTCGTGAACTTCGAAGAGCCCCGCAAGGAGGAGGCGCAGCCGCTCGCGCCGCAGCTCCCCTTCAACCCGGCGTTGCTCAAGAAGGTCGACGAGCTCGAACTCTCGGTCCGCTCGGCGAACTGCCTGAAGAACGACAACATCGTCTATATCGGCGACCTCATCCAGAAGTCCGAGGGCGAGATGCTGCGCACCCCGAACTTCGGCCGCAAGTCGCTCAACGAGATCAAGGAAGTCCTTGCAGCAATGGGCCTCCACCTCGGCATGGACATCCCCGGTTGGCCGCCGGAGAACATCGAAGACCTCGCCAAGCGCTTCGAAGAGCACTACTGAGGCGCGTCGCATCCGGCACGATTGAGTGGCGCGTTTCGGCGCCGCTCGTTTGGCCGACATCTCGGGGTTTGCGCGACGCGCAAACCCAAATGAATCCCGCCGCTGGGTCATGCGGAATGAACAGCCCCGGTGATGGGGCGCTTGGCCGTACCGTGGCACGGCGGCCATTTAAGCAAGGAATAGCCAAATGCGTCATGGATTTCGCGGTCGTCGCTTCAACCGCACCACCGAACACCGCAAGGCGATGTTCGCCAACATGTCCGCCGCGCTGATCAAGCACGAGCAGATCATCACCACGCTGCCGAAGGCCAAGGATCTACGTCCGGTCATCGAGAAGCTGATCACTCTCGGCAAGACCGATTCGCTGCATGCGCGCCGTCTCGCGATGTCTCAGATCCGCGACCACGACATGGTTCGCAAGCTCTTCGCCGTTCTCGGCCCGCGCTACAATGCGCGCCCGGGTGGTTATTGCCGCATCATGAAGGCCGGCTTTCGCTACGGCGACAACGCCCCGCTCGCCGTGATCGAGTTCGTGGATCGTGACGTCGACGCCCGCGGCTTGGATTCGGGCCCTTCGCAGGTTTCCGACGCGGCGTAAGCCTCATCGATCTGGACCAGACGACGACAAGGCGGCCGTAAGGCCGCCTTTTTTCGTGAACGCCTGCAGAACGAGGGGGTAGACGGTCCGGCTCCCCAAGGGGCACTTAGCTACGGCCGCGTGTCCGAAAACCGTGTCCCATTGTTGAGGGATGATACTCCGACCGACGATCCACTACCGGGTGGGGCGAATGTTTCGGAGGCGACACGGCTTCTCGGACGGGCCGGATCGGGGGCCGCTCGGTCTCGGCCGGCCGTCAGAAGACGAGGAGCGTCTCCTTCACGTGGCCGGGACGAGCATCCCTGCGACCAACGTCGCGAGATCGGCCGAGTCGAACGGCTTACGCAGCACCGGCAGGTCATCGGGGATCGGGATCGCCTCGGCATGTCCGGTCACGATGAGGATGGGCACACCCGACCAGCGTCGCCGCACGATCTCCGCGAGTTCGACTCCGGTCATGCCCGGCATGGCGAGGTCCGCTACGACGAGATCGAAGGACGAGCGTTCCATCATCGCGACTGCGGCCTCGCCGTTCGCCGCTTCGGTCTCGGTATAGCCGAAGGTGTTGAGGAACGAGGCGGTGACGTGGCGGACCTCGGCGTCGTCGTCGACCACGAGAATGCGGGCCGGGCTTGCCGCACCTGTCGCCATCCCTACGGCGATCGGCGACCGCTCTTCGGCGGTATCGGCGCGGGGAAGGAACAGATCGACGCGCGTACCCTGTCCCACCTCGCTCGAGATGCCGAGCTTTCCGTGCGATTGTTGAGTGAGGCCGAACACCATGGCGAGGCCGAGGCCGGTGCCCTGGCCGACGGATTTGGTGGTGAAGAACGGTTCGCAGACGCGGGCCAGGATCTCCGGCGGAATGCCCATACCCGAATCGGTGATCGACACGGTGACGTAGTCGCCCGAGGCGAGGTCGGGGTCTTCGGTAACCGTCGCCACACCGGTCGCGATGGAGATCGCGCCCCCCTCCGACATGGCGTCGCGAGCATTGATGCAGAGGTTGAGGATCGCGAGTTCGAGCTGATCCGGATCGACAAGGGCAGCCGGATTGCCCGCGTCGAGGTTGGTGGTGATCGTCACGAGACCGCCGAGACTGCCACCGAGCAACGCGTCCATCCCGGTGACGAGGGCGTTCACGTCGACGGAGCGGGGACGCAGGTCGCGTGCGCGGCTGAAGCTGAGGAGGCGCTTCGTGAGGGAAGCGCCTCGCTGCGCCGCCTGGGCCGCATTGGTTACCAGGCGTTGCACACGCGGCTGATCGACGATCTTGGGACCGACGAGTTCGAGGCTTCCCAGAATCGCGGTGAGGAGGTTGTTGAAATCGTGGGCGATTCCGCCGGCAAGAGTGCCGAGGGCCTGCATCTTGTCCGACTGGCGCAAGCGCGCTTCGAGGTTCTTCTGTTCGGTGACGTCGCGCTCGATGGTGGCGAGGTGGGTCACGGTCCCGGCGGAGCCGCGGATCGGCACACGCGTGACATGGCTCCAGCGCTCCGCCCCGACCGGACCTTCCGCCGACACCGTCTCCGAGATGATCCCGCTGGCGATCGCGGCGCGGTCGGCCTCCCGCGTCGGGCTCTGACCGCTTGAGCCGCCTTCGAGCTCCTCCCTGGTGCGCCCCAGGCATTCAGCGACCGTATGACCGAGCTTGCCGGCCTTGCGGGCGTTGAGACGGACGAAACGTCCCTCGACGTCCTTGAAGGCGATGGCGTCTTCGGCGTTGTCGAGGAGCCCGAGAAGGAGGGCGCGCTCGGTGGCGAGATCGCGGGCGAGGCTGTGACGCTCGAAGGCCTGGCGAATGGTGGAGCGTAGTAGAACCGGGTCCCACGGCTTGGTGACGTAGCCGGTGATGCCTCCCCGGTTGAGCGCGGCGATCACGGCGCTCATATCGGCATAGCCGGTGAGCAGGATCGCTTGCGCGTCGTGGAACGCGCGCGCCTCGGCCAGCATCGCGTCGCCGGTCATCCCAGGCATCCGCTGATCGGAGAGGATCACGGCGATATCCGGGCTCGCTCTCAAGATATCGAGCGCCTCGGACGGTTTTGTCGTGGTAACGACCTGGTATTCGTCCTCGAACAGGTCCTCGAGGGCGATCAGGATGTCGGGCTCGTCATCGACGGCGAGAATCGTGCCTTTGACCATGTCTATGCCGTCTGTCGCGGAATACCGATCACGAAACAGGCGCCACCTCCTTCGGCCGTTTCCACGCTGAGCGAGCCGCTATGCGCTTGAACCACGCTGTATGCAATCGCGAGACCGAGCCCCGTCCCCGATCCGACCGGCTTCGTGGTGAAGAACGGCTCGAAGATCCTCTCCCGCAGGGTTTCGGGAATGCCGGGTCCGGTATCGCTGATCCGGATCACGTCGGTATCGGGCAGGCCTTGCGTGACGATGGTGATGGTTCCGGATTCCGGCATGGCATCGGCGGCATTGCCGAGGATGTTCATCACCACCTGGTTGAGCAATGCAGGAGTGCAATGGATCTCCGGCCGACCGGAAAAGTCGCGCTCCACCACGATGCGGGTCCCGAGCTTGTGCTGGATCAGGGCGAGCACCGTCTCGATCGATTCGGGCACGTTGACGAGGGTGCGCTCACCCTCATCGAGACGCGAGAACTTGCGCAGGTTCAAGACGAGGTCCTGGATGCGGGTGAGACCCATCCGCATGGAGCCGACGCGGTCGCGGCACTTGGCCAGCGCCCGTTGCGATGCAGGCACCTCCTCAGGCGCGGTGATTTCGCCAAGCAGGCGCTCGACGGTCCCCTGATGTGCGAGGATGAAGGCGAGCGGGTTGTTGATCTCATGGGCGATGCCGGCAACGAGTTCGCCGAGTGATGCCATCTTCGCGGCCTGGACAAGCTTTGCCTGCGCATCCGTGAGCTTGCGATTGGCGGTGGCGAGATCTTGATTGGCCTGTTCGAGGGCACCGGCCAAGGCAGCGCGCGCCTCGGCCGCCTCGGCTTCGGCGCGCGCCCGTTCGAGCGCTCGCTCGCGGGCGCCGAACTCGCCGGCGATGCGGCGGTCGTCTTCCTCTGAGAGCTTGCGTCGGATCAAGCCTCTGACACGGATGACCAGCACCTCGCCATCGGCCTTCGAGACTACGTCGTCTGCCCCCGCCGCGTAGGCTTCCGCCAGGAAGTCTTTGGCCGGTGCGGTGCCGGCGATGCCGACGAGGTGAAAGGTCGGCGCGCCGGCCTCCCGCGCCTCGATCCCCGCCGCGCGGCGCCGCTCGATGGCCCGACACAGAGCGAGGCCGTCATAGGCGGGGCCGAGGAGATCGATGGTCACGCAGTCGAAGGCGGCATCGGCCTCGTCGAGGGCGGCCAGTGCTGACTCGTAGTTCGCGGCGGTGCGGACCTCGTGACCCTCATGCGCGAGAAGTCCGGAGAGGAAGGTGCGATAGGTGGCGCTGCCATCGACGACGAGCACGCGCCCGCGCCGGAAAGCCGAGATTCCCGGCCCCTCACCGGGCGCATTCCCGCCCTGGCGCTCGCGCAGGAGTGCGCGGATGCGCAGGATCAGGATATCCCGGTCGGCGGATTTCGCCACGTAGGCGTCGGCGCCGCTCTCCAGCCCTTGCCGCTCGCCGTCGCGGGCGCCGGTTAGCATCAGCAGGGGCAAAGCGCGGGTGCGCAGCGACAGGCGAAGCTGGCGGGTGAACTCGTCGCCGTTCATTCCGGGCAGATGATGATCGGCCACAACGAGGTCGGGCAGGCGAGTGTTGAGATGATCGAGGGCCATCTCCGCCGTCGGGCAGCGCTCCACCGAGAAACCGTGGCTCTCCAGCAGCAGGCGCAGCTCCAGCGCCTGCGTCTCCGAATCCTCCACCAGCAGGATGCGCGGCCGGGGAGCGTTCCCGTCGGGAAGGCCGAGACCGCTCATGCGTAAGGGTCCGGCACCGCGAGGCCGGGCAGGGCGAGACGCACGAGATGGGGCGCCACCCTGTCCAGCGGAAGAATGGCCGACGCGCCCGAGAGCCGGATCGCGGCGGCCGGCATTCCGAACACGACGGCGGTGCTCTCGTGCTCTGCCACGGTCTGGGCTCCGGCCCGGCGCATGTCGAGGAGGCCCGTCGCGCCATCCTCGCCCATGCCGGTGAGAAGCACGCCGATGCCGCGCGCGCCGGCATGGCGTGCCACCGAGGAGAACATCACGGTGGCAGCCGGGCGTTGCCCACCCACGGGCGCCGCATCCGAGATTCGGAGGGTTGCCCCCGGCGCCCATTCGAGGTGCCGATCGCCCGGGGCCACGTAGACATGCCCGGGCTCGGCCCGCTCGCCGTCGATGGCGAGCTTCACCGGCAAGGAGACGACGCCGTTCAGCCAGGCGGCAAACCCCTCCATGAAGGCGGCGCCCATGTGCTGCACCACGAGGACGGGAAGCGGGAATCCGTCTGGCAACCCGCCGATGACGCGGGCGAGGGCCGGCGGGCCGCCGGTGGAGGCGGCGATCGCGAGCACGCTGGCGGCATCGGAAGCGGCCCGCGGCGCGGCGAGGCTGGCTGCGGACACGGTCGACGCCCGGCGCCCGGCCCATTCCGAACCGATCGGACGACGCCGGATCACCGGCACCTCGGCCATGATCCGCAACTGCGTGCAGATCTCGGTGGAGATGGCGTCGTAGCCGGCATTCGTGGTCGCCACCGGCTTCTCCACCACGGAGAGCGCACCAGCGCGCAGGGCATTCATGGAAATGCGGAGGGACGAATCCTCGACGGAATCGGCGATGACGACGATCGGCGTCGGCCGCTCGGCCATGATCCGCCGGGTAGTCTCGAGGCCGTCGATCCCGGGCAGACGGATATCCATCGAGATCACGTCGGGGCGGGCGTTCGGAAGGGCGGCGAGAGCCTCCTCGCCGGAGGCGACGGCGGCCACGACTTCCAGGCGCGGGTCGCGGCTCACGATGTGGCGCAGCAGTTCGCGGACCACGAGGGAATCCTCCACCAGCATCACGCGCAAACGGGGCGACTGCCCTGTTGCCAGAGAGGTCTCGGCGGGTCTCGGTTCGGTGTCACTCACAACAATTGCCCGATCGTGTCGAGGAGCTGGCGCTGGTCGAACGTCTGTTTCGTCAGATAAGCATCCGCGCCGAGGCCGAGCCCCCGTGCGACATCGTCGGCATCCCCCCGCGAGGTCATCAGGATCAGAGGGAGGCGGGCGAAGGCCTCGTCCGCCCGCAGGGCCTTCAGCAGCCCGAACCCGTCGAGGCGCGGCATCTCCACATCGGCGACGATGAGATCGACGCGCTCGATGCCGGCGCGGAGCCGATCGAGGGCATCCTGCCCATCGACGCAGACGACGACGCGGTAGCCCGCCGATTCCAAAATACCCTTCTCCAAGGTCCGCGTGGTGATGGAATCGTCGACGACCAGGATCGTCGAACGTCGCGGGGCCGCAGCTGTTCCAGTGCCTTCGCTGCGTGGCTCGGGCGCGGCATGGCTGATCTCCCCGGCCCGCGCGGCAAGCCCTTCGGGATCGAGGACGAGGACGGGCGTGTCACCGCCCAGGACCACCGTGCCCGCAATCAGCCGCCGATCGCCGCCGATCGGCGGCGCCGGCATCACCAGGAGAGTGCGGACATCGCGGAGCGCATCGATCCGCACCGCCCAGGAACGACCGCCCGCCCGCATCAGCACCGCCGTCACCGGCCGGCCCTCATCTTGGCGGCTCTCATCGCCCTTCACGCCGACGAGGCTCGCCAGATCCACCAGGGGCATGGACAGATCTTCGTCCCCCTCCCTTGGAAGGCGCACTACGATCTGCCCCATGGCGGAACCGAGGGTCGACCTGTCGAGGCGCAGCAGGCGCTCCACACTGGCGCTCGGCAGGGCGAAGGTCGAGGCGCCGACATCGACCAGCAGCATGGTCCGCCGCGCCGCCGAAAGCGGCAGGTGCATGATCAGCGACGTTCCGACCGGAACACGCGGTTCCAGCTGCACGCTGCCGCCGAGGCGCCGGACCGTGTCAGCGACGACCGAAAGGCCGATTCCCCGCCCGGACAAAGTGTCGACGGCAGCGGCTGTGGAGAAGCCGGGCTCGAACACCAGGGCGAGGAGCGAGTCGGGATCTCCGTCGGCGGTGCCGATCAGGCCGCGAGCCCGCGCCGTCGCCGCGATGGCGCGAAGGTCCGGCCCGCGTCCGTCATCGTGGATGCCGATGACGAGCCGGCCGCCGCGCACGGCGACGTCGAGGGAGATCGAGAGCGCTGGCGACTTGCCCTGGCGCTGTCGCTGCTCGGGTGTTTCCGCGCCATGGCTCAGGGCGTTGCGCAGGGCGTGGAGGACCGGGTCCTTCAGGGATTGGAGCATGGCGCGGTCGACGGGAAGGTCGAGACCACGGGCCGAGACGTCGATCTCTCGGCCCGCTTCACGAGCCATGTCGCGGAGCGCGCGGGGAAAAGCACCGAACACCGTCTCCGCCGGCACCAGAGCCAGGCGCTCGGCCTCGCGTCCAATCCTGGCGGACGCGGCCTCTGCCGCGGCGATGGCTCCGGTACGGATCTGGGCGAGCAGAGCGGCGTCGCGCGACAGAGCGAGGAGCGCCGCCTCGAAGCCACGCAGTTCGGCCTTCATAGCGTCGAGGGCGTGCATCTCCTCCGTAGAATCGGGCTCGCGAGGCCGGATCGTACCGGGAGGGGCTCGGCGTCCGCGAAGCGCCTCGGCCCGGCGACCGAGGGCGGCGGCATCCCGCCGAAGCCTCGCGAGGCCGTCGGCCATCACCGATTCCGCGCCGAGCGCACTGGTGAGTTCGTGCGAGGCCCGCGTCAGCGCTTCGACCGCATCGGCCGGAACGCGCAGCAGCGACCCCGCCTCGGCAGTCGCCTCTGCCTGAAGCAGCGATTTCGCCGGGGACGCCTGGGCCGGATTGCCGGCCGTCGAGGGCTCAGGCCGCGAAGGAGGAAGTTGATCGGGAGCCGCGGGAGCCTTGGAAGGCGCGGCGAGGCAGTGATCGAGGGCGGCGAGCGCATCCGCCGGCATCGGCGTGTCCGCCTCATTCTTCAGGGTCGCGACATGGGCCTCGATCCGGTCGAGAGCGAGATGGACAGCACCCGTCGCATCTCGGTCGAGGGCGGTGGAGCCGGCAACGATCCGCTCGAATAGGGTCTCGAGCCGATGCGCCACCGCCTCGACCTTGGGCAAGTCGACGGCCCGCGAGGCGCCTTTGAGGCTATGCGCCCGGCGGAACACATCGTGCCAATCCGGCGGGATGTCCTCGGCGGCACCGGCCAAGGCAGCGCGGATGGCATCGATATGCTCGCGATGCTCGACCTCGAAGGCCGCGAGAAGCTGCTGGCGGATATCCATGGCTCGGCTGCTCGGTCAGGCTCCCATCAATGCCGGTATCGGTCGGCGAGGGTGAGAAGCGCCTGGGCGAGCTCGGTGAGGTTGGCCGACGCCGCCTCGACTTCGCGGGTGCCGGCGGCAGTCTGCTGGCTCGCCTGCCGGATGTTCTGGAGGGCGCCCATCACCTGCTCGATGCCGAGTTGCTGCTGGTTCGTGGACGCGACGATCTGCTGGAAGGTCTGGACGCTCTCCTCGACCTTGGCGGTAATCTCCTCGATGGTCCTCTGGGTCGTGTCCGAACGGGCCTTGCCGGTGCTGGTGCGCTTGACCGCCTCCTCCGTGAGCATGACCGAGGTGTTGATGCCCCTCTGGATTTCAGAGAGGATGGTGCGCACCTGCGCGGTCGCCGCCTTCGCCTGATCGGCGAGGAGCTTCATCTCCGAGGCGACGACGGCAAAGCTCCGGCCGCTCTCGCCCGCCGCCGCCGCTTCGATCGCCGCGTTGAGCGCGAGGAGGTGGGTGCGCTCCGAGATGTCGTTGACGGTGGTGATGATCTCACCGATCGCCTGGGTTTTCTCACTGAGTGAGACGATGTTGCCGGCGACCGCCTCCGCCTGCTCGCGGATGGCATCCATGGCTTTCGCCGTATCGGCGACCGCCCGCAGGCCGGCCCGCGAGATCTGCGCGGTGGACTGGGCAGTGGCGATCACCTCGCTCGCGCGCTTGCCGATCTGGGCGCCGGAATGGGTGATCTCGTCCACGGTAGCGGCAGTCTCCTGCACGGCCGCGAACTGCTCCTCGACGCTGGCCGCCTGCTCCTGGGCGGAAGCGCGGATCTCGGCGGCGGCAGCGTTGAGGTCGGCGGTCGCAGCCCGGTTGGTACGCGCGAGGTCGGCGAGGCCCGACACCATCGTGTTCAGGGTCGACGCCAGACGGCCGATCTCGTCGGCGCCGGTCCGCGCGAGCGTCCGGGTCAGATCGCCCGAGCCGACCTGTTCAGCGAAAGCCATGACCTCCTCGAGCGGCTTCACCACGCCGCGGCGGATCAACCCCGTGACGACGATGCTCAGGAGCACACAGAGGGCGAGGATGAGCACGATGGAGATGAGACTGCGCTCGTAGATGTCGGTGGACCGGCGCTGGCCGGCATCGATGCCCTGGTCGAGCAGGTCGCGGGTACGGTCGAGATCGCGCAGGAACTCATCCTGAATGCGATTGAGATCGTCGTTGCGAGCTTCTACCCCGTCGACATCCTTGGCTGCGATGGCCGCGAGTTGCACCTCGCTGGCGGTGCGCAGCTTGCGGAAATCGGCAGCGCCGGCGGTGGCGGATTCGCCGAGTCTTTTCCAGATCGCCGCACGCTCGGGCGATGGGGCGGTGGCGGCAAAGCCGTCGGCGGTACGGATGGTATCGACGAGGATCGCTTCGGATTCGGATGCCACGCGGCGCCAGGTGTCGATGATCGCGGCGATCTCGGCATCGGGGCGGTTACGCATCAGTGCGGCGATGACGCCGTTGCGCCGAAGGCTGCCGAGGTCGCGCGACTTGTTGCCGAGATCGTCGAGTTTCCGCGCAATGGTGAGGTCGCGGTTGACGATCGTGGTCGTGTTGTCGCGAACGGCCCCGATCTGGCCGAGCGCGTAGACGCCCAGCCCCACCATCACCACGGTGATGGCGACGAAGCCGAGAAGTATCCGTTTTCCAATCGAGATCGACACGCTTGGCGACGCTCCGAAACCGCTTGAGGACGAAGGCTCGCGGGGAACCTTGCCGTCAGCCTTGAGGAAGGTATCGCCGCAGGAGACGCGGCAGATCGATCACGACGAAATCGGCGTCACCACCCTTGCGGGCGGCCTCCTGGCCGGGAGCCGGTGCATAGCCTGAAATCGCATCCGCACCCAAGCCGCCGAGGGGGAGCGGGGCGGCCGCGAGAGCGCTGTCCACATCCGCGACCGAAAGGACCCGGTCGACGAAGAGGGCGACCGGCCCGATGCCGCCGCGAAGGAGGAGGATATGCCCGGAGGTATGGACGGTGTCGCTCGAACCGAGCGGGGTCGGTCGGCCAAGGGCACCGGCGAGGCTGAGAACACTGACGACACGGCCGGACAAGACGACGAGGCCGAGAAGCTCCGGGGGCGATCCAGGCACCGGGGTATAGGCGCGAGCCGGCGCCACCTGCGCCACGGATTCGAGGGGCAGGCCGTAGCGGTCGTTCCCCGACAGGCAGACGAGGAAAGGCCTCGTCGCGACATGGCTGGTGCTCTCGACCCCTCGACGAGCCAGCGCGGCGGTGCGCTCGGCGAGGAGGGCGGCGATGCGGGGATCGACCTCGGCAGTCCCGGCGGACGGTTCGATCACGACGCGGTCTTCCTCATGCGCATGCGGGCGACGTCGGCGCTTTCCACCAACTGCCCGGCGGTCAGGCCGTCCCCTTCGGCGACAGCCGCCCCCGACGGCTGAGCGCGCGCGAAGCGGATGGCGTTGTCGAGGGCCCGATCCGCCTCCGCCAGACGGCCGAGGGCACCCAGCAACAGGCCGAGTTGGTAATGCGCCATCACGAAGGTCCGGTCGAGATAGAGCGCGCCGCGCAAGGCCCGCTCGGCCTCGGTCTCGCGTCCGAGCCCGTAGGCGAGGAGCCCATCGTAGTAATGCAATCGTGCGTCGGTGGGCGTGGCGAGAAGCGCCGTACGGACCATGCGCCAGCCTTCGGCGATCCTGCCGGAATCCGCCAGGGAGCGGACGGCGTCGAGAACCGTGTCTGGATCCGACTCCTCGACGACCGACGCAGGGAGCAGGGCGATCTCGGCGCGAGGGATCGCGGTCGGTTCGGAAGCAAGAGGCGGCTCGAATACGGGAAGAAACGGTGCTGGGACCGGTTCGCGAACCGGGACCATCGGCTTTGCGGGAAGTGGGTCGGGAGCGGCGTCGGCGCTCATGGGCCGGTAAGCCACGGTGCCCGGCAGGTTCACCGGCCGCAGGGTCCCCGCGAAGGCAGGGTTCGGCTCGGCATGGCCGATGAGCAGCCAGCCGTCCGGGACCAGCCGCCGGCCGAGGCCGCGTACGATGCCGAGGACCGCATCGGCCTGGAAATAGATCAGTACGTTGCGACAGAGAATGAGGTCGAACCCGGCAAGTTGCGCAGGCGCGGTGCCGTCGAGAAGACTCATGAGATTGTGCTGTTCGAAGCGGACCATCCTGCGGAATTCCGGGCGCAGGGTGAAACTGCCTTCGCGCGCGATCCCCGGCACGGACGGGCCGCAGACGAAATAGCGGTCATGCTCCTCCGGTGGCAGTGTGCGCAGGGCCCAGCGGCCGAACAGGGCCGCCCGCGCCGTCGCAAGGGCCTCGGTGCTGATATCCGTGCCGGTGATGGCGATCCGCCATTCGGTCAGGGCGTCACCCAGGAGCTCATGGATCAGGATCGCGATGGAATAGGGTTCGGCCCCAGTGGAACAGCCGGCACTCCAGATCCGCAAGGATTTCGCCTCGGCGCGTGCCGCGATCAGGCCGGGCAGGATCGTCCTGCGCAGGGCCGTGAACTGTTCGGCGTAGCGGAAGAAGAAGGTCTCGCCGATGGTGATCTCGGCCTCGAGGGCGGCCCATTCAGCCGGACCGGTCGCGTCCGCATTCAGATGAGCGAGATAAGAAGCGGAATCGGACAATCGGCACGCCTTGAAGCGCTTGCGCAGGCGGTCGAACAGCAGATCGTCCTTGTCGGCGTAGTAATGGTGCCCGGTCCGGGCGATCACCTTCGCCTTCAAGGCGGGAAAGCCTGCATCGAGTTCCACGACGGGCCGCGTCGGGCGCCTCATGCGCCACACTTTCGAAGCCGTGACATGCGGCTCAAACCCCTTCGAGCCGGGCGAGATCGGATAGGCGCACAGCGGCGGCGTCGGCCAAAGCCTGCACGCGGCGGTGCTCCTCCGCATTCAGCAGACGCTCCATATCGAGGACCTGGATCACGCTTTCACCCTGGGCGATTTCGCCGGTGACGCAGCCGTTGAGGCTCGCATCCGCTGCGAGAGCCCTGAGCGATGCAGGATCGATCGAGGTGAGATCGCTGACACGATCCACGAGAAGCGCCGTGCGCCGGTCCGCTGCCAGGAGCAGGTGACGGTAAGGATTGCCCTCCCTTTCCAAAGACGCGGGGAGCGCCAGCAGCCGACGGAGATCGATCACCGGCACCGTCCCCCCGCCGAGATTGAGGAACCCGGCGAGCAGAGTGCCCGGCAACGTCGGTGGATGCAGATGAGGGAGCGGAAGGACCTCGCTCACGGACGCGCGCAGCATCGCGAAGGTGACACCGGACACGTCGAGGATGAGATAGGCCGTCGTCTCGGGCTGGGGCAGGGGACGGCTCCGGTTTCGACGGCCCGAGGAGGATGAGAACGTGTCGTACGACCATGGCGACACGCTCATGCTGACGACAGATAGAACGCGGCCAGGAGGTGGGCAACGCATCTATCGATTGTTGACCCGGTCATTGTTGACCCGCTCCCCGCATTTCTGTATCCAACGCTTCTTCGTTTCGATTCGCCCGTCGGCGGGTCGCAGAGCAAAGTTTTCAAGTCGATGCGTGTCATCCTTATCGTAACGGAAGCGCCACTGACCGGGCGGCCCTGATATCAGGGGCCGCAATCGGGATGGTGGCGCATGCAGGGTCCTTCGGGGCCCTTTTTTGTTGCCTGAGACAAGACTGACACGGAACAAGCAACCGGGTTTCAGGGAGTTGAGACGATGAGCGGCGAGGTCATGACCGGGGCCGAAATGGTCATCCGGGCGTTCCGGGATCAGGGTGTCGATACGTTGTTCGGTTATCCGGGCGGCGCGGTGCTGCCGATCTACGATGCGCTCTTTCACCAGGAAGAGCTGAAGCACGTCCTCGTCCGCCACGAGCAGGGCGCGGTGCACGCGGCCGAGGGCTACGCCCGCTCGTCGGGCAAAGTCGGCTGCGTCCTCGTCACCTCCGGCCCTGGCGCCACCAACATCGTCACCGGCCTCACCGATGCGATGCTGGATTCGATCCCGCTCGTCTGCATCACCGGACAGGTCCCGACGCACCTGATCGGTACCGATGCGTTCCAGGAATGCGACACGGTCGGCATCACGCGCCACTGCACGAAGCACAATTACCTGGTCAAATCGATCGACGATCTGCCGCGCATCCTGCACGAGGCCTTCTTCGTCGCTTCGAACGGCCGACCGGGTCCCGTCGTCGTCGATCTGCCCAAGGACATCCAGTTCGCGAGCGGGATCTACGAGCGTCCGAGCCATAATGGCCACAAGACCTACCGTCCCGCTTTCAAGGGCGATTCCCAGGCGATCCAGGCGGCCGTCGAGCTGATGGCGACGGCCCGCCGGCCGATCCTCTATACCGGCGGCGGCGTCATCAATTCCGGCCCGCACGCCTCGGCACTCCTGCGTCAGTTGGCCGAGGTCACGGGCTTTCCCGTCACCTCGACCCTGATGGGCCTTGGCGCCTTTCCGGCCTCGAACGAGCGGTTCCTCGGCATGCTCGGCATGCACGGGACCTACGAGGCCAATCTCGCGATGCATGAATGCGACGTGATGATCTGCGTCGGCGCCCGGTTCGACGACCGCATCACCGGTCGTCTCGATGCGTTCTCGCCGTTCTCCAAGAAGGTCCACATCGACGTCGACGCCTCTTCGATCAATAAGGTGGTCAAGGTCGATATCGGCATCGTCGGCGATTGCGGCTCCGTGCTCGAAGACATGCTGGCGGCCTGGAAAGCCCTGCCGAAGCAGCCCGACAAAGGCCGCTTCGACGAGTGGATGGCCAAGATCCGCACCTGGAAGGCGCGCGATTGCCTCGCCTATTGGCCGTCGGGCACGATCATCAAGCCGCAATACGCGGTGCAGCGACTCTACGAGGCCTGCAAGGATCGCAAGACCTTCGTCACGACCGAGGTCGGCCAGCATCAGATGTGGGCGGCGCAGTACTTCAAGTTCGAGGAGCCGAACCGGTGGATGACCTCCGGCGGCCTGGGCACCATGGGCTACGGCCTGCCGGCGGCCATCGGTACGCAGCTCGCCAACCCGGACGGTCTCGTCATCGACATCGCTGGCGAGGCCTCGATCCTGATGAATATCCAGGAGATGTCGACGGCCGTGCAGTATCGCCTGCCGGTCAAGATCTTCATCCTGAACAACGAGTACATGGGCATGGTGCGCCAGTGGCAGGAACTGCTGCACGGCTCGCGCTACTCGCAGAGCTATTCCGAGAGCCTGCCGGACTTCGTCAAGCTGGCGGAAGCCTACGGCGCCAAGGGCATGCGCTGCGACAAGCCCGGCGAACTCGACGGGGCGATCGCCGAGATGCTGGCCCATGACGGCCCGGTCATCTTCGACTGCGTCGTGGACAAGACCGAGAACTGCTTCCCGATGATCCCATCGGGCAAGGCGCATAACGAGATGCTGCTCTCCGACTACCTCGGCGAGACCGGAATGGACCTCGGCGACGTGATCTCCGAGGAAGGCAAGATGCTGGTCTGACCGGCAGCACGGAGGAGACAGGTCCATGAACGCCATGAACACGCACTACCCCGATGCTGGCCGGGTGGAGCCGATCAACCGGCACACGCTCGCCGTCATCGTCGACAACGAGCCGGGCGTCCTCGCGCGAATCGCGGGGATGTTTTCGGGGCGCGGCTACAACATCGAGAGCCTGACGGTGTCCGAGACGGAGGTGGCGCGCCACATCTCGCGCATCACCATCGTGACCACCGGCACGGATGCGGTGATCCAGCAGATCAAGGCACAGCTCGACCGGCTCGTGCCGGTCCACCGCGTCGTGGACCTCACCCTTCAGGGTCGCTCCCTAGAGCGCGAACTCTGCCTCGTGAAGGTGGCCGGCACGGGCGAGCACCGCACCGAATCGCTCACCCTCGCCGCCGCGTTCGGGGCCAAGACCCTGGACGCGACCCTCACGTCCTTCGTCTTCGAGGTGACCGGCGCGACGGAGGAAATCGATCGCTTCATCGGCCTGATGACGGTGATCGGCCTCGTGGAGATCTCCCGCACGGGGATCGCCGCCATGGGGCGCGGGTCCGAGGCGATGTGAGGCGGTTTTTCCGGATCAGGCTCCGATGGCGGAGCCCGGTGAGGGGAGCGCGGGCTGAATTCCGCGCTTGAAAGTGAGGGTCCGGACTGCGCCGTGAGAGTACCGGCATTCGGGGTGTCCGGCGGCTGGCCTGTCGGGATCGGCCGTCGGATTTCGGCGAGCATCAGAACGGACGCCACCGCGACCATTCCCACCCGCGGGCTCGTGGACCGCTCGCGACCCCGATTGTCAACCTCTCGAATGGCCTCGTGAACCCATGACCACTCTTTACTACTCCCCGGGCGCCTGTTCGCTCGCCTCGCACATCGCCCTGGAGGAAACCGGCACGACCTTCGAGACGGTCCGTATCGACCTTGCCAAGGGCGACCAGCGGGCTCCGGCCTATCTCGCGATCAACGAGCGCGGCCGCGTCCCGGCCCTGGTCGAGGACGCCTGGTTGCTCACCGAGAACACGGCGATCCTTCGCCACGTGGCGCGGCTCAACCCGGACGCGGGGCTGTGGCCGGAGGCTCCGCGGGACCAGGCGCGAGCGGAGGAATGGCTCGCCTGGATGTCGACGAGCCATCACATCGCCTACGCCCATGTCCGCCGGCCGGAGCGTTACACCACCGACGAGGAGGCGTTTCCCGCAATTCGCGCCAAGGGCGCGGACACCTGCGGCGACCTCTTCACCATGACCGACGTGCGGCTCTCGAACGGCGGATGGGCCTTGGGCGAACACTACAGCGTGGTCGATCCCTACCTTCTGCTGTTCTGGACCTGGGGCCGCGGCCCGGCCCTCGGATTCGACATGGCGGAGCGTTTTCCGCATTGGACCGCGCATGCCCGTGCCATGGCGGCGCGACCGGCCGTACAGGCCGTCTTCGCTCGCGAAGGCCTCGACCTGCCGGCCTAATCGCGCCGAGAGGCAATTGCCCCTTTCGTCAAGGGGATCACCCCGCTAAAAGCCGGCATCGCACGGCCGCGCGGATGTCGTTTCAGATGAGGGCGCCGGGGCGCACTCATGTCTAAAGAAGAGAGAAGGGACCGCCATGCGGGTCTATTACGATCGTGACGCCGACCTCAACCTGATCAAGGGCAAGAAGGTCGTCATCGTCGGCTACGGCAGCCAGGGCCATGCTCACGCGCTGAATCTGCGCGATTCCGGCGTGAAGGGCATCGTCATTGCGCTCCGCGAGGGTTCGGCCACCGCCAAGAAGGCGGAGCACGAGGGCTTCACGGTGATGAACGTCGCCGACGCCGCCAAGCAGGCCGACGTCGTCATGATGCTCACCCCCGACGAGTTGCAGGGTGACATCTACAAGGAGTCGCTCGAGCCGAACATGAAGCAGGGCGCCGCCCTCCTGTTCGCCCACGGCCTCAACGTCCACTTCAACCTCATCGAGCCCCGCAAGGACCTCGACGTGCTCATGGTCGCCCCCAAGGGCCCCGGCCACACCGTGCGCGGCGAGTACCTCAAGGGCGGCGGCGTGCCGACCCTGATCGCCATCGCGCAGGACGCCTCGGGCAATGCCCACGACCTCGGCCTGTCCTACGCCTCGGCCAATGGCGGCGGCCGCGCCGGCATCATTGAGACCACCTTCAAGGAAGAGTGCGAGACCGATCTGTTCGGCGAACAGGCCGTGCTCTGCGGCGGCCTCGTCGAGCTCATCAAGGCTGGCTTCGAGACCCTGGTCGAGGGCGGCTACGCCCCCGAGATGGCCTATTTCGAGTGCCTCCACGAGGTGAAGCTCATCGTCGACCTCATCTACGAGGGCGGCATCGCCAACATGAACTACTCGATCTCCAACACCGCCGAATACGGCGAATACGTCACCGGGCCCCGCATCGTCACTGCCGAGACCAAGGCCGAGATGAAGCGCGTGCTGGACGACATTCAGTCGGGCAAGTTCACCCGCGACTGGATGCTGGAGAACAAGGTCGGCCAGACCTCGTTCAAGGCCACCCGCGCCAAGCTCGCCCGTCACCCGATCGAGGAAGTCGGCTCGAAGCTCCGTGGCATGATGCCGTGGATCTCCGAGAAGGCACTCGTCGACAAGTCCAAGAACTGATTTTTCGAATGGGCGGCCGGGCTTCGCTCGGCGGCCCATTGTGGATAGAGCCGGCCTCGTGCGAACGGGGCCGGCTTTGTCACGTTTGAGTCGACCCAGCCCATGCTCGGTTGATCCAACCTGGGCACATTGCCCGTTTTGCTGGGCATCATGCCCAATCTGGTTGTCGCGGAGTGCTTTTCCCGCGATCATCCCCACCAACGGCTGCCCGAATGAGAGCGGCCGAAACGTGGAGGACACCCATGGCATCGCTGTATTTCGACGAGCACCGTGCGCTTCAGGAAGAGTACAACACCGTCAAGCTCGCTGAGCGTCTCGATACCGGCTGGGTCCATGATGAGGTCAGCCCCGACGAGGCGGCATTCATCGGCAGCCGCGACATGTTCTTCCTGTCCACCGTCGATCCCGATGGCATGCCCACCGTCTCCTACAAGGGCGGCAGCCCCGGCTTCGTGAAGGTGATCGACTCCCACACGATCGTATTCCCGGGCTTCGACGGCAACGGCATGTGGTACTCGATGGGCAACATCGAGGGTCAGGCGAAGGTCGGCCTGCTGTTCATCGACTTCGAGACCCCACACCGGGTCCGCGTCCAGGGCCATGCCCGGATGCTGCGCGATGACCCGCTGATGGCCGAGTATACCGAGGCGAAGTATCTCGTCCGGATCGAGGTGACGAAGGCCTGGGTCAATTGCCCGCGCTACATCCACAAGTACCAGAAAGTCTCTCAGAACAGGTACGTCCCGACCCCTGAGAAAGTGACGCCGCTCGCTCTGTGGAAGCGCCTCGACATGGTCGGCGACGTGATCTCGGACGAGGACAAGGCCAGGGTCGAGGAGGAAGGCAAGCTCGCTCTGTCGGAATACGAGGCGCGCGTGGCGCGCGGCGACAGCTGAACCGGCGAAACCCTCCCCGCTTTCGTAGGGGAGGGTAGTCGGCTCACACCGTCCGGAGCCGTGGCCCGCGGCGGACGAAGCCGACGATGTCCTTCACCGCATCGAGGGTCGGAGCCGCGATGGCCTCGGCCCGCTCGGAACCGTCGGCGAGGACGGAGTCGATGTAGTCCGTGTCGGCGACGAGCCGCTTCATCTCGGAGCCGATCGGAGCCAGGGTCTCTACCGCCAGTTCCACCAGCGCCCCTTTGAAGGCCGAGAACTGCGCGCCGCCGTAATCGGCAAGCACGTCCTCACGGGTCACGCCCTTGAGTGCCGCGAAGATGCCCACGAGGTTGTCCGCCTCGGGGCGCCCGGCCAGTCCCACCACTTCGGAGGGCAGGGGCTCCGGATCGGTCTTGGCCTTGCGCACCTTGTTTGCGATGGCATCCGCCTCGTCGGTCAGGTTGATGCGCGAATTGTCGGACGGGTCCGACTTCGACATCTTCTTGGTGCCGTCGCGCAGGGACATGACCCGCGCCGCCGGGCCGCCGATCAGCGGCTCGGTAATGGGGAAGAAGCCTTCACCCGAATCGTGCCCGTGGGCCGCGATCGACGCCGAGAAATCGTTGTTGAACTTCTGCGCAATGTCGCGGGTCAGTTCGAGATGCTGCTTCTGGTCCTCGCCCACCGGCACATGGGTGGCGCGGTAGGCCAGGATGTCGGCCGCCATCAGAACGGGGTAGGCGTAGAGCCCGATCGACGCATTCTCACGGTCCTTGCCGGCCTTATCCTTGAACTGGGTCATACGGTTCAACCAACCGAGCCGCGCGACGCAGTTGAAGATCCAGGCGAGTTCGGCATGCGCCGGCACTTGGCTCTGGTTGAAGACGATGCTCCGCTTCGGGTCGATGCCGGCGGCGAGGAAGGCGGCCGTGACTTCGCGGATCTGTCCCTTCAACGCGGCCGGATCCTGCCAAAGCGTGATCGCGTGCATGTCGACGACGCAGTAGAGGCATTGCGCGTCGCGCTCCTGCATCTCCACGAAGCGCTTGATGGCGCCGAGATAGTTGCCGAGATGCAGGTTGCCCGTGGGCTGAACGCCCGAGAACACGAGCTCTGAAAACGCGGTCATCGCGCGTGGTCCCTATGGCGTGATGGCGATGGAAAGACCGACGCTGACGATGCGCGCGGGCGCCTGCGTTCTGGACGGCTCGCCGGAGACGGTCAAGGCTCGCGTACGGACGGGATCGCCCCCTGTCCGGCCGGGCAGAGATCGAGGAGCACGCAGCGGCCGCAGGCCGGTCTGCGTTGGTGGCACACGGCCTGCCCATGCAGCATCAGGATCTCATGGTTGTCGTAGAGATCCTGCGCGCTCCAATCCGCCGGAAGCTGCGCCCTCAGGATCGGGTGCGAAGGACCGACATCGACCTTCGCGCCGATCAGGCCGGTGCGTTGCGCCACCCGGTGATGGTGACTGTCGACGGGAAGGGCCGCCATCCGCAGGATGCTGAACGACAGGACCGCCGCGCTGGTCTTCGGCCCCACGCCCGGTATCGCCTCGAGCCAGGACCGGGCCGCCTCGATGTCCATTCCCTTCAGGAAATCGAGGGTCAGCGAGCCATGGCGTTCGACGACCGCCGCCAGCACGGCCCGGATGCGCGGCGCCTTCAATTCAGGCCATGTGACACCGACGATGGTCGCCTCGATGTCTTCCAACGAGGCTTCCGCGACGTCGGCCCAGTCCGGGTAGCGTGCTCGCAATGCCTTGAAGGCACGGCCGGAATCGGCGTTCCGGGTACGATGGGAGAGCAGCGAGGAGACGAGTTCGCTCAGCGGGTCGAGGCTGTGGAAGTAGGGGATCGGGCAGCCATAGACTTGGCAAAGTCGGCGATGGATCTCCAGCGCCTTATCCGCCTCGATCGCGTCGGCGACAGGAGCGGAGCGCTTGGTCTGCCGGGGGCGAGGGCCGGCGAGGTCGTGCCCGGATGCGAAGGCCATGACAGCCGAATCCGCGAAGAGTCGCGGCGGTTCCGTCTGGCTCAGCGTCAGATCGCGTCGTGGCAGGACTGCGCCGCCGCACAGCTGACAAGCCAAGTCTCTTGAAAGCCCGCGACCTTGCGCCCGATGATGGGTCGTGCGACGTTTGATCCGTCAGCAAACGACGATGCGGGAGAGCCCAGACCGGTACGGACCGGTCATGGCGCCGACGGAGCAACCACCCCCGGAAACTCTCAGGCACAATCACCGCACCGTTTTGACAATCTGGAGAGAGACGCTTTCGTGGCGTCCACCGAAGGAGAAATCCCGCCCCCTCGAAGGGTTGGGAGAAGCTCTCAGGTAACCGTGACAGATGGGGGCAACCGGATCACTCGATCGAGTGTCCGGGGACGTTCTGTCATGGGATGACCAGATGACGCTCGACGCTTCCAGCACGCCGCTTCACGCCCTCCACCTGCGCCACGGCGCGCGCATCGTCCCCTTCGCGGGCTATGCGTTGCCGCTCCATTATCCGGCCGGGCTGATCGCCGAACACCTCCATACCCGCAAGGCGGCCGGATTGTTCGACGTGTCGCATATGGGCCAGATCCGGCTGTTGCCGGGGCCGCGCGGCATGGCGAGCCTCGCCCTCGCACTCGAAACCCTTCTTCCCATCGACGTTGCCGGTCTGGCTCCGGGGCGGCAGCGCTACGGCTTCCTGACCGACGAGGCCGGCGGCATCCTCGACGACCTCATGGTCGCGCGGCTCGACGACAGCCTGATCCTCGTGGTGAACGCCGCCAACAAGGTGGCCGACGAAGCCTACCTTCGCACTCATCTCACCGGTCTGTGCGAGATCACGGTGTTGCCCCGTGCGCTTCTCGCCCTCCAGGGGCCGCTGTCCGAGAACGCGCTTGCGCGGCTCGCCCCGGAGACCGCCGCCATGCGCTTCCTCGACGTGCGGGTGGTCGACATCCTCGGCGTTCCCGCCATCGTCAGCCGCTCCGGCTATACCGGCGAGGACGGGTTCGAGATCTCGCTTCCCGAGGACGCGGCCGATGCCGTCGCCGAAGCGCTGCTCCAGGACAAGGATGTGGAGCCGGTCGGCCTCGGCGCCCGCGATTCCCTGCGGTTGGAGGCTGGCCTGTGTCTACACGGGGCGGATATCGACCCGGGCATCGATCCGGTCGAGGCCGGGCTGTCCTGGGCGATTCCCTCCGTCAGGCGTCTCGACGGAGCCCGCGCTGGTGGCTTCCCCGGCGCCCCGTTCATTCTCGACTCACTGGCGCACGGCCCGGCGCGGCGGCGCGTCGGGCTGCTGCCCGAGGGGCCGACGCCGGTGCGCGGCGGTGCTCAGCTCTTCGCCGAGGAGACCGGAGCAGGTGTCGGAATGGTCACCTCCGGCGGCTTCAGCCCCGTCCTCAAGGCGCCCATCGCCATGGGCTACGTGCCCGCCGCCCTGTCGGAGCCCGGCACCCGCCTCTTTGCGGAAGTGCGCGGCCGACGCCTGCCGGTCTCGGTGGCGACGCTGCCCTTCGTGCCGGCCCGCTTCAAGCGGCGCTGAAGCCCGGCTCCGGCCTCTTCCTTTCTCCTCGGACCATCTCTTCACGGAGTGCATCATGCTGAAATTCACGGACGAGCACGAATGGCTGGCCATCGACGGTGACATCGCCACCATCGGCATCACCACCCACGCGGCTGAGCAACTCGGAGATCTCGTCTTCGTCGAGTTGCCCAAGGTCGGCGCCAAGCTCGTGAAGGGCGAGGCAGCGGCGGTCGTCGAATCGGTGAAGGCCGCCTCCGACGTCTTCGCCCCGGTCTCGGGCGAGGTGACCGAGATCAACGAGGCGGCGGTGGCCGATCCGGCCAGCGTCGGCACCGACCCTCAGGGCGCCGGCTGGCTCTATCGCCTCCGCCTCGACGATGCCGGCGCCCTCGACGGGCTGATGGACGAAGCCGCCTACGCGAACTTCGCCAAGTAGAGCTCAACGACCTTCCCCCTTCGCGGGGGAGGGTGCCTGCGGAGCAGGCGGGAGAGGGGACGACCTTTCCGGATAGGCGCTCCCCTCTCCCGACCCGCATTCGCGAGCCACCCTCTCCCGCAGAGGGGAGAGGGGCGCGCACAGCCGTCACTCGCACCTCCGAGGCCCATCATGACCACCGACCGTTACGATCCCTACGATTTCGCCAACCGCCGCCATATCGGCCCGACCACCGGAGAGATCGAGGCGATGCTCGCCGTCATCGGCTCGGAGAGCCTGCACGGCCTCGTGGATGAAACCCTGCCTGCCGATATCCGGCAGGCGGAGCGAATCGATTTCGGCACCTCGCTGACCGAGCGCCGGGTGCTGGAGCACATGCGCGGCATCGCCGACAAGAACAGGCTCCTCGTCTCGCTCATCGGACAGGGCTATCACGGCACCACGATGCCGCCGGCGATCCAGCGCAACATCTTCGAGAACCCGGCCTGGTACACGGCCTATTCGCCCTACCAGCCCGAGATCAGCCAAGGCCGGCTCGAGGCGCTGCTGAACTTCCAGACCCTCGTCTGCGACCTCACCGGCCTCGACATCGCAAATGCCTCCCTCCTCGACGAAGCCACCGCGGCTGCAGAGGCCATGGGCATGGCCTCGCGCATCGCCACCAACGGCCGGACCTCGTTCTTCGTCGATGGAGAATGCCTGCCCCAGACCATCGCCGTCCTGAAGACCCGTGCAGCACCTCTCGGCTGGACCATCGTGGTCGGCGACCCGGCGACGGATCTTGATCCCGCCCAGGTCTTCGGCGCGATCTTCCAGTATCCCGGCGTCTGCGGCGCCATCCATGATGTCTCGGACCTGATCGCCGGTCTTCACCATGCCGGTGCGGTCGCCATCATGGCCGCGGACCCGCTGGCCCTGACCGTCCTGAAACCACCGGGCGAGATGGGCGCCGACATCGCGGTTGGCTCGATGCAGCGCTACGGCGTGCCGATGGGTTATGGCGGCCCGCACGCCGCCTACCTGTCCACTCGCGATGCGCATAAGCGCACCCTGCCTGGACGTCTCGTCGGCGTCTCCGTCGATGCGCGCGGCAACCGCGCCTACCGACTCTCCCTGCAGACCCGCGAGCAGCATATCCGCCGTGAGAAGGCGACCTCGAACATCTGCACCGCGCAGGTGCTGCTGGCGGTCATCGCCGGGATGTACGCGGTGTTCCACGGTCCGCGCGGGCTGAAGGCCATCGCCGCCCGCGTCCATCGCGATGCCGTGCGCCTCGCCGAAGGCCTGGAGAGCCTGGGCTTCGCCGTTGAGTCGAAAACCTTCTTCGACACGATCACGGTGAAGGTCGGTGCCTTCCAGGGCCTCATCCTCAAGAATGCCGTGGAGAACGGCGTCAACCTGCGGAAGGTCGACTCGGACCGCATCGGCATCACCGTCGACGAGCGCACCCGGCCCGACATCATCCAGGCGGTGTGGCGCGCCTTCGGCGGCGAGGGGCTCACTTACGACGCGGCATGGCCGACCCAGCGTCTGCCGGAGGCAAATCTGCGCACCTCCGCCTACCTCACCCACCCGATCTTCCACATGAACCGGGCCGAGAGCGAGATGACGCGATACATGCGCCGCCTCGCCGACCGCGACCTGGCCCTGGACCGGGCGATGATCCCGCTCGGCTCCTGCACGATGAAGCTCAACGCGACCGCCGAGATGCTGCCGATCTCCTGGCCGGAATTCGCGGAGATCCACCCCTTCGTGCCGGACGACCAGGCCGAAGGCTACCGGGAACTCCTGCGCGATTTCTCCGACAAACTCTGCGCCATCACCGGCTACGACGCGATCTCGATGCAGCCGAACTCGGGCGCGCAGGGAGAATATGCGGGGCTGCTCGCCATCCGCGCCTATCATCTCGCGCGTGGAGACGCGCACCGTACCGTCTGCCTGATCCCGTCCTCGGCCCACGGCACCAACCCGGCCTCGGCGCAGATGTGCGGCATGAGCGTCGTCGTCGTCGGGGCGGATGCCCACGGCAATATCGACGTCGAGGATTTCCGCAGGAAGGCCGATCTGCACAGCGACACGCTCGCGGCCTGCATGATCACCTATCCCTCGACCCATGGCGTGTTCGAGGTGCGGGTCCGCGAGATCTGCGACATCGTCCATGCCCATGGTGGACAGGTCTATCTCGACGGCGCCAACCTCAACGCCATGGTCGGTCTCGCCCGGCCCGGCGATATCGGCGCCGATGTCAGCCATCTCAACCTGCATAAGACCTTCTGCATCCCGCATGGCGGCGGTGGCCCCGGCATGGGACCGATCGGCGTCAAGGCACACCTGATCCCGTTCCTGCCCTCCGATCCCCGCACCGGCGAGGAAGGGGCCGTTTCGGCGGCCCCCTACGGTTCGGCGTCCATCCTGCCGATCTCGTGGAGCTATTGTCTGCTGATGGGCGGCCGAGGCCTGACCCAGGCGACCCGCGTCGCGATCCTCAATGCCAATTACATCGCGAGCCGGCTGAAGGAAGCCTATCCGGTGCTCTATGCCGGGGCGCAGGGCCGCGTCGCGCATGAATGCATCATCGACGTGCGGCCATTCCAGAAATCGGCCGGGGTCAGCGTCGACGACATCGCGAAGCGCCTGATCGATTGCGGCTTCCACCCGCCGACCATGAGCTGGCCGGTGGCCGGCACCCTGATGATCGAGCCCACGGAATCCGAGACCAAGGGCGAGATCGACCGGTTCTGCGATGCGATGCTGGCGATCCGCGAGGAGATCCGCGCCATCGAGGAGGGGCGGATGGACAGGACGAACAATCCTCTCAAGCATGCTCCCCACACGGTGCAGGACCTGATCGGTCCCTGGGATCGACCCTATTCCCGCGAAGCCGCCTGCTTCCCTTCCGGAAGCCTGCGGATGGATAAGTACTGGCCGCCGATCAACCGCGTCGACAACGCCTACGGAGACCGCAACCTCGTCTGCTCCTGCCCGCCGGTGGATTCGTACAGCGAAGCGGCGGAATAGGCCGGCCCCGGAGGTTCGGCCCTCCTCCCCAGCGGATTTCGAGCCTGCCCGAGATCCGTCGCGCGGGCGGGGAGGGGTTCGAGGCGGGGGAGCGGACGCGCTCCGCCTCCAAAACGGCGGACGTCGGCTTCCTGTCGCGGCACCAACACGCGGCCCGTGCTACCAGGGGCCATGCCGGAGACCCGCTACACGATCCTGCCCAGCCCCATCGGCCCCCTCGTCCTGGCGGGCGCGGCGGAGGGGCTGGCCTGCATCGGCTTCCCCGCCGGCAAGGGCATGGTCACGCCGGGGGCGGATTGGCAGCGGGACGAGGCCGCCTTTCCGGAGGCGCGGGCGCAACTCGGCGCCTATTTCGACGGGCGCCTGACCCGGTTCGACCTCGCTTTGGCCCCGCGCGGCACGCCGTTCCAGCGGGCGGTCTGGCAAGCCCTGACCGAGATTCCGCCCGGCGAGACGATCAGCTACGGCGAACTCGCCCGCCGGATCGGACGGCCCAGCGCCAGCCGGGCCGTGGGCGCGGCCAACGGCGCCAATCCGCTGCCCATCGTGGTGCCCTGCCACCGGGTCATCGGCGCAAGCGGAGCCCTGACGGGCTTTGCCGGCGGCCTCGACACCAAGCGTTTCCTGCTCGCCCTGGAGCGCCGACCGCTCCTACAGGCACCCTAAATTCCGGGCCCGGCTGCCCAAGTCCCGCCACAATTGCGGGTGCTTTTTCTGCAATGCAACCAAAAGTTAAACACCGCCTCGCTGGCGTCGATGCCGCGCAGCAGAAGCCGGCGCTCCGACAACTTAGGCACGACGCCGTGCGGCTCCTGCGGCCGCTCTGGCCCCTGGTGGCGGCCACGACGGCGCTGGGGGGCGTGAGCGGGCTCGCCACGGCGGCGGTGCTGGCACAGGTCAACGCCGCCATCCACGCCGAGGGCGGCCTGTCGGAAAACTTCCTGGCGATCTTCTTCGGGCTCGTCGTCCTGGGCGTCGGCGGAACCCTGCTGTCGAGTCTCGGCAGCACCCTGGCGGATGGCCGCATCCGCGCCACCCTGACCCGCGACCTCGCCGACATGCTTCTCACCACGCCGATCGCCCGGCTCGAGGAACTCGGCCAGGATCGGATCATGGTCTCGCTGAATTCGGACACCCAGATGGTGTCGAACGCCATCAGGCTCATGTCCGGGCTGGTGGTTCAGACCGGCATCGCGCTGGGCTGCTTCGGCTACATGTTGTTCCTGTCGCCGCCCCTGTTCGCCCTGACGGTTCTCATCCTCGGCCTCGGCATCGCCGCCGAAAGCATCCTGTACCGGCGGTCCCTGACCCATTTCTCTGCCTACTTCGACCTCGCGACCGCGCATCTCGGATTTCTCCGGCTTCTCTGGGCGGGGGCCCGGGAAATGCGCATCAACCGCGCGCGTCGGATGCGTCTGCGGGACGAGCAACTGGTGGCCTCCATCGAGGCCGTGCGCCAGAACGAGTGGACGATCCATACGCTGGGCGAATTTTCCCGGATGAGCCGGAAGGTCGCCCTGTTCACGACCCTTGCGGCGATCATCGCCTATAAGGCCCTCGTCGGCATCGACAACATGGTCCTGTCGGGCTTCATCCTGGTGCTGCTCTATGTCGAGGGTCCGCTCGGCTCCATCGTCGGCAGCCTTCCCGAATTTGGCCGCGCGCAGATCGCCTATCGACGCATCGCGGACCTCGTGGGCAAGGGCGACGCGGTCGAGCCAGGCCTACTCGCGCCGGTCCCGCGACCTGGGCCGACCGCTCCGTCGCCAGACGATTTCGCGACGATCGACCTGCGCGGCGTCCGCTATGGGTTCCCTTCGGTGGGCGACAAGCCGGCCTTCTCCCTCGGACCGATCGACCTGACCATCCGGCAGGGCGAGATCCTGTTCATCGTCGGCGAGAACGGCTCGGGCAAGACGACCCTGATCAAGATGCTTCTCGGGCTCTATCCGCCCACGGCCGGCACGCTGCTGCGCGACGGCGTGCCAGTGACCCCGGAGACCCGCGACGCCTACCGGCAGCTCTTCTCGGTGGTCTTCTTCGACTACACCCTGTTCGACGATCTCGTCCTGCCGGAGGGCACCGGCCCCGAGGCGGGGGACGGCCTCCTGAAGACCCTCGACCTGACCCACAAAGTGGCGATCCGGGACAGCGCCTTCACCACCACCGACCTCTCCGCCGGCCAGCGCAAACGCCTCGCGCTGATCCAGGCCAGCCTGGAGGGCCGCCCGGTCCTCGTCCTCGACGAATGGGCCGCCGAGCAGGATCCGACCTTCCGGCGCCTGTTCTACACGCAGCTGCTGCCCGACCTGAAGCGCGCGGGCCGGACGCTGATCGTGATCAGCCACGACGACCGCTATTTCGGCGCGGCCGACCGCGTGGTCCATCTGGAGAACGGCGTGCTGCGCGAGGGCGCCCCGGTGGCGGTGCCGGCCTGAGCGGCCCTATTTCGGCAGGGCGTAGATGTTCACGTCGAGCTTCTCGTCGGCCTTGTCGTTGAGGTCGGTGACGTATTCCTCGATGAAGCGGTCCTGGACCACGACGTCCTTGGCATCGAGATAGGCGGTCAACGTCTCGTAGGTGCCGTCGATCTCGTCGTAGGAACCCTTGTGCGGGAAGCGCAGGGCCTTGCCGCTGGGTGTCGTGCCGAAGCGCAGGCCTCCCACCTCGGCCGGCTTCGGATCCGGCATGGATGCGATCGGGATCATCGCCTCGAACTGGAAACCGTCATCGTCGGTCTTGGCGAAGACCGCGAGCGGTCGTCCGGTGGGGACGATTCCGTCTTTCGCCAAAGCCTCCTCGATCTTGACGAAGGCCGCCTTCAGCGCCGGCACGGCCTCCTCCCAACTTGCCCGGCCCGTCAGAATGGCGGCAGGCTTAGGGGGTAAGGAGACCTCGTCCACGTCGTTAGCGTCGCCGGGGGTCTCGACCAGGGTCTGGCGTGCGGGTCCGGCCGGGATCGACGGCGCGGCGGGTGCCGCCTGGGTCGGGACCGGGCGGGACGGCGCGTCGGGGGCCGGATCGGGGGCCGTCGTGGTGGGGAGGGGATTGGTGGTCGCCGGCGAGGACGGCTCCTGCGCGAGGGCGGAAGAGACGGCCAGGATCGCGGCGAGGCTGACGAGCGGCAATGGACGATGACGGGTCAAGGCAACGCTCCGGGTCGCGTGCCGCGACGAATCGCACGGCGGTCTCACGATGCCTCCAAGGTAGGGACGAAGCCGCTCGGCTGCGAGGCGGCAGACCGATCTGCGCGCAGGAACGTGACCGGCGCGACCCTTGTGCAACGCTCCCCCGATCAGGCCCCGCGTGCGTGGCCCCGGTCTTTGCCCTATATGCGGGAGCCGCTCGGGAGATGGCCTCTCGGACTCTCACCCCAGACGACCACGAAACGCAGACGATCATGACGAGGCTCGCGAACCGACGGTTCCTGAAGATGCATGGGGCGGGCAACGCTATCGTCGTGCTCGACCTGCGCGGCACGGAGCTGATCGTGACAGCCGAAGAGGCTCGCGCCATCGCCGGCTACGAGCGCTCCGGCTTCGACCAGCTCATGGTCATTCATGACCCGCACAGCCCTGGCACCGATGCCTTCATGCGGATCTACAACACCGACGGATCGGAAGCCGGTGCCTGCGGCAACGGCACGCGCTGCGTCGCCCATGCGATGCTGGACGACCCCGCCATGGCGCGGCCCGCCGAGAGCGGCCGTCTCACCTTGGAGACCAGGACCGGGCTCGTCAGCGTGAAGCGCGAAGCGCAAGCCTCCTTCACCGTGGATATGGGCCGGCCCCGGCTGAAGTGGGACGAGATCCCGCTCGCCGAGCCGTTCCCCGACACGAGGCGGATCGAGCTCCAGATCGGCCCGATCGACGCTCCCGTCCTGCACTCGCCGGGCGCGGTGAACATGGGCAACCCCCATGCGGTGTTCTTCGTCGACCGTGATCCGGACGGCTACGACCTCGCCCGCATCGGCCCGATGCTGGAGAACCACCCGATCTTTCCCGATCGCGCCAACATCTCCCTCGCCCAGGTGACGGGTCCGGAGACGATCAAGCTTCGGGTCTGGGAGCGCGGCGCGGGGCTGACCCTCGCCTGCGGCACCGCCGCCTGCGCCACGCTGGTGGCAGCCTCGCGCCTGCGCATGATCGGCCGCCACGCCACCGTGAGCCTGCCCGGCGGCGACCTCGCCATCGAATGGCGCGCCGACGACCATGTGCTGATGACCGGCCCGGTCGCGCTCGAATGGGAGGGGTTCCTGCCCCCCGAGATCTTCCCCCCCGAGATCTTCGAGCGGATGGACTGATGGCGGTCGAGACCCTGACGTTCGGCTGCCGCCTGAACATCGTGGAATCCGAGGTGATGCGCCGCCACGCCGAAGCGTCGGAGACGGGCACCGACCTCGTCCTGGTCAATACCTGTGCCGTCACGGCGGAGGCCGGGCGTCAGGCCCGCAAGGCGATCCGCAAGCTCGCCCGCGAACGGCCGGGCGCCGAGATCGTCGTCACCGGCTGCGGCGCACAGGTGGAGACGCAGGCCTATTCCGCCATGCCGGAAGTGACGCGCATCGTCGGTAACGACGCGAAGACCAGGGCCGAGACCTGGAGGTCCGCCACGCATCCCCGGCAGCGCCTCGAGATCGACGACATCATGGCCGCGCGCGAAGCGGCGCCGACCCGCATCGCCTCGGTCTCGGGACATACCCGCGCCTTCGTCCCGGTCCAGAACGGCTGCGATCATCGCTGCACCTTCTGCATCATTCCGTTCGGTCGGGGGAATTCCCGTTCGGTGAGGCTGGAGGACGCGGTCGATCAGGTCCGCCGCATCGTCGAGCATGGCGGTCGCGAGGTGGTACTCACCGGCGTCGATCTCACGGCCTACGGACGGGACCTGCCCGAGGCTTCGCGTCTCGGCGATCTCGTCCAGGCCATCCTGGCGGCCGTGCCGGATCTGGCGCGCCTGCGCTTGTCCTCGATCGACTCCATCGAAGCGGACGAGGCGCTGATGGAAGCGATCGCGTCCGAGACGCGGCTGATGCCGCATCTCCACCTCTCGCTCCAGGCCGGCGACGACCTGATCCTCAAACGGATGAAGCGCCGGCACGGCCGCGACGACGCGATCCGGTTCTGCGATACCGTACGGCGCCTGCGCCCGGATGCGGTCTTCGGCGCCGACCTGATCGCCGGCTTTCCGACCGAGACGGAGGAGCAGTTCGCCCGCTCCCTCGATCTCGTGGCGGAATGCGGGCTGACGCATCTCCACGTCTTCCCCTATTCGCCCCGCCCCAACACACCGGCCGCACGCATGCCGTCGGTTCCCGGAGACGTGATCCGCGAGCGCGCAGCCCGCCTGCGCGAGGTCGGGGCAGAAGCGCTGTCACGGCATCTCGATGCCCAGATTGGACGAACCCACTCCGTTCTCACCGAGCGGGGCGGGATGGCGCGGACGGAAGATTTCACCCTCGTCCGGCTCGGCCACGAAGCACCGCCGGGCGAACTGCGCGACGTCGCGATCGCCGGGCATGACGGCCGGGCTCTGATCGCCGCTTGAGGAGCCCTCCATATGGGACGGGCGAGACCATGACGGGACGTGCTCCACGCGCATCGACCACCCGGCCCATGGGCGGCCTCTCCTATCCGGGCGAGGCGGCGGAACCGGCGAGAAGGCCGCCGTCGATAGTGAATTCCGCGCCCGTCACGTAAGCCGCTTCATCGGATGCAAGCATGACTGCCAGGGCTGCGACCTCCTCGGGGCGTCCGAACCGCTTGAGGGGCGTATCGGCCACGATTGCGGACATCCGCGCCTGCCGGTCTGCACCGTGGCCCAGCATCGGCTCCCACATCGGTGTCAGGATCGCGGCGGGGTGGATCGAATTGCAGCGGATGGCCCAGCCCTGCTGCGCGCAATACAGCGCGACGGTCTTGGTGTGGTTGCGAATGGCGGCCTTCGACGAGGCATAGGCCGCCGCCAAAGGGATGCCCACCTGACCGGAGCGCGACGAGATGTTGACGATGGAGCCCGATCCGCGCGTTTTCATCGCGCGGATCGCATAGCGGCAACCGAGGAAAGTGCCGTCGAGATTGACCCGGTGGACCGCCCGCCAATCCTCCAGGCTCGCGTTTTCGGGATCGTGGGGACGATGGCCCGCCTCGAAACCGGTCACCCCGGCATTGTTCACCACAATGTCGACGACCGGAACGGTTCGGGCCAGCGCGTCCCAGTCTTCCTCGCTGGATACATCGAGCCTGACGGACCGGCAGCCGATCTCGGCCGAAGCGGAGGTGAGGGCTGCCTCGGCCGCATCGGTGGCGATGACAACGGCGCCCTCCGCCTGGAACGCTTCGGCGATGGCGCGGCCGATGCCGCGTGCCGCGCCCGTGACGACGCAGATTTTGCCGGCTAATCTTGTCATGGAGAACCCGAGAGCGTGCTGGACCGGTCGCGGACATCCGTCCGCGGCAAAACGGTGTGTCGCCTTATGGGTTCATGGGCCGTCACCTCGGTAGGGAGACAGCATAGGCCGCCCCGCCGGATCGGTGCAATGCCGGATGCGGGAGACATGGTCGCTGGCCGAGCGCCGAACCTTACCCCCGTCGCAGCTGATGCATTGCCACAGGTCGCCAGTGCGACGTTTTCCTCTCCAGGAGGGAGAGGCCGTCGCCTCACCCGTCGCGCTCGAGCCCGCACAAGTTCATCCGCCCACGCATGTGTGCCGGTGCCGGTGCCTCGACGAGAATGGGCGGCTTCTTCGGATAGAGCGGCAGGGTGAGCGCCCGGGCGTGGAGATGCAGTCCCGGCCCGCCCGAGCGCGGGGCGGTGCCGTAGATCGTGTCGCCGAGGATGGGCCAGCCCATCGCCGAGCAATGGACGCGCAACTGATGCGTACGGCCGGTCACCGGGCTGAGGGCGAGCCAGGACAGGTGCCGGTCCGGCGAGCGGCCGAGAACGCGCCAGGTTGTCAGCGATGGGTCTCCGGCAGGGTCCGTTTTCATCCACCACGAGCGCGGGTCGTCCGAGCGGCGGGCGAGCGGCAGGTCGATGCGGCCCTCGTCCTCGTCTGGGCCGCCCTCGACGATGGCCCAATAGGTCTTTCCCACCGTGCCGCTCGCGGCGAACAGCTTGTTGAGGCGCGCCAGAGCCTTGGCATGGCGCCCCAGAGCGAGGCAGCCCGACGTGTCACGGTCGAGCCGGTGAGCCGCTTCCGGGCGGCGCGGCAGGCCGAAGCGCAGGGCGTCGAGATGATCGGTCAGTGTCTCCCCGCCCTTCGGGCCGGGATGGACGGGCAGCCCTGCCGGCTTGTCGATGACGAGGACCAGGGCATCGCGGTAGAGGAGGCGCGCGCCTATGTCTGCTACGGGGTGATCCACTGGGGCATCGGCTGAAGGCATCGCCCTGCGCTACTGATGCGGGGTCGAGGGAGCAAGTGGGAATGAGCGAAGACAAGAGGCCGGGTTGGCTGCTGCGGCGGATGTTCGGGAAGCAGGACGAATCCTGGCCGCCGAAGCCGGTACCGGTCCAGCCGCCCGACCCGAAGCCGGAACCGGCCTCCGAGCCCGAGCGGAAGGCTGAACCGGCGCCCGCGGTGATGTCCCCCGCCTCGGCATCGGAAGGCCAGCCCGACTTCGCCAGCGGCGCGGACGACCTGGCGTCCATCCCGCTCCCCCCGAGTGAGCCGGCCGCCGACGATCCGGAAAAGAACGCGACGCCCGACGAGATCGAAGGTGCCGACCTTCAGCCGATCGAGGGCGCAGACGAACGGCCGCCCGCCGGGACCGCCGGGGACGATCCGGCACGCGGGGCCGAGGAGGCCGACACCACCACCGTCGCCTTCTCACCCAAGCTGGTATCCGTCGCCGCGCCGGAGCCCGTGGTCGAGCCGGAGGCCGAGAAGCGCGGCTGGTGGAGCCGCCTCACCGGAGGCATGAAGCGGACCTCCTCCGCTTTGTCCGAGCGGGTCACCGGCCTGTTCACCAAGCGCAAGCTCGACGCGGACACGCTGGAGGAGCTGGAAGACGCTCTGATCCAGGCCGATTTCGGCATCGATACCGCCATGCGGATCTCGGAAGCCGTCGGTAAGGGCCGCTATGAGAAGGGAATTTCACCGGACGAAGTTCGCGCCATCCTCGCCGCCGAGGTGGAACGGGCGCTGACTCCCGTAGCGATCCCGCTGACCATCGACACGACGAAGAAGCCGTTCGTGATCCTGATGATCGGCGTCAACGGTGCCGGCAAGACCACGACCATCGGCAAGCTCGCCCTGAAGCTCAAGGGGGAAGGGCACAGCCTGATGCTGGCTGCGGGAGACACGTTCCGCGCCGCGGCGATCGAGCAGCTCAAAGTCTGGGGCACGCGCACCGGGGTGCCGGTGGTGGCGGGAGCGCAGGGGGCGGATGCCGCCGGCCTCGCCTTCGAGGCGTTCCAGCGGGCCAGAACCGAGGGCACCGACGTCCTCCTCATCGACACAGCGGGCCGGCTCCAGAACAAGGCCGGGCTGATGGCCGAACTGGAAAAGATCCTGCGCGTCATCCGCAAGATCGACGCTGAGGCGCCCCATGCCGTGCTCCTCGTCCTCGACGCCACCGTGGGCCAGAACGCGCTGAGCCAGGTCGAGCTATTCTCGAAGGCGGCCAACGTCACCGGCCTCGTCATGACCAAGCTCGACGGCACTGCGCGGGGCGGCATCCTCGTGGCCCTGGCAGCCAAGTTCGGCCTGCCGGTCCACTTCATCGGCGTCGGCGAGGGCGTCGAGGATCTGGAGCCCTTCGCCGCGAGGGATTTCGCGCGGGCGATCGCGGGGCTGGAAGAGGAATAGGAGAATACGCACGGCCGCTGGAAATGTGCGCAAGCGCCTCGCGCGCTAGGAAAGCCGGGGCGACTGTCCTACATCCGGCCTCCCGCCCGGCGGTCACCTCGTCTCCGGTCGTATCGCAGCACGAGCCGTTCACCGATCATGACCCTGCCCATCGAATCCGTGCCGCCGCGTCGCCATCTCGACCCGATGCCGAAGCTCGTCCTGGAAATGGGACCGCTGGTCGTGTTCTTTCTCCTCAATGCCTTCGGAGCCCGGTTCGGCCTGAGCGAGGATGCCACCACCTTCACCGCCATCGGCGTGTTCGTGGTTGCGACGGTGGTGGCTCTCGCCATCCACTTCGCCCTGCTGCGCCGTCTGCCGATCATGCCGCTGGTCTCCGGCATTGTCGTCCTCGTCTTCGGCGGCATGGCGCTGGCGTTGCACGACAAGACGTTCTTCGTGATCAAGCCGACGATCGTGAACGCCCTGTTCGGCACCATCCTCCTCGGCGGCCTGCTGTTCGGGAAGTCGCTGCTATCCGTCGTACTGGATTCGGTCTTCGACCTGACCGAGGAGGGCTGGCGCAAGCTGACTTTCCGCTGGGGGCTGTTCTTTCTCGCCCTGGCTGCCCTTAACGAGGTGATCTGGCGGACGCAGACCTATGCGTTCTGGGCGAACTTCAAGGTGGTCGGGATCATGCCCCTCACCATCCTGTTCGCGCTCTCGCAGACACCGCTTCTCATGCGGCACGACCGCAAGGCAGAGTCCAAATCCGAGCCGTAGAGGATCGGCGCGATTACATGAGGCGGAGAGCCGGTTTTCGCTTTTCCGCCTGATGTTCAGAACCCGCCTCTATCCGAGGACCCTCTCGTACTCCGCCTCCGGCACACCGTAGGCTTCACCCGCGGCGCGCTTCAGGACCTCGCGATCACGCAGGTTGATGCCGCCCCGACGGGTCTTCACGGCTCCCAGCGCCTCCATCGACCTCAAGGCCGTGGTCACGCCGGCCCGGCGGACGCCGAGCATCAGCGACAGCAACTCGTGCGTGAGGGGAAGATCTTCTCGGTCTGCCCTGTCGTGACACATCAGGAGCCAGCGGGCGAGGCGCTGCTCGATGGTGAATCGCCCGTTGCAGAGGCTGGCCTGCGCCAATTGGACCGCGAAGACCTGAGCATAGCGCAGGAGGTGGTCGTGAAGCGGTCGGCTCTCCTCGATCAGGGTCCGAAAACGCCTGGCATCGATGGCGATGGCTCGGCAAGCCATCTGGATCAGGGAAGTGTTCGGCGAGCGGTCGAGACCGTGCAGGATCGCGAGACCGGTCATGCCTTCGGGGCCAACGATGCCGGCCTCCGCCTGGGTCCCACCCAGCGTCCGGGCAACCACGGAGATCACGCCAGGCTCCGGGAAGTAGACCGTGGCGATGGGCCAATCGGGCTTTTCCAGCACGACCCCGCGCTCCAGGGAGACTCGGTTCAGGTGAGGCTGCAAACGCGCGAATTCCGAGGCCGAGAGACCACCGAGAAGTCTGTTGCGTAACTCACTTTGCAATAGGGGAGACGTCACGGCTCCGCCGAGTCCTTGGGGAAGAGCACACCAAGCCTTGTCAACAGCCCTGGGTCAGCCCTCAGGGTGGATGGCCGTATGACACAACGGTATAGACTTGTGAATACTACGCATTAGAACATCTAAGTACGGTACCGTACATTATATTCCGAGATAAAATGTAAATCGACAAGTTCCGCGCCTATTCTTATGGACGCGCTGTATTGAGATGAAAAAATGCAGTTCTTCCGAATTCTGCAAGCGGCAGATTTCTGACATCGGCGCCAGCCACAGCGCAGGAGCGGAGAGGATGGACGAGAGTCGTTCGAGCGAAACGTTCAGGGGGTGGCAGCGGCCACCGTCCCGGCCGCGCGGATCTTTTGAAGCACGGCGGAGTAGTTCTCGGGCGTGACGATGCCCACGAGCTTGTCGCGGATCACGCCGTCAGGGCCGATGATGAAGGTTTCCGGCACGCCGTAGACGCCGAAATCGATGCCCGTACGACCGGTCGAATCCATGCCTACCGCCTGAAACGGGACCCCGCTGCGCGACAGGAAGCGGCGGCCGTTCTCCGGCGCGTCCTTGTAGTCGATGCCGACGAGGTTCACTCCCGGCTCACGCGCCAGCCGCATCAGTTGCGGATGCTCGATCTGGCACGGCGCGCACCACGAAGCCCAGAAATTGACCACCGTCACGCGGCCCTTGAGATCCGCGCTCGACAGGCCGGGAATCGCCTGCCCCTCGCCGCCGAGGAGGTTGGGGAGAGGCTCAAGCGCGAAGGCCGGCACCGGACGGCCGATCAGCGCCGAGGGGATGGCAGACGGGTCGGCACCGGAGCGGAGGCGGATGAAGAAGACGAGGGCGAGGACTGCGAAGATCAGCAGCGGCGCGATGACGAGGAGCGAACGGCGCACCGGCGCCGGTGACGAGGTCGTGCTCACGCCTCACCTCCCGCATCGCCTTGGAGGGACGCCAATGCGCGCTTCTGCGCCCGGTGATCGATGAGCGAGCGCCAGATCAGGGCGCCGATCACGAGGGCGGTGAAGGCGTAGGCGCCGAGGATGAAGCCGCCATGCGGCCCGAGCGCGATCATCGTTCAGAGACCCTGGATCGCCTGGCCGAGGGGCCGGGCAGGACGGAGATCGGCATCCAGGCGCTCGGCCTCGCGGATGGTGAGCGCCCTGACGCGACGGCGCAGGATCTCGGTGCGCATGGCGTAGAGGTGCAGCGTGATTCCGAGCAGGGTGAAGGCCAGGATCATCTCGAGAAGGGGATAGAGCATCGAGGGATCGATGCTGGAGCCTCCCATGCGCATGATCGAGGCCGGCTGATGCAGGGTGGACCACCAATTCACCGAGAACTTGATGATCGGCAGGTTCACGGCGCCCACCAGTGTCAGGATCGCGATGGCGCGGGCGGCCCGGTTCGGGTCCTCGATGGTCCGCCACAGGGCGATGATGCCGCAATAGATCAGGAACAGGATCAGCATCGAGGTCAGCCGCGCGTCCCAGACCCAGTAGGTGCCCCACATCGGCTTGCCCCAAAGCGAGCCGGTGACGAGGCAGATCAGGGTGAAGGCCGCCCCGATCGGCGCGGCGGCGCGTTGCGCCACGTCCGCGAGGGGGTGGCGCCAGACCAGGGTGCCGATCGCCGAAAGGGCCATCGACCCGTAGAAGAACACCCCGAGCCAGGCGGCCGGAACGTGGATGTACATGATCCGCACGGTCTCGCCCTGCTGGTAATCGGGCGGCACCACGAACCACGTCATGTACAGACCGACGGCGATGAGCGCGGCCGAGAGCCCGGCAAGCCAGGGCATCACGGGGCCGGTCCAGCGCAGAAAATGACCGGGATGGGCGAGACGAGTCCACATGGTCTGCGGACCTAGCCCAGGGTGCGGTGCAGCATCAATGCGGGCGTTACGCGCAGCCCCGGCCGCGTCGATCATTTCTTCGCGCACGTCCTCGCCTGGCGGATCGGCCTCGATCTCGGCTATGCCGACGCCGCCCATTTCACCCGTGCTTTCCGTGGCTGGACCGGTCTGCCGCCGACGGAATGGCGGCGTCTGGCGGAGGGCCTGGAAACAGGGCCGCCGATGGGGCGTTGACGCGGCGCCATGCTCGACAAAGCCCTCTACTACGCCCTGACCTTTGCGGAATCGATCCTGTCCGTTGTCGGCATCCGTGCCACCTACGAGCAGCCGCGCTACGAGGTGGTGGAGCATTTGCCCCGCAACGTCGAGATCCGCCGCTACGAACCGCGTGTCGCGGTGGAAACCGACATGGCGGGGTCGGGCGATGCGGAAGCGTTTCGCAGGCTGTTCCGGTACATCACCGGCACCAATGGCGGAGACAGCCGCATCGCGATGACGGTGCCGGTGGAACAGGGCACCTTGATCGCCATGACCGTGCCGGTGGAACAAGGCGGCGATCTGCGCGTCATGCGCTTCTTCCTGCCCGCCTCCGTGGCGACGGCCGGTCCGCCGGTCCCGACCGACCCGAAGGTCCGGATCGCCCGGCTGCCCGCCTCGACTTATGCGGCGCTCCGCTTCTCCGGCACTCTCGACGCCAGGGCGCGCGAAAAACGCGAGGCGGTTCTCCGGCAGGTCCTGGCGAAGATGGCCCGCGAGACGACGGGCCCGGCGAGCGTGCTGAGCTACGATCCGCCTTTCGCACTCCCGTTCCTGCGGCGCAACGAGATCGTCATCCCCGTCGCCGAAGGGCGCTGATCATTCCGACCAGCGCAGGGCCGCGGCCGCAGCGAAGGTGCCGATCACCGCAGCGATCAGGCTGAGAGCCGACAGGATCAGCAGGGGCGTCGCGAAGGGCACCGTGCCGCCGGAGGCCGCCTCCGTCGCCGAAACGCCGAAGATCAGCGTCGGGATCATCAGCGGCAGGACCAGTACCGCGAGGATCAGGCCGCCGCGGCGGATCGAGGCGGTGAGCGCCGCGCCCACCGCGCCGATGAAGGTGAGGGCCGGCGTCCCGACCAAGAGCGTCAGGGAGGTCGAGGCCATGGCAGTGCCGTCGAGCGCCACGAGCAGGCCGAAGAGCGGCGAGGCCAGGGCCAGCGGCAGGCCGGTGGTGAGCCAGTGCGCCACGACTTTGGCAAGCACCACCATCTCCATCGGGGCGGGCGCGCCTGTCATCAGGTCGAGGGAGCCGTCCTCCTCGTCGGCCTGGAACAGGCGGTCGAGCCCGATCAGGGTGGCGAGCACCGCCGAGAGCCAGAGGATGGCGGGGCCGATCCGTGACAGCAGGTTGAGATCGGGCCCGAGCGCGAACGGCACCAGGGCAACGATCATCAGGAAGAACACCAGCGACAGGGCGCCCGAGCCTCCGACGCGGGCGGCGAGCTGCAGATCGCGGGCGATGAGGGCGCGCATCACACGGATCACCACCAGACCTCCGAACCGGCGGAACTCGCGCCGGTCGAGGCGGGTACGGGTTTCAATGCCTCGTCGATGCGCAGTTCCCGGGCATCGTCCAAGCCGAGGGACTGGTGGGTGGCCGCCACGATGAGGCCGCCCTCGGCCCGGTGGCGCGCCATCAAACCGGCGAGCACGGCCTGCGAGGCGGTGTCGAGGGCCGCCGTCGGCTCGTCGAGGAGCCAGAGCGGCCGCCGGCAGACGAGGAGCCGAGCGAGCGCCACACGGCGGCGCTGCCCGGCGGAGAGATAGGCGACGGGAAGCCGGAGAGCGTGGCCGAGGCCGAGTTCGTCCAGCGCCTCTCGCGGGCTCGCCGTCGGCGCGCCGAGGAGATCGCGGGCGAAGACGAGGTTCTCCTCGGCCGTCAACGGGCTCTTGAGCCCGTCGCGATGGCCGACCACGTGGAGGCATTCAGGCAGCGTCGCCTCGCCGACATCGGAGACAGTGACGGTGCCGGCATCAGGCTTCAATCGTCCGGCGAGCAGACTGAGCAGGGTGGATTTGCCGGCGCCGTTGCGCCCGGTCACCATCAGCGCCTCGCCGGGATCCAGAACGAAGGACAGGCCGGAGAAAATACGGCGGCCGGAGCGTCGGGCGGCAAGATTGTTGGCGGTCAGCCGCACGACATGTCCTGATCGGTATTCAGCAACGAGCGTCTGTCACCCCTCTGCACGCGAGCATGAAAGGTCTCCGGCACTACGGGCTTTCCATAGGCCGCACCGGCCCCCGCGTCCACGCAGGCTCCGACACTCTCGCGCTCGTGTCACAGGCAGGCATAGCCGCCAGTTTCGAAGTGTTCTATACGGACCGCAGGCTGCGCCGCGCGAGTCCCGAGTGTCCAAATCGCTCGTCGCGCAACATCCTGTCCGGGCACCCCCGGAGCGGCGCGCGCTTTTTTTAGAAGCGCTCCAGCCGAACACGACTTCGTGGCGCAGGTCATGCCTGCGCGTGTTCGACAACCGCTCGTGAGGAAGAGACCAGCCGTGGCATCACTCGACAGCTTCAACTCCCGCCAGACCCTCACCGTCGGCGAGAAATCCTATACCTACTACTCCATTCCCCACGCAGAGCAGGCCGGCCTCGCCGACGCGACGGCACTGCCCTTCTCGATGAAGGTGATCCTGGAGAACCTGCTGCGGTTCGAGGACGACCGCTCGGTGAAGAAAGCCGACATCTCCGCCACCGTCGCTTGGCTCGGCAATCTCGGCAAGGTCGAGACCGAGATCGCCTTCCGCCCCTCCCGCGTACTGATGCAGGATTTCACGGGCGTACCGGCCGTCGTCGACTTGGCGGCGATGCGCGACGCCATGGTCGCGCTCGGTGGTGACCCGCAGAAGATCAACCCGCTGGTTCCCGTCGATCTTGTGATCGACCACTCGGTCATCGTCGACGAGTTCGGCACCCCGAAGGCTTTGGCCGACAACGTGGCGCTGGAATACGAGCGCAACGGCGAACGCTACACCTTCCTGAAATGGGGTCAGTCGGCCTTCGACAACTTCTCGGTCGTGCCGCCAGGCACCGGCATCTGCCACCAGGTGAATCTCGAGTTTCTGTCGCAGACGGTCTGGACCAAGACGGAGGATGGCATCGAGCTCGCCTATCCGGACAGCCTCGTCGGCACAGATTCGCACACCACCATGGTCAATGGCCTCGCCGTGCTGGGCTGGGGCGTCGGCGGCATCGAGGCGGAAGCGGCCATGCTCGGCCAGCCCCTCTCCATGCTGATTCCGGAAGTCGTCGGCTTCAAACTGTCGGGCAAGCTGCCCGAGGGCACCACCGCCACCGATCTCGTGCTCACCGTCACGCAGATGCTGCGCAAGAAGGGCGTGGTCGGCAAGTTCGTGGAGTTCTACGGACCCGGTCTCGACGACATGGCTGTGGCCGACCGCGCCACGATCTCCAACATGGCACCCGAATACGGCGCCACCTGCGGCTTCTTCCCCATCGACCAGAAGACCATCGACTTCCTCAAAGTGACGGGCCGCGCCGACGACCGGATCGCTCTCGTCGAGGCCTATGCCAAGGCTCAAGGCATGTGGCGCCATGCGGATACTCCGGATCCCGTCTTCACCGATTCGCTCGAACTCGACATGGGTGACGTGCGCCCGTCACTGGCGGGTCCCAAGCGGCCGCAGGACAGGGTACTTCTCGATGGTGCCAAGCCGGGCTTCGCCGGCTCCATGGAGACCGAGTTCAAGAAGGCATCCGACATCGCCAAGCGCTATGCGGTCGAGGGCGCGAATTACGATATCGGCCACGGCGACGTGGTGATCGCGGCGATCACGAGCTGCACCAACACCTCGAATCCGAGCGTGATGATCGGCGCCGGGTTGCTCGCGCGCAACGCGGTCGCCAAGGGGCTGCGTTCGAAGCCCTGGGTGAAGACCTCGCTGGCGCCCGGCTCCCAGGTGGTCGCCGAGTATCTGGAGAGCGCTGGCTTGCAGGCTCCCCTCGACGCGCTCGGTTTCAACCTCGTGGGCTTCGGCTGCACCACCTGCATCGGCAATTCCGGCCCGCTTCCGGCACCGATCTCGAAGGCGATCAACGACAACGACGTGGTCGCCGCGGCCGTGCTCTCGGGCAACCGCAACTTCGAGGGCCGCGTGAACCCCGACGTCCGCGCCAACTACCTCGCCTCGCCGCCGCTGGTGGTGGCCTATGCCCTCGCCGGATCGATGCAGATCGACATCACCACCGAGCCTCTGGGCATCGGTTCGGACGGTCAGCCGGTCTACCTCGCCGACATCTGGCCCTCCGCGGCGGAAGTCGCCGAGTTCATTGAGGCCAACATCACCTCGACCCTGTTCAAGTCGCGCTACGCCGACGTGTTCAGTGGCGACCATTACTGGAAGGCCGTCGAGGTCACCGAGGCCGAGACCTTCAAGTGGGATTCGACCTCCACCTACGTGCAGAACCCTCCCTATTTCGAGGGCATGACCAAGACACCGGCCCCGATCACCGACATCGTCGATGCCCGCATCCTCGGCCTGTTCCAGGATTCCATCACCACCGACCACATCTCTCCCGCCGGCAACATCCGGGCGGCCTCGCCGGCCGGCGCCTACCTGCAGGAGCATCAGGTCCGGGTGCAGGACTTCAACCAGTACGGCACCCGCCGCGGCAACCATCAGGTCATGATGCGCGGCACCTTCGCCAACATCCGCATCAAGAACCAGATGGTGCGGGACGAGAGCGGCAACGTGGTCGAGGGCGGCTGGACACTGTTCCAGCCCTCCGGCGAGCGGATGTACATCTACGATGCGGCCCAGAAATATGCAGAGTCCGGCACGCCGCTCGTCGTCTTCGCCGGCAAGGAATACGGCACCGGCTCGTCGCGCGACTGGGCGGCGAAGGGCACCAAGCTCCTCGGCGTCCGCGCCGTGGTGGCCGAGAGCTTCGAGCGCATCCACCGCTCGAACCTCGTCGGCATGGGCATCGTCCCGCTGGTGTTCCAGGGCGACACGTCCTGGGCGTCACTGGGCCTCAAGGGCGACGAGACCGTGAGCCTTCTCGGCCTCTCGGGCGATATCAAGCCGCGCCAGACCATGATCGCCGAGATCACGTCGGCCGACGGGACCAAGACCGAGGTACCGCTCACCTGCCGGATCGATACGCTCGACGAGCTGGAATACTTCCGCAACGGCGGGATTCTTCCCTACGTCCTGCGCTCGCTCGCGGCATGATCCCGTAGGTTCTGCTTCCATTCATGACGACCACGATGCGAGGCCTCTCCGAATGGGAGAGGCCTCTCTCGTTTCCGCCTGTCGTCCCGACCTCATCAGAATCGGTTAGGTTGCAGCGGCCATGTTCAGATGGCGCGCTCGAGCGTCCGCGAACACTTGGATTCGGCGAGGTTGCGACATGATGCGTACGGGCCTTGCTGTCCTCGTCTGCATCGCATTCGGTTCAGGACTCGCGCCTGCACAGGCGACATCGGCGGCAGCGCGCTACCTCGTCTCCCAACAGGTTGCCAAGTTGTGTCCGAAGGGCGGCCAGTTCAAACCGGACGGCATCATGGAGCGCGACCTGACCGGCGACGGCAAGGCCGATCTCATTCTCAATCTCGCCGAACTCTCCTGTCGTGGAGATCCGAAGGGATTGAACGACGAATGCGGCGCAGCCCATTGCCCGGTCTTGTTTTTCGTGCGGCAAGGCGACCTGCTTGTCCTGAAGGACGAGATCGCCTCCATCGGCGCCCGGATCGGGCCGGGACGTATCCCCCGAATCACGCTCGTCAGCTTCGAATACAAGGAACACACGGTCCGCTGGGATGGATCGTCATTCCGGTGAGATCGACGACTTGGATGCGGTGTCGTCGTCACCATCGGTGAATTCCCGCCACAGCAGCACCAGGGCCGCCATCACGGCCGGGCCGAGGAAGAGGCCGAGCAGGCCGAAGCTCTCCACGCCACCGAGGATGCCGAGCAGCACCCAGAGGAAGGGCAAGCGGGTCGTGCCGCCGATGAGGACGGGCCGGACGAAATGATCGGCGACGAAGGTGACGACGAAACCCGCCGCCACGACGACGATGGCCGGCACCACGGCGCCCCCGGCGAGAAGAATCAGCGCGGCGATGCCGAACACCAGCGGTGCCCCGAACGGGATCATCGCCGCCACCGCCGTCAGTGCGCCGAGTAGAACCGGGTGCGGTACTCCGGCGAAGTAATAGACGATCCCGAGCAGCACACCCTCACCGAGGCCGACCAGAACCAGCCCATCGACGGTTCCGTGGACGGAGGCGACCATCTGTCGAGCGACGCGCTCCCCGCGCGGGCCGAACAGGCGGGCGCTGGCCCTCAGCGTCTGGGCGATGACCACGCGACCGTCGCGAAAAAGGAAGAACAGCGTCAGAAGGGTGAAACCGAACAGTACCACTCGCCGGACCACCTGCGCGCCGAGACTCTTGGTCAGGCCGATCGTGGTGGAATTGTCGAGCTTATGCAGAATCTCGGAACCGGCGGAGGGATGGCTGAGATTCTCATTCCACCAGGCGCTGGCCTTGGCCGCCCCATAGGGCAGGTGGGACAGGAACTCGGGCGCGGGAATTCCGCTCTGCTCCACCGACTTCGCCCAAATCATCGCGTCATGCGCTTCCCGCGCCGCCTGGACGCCGAGAACCACCAGGGGCGCGAGGAAAACCAGCGCCACGGCGAGGGTGAACAGGCTCGGCAGCAGGATGTTGTGGCCGCCGGGGGGCCAACGGCGCTCCGCCTTCGCGTAGAGCGGCCACAGCGCAATCGTGAGGATCACGGCCCAGGCCAAAGCCGGCAGGAACGGATGCAACACCCACAGGCCGAGGGCGGAAAGCGCCAGGACCAGAGCGATGCGGGCGCCCCCCTGCGCACGGGTCCGACCATCCATCGGAAGCTCGGCGTCATCGTCGGAGGAAAAAGGCCGTTCCATACTCATTACCCTTGCTGGGCTGGGGAACGCTCACGCCTCCCCGACGCGCATCCGCATGTAGATCAGCGCATCGAAAGGCGGAATGGTTCAGCCCCGCCCTCGACCGCACGAAGGCGCGAGCCCTGCCAAGGTTGCCGGCCATCCCCCCCTCGTGTAAGGGACCGCCTTCGATCGGAAGCGGCGCGAGGCCGCTCCGGGGGCATGCTGCGCGACCCGGGGGGCGCCGGGCTCATGCGCCAGCCTCGGACCGGCCGCGCCGGCCCCATGATCCGAAACCGGATCTGCCACGGCGCGCCATAGAGAAGAAAACGGCGAGAACGCATGTCTGACCAGCCGACCACCGCTACGTTCGACCGCGTCGCGGACATCATCGCCGACACTGCCGACATCCCGCGCGACACCATCTCGCCAGAGAGCCACGCGATCGAGGATCTCGGGATCGATTCGCTCGCCTTCCTCGACATCGCCTTCGCGGTGGACAAGGCCTTCGGCATCAAGTTGCCGCTGGAGCGTTGGACCCAGGAGGTCAACGAGGGCAAGGTGCCGGCCGAGGAATACTTCGTGCTGAAGAACCTCTGCGCCCGCATCGACGCGCTCGTCGCGGAGAAAGCGGCCAAGGCCTGAAGGGCGAGCCCGACCGGGCCGTGCCCTTCAGATCCCAGCGGAGCGTTTGACCCCAGCGGAGCCTTTGACGCCATGCGGCTCGAATATTTCGAGATGATCGACACGGTGACGAGTCTCGACAAGGCCGCCGGCCGGATCGAGGCGCTGGCACATGTGCCGATGGAGAGCCCGGTTTTCGAGGGGCACTTTCCCGGCCACCCCCTGGTGCCCGGCGTGCTCCTCACCGAGACCATGGCGCAGGCCTCTGGATACCTGCTTCTCGCCCATCTCGACTTCGTGCAGATGCCGTTCCTGATGGCCGTGGACAAGGCGCGGTTCCGCTCCTTCGTCGGCCCCGGCGCGACGCTGCTCGTCCAGGCGAGCCTGGAGCATGACGGTTCCGGCTACGCGGTGACCAAGGCCTCCATCCGCCACGAAGGCAAGCCTCTCGCCGACGCGGAGTTACGGTTCCGGACTATGCCGTTCCCGGAAGGACTCGATGCGCCGATGCGCGAGCGAGCCCGACGGATCGGCCTGATGGATCGCGCGACCGCCTCGGGAGCACCTCCCGGGGGAGCCGTGCCGGCATGACCACGGCGTTCATGAGCAACACCAGCATGAACCGGCGTGACGTCGTCGTCACAGGCATCGGCCTCGTCTCCTGCGCCGGTGAGGGAATCGCCGCGCATCTCGACGCCTTCTCGGCTGGCCGACCGAAGGCCACGGATACGGAGCGCTTCGCGCCCTATCCCGTCCACCCCGCCCCGACGCTGGTGCTCGATGGCCAAATTCCGAAGAAATCCGATCAGCGGCAGATGGAGGCGTGGCAGCGCCTCGGCGTCTACGCTGCCGGCCTGGCCCTCGATTCGGCGGGAGTGAAGCAGGACGCGACCTTCAAGGCGGCGATGCATCTCGTCGTCGCCTGCGGCGGCGGCGAGCGCGACACGGCAGTGGACGGTGCGATCCTCACCGGCCTGCGCGATGCAGCCGATCCAGGCGCCTACCTCAACGAGCGCCTGCAGAACGACCTGCGCCCGACCCTCTTCCTGGCCCAACTCTCGAACCTGCTCGCGGGCAACATCGCCATCGTCCACGGCGTCACCGGCGCGTCGCGCACCTTCATGGGCGAGGAGGCCTCGGGCGTCGACGCTCTCCGCATCGCCCAGAGTCGCATCGCCTCGGGTCAGATCGACACGATGCTGGTGGGCGGCTCCTACAGCGCGGAACGCCCCGACGTGCTCGTCGTCCATGAGATGGGCGGATACCTGCGGAAGGGCGACTTCCGTCCGGTCTTCGAACGTGAGGGCGAAAGCGAGGCCGGCTTCATCCTCGGCAGTGCCGCTGCCTTCCTCATGTTGGAAGCCGCCGAGGCCGCCGCCGCGCGCAACGCGAAGATTTTCGCACGCCTACTCCCGGTGGAAAGCGACCGTCCCCGACGGGAGCCCGGCAGCGTGGGGCGCAGCCTCTCCGCCTTGTGGGACAAGGCCGGGATCACGCCGGACGCGGTGATCTCCGGCGCCACCGGCGTCGGCGGGATCACCGGCGAAGAGGGCGCGGCCTTGGCCGAGTTGGCACCCGGCGTCTTCGTCACCGCCCTCGGGGACGTTACCGGCCATTCGCTCGAAGTCACGGCGCCACTCGGGGCGGCACTCGCTGCCGCGCTCATCGCCGAGGGCAGGGCGCGCAATGTCGCGGTCACCACCGTCGGGCATCGCCGCGGCGAGGGCGTCGTTCGGTTGAGCGCGGTGTCGTGACCGACAGCGACGCGGCTGTCAGCCAATCGAAAATGATCTAAGACGGGCGCAACCGTGATCGATCGGCCCAGCTGTGCGGGGCGGGGCACGTTCAGGGCCGCTCGGTCGAAACGATAGCAAGACGGCGCGATGACCAATCCTTCTCCCCGTGATGCCGATAAATTCAGGGACAGCTACGGGCGCCCCCTGGTGGCGGTGACGGGCCTCGGCATCGTCACCTCCCTCGGCCAGGGACAGGCCGACAACTGGGCCGCCCTCACCGCCGGACGCTCCGGCATCCACACCATCGCGCGTTTTCCCACCGAGGGCCTGCGCACCCGTATCGCCGGCACGGTCGACTTCCTCGATACCGACCCGCTGGTGGCGCCCGCCCTGTCGCAGCGCTTCGCCGAAGAGGCGGCCGAGGAAGCCATCGCCCAATCCGGCATCGGCGGAAAAGGCGACTTCCCCGGCGCCCTGTTCATCGCCGTGCCGCCCGTGGAAATGGAATGGCCCCAGCGCCAGGCCATGGCCGAGGCCTCCGGCCAGAATGGCGACGTCACCTATTCCGACCTCCAGCGCGCTGCATCGAGCCGCCGGTTCGACGCTTGGCACGACCTCTTCATCTTCGCGACGGTAGCCGACAACATCGCCGACCGGTTCGGCACCAAGGGCTCGCCGATCTCGCTGTCCACCGCCTGTTCCTCGGGCGCCACCGCGATCCAGCTCGGCGTCGAGGCGATCCGGCGGGGCGAGACGCAAGCTGCCCTTTGCATCGGCACCGACGGTTCGGTGAACCCGGAATCACTGATCCGCTTCTCGCTGCTGTCGGCGCTTTCGACCCAGAACGACCCGCCGGAGGGCGCCTCGAAGCCGTTCTCCAAGAACCGCGACGGCTTCGTCATGGGCGAGGGCGCCGCCGCCCTGGTCCTCGAGAATGCCGAATCGGCCCGGGCGCGTGGTGCGACGATCCTCGGCTACGTTCTCGGATGCGGTGAGAAGGGTGACGGATTCCATCGCACGCGGTCTAGTCCGGACGGGGCGCCGGGCATCGCAGCCATCCGCGCAGCCCTCGACGATGCCGGAACGGAGCCAAATTCCATTGACACGATCAACGCCCACGGCACGTCGACGCCGGAGAATGACAAGATGGAGGCTCTGGGTTGCGCGGCCGTATTCGGCGAGCGCATCCGCACCCTGCCGATCTCGTCGAACAAGTCGATGATCGGCCATACGCTGACGGCCGCCGGTGCCATCGAGGCGGTGATCTCGCTCCTCACCATCGCCCATGGCCGCATCCCGCCGACGATCAACTATGCGGTACCGGACCCGGCCCTCTCCCTCGACGTGGTGACGCGCGCGCGCGACGCCCGCGTCAGCCGCGTCCTCTCGAACTCCTTCGGCTTCGGCGGGCAGAATACCTGCCTCGTCCTCGGAGACGAGCCGGCATGACGACCGACACCTCCCGACGCGTCCTCGTCACCGGCGGTGCCTCCGGCCTCGGCTCGGCCATCGTGTGGGCGCTTGCAGGCGCCGGCTACGACGTCGCCTTCACCTACCGCTCGTCGGGGGAGGCGGCGGAGCGCCTCGTCGCCGAACTCTCCGAGACTGTCCCCGAGCGCACGATCACCGCCCACGCTCTCGATCTTGCCGACCGCGACGCCCTGGAGGCCTTCTGCGAGGCCCAGGAGGGGGAGGGGTTCTACGGCCTCGTCCACAATGCCGGCCAATCCTATGACGTGCTGGCCGCGATGATGGCGCAGGACAAGGCCGAGGCGGCGATGCAGGTGAATTTCTGGTCGCTGACCCGCCTCGCGAAAGCACTGGTCCGCGGCATGATCCGCGGGCGCTCCGGCCGCATCGTCGCCATCGGCTCGGTGGCGGCAATCCAGGCCAATCCGGGCAATGCCGCCTATGCCGCGACGAAGGGGGCGCTGATCTCGTATTGCCGCACCCTGGCGATCGAATCGGCCAAGCGCGGGGTGACGGTCAACGTCATCGCGCCGGGCTTCATCGACACCGACATGATGGCCCCTTATGCCGCGCACCGTGCCGGCATGGAGAAGCAGATCCCCGCCGGGCGCTTCGCCAAGCCGGAGGAGGTCGCGGCGCTGGCGGCCTTCCTCATGGGCGAGGGCGCGGCCTACATTACCGGCGCGGTCCTCCCCGTCGATGGCGGCCTGACGGCGATGATGGGCATCCACCGGACCTGAGGCGGGCAACGGCGATGCGGTCCCTTCTCATCCTGGCGCTCACCCTGGCAGCGGCTCAGGCCCTCGCCGAGACCGGCGCCTTCCGCGTCGACGGCCTACCGCGTGGCGATGCCTTGAGCATCCGCGAGACGCCGGATGCCTCGGCCCCCGTTCTCGGACAGGCCCCGGAAGGGGCGCGCCTGCGCGGCTTCGGCTGCACCAACGAGACGCCGAGCGGGCTGACATGGTGCCGCGTCAAGGCCGGCCCGATCCTCGGCTGGGCGCGGCGACGCTACCTCGCGCCGGATTGAGATGTGACGCCTTTCGGTCGATAAGGCCGCTTATCCATTCCGAGCGCCTCGTTCCGAGGTCACGGAGCAACGCGGAGCCCTCGAATGAGGGCGCCGGATGGCAAGCGGGCCCCGGAGCCCTTCTTCGAGGCCCGCTGACGCGGGCGCCTCAGAATGAGGTGGTTCGAAGGAGTTTCGGAGCCCGAAGCGCCCGATGAGAGACGAGCCCGATGCAAGCCCTGCAACTCTTCGGTGACCGCGATCTGCGCCTCGGCGAGGTCGACCCGCCGGCGGCTCCCGGCGCGGGCGAGGTCCAGATCCGCGTGCGCGCGGTGGGATTGAACTTCATCGACGTCTGGGGCTTTCGCGGCATGGCCTTCGCCAAGCGCAAGCTGCCGCTCGCGGTGGGGGCCGAAGCCTCGGGCGAGATCGTCTGCGTCGGCGAGGGGGTGACGGACCTGCGCGAGGGGGACCGCGTGGTGATGTACGGCGCGCAGACATGCGGCCGCTGCAAGGCGTGTTCGGAGGGGCGCGACAACCTCTGCGAGGACGTGTCCGGCGTCATGGGGTTTCATATCGACGGCTTCGCGCGCGAACGCGTCACCATGCAGGCCCGCCTCGTCGTGAAGGTGCCGGACGGCGTGAGTTTCACCGACGCCGCCTGCGCTCCGATCGCCTTCGGCACGGTGCAGCACATGCTGTTCGACAACGCGAAGCTGGAGCCCGGCGAGAGCATCCTCGTCCATGCCGGCGGCTCCGGCATCGGCACCGCCGCGATCAAGATGGCCAAGGCGATCGGCTGCACCGTGTTCACGACGGTCGGCGACGACAGGAAAGGTGAGATGGCGAAAGCGCTCGGCGCCGATCACGTCATCAACTACCGCGACGAACGCTTCGAAGGCGAGGTCCGCCGGCTGACCAAGCGAAAGGGCGTCGACGTGGTGTTCGAGCATGTGGGCCCGGACACCTGGAACGGCTCGCTCCTCTGCCTCAAGCGCGGCGGCCGCCTCGTCACCTGCGGCTCCACCTCCGGTGTCTCCACCACCATGAACCTGATGCAATTGTTCCAGCAGCAATACCGCATCACCGGCTCCTTCGGCTGCTCCATGGCCAACATTCGCCAATCGCTCGCCAAGATGGCCGAGGGGATCACACCGGTGGTGGACACGGTTCTCCCGCTCGGAGACTTTTCGCAGGGGTTGGAGCGGCTGGAATCGCGAAAAGTGTTCGGAAAGATCTTGGTGACGATTTGAAGTTCCGTGTCCGATGATGCGGGCTGCGGTTGGATATCAGATCGGTCAAAACTCGACCGTCGCATCGAGCCAATGTCACTTCTGAGAGCTGCGGAGATGGACGGGTTCCGATCTCTCCTAATTCATCGAGCGACGAAACATGCACGCCGTCGGGGTAACCGCAGCTCTCATTAACCTCAGGCTGCCCCTCTCCTAAAAAATGTTCTAAACGAGCGCGATAGCCACTCCCCGGAAATTATCGTGCTGCGTCTTGCCCTTGTTCTGAACCGCCATCTGCCCCGGATGGCGGGGCTTGCCATGATTCCCCTGGTGCGCTGCCTGTTCTGGCTGGCGCGGATGCTCGGGACCGAGCGGGCGAGCCGAACCGGCGGAGCGATCGCGCGGCGGGTCGGGCCCTTCCTGCCGGCGAACCGCATCGCATTGGCGAACCTGCGCGCCGCCTATCCCGAGAAGGACGAGGCCGCGATCAAGGCTATCGCGCGCGAAGCCTGGGACAATCTCGGCCGCACGGGAGCGGAATACGCCCATCTCGCCACCCTGTTCGATTTCGACCCGACCGATCCGTCGAGCCAGCGCATGTCGGTGGCCGGCGCCGAGCATTTCGACGCCTTGCGCGACGACGGCAAGCCGGGGCTGATCTTCGCCGCCCATCTCGCCAATTGGGAACTGCCGGCGATCTGCGCCGCCCGCTACGGGCTCGAAGCCACGGCGATCTTCCGACCGCCCAATGACCTCGCCTCGGCCCGCCTCGTCCAGGAGGTGCGCCGCGAGACCATGGGCGGGTTGGCCGCAGCCGGACAGGGCGCCGTGTTCTCGATGCAGGGCGTGGTCGAGCGCGGCGGCCATCTCGGCCAGCTCATCGACCAGCACTTCACCCGCGGCGTCGTGGTGGAGTTCTTCGGCCGTCCCGTGCTGGTGAACCCGCTGCTTGCCAAGCTCGCGAAACACTACGAATGCCCCGTCCATGGGGTTCGCGTGGTGCGCAAGGACAAGGCCCACTTCCATCTCGAACTCACTCCCCCCCTCGATCTGCCGCGCGACGCCAAGGGTGAAATCGACGTTCAAGGCGCGATGCAGGCGATGACCCGCGTCGTGGAGGAGTGGGTCCGCGACAATCCCGGCCAATGGCTGTGGATGCACCGGCGCTGGCGTCCGAATATGCTGCCGAAGCCCAAGGTCGCCCCGCCACAGCAGGCGGAGTCATCCACGGTTCATCAAGGCAACGTGACTTCCGTTGCAGGCGAAGGCGCTGTCACATAGGCACATGGGCCGATCCGCTTCACGCCTGCGCCGCTTCGCGCTCAGCCTTACGGCACTCTCCGCCTGCGTCTCGGCCGTCATGGGTCCGGCCCATGCCGAGCCGCCCCGCGCCGTGATCGAACTCTTCACCAGCCAGGGTTGCGGCGCCTGCCCGCCGGCGTCGCGGATGATGGGCGATTATGCGCAACAGGCGGACGTCATCGCCCTGACCCTTCCGGTGACCTATTGGGACTATCTCGGCTGGAAGGACGAGTTCGCGATTCCGGCCTTCACCGAGCGGCAGCGCGCTTATGCCAACAGCCACGGCGAGCGCCAACTCTTCACGCCCCAAGCCATCGTCAACGGCGAGCCATCGACGGTCCGTTCGGACCGTGCCTTCCTCGAACGCAGCATCCGCACGGCGAGGCAGGCGGGTGGCCTCACCATACCGGTAAAGGCGGTGGAACAGGGGGACCGTATCGTCATCGACGTCGGCGCCGGGCGCGGTACCGGCGAGGTCTGGCTATTGCCGATCCTGCGTCGACATAGGGCCGCCGTAGCGCGTGGCGAGAACAAGGGACAGGTGGTGGACTACGTCAACGTTGTCCGCGGAATGCACAAGGTCGGGGCCTGGACCGGTCAAGCTGCGCATTACGATATTCCGCGAAATCTTGCTCGCTCGGGCAATGCCGACGGCTATGTGGTCGTGCTCCAGAGCGGGACGCTGGCACATCCCGCCCATATCCTCGGTGCCGCGAAGGGGCCGGGGGTCTGATCCCAGGCTTTCCTCCGCAGCAAGGAAGTCAGCCCACCCATTCTCCCGCGCGCATCACCGGTACGGCGCGGCCCTCGGCGGTGAGGCCGTCGACATCGATCTCGGCTGAGCCGATCATCCAGTCGATATGGATCAGGCTGCGGTTGGCGCCCCGCGCGGCCAGGTCGTCCTCGCTGAAAGTCTCGCCGCCATTGCGGAAGCACTTGCTGTAGGCCTGCCCCAGAGCGATGTGGCTCGCGGCGTTCTCGTCGTACAGGGTGTTGTAGAACAGCAGGCCCGAGGCGGAGATCGCGGAGGAGGCCGGCACCAGTGCCACCTCGCCGAGGCGGCGTGAGCCCTCATCCGTATCGAGAACGCGCGCGAGGACGTCGCCGCCCGTGCGAGCCGTCGCCTCGACGATGCATCCCTCCTCGAACCGCACTCGGATGCCGTCGATCAGCGTGCCCTGGTAGGAGAGAGGCTTGGTGCTGGTCACATAGCCGTCCACCCGCGCCTTGTGCGGCGTGGTGAACACCTCCTCGGTGGGGATGTTGGCGTTGCACAGGATACCGCTGCGCGAAACGGACGCGCCGCCGCACCATTCGTGATCGTCAGCGAGGCCCACGGTCAGGTCGGTATCCGGCCCCTGGAAGCGAAGCGCCGCGAAACGATGCTCGTTCAAGATATTCATGCGGGCATGGAGGGCGTCGTTATGGGCTTTCCAATCCCCAACGGGGTCGATTCCATCGACACGCGACGCCGAGAAAATCGCATCCCACAGGCGCGACAAGGCCTCGTCCTCGGGGAGATCCGGAAAGACGGTTCGCGCCCAGGAGCGGTTCGCCGCCGACACGATGGTCCAATTGGTGGCGAAGTTCGCGATCAGCTCCAAAGCCGGCACATAGGCCTTCGAGCGCGAGCGATTGGCCCGGGCAACCCTCTGCGAATCCTGCCCGGCCAGTAGAGAGGGATCGTCGCCGGCGATGGCGAGCCGAGCGGCCCCGTTGCGAAATGCCTCGGCCATGCCGCTGTAGAGCCAGCCCGCAGCCGTATCGAACGCATCGTCGGGAGCGTGGACGAAGCGCGCAAGGGTCGCGGCATCGTCGGAGTAGAAGGTTGTTACGAGCGACGCGCCAGCCTTGTAGGCCTCGGTGGTGATCGCTCGGGCGAGGGGCGCAGCCTCGAGCGGCGCCGTCATCACCAGTTCCTGTCCGTGCTTCAGACCCAACCCGATTCGGACGGCCACCTCGGCGAGGCGCTCGATCCGCTCGTCGAAGGACAGGGTCGTCGTGTTGGACTCCGCGCGAATCGTCATCACCGTGTCTCCTCAGCTCCGTCCCGCATAGGCCGTGCGGACGGCGCTCAGCAAGATCGGGTGTCGAGCCGGCGATTCAAGCGCAAGGATTCAAGCGCAACGGCTGCACGCAGGCAGATCAGGCCGCGCGCGACCAGGTGATCTCCCCAAGATTCTCGCGGAAGGCGAAGCGCATCAGGTGATCAGCCACCACGTTTTCGAGGCGGGTGAGGCCGGCCGGATCGGGAGTCGCCACGCGCATCAGCAGCGCGTCTGCTTCCGCCTGGAACGTGCACACGCGGTTCTCGCCGAACGGCACGGTGCCGGACGCGTCCGTGGTCTCTACGGGAAACTTGTGGCTCCAGTGTCGGCAGAGCTGCTTCAGGTAGCGGCTCGCCTCGGCTGTGGGAACTCTCGCCTGCGAGGTCGGCATCGTGTCGTCTCCTTCGGTCCCTGTTGTCCGTCAGCGCAGCTGCGCCATGGTCGTCGCCCGGCCAATCAGGCCGTCGCGGACGCCCTCAGAAGTGTGATCCGTCCCTCGATGAAGTGCTCAAGACCGTTAACACCCCAATAAGACGCTGCAGCGCACCCACGGAGCACGCTCGTTGCGACAGAGCCTTAGACCGGAATTTCGAGCCGATTTATGGCGCATCGCAAGAGAGATTGTGACGCCATCTTGTGCGATGCACAATGGGGCAACTTGATAACGCAGGCAGCGCTCAAACCGGCGCTGCGGCGAATCCCCTCAGGCGCCCGATCTATTCCTGGGGCAACGCGGAAGGAGGGTTCAGCGACAACGCGACGATCTTGCCGGGGTTCAGCAGGTCTTTCGGGTCAAGGGCAAGCTTGAGCCGGCGCATCAGATCCAATCCAACCGGATCGCCGTAACGGCCGAGTTCGTCGCGCTTGAGCAAGCCGATCCCGTGCTCGGCGGCGATCGACCCTCCCATCCCGTGCACGATGTCGTGAACGACCCGATTGAAACGGCCCCATTGCTTCAAGAACGCGGTCTTTTCCATGCCGAGGGGCTGACTGAGGTTGAAGTGGATGTTGCCGTCGCCGAAATGCCCGAAGGCGCAGACGCGCAGGCCCGGCATCTCGGCCTCGCAGGCTGACGTTGCCGCATCGAGAAAATCGGCGAGACGCGACAGTGGCACCGACACATCGTGCTTGATCGAGCCGCCTTCGAGGGACTGAACGTCGGACAGATTCTCGCGAAGCGCCCACAAGTTCGCGTTCTGCGCCTCGCTGGAGCCGATCACAGCATCCTCCGCGAGGCCATCTTCGATAGCGGCCGCGAGTGCCGCCTCCAGTCCGTCGAGGGAACCCGCGCCGGGCCGTGTGGTGGACATCTCCACAAGCGCGTAGGCCGCGTGATCTCCGGACAGGGGACGCGGCAACCCGGACCGGTGCTTCAGGACGATGTCGAGGCCGAAACGCGGGATGTACTCGAACGCCGTGAGGTCGCGGCCGCCCGCCCGTCTCAGCGCCTCGAACAGCGCGAGCGCCTTTTGCGGTGAAGACAGGCCGACGAAGCCCACCGCCCGCGACGAAGGCTTCGGATAGAGCTTCAGCACCGAAGCGGTGATGATGCCGAGCGTGCCCTCCGAACCGACGAACAGGTGCTTGAGGTCGTAGCCGGCATTGTCCTTGCGGAGCGCGCTCAACCCGTTCCAGACGCGTCCATCGGCCAGCACCACTTCGAGGCCGAGCACCAGGTCGCGCATGTTGCCGTAGGCGAGCACTCCGGTCCCGCCGGCATTGGTCGCGAGGTTGCCGCCGATTGTGCAGGACCCTTCCGATGGCAGCGACAGGGGAAACATCATGCCCTGCGCATCGGCCGCCGCCTGAACGTCGGCGAGGAGCGCGCCGGCCTCCACGGTGATGGTAGCGCTCAGCGGGTCGACGGCTCGGATGCGGGAAAGGCGCACCAGCGACAGGACGATCCCGCCATGAGGAACGCCGCCGCCGACGAGACCGGTATTGCCGCCTTGGGCGACGATGGCGATTCCGGCCTCGGCACAGGCCGCGACGACGAAGGCGACCTCGCCGGTATCGGCAGGCCGGATGACGGCGAGCGCGCTTCCCTGGAACAGGCCGCGCCATTCCAGGAGATGGGGCGCGATATCCGCCTCTGCCGTGAGGACATGCTTGTCCCCCAGGCGCTCGGCGAGACGAGAGAGGAGATCGTGGGAAGCGGTCACTGGCGTCTCGGTGGGCGGGTGTTCGGGAGATGGCGTCGGTAGACTGTCCCCCTATGATAAGCGTCGTGACCCGTCTTTGCAGGGCGCCAAGCCGACCTGCAACCGATCAGCGCGAACCCGTGACAAGGCACCCGACCGATGCTGTCCGTGATCCCAAACCCACCCCGCATCGCCCTGCCCATCGTCGGCAGCGAGGATTTCTTCCCCGTGCGCCGCGTCTATTGCGTGGGTCGAAACTACGCCGCCCATGCGCGCGAGATGGGCAAGGACCCCGACCGCGAGCCACCGTTCTTCTTCATGAAACCCGCCGACGCACTCCAGATCGTTCCGGGTGCGGAGGCGGTCGATCACCCCTATCCGCCCCGCACCGCCAATTACCATTTCGAAGTGGAACTCGTGGCGGCCCTCGGGAGGGGAGGGCGGGACATCCCGGCGGATGAGGCCCTCGACTATGTCTACGGCTACGCCGTCGGCCTCGACATGACCCGGCGCGATGTCCAGGACGAGGCCAAGCGCCTCGCCCGTCCGTGGGATCTCGCCAAGTCTGCGGATGCCTCGGCACCCATCGGACCGCTCCACCGGGCCGAACTCCGCGGACATCCGGTGCGCGGCGCCATCGCGCTCGCCGTGGACGATGCTCCCCGCCAAGCGGGTGACCTGTCGGAGATGATCTGGTCGATCCCCGACCAGATCGCGCTCCTGTCCAGCTATTTCGAGCTCCATCCCGGCGACCTGATTTTCACCGGCACTCCCTCGGGAGTCGGCGCGGTCGAGCGCGGACAGGTGATGGAAGCGGCCATCGAAGGCTTCGGCGCCATACGCCTCAACGTCGTATGATCGGCACGCTCTTCGACAGGCCGCTGCTCCAACGGCTGTTTCAGCTCGGCGCCCTCGCCACCCGCGGAATGACCCTCGGCGTACGGGGAGCGGCCTTCGACGAGCGAGGTCGCGTCTGCCTCGTGCGCCATACCTACGTGGCCGGATGGCACCTGCCCGGTGGCGGGGTCGAGGTCGGAGAGTCCGCCGTCGATGCCATGATCCGGGAGTTTCGGGAGGAAGCGGAGGTCGCGGTCAATGAACGCGTGCCGTTGCGGCTGCACGGCTTCTTCCGCAGCACGGCGGCAGCGGGACGCGACCATATCGCGGTCTATGTCGCCCCTACCTTCAGGCTCCTCGGACCGAAGGATCCCGACCGCGAAATCGCGGAAAGCGGCTTCTTTGCCCTCGACGCCCTGCCTGAGGAGACGACGCGGGCCACGCGCGAGCGCCTGCGCGAGATCGCCGAGGGAGCGTCCCCGGCCGCCACATGGTGAGCGCGGAAGAAAGATGGGCGTCGGCAAAAGAAGCGGGAAACAGCCCTTGCCACGCCCGCCAGAATGTTGTTTAGAGACGCCGTCCGGGGCCGCCGGCGGTCTTCACCACCAGCGGCACGGCATTGTGAGCGGGTGTAGCTCAGGGGTAGAGCACAACCTTGCCAAGGTTGGGGTCGAGGGTTCGAATCCCTTCGCCCGCTCCAATTTTTCATTCCCGATGCAGATAAAAGCGACAGTTGAACGACTGTCGCTTTTGGCGTTGTCGAAGCCGTTCGCGGCTCGCAGTTGAGCTCCCGATGGCTTGGCGATGTGCCGGTCGGCTCGAACGATCGAGTGGCACCACCGGTACACCCAGAGGATCGCGACGCCGCCACGCGGATCGTCGTGAAGGCACCGACTCCCCGCGTCGCCGCCTCATGAAGTGGCTGGACAGGACCATTTCGACGAAGCGGCCCCTATCTCCCAGCCCGCCTCGCTCACCGGACTAAACCGGAAGCTCGGATTCAATCCTTCTGGAGTATCTTGCCCAGCGATCTGTGGACGCGAATTTCGCCATCGTATTCGATGAATCCCAGATCCCGGAACTTGTTGAGGAACTGGCTAACTCTCGGACGGCTCGCACCGACCATCTGTGCGAGACTTGCCTGGCTCAGCCTCGGGATCACGGCGGTCAGATCATCGTCGGTATCGAAATTCGCCAACAAAAGCAGCGTACGGGCCAAGCGTTTCTCGCTGGAATTAAACAACTGGTCGATCAAATCCTCTTCGATGCGCTTCGATCTGGCGAGCAGATGAGCCAGGAAACTGCCCGAGAAAATGTCATCCTCTCGCAGCAGGCGGATGACGAGCGCCTTCTCGATTCTGAGAATCGTCGCAGGCCCGATCGCAACCGCGTCGCTCGCACGCCTGGAATGTCCTGCGATGAGGCAGCCTTCGCCGAAGAACTGGCCGGCGTTAGAAATACCAATGATGGCTTCCTTGCCGCTTATCGAGAAGGCGACGAGTTTAATCTGACCTCCCGATACGTAGAATACAGAATCCGCGAGATCCCCCTGGTTGTAGATGACATGCCGTTCTTCAAGAAAATATTCCGACACACCGGAACCTAGACTGAGCAGAAATTCCTTGAAACCCAATATTTTCAATTGCTTACGAGGCATCGTGCTTGCCCTACGCTCCATGTCCGGCGACGACTCGATTAATGCCCTATCTGTGATGATAGTAACCCGAACCTAATCTCGCCGCAGGTTGGACCGATGCGCAGGTTTGGTATCCTCGCTTGATCCAATGCCTTGAGGATAAACAATAATTTTTTGCATTCAATGTTCTTTTTGGAACAGACATATAATGCTCACTTGCGCTGATTTATCTCTCGAATGAAAAATCGAGATTTCACGGCAAGACCGAAGCTTAAATTAACTTTTGTTTATTTTTCTATAACAGTACTGAAACTTCGATAGCCTCGTTCGAGTTCGTCTACGCAGTCTGCATCCGATCATAACTGTATAATCCGTCCACAGAAACTGAAGGATTCATGCCAGGATTTCCTCATTACGGATGGGATACCGGACAAGAAAATCGCAGGCGGATACGGTTTTCATAGACACAAAACACTGTTCGTGAAAGCTGACACTCTGCATTGATCGATGGATTTTGCAGAACTATCGGATGGGAAGCCAATATCTTTATGTCACCATATGGTGGATACTTATCAGGCAATTTACCGGCATCGCAGGTCTCGTCGAAGGGTAAGATTTAGAACCTATATTCCTATGTTCTCTCATCCTCTGCAGGCAGCGTCTGCATCAGGTCATAGCGAGGTGGACAAAATGACGAAGCGTCCGCACCGACCGATTGGCGGCATTGGCAACATCAGTCTTCGCGTAGGCCTCAAGAAGTCTCGGCCCCGCGGAACCGAGGAAGTTGTCCTGGTTGTTCCGAACGAAGTCTTCCGCGAAGGACTGAGAAGCGTCATTGCGGGGTGCCGGATCAAGGTCAGCATGTGTTTCGATAGCGTGATGGAGCTACAGGCATCGAAGGATTCGCTTCGCGAGGAAGCGATCGTGCTGATCGATTGTGCGACCGAGGCCGAGGTGGCGCTGATATCCGATCTCGCAACACAGATTCAGAGCTGTACGTCGTCGATCAGGATCGTCGTGCTGGCAGCCCCGGAAGCGACCGGCCTCTGGCATCTGGCCAATCTCGGCATCATCAACGCCTTCGTGCCGCGCAGCATCAGCTCTTCGGCACTCGTGAGCCTGCTGTATCTGGTCTGGGATGATTTCGCGGTCACGTCGATGGGATTGATGCAGACCATGAGGGTGCTGCAGAAGCCGGAACCGATGCAGATCGAGTGCGTTCAAGCGCCCCGGCCGGACGAGGTCGTCCTCCTGAACGAGATGAGGACGCTCTCGAACCGCGAGCGGGAAATTCTCTTCCTTCTCACCAACGGCGCATCCAACAAGGAAATCGCGCGCAAGCTCAATATCGCGGAATCAACGGTCAAGATTCACGTCAAGGGCGTATTTCGCAAGATCGGCGCCGCCAATCGCACCCAGGCAGCCATCTGGGCACTGATGCGAGCCGAGCCCGATCAGCCGATGCACCATCTCCCCCTGCCTCTGACGGCAGCGCTCGACAGCGACATCCAAGTGATGAACGGAGTCGCCAAGATTCAGTGATCCGATTCCGGAGCCGATGAGTCCGAACTCATCGGCTCCGCTGTCGGCAATTGCGACGCGACGCCAGCGCCAGACGGCGAAACTGATCACAACCAAGCATCTCGGTCATCGGCCCGGATAGAATTTCCGAGGCGGTGCCGTGATCGACTTCCATCAGCGAAAAATTGCGCCTGCTCAGTCGCGCAGCGCCCGTTTCTGCGAGGCGGCGTCCGGGAGGAAGACCTGTATCCGATCGATCTCGAAATCGGCCGGGAAGCGGGTCGCGGCGTCTGGTGTCCCCGTCCATGTGCCGCCGACGGCGAGGTTGACGAGCAGGAACATCGGCTGGTGCAAATCCGACGGCGTTTTCTCGGTGAAGACGGGCGCGCCGTCGAAGTACCAAGTGATCTCCTCCATCGTCCATTTGACCGCATAGACGTGGAACCCCGCCGACAGGTCCGAGACGTCGATCTTGCGCTGCGATTGACGGTGACGGCCGATGTCGCCGGTATGCAGGGTAACATCGAGAGTGGAGGTGCGGTCGCCGTAGACTTCCATCACATCGATCTCGGGCGGCCAGCCGCCGGCACGGGGCAGCAGCCAGAGCGCCGGCCAGAGACCGCGCCCCTTCGGCACGCGCGCCCGCATCTCGACGTAACCGTAGAGGAAGCTGAAGCTGCGGTATGTCGTGAGCATGCCCGAGGCGTAGGCGAGACCGGAGCTGGCATGCCGATCCGCCCGAGGCACCGGCCGTGCGCGGATCGTGAGGATGCCGTCGCTCACCGAGAACGGGCTCAGGGCGGCAAGCCCCGGCGCCTCGCGTCCGGGCCGCGGATCGACGTAATACTCCATTTCCTGATTGCCCCGGTTGGTCCGCGACCCGTCCGGATAGGCGTAGTCCCATCGCCCCTGATCGGCTTGGGCCGTATCGAGCTTGTCAAAGGTCTCGTCGAACGCGAGCCGCCAGCCGGAGGGGGGGAGGGGAGCGGCCGATTCGGCTGCCCACGGGCCGCTCGGGATCGTCCATGCGCCGAGCGCCGTGATGGCGACGAGGCCGAGAATGACCCAGCCTGCGCGCGTCGAAGCCCCTGACGCCCTCGGACGGATGAGATCAGTGATCATGGCGGTCTACTCCGCGGAGGACGGCTCGGCTGGGGGAGGTGATTTGCCGATGCGCGGCAGCAGCCACTGGGCATCCCGCGCGATGACATAGAAGACGATGAGGTTCTGCAGTGCCGGCAGGATGAAGATCGGCGCCTCGCTCAGGCCGGAGACCACCATGAAGATCGTCACCTGGTCGCGGGTCGGGTCGGGTGTGGTGATCATCCGCAGGAGCAGGCCGGCCACGAAGCAGAAGCCGGGAATTGCCCCGATGAACCCGAGGGTAAGGACGAGTTGCACACTCATGTTGTGCGCGTTGAGATGGCTTCCGTAGAAGGTCGTCGGCACGCTGTCGGAGATCAGCTGCTCGGTTCCGTTGTAGCCCCATCCGAACAGGGGGCGCTGGGCAATGAGGTCCGCAGCGACGGACCAGATTTCCGTGCGCCCCGTCAGCGTCGTCAATTCGCTGATCGAGCCGCTCCGGGTCACGCCACCGAGCAGCGCATCGAAGTGCGACAGGTCGGCAACCGCGAGGAAGAGCGCGGCGAAGGATCCCGCGAGACACACGGGGATCGCGGCGAGCATAAGAAGACCGCGCCCGCGCAGGCCGATCACGCCCCAGGCGAGCAGGCAGGCCAACAGGGTCGTCCGGCTATTGGTCATCCAGATAGCGGAGCACGCGGTGACGATACAGACGAGGGCCATGCCCCTGCCGATCTGTGAGCGGCGACGTGCACAGACGGCGAGCGTCAGAAAGTATCCGGCTTGTTGCGCGCAGACGTTGGGATGCCCGGAGATGCCCTGGAAACGCCATTGCGGCTCTTCGTTCGAAGGAGGAAGCCACCCGATCTCCGGAAACAGCGTTCCGATGACGAACCCGCCAACCATCAAACCGAACAGGCTTCCCGTCATCACGCGGATCGCCGTCCGGTCCGGCACGGTCGCGGCCAGGAGGCAGGCAAAGCCGAGATAGCCAAGCAGTCCGAGCCCGTTCACCATCGTGTAGACCGGCGTCAGGGACCAGAGCGTCGAGAGCAGCGCCACCGCCACATGGGCGCCGGCGAAGGCGAGGACGGGGTCGCGGAACATCTCCGCGATCCTGCGCCCGTGCAGGATCGCGACGACGGCGAGGACCAGCCAGACCACGAGCTTCACCCCGTTCTGTGGAGTCAGTCCGACCTCTCCCTCCGCCCGAGGGGCAAATGCGATGTTGAGCCCGAGCACGACGATGGCCAACATGATCAGGAGGGCCATCGGCCGCGCCGCCATCAGGCCCCAGAGAATCAGTGCGACCGCGAATCCCCCTGCGACGAGAAGCGGCGCGAGATAGGCGATCGTGCCGTGATTGCCGGCAGTGGCGAGGTAAGCGGCCCATGCCGCGGTAAAGGCGAGCGGCAGCGCGATTGAACCGAGCAGGCCGGACGCGCGGGACGGAGTCATCGCGCGAGCTCGCTGACCTTTGTGCTGCCCGTGGCGCCGACGACGAGCTGCTCGGGGCGGATCACGACTTCGATCACGTCGTCGGGCAGGATCTCGGTGCCTTCCTCCGCCGGGACACGGACGGTCCCCTCCGGATTCTTGCGGTAGATCACCACGTCAGGCGCGCGCCCGGTCCCGCGCAGCTGCGCCTTCAGGGCTCCCGTATAGAGCAGCCGCTCACCCGCCGACCGCACCTGGGCGCGCTCGCGCTCCAGCTCGACGACCATGGTCTGCAAGGTCTGGGTCACTGTCGACCTGTGCTCGTCAATGGACCGTTCGAGCCTGCGTTCCAGTTCGGACAGGTCCCGCCGAGCCTGGGCGAGACGCGCCGTCGCATCGACCTCCTGGGACCTCAGGAAGGCGACTGAACGACGATCCTCCTCGAGGCGATAGGTCGGCGTCAGACCCTTTGCGGCGTTGCCGGCCGTCCGTTCGATCGCCTGCCCCTGTTGTACAAGGGTGGCTTGGCTTTCACGCAGCGAGCGTTCGAGAGAGGCAATGTTCGTCTGCGTCTGCTGGATCAGCCGCTCGATCGACTGGCGCTCGTTACGGAAATTGGCGGTGCGGATGGCGAGGTCGCGGGATTCGAGTTGACCGATCTGCGCGACGACGCGCGGATCGACCGGCGCCTCCTTCAGCACCGCGAGATCGATACTGTCCCGTCCGTCGATCTCGGCCTGGAGACTCAGAACCCGTGCCTTGCGACGCACCAATTCCACCCAGTGCGAATCGTATTGGCTCTGCATCTCAGGGCCGGCGAGCAGCGGGTTTTCGGCTCGGAAGCGAAGGGCGTCGTAACCGCCGGCCACCGCCACCGCGTGACGGACGGTCATGCCCGGCCGATAGACCTGGGAACCGGGGCGGGCGACGTCACCGCTGATGTAAAAGGGGCGGTGCTCGATCAGCTCCACCGTGACGTCGGGATTACGCACGGTGCCACTCGCATCGAGCCCCGTCGAGACGGTCTTGCGCAATTCGGCCAGCGTCAGTCCGGATGCCTTCGCCTCGCCGAGAAACGGCAGGGACACCGTTCCGTCGATGTTGACGGTGACGCGGCGCCGGTAGTCCGACATCCCGAAGATCGCCACCTCGACGATGTCACCCGTGCCGAGGCGATACTCCGCTCGGGCCGATGGGACAGCGGCGGTGAAGCAGATCAGGGTCGAGAAGGCACAAAGGACCGGTCTCATGGGAAGCCTCATCGATCGCTCGAAGTTTGGGCCGTGAACGTTGCGGAATGGGTGCGCTCAGCGGAGGGGGCAGTCTGCTGCCTCCACACGGCGGCCGTCAGGGCGATGACGCTCGCCAGAACGATCTGTGTCGCGGCCATGCGACGGGCCTCGACAGCGGCGACGATGCGGGCGCGTCTCAACATCGCCACGAGCCCGACAAACGTGAGCAGCCCCGCGAGCGCGCAGCCCCAGCCCTGACCGGCAATCCCTGCGTAGGAATCTCCGACGACGATGAGGGCGACGAGAACGACGAGCGCGGGCACGAAGAGGCGCAGAGCCTCGACCAGGGGCTTGTCCGTCAACACCATGGCCATGGGAATGGTCCATGCGACGACACCGAGCGGCACGCAGGAGAGGGCGAGGCCAATCGTGGCCGACGTCGCAGCCTCGTAGCCCGGAAACAGGAGCGCGATGACCGGGCCGGTGAGGAAGATGGCGAGAAGGGCGATCCCGGCGAGGACGAGGCCGACACGGCGTGCCTCATGCTCGAACATCGCCGAGGTCGCCTCCGGCGTGCTGGCCACTCCGCTGAGAAGCTTGGGGTAACGCACCTGGGCGACGGCGCCGACGATCGCGAGGCCGACCATCGCCAGGTTCGCGCCGAACGCGAACAATCCGAGTTGTTCGGGCGCGGACAGGAACGCCGAGACCCAGCGGTTGGAGGTCATGTAGGCGAGCCAGAGACCGTTGAAGACGAAGAGCGGCAACGCCTGCCGGACCATGCCGGCGAGAGGTCCGATCTTCCAGGCGAAGGCGCGTTGCGGTTGGCCGAAGAGCGCCAAGAGCAGCACCGACCACAGAGCCAGGGCGGCAAAGCAGCCAGTCACGCCACCGAGGACCAGGCCGGCGAGGCGCGGTGCGGTGAGTCCGGCCTGCTGAACCAGGGCGAGCAGCGTGAAGTCCCAATGCTGGGAGGCGGCCCGGTAGATCATCGTCGGCGCATGCGCGACCATTCCCAGCACGCCGCCGATGACGGCGAGGGCCGCATCCAGCGGAGCGAAGCGCCCGCTGGCGAGAGCGGCGGCGACGGCGACCGGTGTGAGCACCACGACACCGATCAGCCCGAGGGCCCAGGAGGCCTGTAGAATCTCCGCGCTGCGCGCTGCCGCGGCGTGGGGCCGGCTCGCCAGATCGCGGTCGGCGAGCTGGGACAGGCCGAGATCCGACCGGGCGGCATATTGGAACAGAGTGCCGAGGAGCGCGAAAGAACCGAAGGCCGCGGGATCGAGGAGGCGCGGGATGATCAGCGTCGTCCCCATGCTGAGAAGACTGACGAGGCATACGCCGATTGCGTAGGCGGACGGGTGCCCGAGCCAATCGAGACCGATCCGCCGCCGGATGCCCCTGAGGGCAGCGGAGCGGGGGATGTCGAGGATGTCGAGTTCCGCGCTCATAGGGCCTGTCGCCCCCTGGGCTGCGCGAACAGCACCTGGCGAAGAGAATGCATCCCGTCGAGCGCGCGGCCGAGACGGAGGGAATCCCGCATCAGGCCGAGGGCGACGAGTTGCGTCGAGGAGGTGAACGTCTCGCTCTCCGCATGGAAGAAGCCGGTTTCGGGCCGGGCCGCGATGATCGCGGCATAGCGGGCATATTCAGCGGCCCCGTCCCAATGCTGGCCCCGCGCCGCCTCCTGGACCGCGCGAGCATGGAAATCGGAGAAGAACTTGAAGTGAAGCAAGATTCCGGTCACGGGAGCGGGAATGAAGGGCGTCGTCAGGTGGTTGCCGATCCAGCGAAGGCCGGGCCGGACCTTGAGCAGGGGCACCTTCCGGAGTTCGGGCGGAAGCCCCGCTCCCAAACGCGTCCGATCCAGGCCGAGATGCGATCCGATCGGGTTGAGGCGGAGGGAGCGCAACGCGCGCCGCATCGCCATTCCGAGGCGCCCGGTCCGTGCGAGTTCGGGATAGAACAGCCGCTGGCGCGGGCCGCCGACGATCTCGGGCTCGTGGCCTGGAACGAGGCTCGGACGCTCGCGATATGTCCTGTCGAAATGGGGGCAGGTCGTCAGGAACGACGTGCCAGTCTCGTATTTGGCATCCCGGATCGGCCCGGCATTGTACATGTCGAGCATCAGCGTCGAGAGACCTTCACTTCCCGCTTCGTTCAGGAAGGCGCAGAAGCGCGGGAGCTTCAGGCTCTCCGAATGGGGATAGACCAGCAGCTCATCGGCATCGATGAACAGGCACCAGGTCCCCGCCGGCAGCCGCTCTGCGAGTCCATTGATCCAATCCATGCCGAAATTCGCATCGCGAAAGCTCTCCTCAGTGCGAAAGACGTAGCAATCGGGCTGTGAGAGGAGGAATTCGAGGCTTCCATCGGTGGAGCCGTTGTCGACGACGAAGAAACGCTCGACTCCGAGGTCGCGGTGATAGTCCAGGACGAAGGGAAGGCGCAGGGCCTCGTTTCGTACGACCATCAGCGCAGGGCAGGAGCCCCTACCGACCGAGAGCGTCCGGGTGTCCAGTCGTCTGAGGGGCATCGGCGGCGTCCTCTGTGCGGCGGTAGGATGGGCTTCGGGCAAAATTCGCAGTGACGGCGAAGCTCAGAGCGCCAGAAGGCGGCGCGCTCGCGAGAACAGCAGACGGCCGTTCATCGCGGCGCCCGCTAGGCAGGCGGCAAGGACACCGCCGATGGCGTAGAGGGGCAAGCTCGGAAACGCCGCCTGGGTCGGCACCTCAGGCTGCGAGACCACGTCGACATCGGCGCGCTGAGCTCCGTCATTCGCGATCTGCGCCTTCATCCGGGTGAGTGCGTCGGTGAGCGCGCTGCGATCGCTGGCAGCCTCCTGCTGCAACCGCTCCAGGGTCATCGTGGCCTTCTGGCGCAAGGTCAGGGTCGCGCGGATCGAGAGGATCTGATCCTGCAGAGCGCTTGCGCGAAGGATCCAGTTCCGAGCCTCGGCATCGACGCTCCGCACGATGCGATCGCTTTCATTGGCGATCTGCTCGTTCACCGCCCGCTGCTCAGGGGACATGACCACGGTGCGGCCGAGCGCGGCGCTGAGGTTCTGCTTGAGGGCCTGGATCGTGGTGGAAGCGAGCACCTCCGGCGCACCATCGAGAGCGTTCGCGGTGCGCATGGCCGCCAATGTGGACGCGCGGGTCGAGACGTCGATGGCCCGGGCCTTGGCGAGGGCTGCCTCCTGGCTCAAGGTGACGAGCTGGGCATCCAACGAGATCTGGGCGCCGCGATCGACCAGACCGGAACTCGTGGCGAAATCTTCCATCGCCTGGGTGCTGGCCTGCTGCTTGGCCCGGATCAGGTCGACACGCTGTTCGAGCCATTTGAACAGCTGTTCGGCCACCCGCCGCTTACGGGCGATCTGCTCGTCGAGATAGGTATCGAGGATCGTGCGCGAGATCGCATAGGCCTTGGCCGGGTCCGACGACCAGAATCCGACCTTGACCGTATAGGATCGCCGATCGCGTGCCGTCAGGATATGGGAGCGAACTGCGCTGCGAAGCTCTGCCTCGGTCAGGCGGAGGGGGGTCGGGCCGGGCCTGAGCCAGTCCTTCAAGCGGGCGACGGAGGAGATCGCCGCGAATTCAGGATCGATGGCGATGTCGTGATGCGCGATCACCGCATCGACGATCTTGGTCGCTGCGACGACGTCCATTTCGGACTGGACGGCATTGTCGTCCAGCGGCTGGCGCATCGACTGCACCGAATCCGACTGCCCCTCGCGATCGGTTGGGCGCAGGACGATGCTGCCCGCCGCTTCGTAGCGTCGGGGCAGAAGCGGCCATGCGATCGCGGCCGCACACATCACGACGAAGAACCCGAACATGAACCGTCTGACGGCGCCCGCCATCGCGTCCGTCGCGAACAGGTCCAGGTCGCGCGGCCAGGGCGCGGTGACGCGCTCATGCGGGGGTAGGCGGCGGGAAGTCAGGTCGTCCATGAGTATGTCCCCATTGTACCGCGTCGGCGCGCTCACGTCGGGTCGGTGTCTCAGGTCCGCGTCAGGGCGTAGAGGCGGTTGCGCATGCCGCCGGAGACCAGCCGGAAGATCGTGTAGAGGCCGGTGACCACGAGAAATTCGCGGGTGTTGAGAAAGCCGGCGCGCAAGCAATCGACGCGGAAACGGATCTCGTTCAGCGCGTAGCGCGCACCTCCACGCCTTCGGCGCTGGTCGATACTGCTCCTGATCCGTACGAGAACCTTGGGGATGACCCGAAACCTGGCCCCCTTCACCGCGAGGCGCACGAACAGGTCGTAATCCTCGAGTAGGCCGTACTTCGCCCGGTACCCATCGACCGACCGCAGGATCTCAGTGCGCACGAAGACCGTCGAGTGCTGGATGACGTTGCGCCATTTCAGCGCCGCCAGCAGAGCGTCATGAGTGACGGGCGCCACTTTCAGGCGAGTGGGACCGCCCTCGTCGAAGAATTCATCGTTCCACGAACAGATGAAGTCTAGGTCTGGAGAGCGGACCGCATAGTGGGATTGGAGTTCGAGACGGTCGGGAAGACAGAGATCATCGCTGTCCATCCGCGCCGTATACGTCCCGTTGCAATGCGCGAGCCCGGCATTGAGGGCACGCGCGAGACCTTGGTTCGTCGGCAGCCGGACGAGCTCCAGGCGTGAGCCGTGCTCGCCCGCCACATGCCTGGCGATGACGGCCTCCTGGTCCGGGCCGACCGGACCGTCGAGGACGAGGACCACCTGATCAGGAAGGAGCGTCTGCGACCATAAGCTGTCCAGCGAGGCCTCCAGGTTGGCGGCAGTCTCGCGGACGTAGGTGGACATCAGCACACTTACGCTGGGTCGGTCGGTCGGCGGCGAGATCGGGCTCGACATGGCCACCCCCTACTTCGCGCCGGAGCGGCGCAGGACGGCACGCGGTGTCGAGAGCAGGATCGCCAGATCCCGAACCAGGCTCCAGCGCTCGACATAGGTCCGGTCGAGGGCGACGCGGCTCGTATAACTGAGATCGCTGCGACCGCTGACCTGCCAGAGGCCGGTCATGCCGGGCAGCACGCTCATGTAGAGGGCTGCGGTCGGGCCGTAATGGATCATCTCCGAGCGTGTCACCGGCCGGGGTCCGACGAGGCTCATCTCGCCGCGCAGCACGTTCAGAAGCTGCGGCAGCTCGTCCAGGCTCCATTCCCGCAGAAGCGCGCCGATCGGAGTCACGCGGGGATCACGAACGAGCTTCTGGCTCGCCCGCCACTCGGTGTTCGCCAACGGGTGGTAGGAGAGGTATTCGCCCAGGCACTCTTCCGCACCGGGGATCATGGTGCGGAACTTGAGGCAGTCGAAAGCCCTGCCGTCCTTGCCGATCCGGCGATGCCCATAGAAGACCGGACCGCCGTCGAGGGCAACCATCACGGCGATGATCAGGAAGAGCGGCCACAGGATGGCGAGGAGGATGAGGGCACCTGTCATATCGATGGCCCACTTCGTCAGATGAGCCCCCGCATCGATGGCTTTGGGCCGACGCTGCGTCAGTCTGTTCTGTTCGGTGCCGAAAGTTTCAGACAGGCTGAAGACTGCCGAGGACCTCACATCCCCGAACGGAATCGACTCCGAACGGGCATTCGATTCCACCAATTGATGATCCATCCCGAATCCTCCTGGTATTCGACACAGGTCAGGGATGGCCTCCATTTCCGGGCAAGACAGCTCGCCGTCAGCAGCGCGGTGGCCGCAACAACACAAGCATTCAGCTCGATAAATGTCGGCGCGAGGATGTTATGCGCCCAGATCTTGAAGAACTGGACTTGTTTATTGATCTGCCTCTAGTCCCTGACCCGTCTAGTGACGCTTAGAGAGAGCACCATTTCGGCGGCAAATCACAATATGTGCGGAAGTATTAATGCCGACGAACCGCCCGTTTTGCAGCATGCGAGAGCATCCGTGAGGCGAATATGAAAACCCCGAGGAAGCTATGGGCGAGTGGCCCCGGGTTAGGAGGCTACGCAGGTCGGCGGAGCATCGGGTAGGAAGACTCGGCGGCCTCGGAAGGGGGCATCTGCCGCGATCTCGGTCGGAGGTCCGGATCAGCGCGTCGGATCGGGCATGGCATCCCGTCTCATGCGCTAAGCCCTTGTTTTCGCATCACACGAATGCGCCGAACGGCGGCGGAGACATCCGCCGCCGTCGATCGCCTGGGAGCATAGGCCTGAAAAGCGGACGCCGCCTTTCTGGCCTATGCAAACCAAGACACTCTGCAATGTCCCGGATACGATATCCGGTACGGAGTCCTAGGCGAACATCCAGTCGGCCTGGTGGAGCTGGTTTGGCAGGATGTGGTCGAGGGTGGTCAGCGGGACCGCTGCGTGCCCCCCGGTCCCGTCCGCGTCGAAGGACACGTCCGTGCCGCCCGAACCGTTCGCGGTCAGGGTGAGCGTGTGGTCTGCGAGCGGGTCGGTGCCGTGATAGCCCGCACCGGTGAGCAGGCTCCGCAGATCGAGCTTGTCCGAGCCGGACTTGAAGTCCGTCACGTGGCCGGCCTGCGAGGGCAGTTCATCGAAGCGGAAGCTGTCCGCGCCATGACCACCCGTCATCGTCGCGGCACCGTGCTTGGAGACGAGCGTATCGTTGCCGTCGCCGCCACGCAGGTCGGCCTCGTTCCATGCGGAAGCGACGATGTTGTTGTCCCCCGCATTGCCGATGCCGGTCTGCGGACCGCTCCCGTTGAGTTGTAGGTTTTCGACGTTCTTCGGAAGGGAGTACTCCGTAAGGGTTGTCCTGACGAGATCGTCACCCCGATTGTTCCATTCGATCACTCGGTCGCCGGCATTGTCGACGATGTAGGTGTCGTCGCCACCTCCGCCTCTCGTCGTGTCGGCACCGTGGCCGCCATCGATGAGTTCGTTCGCCGAACTACCCCAAAGCCTGTCGTTTTGCCCGTGTCCCGTGACCGTACGGGTGGGGTCCGCCGTCCAGGTCAGGTCGGTGATATGATCCGTGCCCGGCTCGGTCGTCGGCGTCGTGACCGGGTCGGTCGGCGTATCCGGCGAAACGGGCGTGGGCGTCGTCACCGGAACCGTCGGCGTAGTCGGCGTATCCACCACCGGTGTCACGACCGGGTCGGTCGGCGTGACCGGGGTCGTGGGCGTCGTGGCAGGGTCCGTCTCGGTGGGTGGCGGCGTTCCTCCGCCGGGCATCTCGGAATAGACTCGGATGTAGTCGATCAGCATGTGGTTCGTGCTGCCGTTCGGCTCACCGGCCCAGGCCCCGCCGGTCGCCAGATTGGCGAGCATGTACATCGGGTCATGCATGTCCGCCGGCGTATCCGCCTCGAAGACTGCCTTGCCATCGAGATACCAAGTGATCGTGTCCGCCTGCCAGTCGACTCCGTAGGTGTGCATCCCCCCGCTCGAGAGGCCGGGCACGTTGGTCGCCCTGTTGACCATCTGGTGTCCGTTGGCGTCCCAGTGCACGGTGGTCACGAGGGCGTCCGGCGCAGTTCCCACGACCTCCATGACGTCGAGTTCCGGCGGCCAGCCACCCGATGTCGGCAGAAGCCAGAAGGCCGGCCACATTCCTTCGCCGGCTGGAATGTCGGCGCGCATCTCGAAGTAGCCATAGGTCTGGCTGAACGATTGCTGGGTATTCACCATTCCCGAGGTGAAATCGTAGCCGTTGATCAGGGCTTGCGTCGCTGCGCTAGCTGGAGCCTCCTTGATGTCGAGCACGCCGTCATGGACCGTGTAGGTGTCGAGCTGCGAGGTCGGCGCGTAATTCGCGTTGATGTACCACCCGGACTCACCGTTCGCGGTGTTGGTGCTGCCGTTCGCCGCGCCCCAGGGATATCCCGTCCCCCAGGTGCTGGAATCGAGCGTCGTCGTATTGAACTCGTCCGAGAAGGTCAGCGTCGCGGTCGTTGCTAGGTTGTTCGGGTTGATAGCCATGAATTATCCTCATGCGGCAGTGTTCCCGGTTCGAAGACCGGGGCCTGCTGATTCGGTTGGGTTTGGATTGCTCCGGAGATGGACCGGCCATGCTGCCGTGACGCAGACTGGAAGCAGCATGGAACCTCAGGCGCCGTCAGTGCGTGACGGGTCCTGACGGGGGAAGTGCACACCGAAGGGGAAGGCAGGAGTCCGAGTCTCCCGGAGCAAGAACGGACATCGTCGAGCGTGCAGGCCGCGCCGGGTCTGGAAGTTCGCTCGTCGACGGGGGGTGCCGGCGCCTACCCCGATGGGACTAGGCTGGCAGAGCGGTATCGTTATGTGAGCGGCAATCGTACCTCCTGGTCTGGTTGGCGGAATCGACGCGCCGGGCCGCTATCCTGTCGGGTTAGGGCCGGCGCGAAGGGGAGAGGGCGCTGTCACTTCTCGCGGAAGGCGCGCGCAACCTGATCGGCGAAGGGCTTCGTGAAGTAGGAAAGCACGCTTCGCGGGTGTGTCTGGACGAAGACCTCGACGGGCATGCCGGGCTGGGTCTTCACGCCGCCGAGGCGGGCGATCTGGTCATCGGTCACCGCGACGCGCGTGGTGTAGTATCCCTGGCCAGTTTTCGGATCCGTGGTGATGTCGGCCGAGATCAGGGACACGGCGCCCTCGATCTCTGGCGTCGTCCGCTGGTTGAGGGCGGAAAAGCGCAGGATCGCGCGCTGGCCGGGATAGGTCTGGTCGCGGTCCTGCGGCGAGAGCCGGGCCTCGACGGCGAGGCGGTCCTCCGCCGGAACGATCCGCATCACGGTTTCCCCGGCGCTGACGACGCCGCCCACGGTGTGGAGGGCGAGTTGGTCAACGATGCCGTCCTGGGGCGCGCGGATGTCGACGCGCTTCAGCTGGTCCTCCGCCGACACCTTCCGCTCGACAAATTCGGAGATGCGGTTCCAGATGTCCGCGAGTTCCTGGCCGACCTTCGTCCGCATGTCCTGTTCGAGCTGGATCTGTTGAAGGCGCGTCTCGCTGATGCGTCCGCGTGCCTGCGCGATGTCGGAGACGCGGGAGCCTCGCTCGCTGCGAATGCGAACGAGATCGCGCTCGAGGGCGGTCACACGCTGAATCGGGACGAGTTTCTTCTGCCAGAGCTCACGGACGCCGCCGATCTCGCTCTCGATCAGCGCGATCTCGCTGCCCTTAGCCTCGATCTGTTCGTTGAGGCCTTTGATCTGCTCCTCCGATTGGGCGATTCGCTCGGACAGCTGCGCCTTTTGGGCGTCGAGCGCGGAGCGTCGCATCTCGAACAGGGTCCGTTCGCCGCGAATCAGCCGATCGACATCCGTCTCCCCCTTTCGGGCGAGCAAATCGGACGGAAACACCAGTTCGGTGGATCCTTCCTGCTCGGCCTGGAGACGTGCGCGCCGCGCCATCGACTCGTCGAGGGCCTTCGTCACGATGGCGAGGTTGGCCCGCAGCAGGGTGTCGTCGAGGCGGAGCAGGATGCTGCCCGCGGTTACGGCATCGCCGTTACGGACGCGAAGCTCGCCCACGACTCCGCCGGTCGGATGCTGGATCTTCTTGACCTGGGATTCGACGACAAGGAGGCCCGATGTAACGACCGCACCGGAAAACTCGACATTCGCGGCCCATCCCCCGGCACTGACCACCAGCGCAGCGAGGCCGGCCGACGTGGCGATGAGGTGATGGCGGATGCTGCGCGCCGTGGTGGGGCTGAGTTCGATCATGATTGCGCTCCCCCCACGGCTCTCAAGGGACGGTCGCCGCGCGCCGGAGGGACGGCCTTCAGCGTATGGGCGAAGATCTCCTCCTTCGGTGCCAGTGCGTGCATGCGGCCCTCGGTCATCACCAGGACCAAATCGATGGCGGCGAGCGCGCTCGGTCGGTGAGCCACCACGACCACGATCCCACCGCGACGGCGGATCGCGACCATCGCATCCGTCAGGGCCTGCTCGCCCTCGCTGTCGAGGTTCGAGTTCGGCTCGTCGAGGACGACGAGGAAAGGCTCCCCGAAGAGGGCCCGTGCCAGGGCGATGCGCTGGCGCTGACCTGCCGAAAGATCTGCACCATGGTCGCCTACGAGGGTTTGATAACCCGCGGGAAGCGCCTGGATCATGGCGTGAACGTTGGCGGCCTGTGCCGCCGCAATCACGGCCTCCGCAGTGGCGTCCGGGCGGAATCGGGCGATATTGGCGGCGACCGTTCCTGGGAAAAGCTCGATCTCCTGGGCCATGTATCCGACATGTCGCCCGAGCGCGTCGGCATCCCAATCCTCAAGGGCCGAGCCATCGAGGCGCACCTTGCCCCGGACGGGGGCCCAGATGCCGACAAGGAGACGCGCGAGGCTGGACTTCCCGGAGGCGCTCGGACCGATGATCCCAAGCCCTTGTCCGCCGTTCAGGGTGAAGCTGACATCGGCCGCGGTCAGCCGCTGGACGTTGGGCGGCGCGGCGCAGGCGCCCTCGACGATCAGGGTCTGGCGCGGAGCGGGAAGCGGCATCCGCACCGGCTCGTCGCGGGTGAGGGAGAGATGGGCGGACAGGCGCTGCCAGCTCTGGCGGGCGAGGGTGAGCCCCTTCCAATGCCCGATCGCCTGGTCCACCGGCGCCAGAGCACGGGCCGTCAGGATCGAACTCGCGATGATGACACCGCCTGTGGCGTCCTGCCGGATCACGAGAAAAGCGCCGACGCCGAGGACGAGGGATTGAAGCAGCAAGCGAAGGACGCGAGCGGCCGATCCAAGCCCCGCCGTCACGGCGGATACGCTCTCCTGGCTCGTGCGATAGGGCAGGTTGACGCGATCCCAGATCAGGGAAAGCTCCGGCTGCATTCCCATTGCCCGAATACTGTCGGCGTTTCGGCGAGCCGATTCGGCGACGCGCTGGCGTGTTGCACCGGCTGCCACGGCCTCGCGTGTCGGCTCACGCACCGCGAGTTCCGTCGCCAGGGTCAGCCCTACCATCAGGATGGCTCCGCCGAGCACGACCGCCCCGATCCAGACGTGGAACAGAAAGCAGAGGGCGAGGTAGATCGGCAACCACGGCAGGTCGAAGAACACGGCGGGACCGCTGCCCGACAGGAAGCTGCGGACCTGATCGAGATCCCTGATGAGCTGCGACGCATCGCCATTCGGGCGCCCGCCCGCCGGCACCGCCACCGAGGCCCGGAAGACGCGGCGGCTCAGCGCTTCGTCGACATGGGTTCCGACCTTCAGAAGGAGCCGGCCGCGAAGCAGATCGAAGATTCCGTGAAAACCGTAGAGGAAGACGATCAGTGCCGTCAGACCGAGCAGCGTCGGCACGCTGTGGCTCGGGAGGACTCGGTCGTACACTTCCATCATGTAGAACGAACCGGCAAGCGCCAGGAGGTTCAGCATCCCGCTCAGGATGGCCGCCGCGGCAAGCGCCGAACGGCAGGGGCGAAGGACCTCGATGAGGGCTCGGGCTCGGACATCTTTCCGCACGAAATCGCCGACGCCAAACCCGGCCATGAGAGTGTTCGGCAGAAATGCCTTGATCTTTCCGATTTCCAAGACGCTCATGCTATCGCTTTTCCCAAGGTTATAATCTCAAGTAGAAGTATTAATTTGTAATATAACGTTATTTGCAGTTAGTAATATTGAGATTTAGATTGAAATCAGTGTGCAAACTCAGTTCGGAACATGGCTAGGTTGGGGCTTGGCCGAGCTCGAAATCGTCTTTCCGCGCCAAAAAGCCGGGATACCCGGTCAAGCATCGCCCCTTCGGCTTAGCCAAAGGCGGCGGCGGTCCTTCCGACGGGGTAGGACGGCCGGGCGATTTCGCTGCTGAGCCGCACAGGCTAGGCTTCTTTGCCGATCGCGTCGGGGCAGCCACCGCTGCATCGCCGCACCCATCCCACCGATTCGAATCGACACTCATCTCGACAGGTAAGGCGCGCGCTTTTCCGCTGGCGTCCCTCGGGGCCGTCCGCGGCGGGGACGGCACCGTTCCGACCGGAGCACCCATGCCGGGATGCGTCGGGAAGGGGCGGGTGCTGCCCAGGAGGCCGAACAGCATCGGCGACAGGCCAGTTCGCAAGGCTCTGCAACAAGGCTCTGCACAATGCCCTACGCTGACGCCATCAATGCCGCTCTGCCCGTGACGGACGCCACCCTCGTCCGGCTCGCATCGGGCCGGATCGCGCATGCCGGATTGCCAGTGCACGCACTCCTTCGCGAGGTCGGCTTGCCCACCTCGGTCATGGATCACCCCGAACCGGTCGGTGCGATCCAGGAGGCGAGTTTCCTCGAACTCGCCTCGCGGGTTCTCGAAGACGGCCTTCTCGGCTTCCACATGGCCAAGGAGACCGATGGCCGGGCCTTCGGCCCGCTACACTATCTTCTCGCCTCCAGCGCCGATCTCGGCGATGCGCTCTCGAAGCAGGCTCACTACCTGCCGACCGTCAATCGAGGACTGACCTGCAGCGTCGAGAGACCGCCGTCCCTGCTCGCGCTGGAGTTCCATACCGAGGGCATCGACCGCGACCTCTGCACCCAGGAGATCGAGTTCTGGATCACCTCGGTCCTGCGGATGTCGCGCAAGCTGACGACGCTGGAGCTGAACCCGTCGCGAATCGAATTCCGGCACGAGCACCGGGGCGACATCTCAGAAATGCGTGACTATTTCGGAAGGACGCCGGTCTTTCAGGCGGAAAGAGACAGCATCGTCTTCGACGATCAGGTAGCCGGCCTGCCTCTCATGCAGACGGACCCCTATCTCAACGCCTTCCTGACGCGCTTTCACGACGAACTGCTGACGCGGTCGGTGTCCGAATCGAACTCGATCGCGGTTCGTGTCGCCTCGCTTCTCACACCGCTGCTCGCTCAAGGCCAGGGGAACGTCACGCTGGTGGCGACGACGCTCGGCATGAGTGCGCGGACCCTTGGCCGCCGGCTCGCAGGAGAGGGGGTCAGCTTCCGCTCGATCCTCGATCAGCTTCGGGCGGATCTGGCTCTGCGCTATGTCCGCGACACGACGATGCCGGTCTCGCAGATCGCCTGGCGGCTCGGCTACCGCGATCCGAGCGCGTTTATCGTGGCTTTCAAGCGATGGACCGGCAGGGTGCCACTGGCGGTACGCCGCGAATCGCGTGCGTGAGCGGGCTGGAGCCGGCGCGGAAAGCTGCGCCTTAACCCCCCTTTCTCGTTTCCAAGCATGACGCGGCGCGAAAGCATATCCGTTCGGGGGAGGTTTACCGAAACGCCGACACAGTCCCATCCGTCGGCCCGCCATTCGCGCTAGCCCAATGGCCTAGTCCCTCAGAGCGAATTGCGCGCGGATCGAACGCACCGTCACTCTGCAAGTGTCGAAGCGCGGCTGCGGCGGGCGGTTCTTAGAAGATCCTACCGAGATCGCATCCAGACTGGAGCAACTCATCGTTCGTCTCAGATCTTCCTGAGGCATGTCCTTGGGTTTTCCTTGGGGGAGGAATGCTCAGTGTGCGGATTGGTCGGATACGTCGGAAGCGTTTCTTCGGACGAGAGCAGCTCCGTCTTGCAGAACATGGTGCTGTCGCTGGCTCACAGGGGGCCTGATGACCGGGGAGCTACGACGTTCGAAGGGGCCGGGCTCGGCCATACCCGCTTGGCCATCGTCGACATCGACGGCGGAATCCAGCCGATGGCGAGTGAGGACGGAGCCATCTGCGTCAGCTTCAACGGCGAGATCTTCAACTTCGTCGAGTTGCGCGACCGATTGCGCCAGCGGGGCCGCCGCTTCCGGACGGAATCGGATACAGAGGTCTTGCTGCACCTCTACGAGGAATACGGCCCCGACTGCGTCGAAGCGCTGAACGGCGACTTCGCCTTCGCGATCTGGGACGGCAGGCGCCGGCGGATGATGCTGGCCCGTGACCGCGCCGGCGTCCGTCCGCTATTCCATGCGCGACGGGGCGAAATCATTGTCTTCGCCTCGGAGATCAAGGCGCTGCTGAGATTCCCCGGCATCGCCACGGAGATCGACCCGATCGCCCTCGATCAAACCTTCACGTTGTGGGCGCCGATCCCGCCACGGACGATGTTCAAGGACATCGCCGAATTGCCGCCTGCCCACATGATGCTGATTGAGGACGGGCAGGAGACCATACGGCCGTACTGGCAGCTCACCTTCCCGGACCGGGACGCGCCGCAAACGACCCGCTCCGACGAAGACCTGTGCGAAGAGGCCCTCGCCCTCCTCGAACACGCCACCGCCATCCGGATGCGCTCAGACGTGCCGGTCGGGGCCTATCTGTCGGGCGGGCTCGATTCTTCCCTCGTCGCTGCGCTCGCGGCGCGCCAGGCTCCGGAAAACCTGCGCACTTTCTCGGTGACGTTCGACTCGGCGGAGCACGACGAGAGCGCCTACCAGCGGATCATGGCGGACCACCTCGGCACGCGCCATGCTGCCGTCGCCTGCGGTGCCCGCGAGATCGCGCAGTCCTTCCCCGACGTCATCCGCCACACTGAGCGCCCAATCCTGCGGACGGCCCCGGCGCCGCTCTTCCTGCTCTCGAGGCTCGTCAGCGAGAACGGCATGAAGGTCGTCCTCACGGGAGAAGGGGCCGACGAAGTCTTTGCCGGCTACGACATTTTCAAGGAGGCCAGGGTTCGGCGCTTCTGTGCGCGCCAGCCGACCTCACGGATGCGGCCTCACCTGCTGCGCCGGCTCTATCCCTATATGTCCGGTCTTCAGCAGCAGACGCCGGAATCGCTGGGTGCGTTCTTCGGGGCCGGCGAGGATGCCCTCGACGACCCGCTCTATTCGCATCGCCCGCGCTTCCGGGGCACGGCGGCCACGAAGATATTCTTCTCGGGTGATCTCAAGGCTACCTTGGGCGACTACGATGCAACCGAGGAACTCGCGGCCGCGCTGCCTGCCGAGATGCGGCGCTGGCACCCGCTGCATCAGGCGCAATACCTGGAAACCCGATACCTCTTGCCCGGCTACATCCTCTCGAGCCAGGGCGACCGAATGGCGATGGCTCATGGCGTCGAAGGCCGCTTCCCGTTCCTCGATCATCGCCTGATCGAGTTCGCCGCCGCACTTCCACCGGGCCTGAAGTTACGGGGCCTCGCGGAGAAGCATATCCTGAAGCGGGCCGCGCGGGACATCGTCCCGGCTGCGATCATCGATCGACCAAAGCAGCCCTACCGAGCGCCCGACAGCAGCTCCTTCGCGGGACCGGACGCGCCCGACTACGTCGCCGCGATGCTTTCGTCCGAGGCGGTTCGCAGGACCGGTCTTTTCAATCCGGCCTCCGTGACGCGGCTCGCCGAGAAATGCCGCACCCTCGGCAGCCGTGGGTTCCGGGACAACGCGGCCTTCGTGGGGATCCTGTCGACGCAACTCTGGCATCGCAGCTTCGCCGAGGCGCGGACGCATGAGGGCGAAGCCACCGCGCTCGCCGCCGCGATCTGAGAAAGAATCGGACCAGGGACACGTCGAAAGTCGGCGAAGTCAGATCATATCAAGTTTTATTCGGGGAGAATGAAGATGTCATCCAGCATTTCAGACCAGGTTCATTCATTCGTCGTCGAAACGTTTCTCTTCGGCGATGTGACCTCTCCTTTGACCTACGACGGATCGTTCATCGAGCATGGCGTGATCGACTCCACCGGCATCCTCGAACTCGTAGCTTTCGTAGAAGATACGTTCGGGATCGTCGTTGCCGATGACGAAATTCTGCCGGCCAATTTCGATTCCATCGCCAAGGTAGACGCCTTCGTCGCACGAAAGCGTTTCGCCGTGGTGTCCCCGTCCTCCCAGGCAGCCTGAGGAGGCCGGGATGCGCATCGAGAATTATCTCCGCGAGAGCGCCCGCCGCCTCGGATCGAAGGTTGCTCTAGTCACGTCGGAACGCCGTCTCACCTATTCCGAGCTCGACCTGCTGTCGGATCGCCTCGCGGGAGTACTCCAGGCCCGCGGCATCGAGCGGGGCGACCGCGTGGTCATCCAGATGGGGAACATCTGGGAGGCGGTCGTCGCCATCTTCGCCGTGCTGAAGACCGGCGCCGTCTTCAGCATGGTCAATCCGTCAGTGAAACCAGAGAAGCTCGACTATATCTTGCGTAATTGTGAGGCCCGCGCAGTGCTCATTGAGGCTCCGCTCGCCGTCGCCGCGAGGTCCGTCCTCGCATTGGCCCCGAGCGTCATCCTCGTCGTCGCGAACGGCGCGACGGAAACCGTTCCGAATGCCGTCTCCTTCGCGGGCTGCCTCGAGGCCGCGCCCCCACTGCAGTTGCCGCATGGCGGGATCGACTCGGATCTCGCGATGCTCGTCTACACGTCGGGCTCTACCGGCCGGCCGAAAGGCGTGATGATGACCCATCGCAACGTCGATGCGGCGGCAAGTTCGATCACTACTTACCTGCGCAACGTCGAAGAGGACGTGATCCTCAACGTGCTGCCCATCGCTTTCGATTACGGACTGTATCAGGTCCTCATGGCAGTGAAGGTCGGCGCCCGAATCGTCCTCGCGACGTCCTTTGCCTATCCGCATGCCATCTTCGGGCTGATGCGCACCGAGCGCGTCACGGGTCTGCCCCTGGTTCCGACGATGGTGGCGATGATCCTGAAACTGCGCTCCTTCCAGCCGGACTCGCTGCCGGACCTGCGCTACCTCACCAACACTGCGGCCGCCCTGCCGGTCGCCCATATCGAACGGCTGCGCCAACTCTTCCCGCATGCCGCGCTCTACTCGATGTATGGGCTGACAGAGTGCAAGCGCTGCACATGGCTCCCGCCGGAGCGGATCGAAACCCATGCCGGGTCGGTCGGGATCGCCATCCCCGGCACCGAAGCCGTCGTCGTCGATGCAGCCGGCCGGCCGGTCCCTCCGCACGTCGTCGGCGAACTCGTCATCCGCGGGCCTCACGTCATGCAGGGCTATTGGCAGAACGAGGAAGCCACGCGCGTTGCCCTGAGACCCGGATGGAACAGCTGGGAGAAGGTTCTCTACACGGGAGACCTGTTTTACGCGGACGCCGATGGCTTCCTATACTTCATCGGGCGCAAGGACGACATCATCAAGACGCGGGGCGAAAAGGTTGCTCCGAAGGAAGTCGAGGCTGTGATTCATGCGATGTCCGGTATCGACGAGGTGGTCGTGATCGGGCTGCCCGATCCCGTCCTTGGCCAATCGATCCGCGCGCTGGTCGTCGCCTCCGATCCGGCGATCACCACTCTCGACGTGCTGCGCCACTGCCAGCGGCATCTCGAGGATTTCATGGTGCCGCAATCTGTGGAGTTCAGGTCCGAACTTCCCATGACCGATACCGGCAAGGTGAGTCGCAGGCTCGCCGCCGAGGGCATCAAAGCCGACGACAGCATGGAGATGGGAGCATGAAAACGGGTCTCGCCTCCCTCTCCGGTCTCACAGCCTTAACTGTCGAGCCCGACTTCTCCGCCGCGAGCCTGAGGCTTGATCCGGGCGCGGAGACCGACCGCATCGTCGAAAGCCTTCGTCGACAGGTCCAGGGGACGTTGCGCAAGCGCGGCATCGTCCTTGGCCTCTCCGGCGGAGTCGATTCCAGTCTCTGCGCCGCCCTCGCGGTCCAGGCCGTCGGCGCCGAGCATGTCCTCGGCCTGCTGATGCCGGAGCACGATTCCGATCCGGAGAGCCTAACCCTCGGCCGGGAGGTGGCGGATGCTTTCGGGATCCGGTCGACGATCGAGGATATCGGCGACACGCTTCAGGCGATGGGCTGCTACGCCCGGCGCGATGACGCCATTCGAACGGTCGAACCGGCCTATGCCGAGGACTGGAGATCCAAGGTCGTGATCGCCAATCCCCTGGCGGGCGCCGAATACGGCATCTCGTCGCTCGTGGTGCAATCGCCCACCGGACAGATGCGCAAGATCCGACTGCGGGCGGCCACCTACCAAGCGATCGTGGCCGCGACCAACATGAAGCAGCGCACTCGCAAGCAGATGGAATATTACCATGCCGATCGATTGAACTATGCAGTGCTCGGCACGCCCAACAAGCTCGAATACGACCAGGGTTTCTTCGTGAAGAACGGCGACGGGGCGGCCGACGTCAAACCGATCGCGCATCTCTACAAGGCGCAGGTCTATCAGCTCGCGGAGCATGTCGGCGTGCCCATCGGCATCCGAAGCCGGCCGCCCACGACGGACACCTGGTCGCTGCCGCAGACCCAGGAGGAATTCTACTTCGCGTTGCCCTGGCAAGCGATGGATCTTTGCCTCGCGGGGCTCTCGCTCCACGCACCACCTCATGCGGTGGCCGCCTGCACAGATCTTCGAGAGGATCAGGTCATGCGCATCTGGCGCGACATCGAGGCGAAGCGGACGGCGACCGCCGCCCTTCACTTGCCGCCGCTGCTGTGCGGCGCCTGACCAAAGCGGGATCACGAGACGGCAGGCTCCCGCCACCAAGACGATCCTCGCGACGCGCGGATCGGCATCGCGCTCAAGGCGAATGGGACGAACGGCATGACGGATGACGTTCAGAAGGAACTGGCGAGACATCGACGCCTCGAGAAGCTGCGGTTCTGGCGCTATGCCTGTGCCGCGGAAGGTACGGTGGTGACACGCTACATCGGTGCGCCGGGCAGTTCGTTCGCTCCCGACGCCGCGCCGCTGCATTTCTTCCATGGTGATTGGGATAATGGCGGTCTCTACATGGCGAGATTGGCGGCAGAGCTCGGCTTCCCGGTCATCGGCATCGCCCCGCATCTCGAGCCCGTCCCCGCCACCGTCCACGAGATGGCAACGGACCGTGTGCAACACCTCCTCGTCGCGCAACCGGACGGACCTTACCGCCTCGGCGGATTCTGCAACGGCGCCATGGTTGCCTATGAGGCGGCGCGCCTGCTGATTCAGAGCGGGCGGGATGTCGAGTTGGTGGCCCTCGTCGCCCCCCCATCGCTGAATGCCGGACGTGCCTTTCGGCGCCTCTTCGCGATCACCGACAGGGCGCTCGGGCCATCCAGCCCCGGCTCCTCTCCCATGCGCCAGTATCGGGTCGGCACAGCCATGACGCGCTTGACCGCCCTGCGACGGGTCATGGGCTTCTCGCTGCACGAGATGCGGGTGGTCCTCGACCGGAAGAGAAGACTCAGGACCGCACGCAAGATGCGGCTGGTCGCGGATGCCGCCGTCCCCGCGGCCGCGCGCGCGCAAGAGTTGGCGATCAGCGAGAAGCACCTGTCCCTCACCAGCGCCTACGAGCGCGCGCTGTACTCGTACATTCCGCCCTCCCTCCCGGTGCGGATCGTCGTGCTCGGGACCGGGGTCGATGCAGCAGGGCGGCGCGGAGAGAATTACGACGCCGCCTATGACGGCCGATCCTGGGCCAAACTGTGCCCCGACGTCACCTACGTCCCGGTCCCTGGCAACCACTACACCTGCATCGCGGATCATGCGCCGGAACTGGCGCACGCGCTCTCGGACGCATTCCACTTCCCTCGGACATCCCACCATCAACGCATCGAGATTTCGAGCGAGATCCCATGTCGAACAGCATCGAGCGGCACAGGCACGATCGTCCTCTCCTCGGCCACCCCGGAGCGTGGCGACCAGCGGCACGCCTCCTTACCATCCCCCTTGTAGGCTTCCTTCGCGGAGCGCCATGCCCTCCTTCGTCCCTCGCCGGCTGGCGCCCGCCCTACCGCTGCCCCGAAGACATGGTCCGAGCAGGATCTGGAGATGGGAGCACATCACCTGACCGGTGCCGCCGATCCCCGGCTCGGATCGTGATGCACCTTCAGCCAAGCCCGCGTCGCGGTTTCGTCCGGGCGGCGCGGTGGAAAGACGGTCTTGGATCACGGGCCGACGTGACCGACGAGAGCCCCTCAGGAACGAGCGAACCCACCGATCGGGATGATTTCGCTCCACCGGCCTTCAGCCCAAGACATGGACGGCCGGACCAAAGACGCGCTCCTCTTTCCCATGCCGAGGAATGGGTGAACCCGCCACGCGATCTCGCGTGCAAGTCCAAGTGTGGCGAGAGGGGCAGGCCATCATGATCGATGCCGAATGGTCTCAGATGATCGAGCCGATCCTGCACACGCCGATACTCGGAGCTTCCTTCCGCCTGCATCAGCTAAATCTGCCCCGGAAGGACGTCGGTGCCTCCGTGGACCTCGCCGGTCATTCCGTCGACGGCACCATCAAGGTCGTTCCGTTCATGGGCTCGACCGAGGATTGGGAACGGTTCGCTCAAGCATGCGACGCCTCGTTCTGGTGTGCCGGAGGCGGCATGCGCATGTGGCAGATGAAGCTGCATTCGCTCTTCCACCTGAGGCGCTTCGAGGTCTTCGCCGTCCGGCGCGGTGCCGGAGAGTGCAAGATCGGGCAATGTGCGGTCGGTATCGGTCCTCGGATCAAGGCGTTCTCGGACGGGCTTCATCTCCTGCCCGCCTTCGCGCCGCTCTGGCCCAAGGCGATGAAGGCCGTCCTCGATACGCTCGGGCCGGGCCGCTACGTCTACGGGTCGTTCTGGAGCACAGAAGAGCCGCGGGAACGCATGCTGGAAGCCATGACAGGCGTCGAGCTCGTCGCCTCCCGTCCGCTCGCGGTCGAAGCGGTCGACTTCGCGCGCTGGCCACAATGGGATGATTTCCTCAAGACCATCAGCAAGAACGTCCTGCGCAACGCCCGGAAGTCGAGCGTGACGGAGATGCCCGCCAGATCGGGGGCCGAAGCGGTCCTCTCCTTGCCAGTCGCGCTGGGCCTGCGCGGGACCATGTACAACCGGAAGTCGATCGCCTTCAGCCAGAGTTGGGCAGCCGCCGGCTACGTCCTGAGGTGTCTGATGCTGCACAGGCACGTCTCGACGACGATCGCCTACGGCGATCGGGCACCGCTGGCGACGGCCGGCACCGTCGCGTTCGGCCGGAACGTTTACTACCTCGACGGCGGTTCGCGTGAGGATTGCGCGGGGGCGGGATGGGCTCTCATCCTGCATCTGCTCAAGTCCCTACATGACGCGCAGCCGCGAGGACGCTTCCTGCTCGGATACACCGACCTCGCGGCCGGATTTTCCGAAAGCGAGTGGACGAGCCCAGTCCGCTACCGGCGGGACTGCCGGGCAACGGCGACAGAGACCAGTATCGTGGCCTTCGACGTCGGCGGCCGGAAGGCCGGCGGCGCGGCGATTCCGGAATTGCTGCTCCAGCGCACGATCCCATGCTGGACCGGTCCGTACACGCCTTCGAAATGCTGACGATCGCTTCGACGGAACGGGGCAACGGCCCAGGCGAGAGCATGGCCCCATCCTCGGAAACGCACCCGTGAACCTTCAACAGGGGAGGAGATGATGGAGCCGTCACACGCCGTCGCCAGGACGAAGAGTTTCCTGGGAGTCGAGATGGAGATTGGGCAGGACGTCCTCGTCCCCCGCGAAGAAACCGAGCTCCTCGGTCGTGCCGCCTGTGAGATTCTGCGGCAACGCGGCAACCGTGGGACCGTGGTCGACATGTGCTGCGGGGCCGGCAATCTCGCCTGCGCCTTGGCGACGGCCTTCCCGGAGACGAAAATCCTGGCGAGCGACCTCACGAGCGGGGCGGTCGCCGCCGCCTCGGCCAATGTGGTGCGCCTCGGTCTGACGAACCGGATCACGGTGCGGCAGGGAGACCTCTTCGCTGCGATCGCTCCCGACCTCGCAAAGGGCGAAGCCGACCTCATCGTCTGCAACCCGCCCTATATCTCGACGGGACGGCTCGCTGCGGAGAAGGCCTATCTGCTCGCGGCAGAACCGCGCGAGGCCTTCGATGGCGGCCCCTACGGTCTGTCCGTCCATCAGCGCGTCATCCAGGAAGGACTGAGCTTCCTGAAGCCGGATGGGTGGCTCGCCATGGAGTTCGGCGAGGGCCAGCACCTACAGATCGCGACTCTGTTCAGGCGTGCCCGAGGCTACGAGGCGCCGGATTTCCTCTGCGATGGGCACGCCATCCCCCGCGTCGTGCGCGCTAGGCGTAGAGCGGAGATGTCCTGAATCAGCTTGCCTGATCTGCAAGGAAACCCCGTGGGAGCCGTTTCGGGAAAGCCTTCCTGCGGTTCCCGACCGACGCCGCGCTTCCAGAGCGATGAGAAGCGACGTTGCATCAAATCTACGTCATCATAGAATCGTTCTATCCTCTTATACGTTTGGCCGACAGTTTATGCCGGCACGATACTCACAATGGACAATTGGCAAGTAGGCGACCAGCGGCGATCATTCTTAACAAGTCTGCGGAACTCACTTCGTCAGCAGTCTCAAGGAGCTGTCATGGACAAGGCCTCCCCCCCGCAGAAGATCGCGTCGCTGACATGCCAGGACCCGGACGATGCCGTCGCCAAGGCGCCGCGGCAGTCGAGGCATACAGAGAATGTTACGACCATCGGCAGCAGTGCCGACGCGCGAGACGGTGCGCTCTTCGAGGCGCGGATCGCCTGTCCCGTTTGCGGCTCGATCCATTCAGCGACACTGTTCACCGCAGGATACGAGGCGCCGCAGGTGCGCCGGCATGTCGAGAGCCATTACCGGAATCAGGGAACGGTCAATTGCGACATCCTGAAAGGATTCGACTACACGATCATGGAATGTCCGAACTGCGAACTGATCTACCAGAAGAATACGCCCTCGGACCGAATGCTGAGTGTCATCTACGACCAATTCATTGACCCCGATAAACTCAAGCGATTCGAGTTCGATCGGCTCACGGCCGACAATTTCCAGGACGTCTCACGCCGCCTGATCGACCTGCTTGCCATTCTCGGCAAGGAGCCGAAGGATGTCAGCCTGCTCGATTTCGGCTTCGGCTACGGGCGCTGGGCGCGGGTGGCGGTGGGAATGGGCATGAGCGTCTATGCCACCGAAATCTCGCCGGAGAAGATCGCCTTTGCGCGCTCCATCGGAGTGACAATTCTAACCGATGCGGAACTGAAGAACCGCCGCTTCGACATCGTCCATACCGAGCAGGTCTTCGAGCACCTGACCGACCCGGTCGCGGTCTTCGACATGCTGGCGGATTGTGTGGCGGAGGGCGGCCTGTTCAAGATCGCGGTGCCCCGCCAGGGCCGGATCCGCGACCTTTTGAGAAAGAACGGCTTCATCGACTGGTCACCGTTCGAGTTCGATTTTCAGCGGCGACGGCGCTTCAACGACTACAATACGATCCTTCCGCTCGAGCACGTGAACTCGTTCTCGAGAAAGTCGGTCGAGGTGCTCGCGTCACGGGCCGGAATGACCGTCACCGTGGGGCGCTTCGGGGGGCACCATATCGATGTCGACGTCGGATCCTATCGATCTTTCGGACGATCCTTGCGGCTCCTCGGCATCCGTCTGCTGAAAGACCTCTACGTCAATCTGGGGCCGGGACGTCGCGACAGCGGCTATTACATTCTCCGGAAAGAGGCGTGATCATCGGCCGGCGCCGTCGCGGATCTGACCGTGGTTCGTCACCGACAGCCGCGATGAACCAATCCGATCCATCATTGTTGAGTTAACGAAAGCGAGGGAGCAATCGCATGACTTCAACCTGGATGACGATCGAGGAACTGGCCTTGAACCGCCGCATCACGGTGGAAGAGGCTCTCCGGATCGTGAACGAAGCTCATTGTCCGAAGGTGTTCCGCGCGACGGCAACGCTCTATTTGGTCTGAGAGCTGTGACGGATCGGAGGGATTTTGGTAACTTTTTCTGCCCTTCATATCCGTCTCAGCTCCCAATCCGCTGACTCAAGACCGAAGGAATACGACGCGATGAAATCATTCCGGATTGCCGCTCTCACGGCGTTCGTAGCCTGTGCTGGCTTCGCCTCAGCATCCCAGGCTGCACCGATGTCGCTCGGCAACGTGGACGTCGCTCCGTCGAGCGCAGTGGAACATGTTCAATACGGTTATGGCTACGGCTACGGCCACAGCGCACGCTACCTTCACCGCAAAGCCGTTCGTCAGGACATCCGTCGGCAGCAGCGCCGTTACTATGACTCGCGCCGGCGCGCTTGGCGCTACGGCTACTGATCGGATGATCGGTCGGTAAGCGACCGGTTTGAATGAGAAAGCTTGGTTCCATAACATTGGAAACCGGGCTTTCTCTTTGGGTGGAGCGATCCATCCAAAAAGCTATCGCTGTATTCGCGGGATAGGGATCCCGATACCCGAAGAACCGCCACGCACTCGTCATTTCCGTCTATGACGAGCTCCTACTCGCGATTCTGCGATTTAGAGCTGAACAAGCAGCGAACGGCAGCCGACATCCAACACGGATCGGTGCTTTCTGAGAAGGCCACCCGCGGGGCCTATGGGCTGGACGGCGCTCTCTCAAGCCATTTCATGCCGAAGCGAGCGTCGGTCCCCGTGACCGCCTCCACGGAAGAAGGCGCGCATAGAGTTCAGAGCGGCTGACCGCTCCCTTGACGCAGGGGATCGCAGATCTTGGCCGACACCTTGTCGAGATGCTCACAGGCGTTCTTGAGGTACCACGCCCTCAGGTCCGGCTGAGTCGGTGCAACGAACATCGCGACGAGGACGAAACCCACGAAGCCAAGGACGATGAGCGTCAGGATATTCCGCATAAACTCACTCCAAAGAAGAGCGTTTTCTCCAAAAACAGGGTGCCCCTGTAGAAGACAACGCAAAGCGGCCAGCGAATCGTCTGAACGGACAATTCGACTGGCCGATCTAGTATTATGCCGTTTGAACGAGTCGACATGGGAAAGGCTGTTGAGACCTGCAACCCTAACGAGGCAGCCGCCCATCCGGTTCCTTCCCCGGAGCGTCCTAGGCGTCGGCTGGTTCGAACAGTGGAACGATGCGCATGCCGGGCACGAGCACGAGACCCTTATCGGTGATCCGGATTTCGGGAATGACCGACAGAGGGATCAGGTTGAACCCCATATAAGGAATCGTGCATCCTGCCCGCTCCCAAGCCTCTTTCAGAAGGCGCACCTCCTCGGCGACGATTCCAACGCGCTTGTCGGAGAGGAGTCCCGCGACGGGTAATGGAACCATGGCCGCGACCTGGCCGTCCTCGACGACGCAGACGCCGCCCTGAATTGCAGACAGGGTATCGAGCGCGACGCGCATGTCCTGCTCGTTCAGCCCGGCGACGATCACGTTGTGGGAATCATGGCCGACGCTGCTCGCCACCGCGCCTCGTTTCAACCCGAAGGCGCGCAACAATCCGTGTGCGACGTTACCGGCTCCACCGTGGCGCTCGATCACGGTGACGAAGCACATGTCGTTATCCTGAAGCGTCGTCTGCCAATCGGGCCCTGGATTCAGGGCGTACCGCTCGTGCGTCAGCTCGATTCCCGGAAGCGTGGTGCGGATGGCGTTGACGACGCAGGGGCCGCCGGGAAGCGCTGGGACAAGGGCCGGCAACGGCTGCGGCATATGCATCGTCGCGTAAGCAGGGGCCGGGTATCGGTAGGGACGCGAGAGCGCAGCATCGAGCAGCGGGGTGATCGCCCGGTTCTCGACGACGCAGCGGCCACCGTACCAGGTGGTCTGCGGGATGAAGTCGTCGTCGAGGAGCACCAGGTCCGCCCTCCGTCCACCACCAAAGCCGCCGATCTCGCCATCGAGCCCATAGCGGGTTGCCGGATGCAGCGAGCCCATCGACCATGCCTGTTCGCGCGGGATACCCATGCGGATGGCTTCGCGCACCACCCAGTCCAGTCCGTAGGCGAGAAGATCCTGCGCGTCCCGGTCATCGGTACAGACGCAGACCCGCTTGGCCGCAGCGCCGAGTTCGATGATCGTACCGATGGCCTTGGGCAGGCTGTGCCATGGAGTGGTCGGCGGCCCGCCGCGCAGGTAGATCCATAACCCCGCCTCGAGGAGATCGTCGGCGATGTCCCTGTCGATGGCCTCGTGGGTATCGGTAACACCACTCGCGGCATAGGCGGCGACGAAGCCGCGCCCGTAGATGTGGCCGGAGACCGGTCGCCCCCTCCGCAAGGCCGACTCGATGATGGCATGCGCCCTCTCATCGCCCTCGGCCACGGCGACGAAGTCCATCTTCTCACCCAGGCCGATCGCCTCCGGCCACGCATCGAACAGAGCCCCGATCTTCTCGGCCGTGAGATCACCGCCGGCGGTCTCCAGTTCCGGCGAGGTGGCCGGGACCGTGCTCGGAACGGTCAGATAGATGTTGAGTGGCGCTTGGCGCGCATCCTCCAGCATCCAGGCGATCCCGTCCGCGTCGAGGACGTTCCCGATCTCGTGGCTGTCGCAGACGATGGTCGTCGTTCCGTTCAAGAGCGCCGCCTCGGCATAGGCGCAGGCCGTCACCATGCTGCTCTCGATGTGGAGGTGCGGATCCACCAATCCGGGGGCAAGAATGCCGCCCCCTGCATCGTAGCGGGGGGCAGATCCTTTATAGGCGCCAGCCTGCTTCACGGCGGCGATGCGCCCTCCGGCGATCCAGACCTCGCGGTCGGGCTGCATACGCTCGGAATATGTAGACAGGATACGCGCACCGGTGATGACGAGGTCCGGCTCCGTCCGTCCACCGGCAACGCCCGCGAGATGCCGGGTCATCCGGCTCAGGGGCGCGACGGAAAAACGTGTCAGCGGCGTCTGATCGGTCATCGTCTGTCCGGCTCCTCGCGTCGATCGGTGACGCCGCCATGGCGGACCGATCCGTCGAACGGCGCGCACGCATCATGCCACAGGCAGCCATGCCCCGCGCGACCGGATGCCGGCGCGAAGCGGGTTGCCAACCTCTTGCGCCGGGACCATGTAGCGCTGCGAGTCCGGTCGGGACCTCACCGATCGATCGGTGATGGCCACGATGTCAGAGTGCCGACGGGACCAAGGGGTCGAACGCCGGACATTCCGCTTCCCAGGCTTGCGACCTTAGATTTTCCAGATTTCCTTGATCGAGCATCCGTCATGGCCAAGCGCACCAAGTCGAAACCGCAGGAGCGGGGCTCCGTCCTGTTCGACGTCGTCTACGAAGACGAGTCCCGCGCATCGAACCGTCGGGTTCCCATGGAAATCCTCGGAGGTCTCGATGGCGACGAGCCGGCCCGGCAGTTGATCGAAGAGCAGGATCGCGCCATCGCCGAGAAGTCGGGTCGTCCTTCCCGCGCGATCCGCAGTCTCAGCCGCTCTCCGGCGCGCGTGACCAGCAGCGATTCCGACGACTGACCCTCACGCCTTCTTGAGGAATTGCGTCTTCAGGACGAGTCCCTTCACCTTGTCGGCGTTGCACTCGATCTCGTCCGGGTCGTCGGTGATACGGATGTTCTTGACCAGGGTCCCGCGCTTCAAAGTGGTGGAGGTGCCCTTCACCTTGAGATCCTTCACCAGCGTCACCGAATCTCCATCGACGAGCTTCGTGCCGTTGGCGTCCTTCGTGTCGGCCATGGCTCAGGCCCCGGCATCGGTGACGGGGGGCATGTAGGGCTGGCCGGCATTGGTCAGTGCCCGATCCACCGCCTCGATCGCGAGCAGGATGCGCATGAAATCCTCGGCGGCGGAGGCGGCTGCGAGTTCGCTCGATCCGATCCGTTTGGCCAACGCACTGCGCTGCCGCGACAGGCTGGCGCGGGCGCGGTTGAGGTCGGCAATCTCGTCGGGCGTCATGGCAGGGTCTCCGTACCGATCGACCGTCGTTGCGGCCTCGGGTGCGGATCGATGCAGCCTTTGCACCTGGGATGCAATGGCACGCCGTCCGGTGCGGGACGACGACGTTACGATCCGCTAACCGGGATCGAGGAAGGTTGTGGGCGACGCGTTGAGAATTTCTCGACGCTGTGACCCGCGCCATGGTTCCAAAGCAAGGCGGGCGGAAACCAAAAAAGCAGCTTGGTCAAATGTTTGGACGCCGTGTCTGGAGATCGACGTCCGAAGGCAAGCCCGTCGCTGGACGATTACTGACACAGCGGCTCCATCTTGCCGCCACGGACCGTGCTATCTAGGGTTTCGCAGCTGCGAGGGCTGCCATGACCATTGTCTCTGATTATACGGCGTTAATTTCCGGAAGCGATCTCTGGGGCGGAACGACCGCCAAGAAGCCGATCTTCATCACCTATTCGTTCGATACCAAGCCGTCCGACTATGTCTCGGAGGGCGGTGAATCGTCCGCCTTCATCAATTCGTTCGCCGCCTTCACGGCAGCGGAACGCCGGTCGGCCCTCGAGGCACTGGGGCAATGGGACGATGCGAGTGGAATTCGCTTTCTCGAAGTGCCGGCCGGGCAGGGCGAGATCCGGTTCGGGAATTACGACTTTTCCCTGAGCCGTTCGGCCGGCGCCGCGGGCTATGCCTACTATCCCGGGATGTCCATCGGCGAGACCTACGTCTATCAATCCAAAATCGGCAGCGATGTGTTCATCGATAAATCGGTGATGCAATACTCGACCGACGACATGCAGCACGTCATGATTCACGAGATCGGGCATGCGATCGGCCTGAAGCACTCGTTCGACGGAAGCGTCGTCCTCGATCCCAAGCTGGACAACACCAGCTATACGGTGATGAGCTATACCGGTTACGCCCCGGATCTCGGCCCGTTGGATATTGCAGCGGCGCGAGCGTTGTACGGGACCGACGGAAGCGACGGCAAGCAGGTGGCGAGCTGGGACTGGAACGTTCGCACCCATACCCTGACACAGACCGGCGGCAGCGGCGCCGACACCATCCGCGGCGTGACGACGGCGGATGTGATGCACGGCATGGCCGGCAAAGACATCCTTCTCGGGGGAGACGGCAACGACACGATGGACGGCGGATCGAGCAACGACACGCTCTTCGGCGGCGACGGCAACGATACGCTCATTGGCGGCACCGGAGACGATCGGCTGGACGGCGGCAACGGCTTCGGTTCGACGACGGACGGCAAGGATACGGTCGATTACAGCGCCGTGGTCTCCGCGGTGACGGTGAACCTGTCCGGCATCGGTGACTACAGCAACGGTGTCTACGCGCAATATTTCGCCAAAGGCGTCGATATCGGCCGCGATACCTTGATCAGCATCGAGAACATCACCGGTGGGAAAGGCGCGGACACCCTGGTCGGAAGCGGCGTCTCGAACGTCCTGAGGGGTGGCGCCGGCCAGGATGCGATTTCAGGCGAAGCGGGCAACGACCTGATCTATGGCGGCGCCGGATCGGATGTCCTGTCGGGTGGGAGCGGTGGCGATCGGTTCTACTTCGATACCAAGATCGGTCGCACCAACGTCGACACGCTCACCGACTTCAAGGTCCGTCTCGACACGATCGTCCTCGACGACGACATCTTCACCGCCCTCAACGACGGCACTCTGTCGGCGTCGGAATTCCGCATCGGTACCGGGGCTCGAGACAGCTCGGACCACATGATCTACGATGTGGCGAGCGGACTACTCTCCTACGATGCAGACGGATCCGGCGCAGGCGCCCAGGTCGCGTTCGCGCACCTCAAGGCCAACCTCGCGCTGACCTACACCGACTTCCTCGTCGTCGCCTGATCACGCCTCGGCGGGCTCACAGTTCCGCCGAGCGACCCGACAATTCCGCTCGTAATTGCCGGGCAGCATCGGTGAGAGCCGCGTCGCGGCGGCGGCGCGGGCGAGGCACGTCGATGGCCATCTCGGCCGCGACCCGCCCGGGGCTGCCGGCGAGCACCACGACACGATCTGCCAGCGTCACGGCCTCGTCGATGTCGTGGGTGACGAACAGGATGGTCTTGCCCGTCGTCGCCTGGATGCGCTGCAGCTCGTCCTGCAGGCCTTCGCGGGTGAAGCTGTCGAGCGCTGAGAACGGCTCGTCCATGAGGAGCACGTCCGGGTCGACGGCCAGCGCACGCGCGATGGCGACGCGCTGGCGCTGGCCGCCGGAGAGCTGGTGCGGCCAGCGATGGCCGAGGTCGCCGAGACCGACGAGGGCGAGCATCTCCTGCGCCTTGGCGAGGCGTTCGGGCTTCGACAGTCCGCTTCCCTCGAGGCCGAAGGCGACGTTGGCGACGACGCGGCGCCAGGGGAGCAGGCGCGCGTCCTGGAACACCAGCGCCATCGGTGTGCGGCAGCCCTCGCGCGTGGCGAGGCGGACCGTACCGCCGCTGGGCGCCGCGAGGCCGATGAGGACACGCAGGACCGTGGATTTGCCGACGCCGGATTCGCCGACGATGACCACGAACTCCCCGCGCGCGATGGAGAGGTCGAGCTCCGACAGGATGACGTTGCGGAGGCCGTCGCGCTCGTAGGCGAGGCTGAGGCCGCGGATGTCGATGATCGGGTCCATCACGCGCGCCACCGCAGGAGCCAGCCCTGGAGGGCGACGAAGCCGGTGTCGAACAGGCCGTAGAGGCCGGCCATGGTGAGCATGTAGACGACCACGATGTCGGTGGAGAGGAGGCTGGAGGCCTGCATCATCCGCGCGCCGACGCCCGGCACGCCGAAGATCTCGGCGGCCACCACCGCCATCCAGGCCTGGCCGAGCGCCGTGCGCAGGCCGACGAGGATGCCGGGGGTCGCGGCCGGCAGCAGGATCTTGGTGAGGCGCGCGAGGGGCGAGCGGAAGCCGAAGGCCTGGGCGACCTCGACGAGGTCGCGGTCGACCCCGCGCACCGCCCCCTGGGTCGCGAAGAACACGATCCAGAACACGCCGATGGCGATGATGAACACGGCGGCCGAGGGCTGGACCCCGAACCAGATGATGGCGAAGGGCACCCAGGCGAGGCCGGGGATCGGGCGCAGCAGGCGCACGATCCAGGCGGTCAGCGCCTCGAAGCCGCGGAACATGCCGACGACGACCCCGAGGGCGATGCCAGCGCCGGCGCCGACGGCGAGACCGACGAGGTAGTGGCTCAGGCTCGACCACACCGCCTCGCCCCAGACGCCGAGGCGGAGCTCGTTGAGGAAGGCGGCGGGAATCGTGCTCGGCGGCGGCAGGAAGGCCGGGTTGATCAGCCCGAGCCGGGGCATCGCCTCCCAGAACAGCAGGAAGGCGGCGAGTCCGAGAGCCGCGAGGGCGGTGGCGCGAAGGGATGCCATCCGATCAGCGCGCGATCGCCTTCTCGTAGTAGCGCGCGTCGAACAGCCCATCGAGGGGCACGTCCTTCTCGAGCGCGCCGATGGAGACCTGATAGGCCTGCATCGCCCGGGTGGCGGCGACGATGGCGCGCGGATCGACGGTGAACTTCGCCGCCGGCGAGGTGATCGCCTTCTGCATGGTGGCGGCGTCGACGATGCCCTTGCCGAGGGCGGCGACCACGTGCGGGGCGGCCCTGGCCGGGTCGGTCTTCAGCATGTCGTTGGCGAGGATGAGCGAGCGCACCAGCGCTTCCACGGCGCCGGGGTTCCTGTCGGCATAGGCGCCGTAGACGGCGACCACCGTGCCCGGCTGGTCGGGGAACATCTCGGCCCCGGTGGCGATCAGCGTGATCGCCGGGTTGCGGCCCTGGACGATGGTGAGGGCCGGCTCGCGGATCGAGGCGCCGTCGACGGCGCCGGCGAGCATCGCCTGCTGCGTGGCGTCGATGCCCATCGGCACCACATCGGCATTGGCCTTGTCGGCCTTGGCCACCTGCCAGAGCCAGTATTGCAGGGTGGTGTTGGGCACGGAGCCGAGGGGCTGCGTGGCGAGCCGCGCGGCGCGGCCTTCCTTGGCCTTGAACTGGGCGAAGGCCTCGGCCTTGCTCGCGCCGCCGGCGAAATAGGGGGCGAGCTTCGGGCCGGCGACGAACACCATCTCCTCCACCGCGGTCGCGGCGATGACGCGGACGTCGATGTTCTTGCTCCGCGCCACGGCGAGCGGGGCGATCCCGGCGACGTAGACGTCGATCGTGCCCGAGGCGAGGGCCTGGATCATGTTCGGGCCGGATTCGAAGGTGGTGAAGGCGGGGGCGAGGCCCGCCTCCTTGAGCCAGCCTTCGCCGCTGGCGACGAAGATCGGCGAGGCGCCGATGACCGGGATGACACCGATCCGCATGGGGATCGGCGCCGTCTGGGCAGAGGCGGGAGCCGCGATCAACCATCCGGCGAGGGAAGCCAGGAGCGTCGCGATGACGGGGAGGGCAGGGCGCATCGGGAAATCCGGATTCCGGGGCGGGACGGGCCGGCTCGCGAGGAGCCGTCGCCCGGCCATGCCACAGCCGCCGGATTCCGCAAACACCCGAGGGCCCAAGATCGGCCCCGCCGGCCCAATCGGGAAGCGACTTCTCCGGCCACGCTTCGAGACGGAGCCTTTCTTCGCCGGCAGGGTGCGGCAAACCGGAACGGCACCGGCCCTATTCTGTTAAGACAGGAACTCGGCCGCCCGTCTCGGTGGCCGGTCAACGACAGGGACCATACGCCATGAGCTTTCTCGGCAGCATCGTCAGCAAGATCCTCCACCCGTTCGGTGGCGGAAGCACCAGCGCGGATGCCGCTCCGGCGGACACCTCCACCGGCTCGACCGGCTCCAGCGCCCCCGCCTCCACCGGGTCGGCCGCCCCGTCCGGCGAGCCCGTCGACGTGGAAGCCGTGCTGAACGGCATGGCCGCGAAGAACTCGCAGACCCTCAACTGGCGGACCTCCATCGTCGACCTGATGAAGCTCCTCGACATCGATTCGAGCCTCAGCGCCCGTAAATCGCTGGCCGACGAGCTGCACTATACCGGCGACAAGGAAGACTCGGCCACGATGAACGTCTGGCTGCACAAGCAGGTCATCAAGAAGCTCGAAGAGAACGGCGGCAAGGTGCCGGCCGATCTGAAGGATTGATCGCCGCTTGAACCCTCCCCCCAATGCGGGGGAGGGTGGTCGCGGAGCGACCGGGAGAGGGGACGACGCTTTACGGATACGGCGTTCCCCTCATCCGACCTGGCTCGCGGGCCATCGTCCCCCGCGGAGGGGAGACGGACACTTGCACCACCGGCTCTCCAAACACCTTCACCCCCGCGCGCGACAGCGCCGGGGGCATGGCCCAAGAACCTCGACCCAAGACAAGCCTTGAGAAGGGGGACGCGGGACGCCGCGGAACCCATTGAGCGCTGTAGTTTGATTGCCGGTTCCCCGGCGTCCCATCGGGCTCCGGCGTGACCGCCGGGGTCCTTTTCACGTCGCGGTGTCTCCAACGGCCTCGCGTTGCGTCGCGCTCTGGTGCTGGTCGTTCTTCACGCCCACCCGGCTGTTCGAACGGACTTTGCCCCGCACGCCCTCTCGTATTGGAGGGGTCGCAATCTTCGTCATGGCAGCCCAGACCTGGGTCGCTGCCGGGCCATTTACTCCCGGCTCTCACGCCCCGCTCCGAGCCCCCAGCCTATCGAACCGCCGCCCGGGGCGATGGTGACCGACACCACCGACGCGGGCACCGCCCCACCACCCCTCCGGCCCACCCGGTCGGTCACCGGACAGGCCCCCTTCGCTGGGTGGCAGGTGTGGGTATATAGGCATGAAATAGGAATTTTGTCAAGACAATTTTTTAGTTCGACAGAAGCGCTGTTGACGTGTGGGTAACAGGAGTTAATCATGGATGGTGACACTGGATCATGCCGATCGACATTCTGCTCGCGTGTTCATTAATAGTCTGACTTTGCTAGAAAAAGCGCCACCTATATTGTGACGACTCTTGCATTCGATCGTCCTGTAACCCGTCGATTCTACAAAAGTAAAATTATTACCGCTCGGTGAAATTAAAGTAATAAAACAAATAACCATTGAAATTGAGAGAGGCAAATGAAACTAATTTCACATTTTACCAATTTTCTAAGAGATACGGTGAATCTTAATCAGACGCGAATTGATGATTTAGACAGTAGCGTTGAAGCTATTAAAAAGTTTGTCCGAGAGTCCAATTGGGAACCAAGAGTTTGGAAATTTATCGAGCAGGGATCTTGGGCACATAATACCATCATCCGGCCAGTCGAAGGCGGCGAATTTGATGCCGACCTACTAGTTATTGTCGAGCCTATCGACGGCTGGAACCCCAGTGATTACATCGATTCACTAGGAAGAATATTCATTTCAAGCGGAAGATATGTCGATAAAGTTCAAATTTTTGATTATTGTATCACTATTACGTACGCTGGATATCGCAAAATCGATATCGCGCCTTGCGTGCGCGGACGATTACTCGATGGCCAACTGGAAGTTTGCAACAAACGAGAAGACACATTCGAACGCAGCGAACCATTACAATATACAGAATGGTTTAATACAAAAAATACCTATTCTGGATCAAATACTTTTAGAAAAGTCACCAGACTTATAAAATATCTACGTGATATTGAGGGTGGTTTTGAATGCCCATCGATTATACTTACGACATTAATCGGCGAAAGAATAAACTGGAATGATGATGGTTCTGCTAATTTTGTTGACGTGCCCACTACGCTAAAAACCATTATTGGCAGGCTGGATGATTGGCTCCAGCTTCATCAGATTAAACCATCAATATATAATCCTCATCTACGCTCCGAGGATTTTGCAAAAGATTTTACACAAAATTCTTACTCAAAATTCCGAAACACAATTCATCAAATGCGTTCAAAGATCGATTATGCTTATGATATAGAAGGAAAATATGCAAGCATTACGGCTTGGCGCGACATTTTCGGACAAAATTTTGCGAAGGGCCATAGTATTGTTGCTATTGCAAGCGTTAACGAACAGCTTGGTTTCGACAAATCCGAAGACACCTTTTTAACTGACGTTGCAAAGCCAAATGCAGATCATGATAGCACGATAGTTGATCTAGTGCGAACTTACGGTCGTTGGCTCTGGAAACCTAAGTTTGATCGTCCAAAACATATGAGCGCACCCATTTGGGCGCGAGCAGATATTGTATCCGACCGTGTCGAAGTAATTGCCAGCTGGCAGCCAAGTCGACATTCTCCAGTATCAACAAAGATCCGTGATTTTGATGAACTTTCAAATACAGGAGGCATATGGTTTGACGTTTTAGTCAACAACGGAGCATCTCTTCCGCCTGAGCATAGAGTACGATACCGGGTAACAAACACCGGTGCGGTAGCGATTGCACTAAAAAAAGGTCGAGGCGGCTTTGAAACACCGCAAGAATTTTCAAGACGCTGGGAGAACCTAGAGTATCGAGGAATACATCTTGTCGAAGCGTTCATAATACGTGATAGGGACGATAAAATCGTTGGTCAAAGCATGCCATTTCATGTTGTGATTCAATAGCAGCCTTGCAAATATTGAGGTGCCAAATTATGATATCCGAAATCGGTTCTAAACAGAATACCTCGATAAACTTGAAGCTTCTGAAAGCACGACAATGGCGATGGCTAGTCGCGTCGTATTGGCAATGCGCACAACTTGCGCTTGTCATTATTGCACCCCTTTGCGTTCTGGGCGTAGCGCTATTACTACCAAGCCTCAAGCCAACGGTGTCGTTTTTGGCTGTTGTTCTAGCTCTTCTGGATGTTGCATGGATCGATAGAAAATATCGTCAAGCATTGAAAAGCGCAGCACGCGCGAGCGAGCTTTTTGATACCGAGTTATTAAATCTTCCTTGGAATAGCCTAGCGGCGGGCGCTAGACCAAAACCTGAAGAAACTGATCGAGCAGCACGCAATTGGGACAAAAAATTTGGGGTTTCCAACGAAAAGGGGATTCGCGATTGGTATTCCCCCGCTGTAGACCGGGCTTCTTGGGAACTAGCGAGAGCAATATGCCAACGAACGAATTTATCCTATGACAATAGCCTTCGCAACTTATATATAAATGCCCTCACAATAATTGCGTCAATAGTCATAGTTGCATTGATATCTGTAGGGATGCTCAGCGAGCAAACTTTCGGAGATTTTATTACAGCAGGCTGGGTTCTTGCTGCACCATTTGCAATATGGGCGATACGCGAGCGGTTTCGCCAAGCTGATGCCATCGACGCGAACAATCCTATACTTATTGAAGCAGAAAAACTAATCGAGAGCATTATAAACACAGGATGCTCTGAGAAAGAATGTCAGACCAAATCACGCGAACTTCAAAATGCTATTTTTAACAGAAGATCATCTACAGTATTATTATTCCCAGGGATTTATAAATTTAGCAGACCCGATGCTGAACGCGATATGCATGCCAGCGCTGATTATTGGCTGAATAAAGCAGGTTGCTAGACTTTACTCACCGTCCCGTCCGCACCCGCGTCCAACTCCGCGTGACAAACCGTTGCGTCCGGTCATCCCAAGCCTGGTTGGTGAACAGCCGCTGCATCGTCGCGTCGTCCGGGTAGATGCCCGGGTTCGAGAGGATGTCGGGCTTCACCAGGGGTTTGGCGGCGAGGTTGCCGTTGGCATAAGCGACGAAGTTGGTGTTGGCCGCCGCCACTTCGGGGCGCATCATGTAGTCGATGAAGATGTGGGCTTCCTCCGGGTGGGGGGCGTCCTTCGGGATGGCGAGGGCGTCGAACCACATCAGCGCGCCTTCCTTCGGGATGAAATAGGCGATCTCGACGCCGTTCTTCGATTCGTCGGCGCGTTTCTTGGCCTGCATCACGTCGCCGGAATAGCCGACCGCGAGGCAGAGGTCGCCGTTGGCGAGCCCGTTGATGTATTCCGAGGAGTGGAACTTCCGCACCGAGCCGCGCACCTTGAACAGCGCGTCGGTGACCTGGGAGATGTCGTCCCAGCGCTTGGTGTCGGGCTTGAAGCCGTAGGCCGGGAGCATGCTCGGGATCAGGTCCTCGGGGCTGTCGAGCATCATCACCCCGCAATCCTTCAGCTTGGCCATCAGGCCGGGATTGAGCACCAGGGTCCAGGTGTTGAGCGGCTGATTGGGGCCGAGGCGCTCGCGCACCGCCTTGAGGTTCACGCCGATGCCGGTGGTGCCCCACATGTAATCCACGGCGTAGGCGTTGCCGGGATCGTAGACCGAAAGCCGCTGGGCGATCTCGGGCCAGGCGTGTTTCAGGTTCGGGATCTTGGCCTTGTCGAGTGGCCGGAACACGCCCGCCTTGATCAGCCGCTGCAGGAACGGGCCGGTGGGCACCACGAGATCGTAGCCGGACTGGCCGGCCAGCAGCTTGGTCTCCAGGATCTCGTTGTTGTCGTAGGTGTCGTAGACGACCTTGATGCCGGTCTCGCGGGTGAAGGCCTCCAGCGATTTCGGATCGATGTAATCCGACCAGTTGTAGATGTTGACGACCCGCTCCCCCGCCTGCGCCTGCGCCTGCGCCGAATGGACGAGGGCGAAGGCCAGGAACAGCGACCCGGCGACGCTGAGCGCCAGCGCGATCAGCAGGACGACGAACACGACACGGCGCATCGGCTGGCTCTCTTGTCTCGGGATCGGGGTCGGGAGCGGGATCAGGCGGCGAGCTTGGCCGCGACGACGACGATCTCGACGAGGTATTCCGGCCCCGCGAGCTTGGCTTCCACCGTGGCGCGGGTGGGCGGGTGCTCCTTCGAGACCCAGGCATCCCAGGCGGCGTTCATCTCGGCGAAGGTCGCCATGTCGGCGAGGTAGATCGTGGCCGAGATCAGCCGGGTCTTGTCGCTGCCGGCCAGTGCCAGCAGCCGGTCGATCGCCCCGAGCACCTCCTGCGTCTGCGCGGTGACGCCGGCGCCGACGGTCGTCCCCGCCACCTGGCCGGCGAGGTAGACCATGTCGCCATGGCTGACGGCCTGGCTCATGCGGGCGCCGGATTCGAAGCGGGTGATGGTCATGGAACGCTCTTCAGGGTGGCGCCGCACGGGCGCGGATCGTCGGGGCAAGCGTTGTGCCGCGCGAGGCGCCCGCGCGTAAAGGGGCAGGGGCGCGGCCCCGCGCGAGATTGCGACACAATCGCCGCCCCTGCGCGCAACCCATCCCGCGATGCGGCGTTGCATGAGCACAAACGGTCAAGTCCGGGCGCGACAATCCCGGCCACCGCGTTTCGAGGATCAGCTTATGGGTATCATCTGGACCATCATCATCGGTTTCCTGGCCGGTGTCGTCGCCAAGTTCATCATGCCGGGGAACAATGAGCCCGCGGGCTTCATCCTCACCGCCATCCTCGGCATCGTCGGCGCCTTCGTCGCCACCTTCCTCGGTCAGGCGCTCGGCTGGTACGGTCCGAACCAGGGCGCGGGCTTCATCGGCGCGGTCGTCGGCGCCATCGTCGTGCTCGCGATCTACGGCTTCGTCGCCGGCCGCCGCACCACCACCCTCTGAACGACGACAGGCGCGGACCCCGGGGTCCGCGCCTTCTCCGTCGATCCTGCACTGCGAAAAGGGGCGCCCCGTGGGAGCGCCCCTTCTTCGTTTGCGTGTCAGGCGATCCCGCCGCTGCGCTTGACCGGGCAATGGCCGGTGGCGCCGCGGATGGCGAGGCCGGCGCCGACGATGAGGGCGGCGAGACTCAGCCACTTGTTCGGGCGCGGCTGCGCGGCGGCGGCGGCGATGCCGAGGCCGAGCGCCACGGAGACCGCCCGCTCGGTGGTGGTCATGTTGGTCTCGCCCTCGAAGATGCTCGGGATCATCGGATCGGCCATGGTGTTCTGAGACTCCTGATGTTGCGTCGCGGGGCGAACGCGGCGTGAGGATGGGTGTTCCGCCTCGGGCCGGCACAATCGGGCGCCCGCTTTCGCGCGTCCGGCCGCTGGGCGGGGAGCGCGAAGTCCGTATACCGTGCCCCGACGATCCATGTCGTGCCGCTCCGGGAGAGACACCATGCCGAGCCACAGAATCGCAGTCATCGCCGGGGACGGCATCGGCAAGGAGGTCGTGCCGGAAGGGATGCGCGTCCTCGAAGCCGCGGGCAGGAAATTCGGCATCGACTTCCGATGGGACGAGCTGCCCTGGAGCTGCGACCACTATCTCGCGCATGGCCGCATGATGCCCGAGGATGGCCTCGCCCGGATCCGCCACCATGACGGGATCTTCCTCGGCGCGGTGGGCTACCCGACCGTGCCGGACCACGTCTCCCTGTGGGGATTGCTCATCGCGATCCGGCGCGGCTTCCAGCAATACGCCAACATCCGGCCGGTGCGGCTGATGCCGGGCATCACCTCGCCGCTGCGCGACCGCGCGCCGGGCGACATCGATTTCATCGTCGTGCGCGAGAACAGCGAGGGCGAATACTCCGCCATCGGCGGCATCAGCTTCGAGGATACCGACGACGAGGTCGTCATGCAGACCAGCGTGTTCAGCCGGCGCGGTGTCGACCGGATCATGCGCTACGCCTTCGAACTGGCCCGCTCGCGCCCGCGCAAGCAGGTCAGTTCGGCGACGAAATCCAACGGCATGTCGATCTCGATGCCCTATTGGGACAAGCGCTTCCAGCTCATGGCCGAGCAGTATCCGGACGTGACCCCGAGCCAGTTCCACATCGACATCCTGTCCGCGCATTTCGTGCGCAACCCGGACCGGTTCGACGTGGTCGTCGCCTCGAACCTGTTCGGCGATATCCTGTCCGATCTCGGCCCCGCCTGCACCGGCACCATCGCCATCGCGCCCTCGGCCAACCTCAACCCCGAACGGGACTTCCCCTCGATGTTCGAGCCGGTCCACGGTTCGGCGCCGGACATCCACGGCCGCAACATCGCCAACCCCATCGGCCAGATCTGGTCGGGGGCGATGATGCTCGACCATCTCGGCCACGGACAGGCCTCGGAGGCGATCGTGCGGGCCATCGAGACCGTGCTGACCGACGGACCGCGCACCCCCGATATCGGCGGAACGGCCACCACCCAGGAACTGGGCCGGGCCATCGCCGAGGCGATCTAAGGGTCAACGTCTGATGGATTGTACGCGCACCCCGGGTCCGCATTCGATCCATTGCGGACCCTCGGAATGTCGGTCTCCGGGAAACTCGGCTGACTGTCGCCTGCGACCGGGTTGGGTGGGTTTGCGACGGTCCGCTTTCGCGAGGCGGAACCTTGGAAACGGACATCCGCTGAGGCGGTGGATGTTGAGGCGCCAGTTTCAAACCATGGATGCCCGGCTTAAAGCCCTCTCCGGCTCAACGTTTCCTGCTAGCGAAACCGCATCAATTCGCAACCGCCGTCACATCGCCGACGCGCTCGCTCATCACTTTTGAGACGGCCCTCGATGGACTACGCGACATAGGGCGAGTCGCACGAAATCGTCATGATCGCCGCCGCGCTCGCGCGCGAAATGGTGACCCTTTTCGCTACCGAATGACATTGGCCAAGGGCGATCGCGATGTGGGCCCGTCGCATTACAGAAGCCGCAATGTCCGCGCGCCGGCTTGGGCGACCAAGTCCAGTTTCAAATCGGGTTGGATGCGTTATCGTGCCGCCCACGCACTCGGCGGAACGGCCCGCCCTGCATCACTGGAGCTGGTCCACCGATGTTGGACGAATACGGCTTTCTCCGCGGCGCTGAGTGGGACGACGAGGCGCTGCCCGCTCTTTATCACTTCGTCTATTGCAGCCGTGCCGCCGAGGGCGTCGATGACGCGGAGGTCGGGCGTATCGTCGAGTCGGCCCAGCGCCACAACCTAGCGCGCGGCATAACCGGCGTGTTGGTTTTCGGCAGCGGTATCTTTTTCCAGTGGATTGAAGGACCGGCCACGCAGATGCAAAATCTCATCGCGAGCTTGCACGGTGATTCACGCCATTACGATATTGTAACGCTGAGCCAAAGCGAGGAAGAGCGAGAGCGTCTCTATCCGGATTGGGACATGGAGAAGGTCGAAGCCGACGATATACGCGTCGTACTACAGGACGCCCTCGAAAGCACTGAAGACAAAGACAATATCGCGGCACTGACGCGAATTCTTCAGCAACTCGACTCGGGACCCATCAATTCACTTGGTCGAAAATAGTCCGAGCAGCGACCAGTAGGCCCAGGAAAGCTATTCACCTGCGTCGCGTCGATGATTATCATCGTCGCGAACGTGGCGAAAACATATGATGTCCTCTCCAGCTCCGCTTTCGGATCAGACACAATCCTGAGCCGGAATTTTTTTGCAAGCTCCTTTACATTCTTCAGGAGCGGCGCTTTGATGTGTCGAAGAGGTGTACGGCAGCGACCGACAAGCGCCCCCTGCAAAAGAAAGAGAGTTCAGGGGAGCGGACCATGTCAAACCTCGCTTCGTCCACCTTTGTGTGGACCGACCCGTCGGCACGTCATGCCGGATGGGTGTCGGAGGTTCGGCTTGAATACGCGCGCAAACGCACGGCCGAGGACAGCCGCCAGCGCGCCCTCGCTCTCAGCCGCATTGTCGAAACAGACATCATCCCTCGTTTGAAGCTGCTTCACCCGCAACTCGCCCCTTCGGCAAGCGCTCCGCTTGCCAAACCAGATGCGCAGCAAGTCGAAGCCTTCACGCAGCTCCTCCTCGGTTCGGACCTTTCCGCAGCGTCGGACGCCGTCAGAGATCATTTAGCCAAGGGTTACTCTGCAGAGAATATGTTCCTCGAACTTCTAGCGCCTGCCGCTTCCTTACTTGGACGCTTATGGGAGGAAGATCTCTGCGACTTCATCGAGGTGACTGTGGGCGTCGCTCGCCTTCGGCTGCTCCTCTCGCAATACAGATCCGAACCAAAGGTTTCATCCCAAGAGGAGCACCGCGCTGCACTTCTAATGGGAGCGCCGGGCGAGCTGCATACGTTTGGCGTCGCCGTCGTTGAGCAATTCCTACAAGCCGCAGGATGGCAGGTCGCGAGCGGCTTGGCTTCCAGCCCAAGCCAGATCTCAGACCTCGTGAGTTCCACGTGGTTCGATGTCGTCGGACTAACGCTCAGCTGCGAGACTCGCCTGGATGGTCTGAGGGCCTCGATCCAAGCGATCCGCGACGTATCACGGAACCGTTCTGTAGGCATTATGGTGGGCGGCCCCGTCTTCCTCGACAAGCCCGAACTCGTCGAGCATGTCGGAGCGGACGCATCTGCTGTCGATGCACCGACAGCTGTCCTGCTGGCTCAGAGACTGCTCGACATCAGTTTCGCCACCGGACTTAGCCCTGACATTAAAGATAAAGCCTAAGCGTGACCCCAAAGCTTCAGACCCGAATCGATGTGAGGCTGATACAATGAACCTCGTACAGCTCATCTATGCGTCTCGTCCGTTCGGATTTGATCACTCCGCCCTGGATAGCATCCTCACCCAATCGCGGCGCTGCAATACGCGAGACGGCCTGACCGGCGCCCTCATTTGTCGTGGAGACATCTACCTGCAACTTCTGGAAGGCAACGCTGACGCCATTGATGCCACGTATGCGCGGATCGTCAGAGATGATCGACATCTTGAGATCAATCGCCTGTCCTATGAAGTTGCGACAGAGCGTCTTTTCCCGGCCTGGGCCATGCGTAGCGATCCCGCACGTTCTTGGATGTGGTCCCAGGATGAAGTGGCCAACGGGGCAGCAACTCAGGCATCACCAGAACACGTGCTTGGAATTTTTCGGCGGATCGCGACAGAGCCTGCTGAACAGCCTCAGCTTACGATCATATAATTTGCGATAGAACGGCTCGCATCGATGATAGTATCTTCTCGTGTTTGAAGTGATGTGGAATGGCATAGCCCTTGATTTTGAAAGCGCAGGCGCGAGTTGAACCCAGGCTCACGGCGGATCGACAGATGTCAGATCACGGGCAGCTTTTAATGGTCGCGACTGACTAGCTTGGGTCAGAGGCGGAACGTCCGCTTCAGGGTTTGGGGTCAGGGTCCGCTACCCACCCCGAACCGAATTTGCCGAACGGCCAACGAATGGCCGCTTTTGGGAGGCGGCCATGGCAATCTGGGCAGTTGGGTTGTGTCGGGAGCGGAACGTCCGCTTCAGGGCGTAGGGTCAGGTTCTGCTTCCCACCGAGGCTGTGTGAAAAGAGCGTCTGGTGATCAGGCCTGCCTGACATCGCGGAAAATTGCCTTGAGGTTTTGCAAGACATGCGGTTCGTTGGTGGCGACCTCGTAGAAGCTGCTGTCGATAGCGCGCACGATCAACACAGGCACCGGAGCGCTCGCATCTGCGTAAGCCCGAAACTCGCCCCTGATGACCTGCCGGGTTCCATTGGCGAGGTCTCGCAGCCGATCTCCCGTGATCCGTCTGCCGGAGGCCGCAAGCTCGTCGAGACGTCCAGCCTGTTCGCCCGTCGCGTCGAATGCCTCATCGTATGCTGCGACACCGCTCACAATCCACGAGCATTCGATGGCCTGCGCTCCGAGCATTGCCAGGATATGACGTAGGTCGAAATCCAGCACGCTGTCAGTCGTGTCGTAGATGCGAACGATGTGCATGGCCGATCTTCTTGTTCGAGATTCGAGCTCATGATGGTCGTCTTTCTCCCAAGGCGGGAGGTAGAAGATGGCACGCTTTGTCCAAGCAGCAGGCCGCGATCAGGTCGTGTTGCTTCCTGATTGCCTGATGGCATCGTCGGCCCTGTCCACCCGAAGGCGATGCCGGTCTTGCTGACGACGCCGAAGGAGTGGCGGACGTGGCTTGAAGCGCCGACACAGGTCGCCCTCGAGTTACAGCGCCCGCTGCCCGACGCCATGGTGAAGGTCGTGGCGACGGGCGCGCGGCGCGACCCTGCGGAATGAGGATCGCGCCGCGGCCGGTCTGGTGCAGGGACCGGACCGGCCGAGAAGCCGTCTTGACTGGCCGAGGCGTCGGCATCAGCACCGAGGCGCAGAGTCACTCGCGGAGTGGCCTTCCTTAAGGATAGGGTTCGAAAGAGAACGGTGAGAGCCAATGGCCGTTCGGCATTCTGGCCTCCTTCAAAAGCGGACGCGAAAACCGATGATGACGAGAGTTATGGTGGCCGCGCTGACGATGCTGAGCGTGAGCACGACCGTTCACGCCCAAGGGCTCACACGTGGGGCCCAGGACGGAGCGGAGCGCGGAGGGAACATCGCCGGCCCGTTGGGTGCCGCTGTCGGGAGCGCCATCGGTGGTGCAGTTGGGACTGCCAACGAGATTTTAGGTATCGACCGTCGTGAGCGCTTTCGCATCTACACGCGAGGCGAACGGCGGCCTTCGTTCGCCTACCGCGGCACGGTGCGAGTCGGAGCGGTGCTGCCGGAAGACGGCGTCGTCTATTATGACGTACCACCGGAGTTTGCCCTGAAGGGTTTCAACTACACCATCGTCAACGACATACCCGTGTTGGTCGAACCAGGAACGCGCCGGATCGTCGAAGTGATCGACTGACGGGCGATTTGCGCGACCAAGCTTGCGCGAAGGCCGCCAGACGTGGCCTTTTGCGGTCATGCGCTATCCGGCGCGAGCCTAGCTTCCTATACCCCATCGCCTGGCCTTCAACTCCAGGCCGTGAACCGGTTCGAACCGGCCGGTCGCTGATGCAAGGGTTGTCGACGTCAGCATGAGCAGACGGTCTGCCACTTCAGCGATGGGCGATTTGTAGCCTCTCCGACGGGCGAGGTTGGAGAGAAGCGACAATGAGCCAAGTGGCAGTAGCGAAGCCGGAACGGACAGCCTTCTGGTCGGCACTGTTCACCGATCGACGGATCGCGCCAGCCCTCGGCCTTGGGTTCACGTCGGGCATCCCTTTCCTTCTCGTGTACGCGACACAGTCGGCTTGGCTGTCCGACATCGGGATCTCGATCGCGACCATCGGACTCCTGAGCGAGCTGACCCTCGCCTACAAATTCAAATTTTTATGGGCGCCGTTCCTCGATCGGTACGATCCGCCTTTGCTCGGGCGCATCCTCGGCCGAAGGAGAGGCTGGATCGTTGCTGCGCAGCTCGGGGTGATGGCGGCGGTCGCCGGCATAGCGTGCGGCGATCCAGCGAATATGCTCGTATGGACGATCGTTTTTTCGCTGGCCTTGGGGTTTGCGGGAGCAACACTCGACCTCGTCATCGACGGCTGGCGCATCACCAGCGTCCGGCCCCCGGAAAAGCAGGCCGTGCTTTCATCCTGGACGGAGATCGGCTGGCGCCTCGGGAACCTCGCCGCAGGAGCAGGTGCCCTTTTCCTGGCTGACAGGATCGGATGGCGTGGCGCCTATCTCTGCATGGGCGCTCTGATGCTCGTAGGCATGATCGCAGCCGTACTCGCGCCCGAACCACCATCGGATAAGGTTCCTCATCTCGCCCGGTCGGGCTTCGTCGAAACGATCTGGGCGCCCATCCGCGAGTTGCTCACACGTCTCGGCCCAACAGCACCCGTCATCTTGTTGCTGGTCGCCGGCTTCCGCATGCCTGGCTACGTCGCGAGCGCGATGGCGGTGCCGCTGTTCAAGCACCAAGGCTTCTCCAACACCGACATCGCGACAGTCACCAAACTCTTCGGCTTCTGGATCGGGCTTGGCGGGACGTTCCTGGCCGGCGCTCTCATCCCGCGGATCGGGATGCTACCGAGCCTCCTCATCGGCACGGTGGCGGGTTCGGCCGCGCATCTGAGCCTCGCCTACCTCGCTGCGCACGGAGGCGACGGCGGAACGGCCTTCTGGACCTTCGCGGTCACGGTCGGCATCGATGGTTTCGCCTATGCCTTCGCGTCGGTGGTATTGATCACCTACATGTCGACGCTCGCATCGGCCGATCACGCGGCCAGCCAGTTCGGCCTTCTGACGTCGCTCTGCGCTTTCCCGGGCAGCATCCTGGCAGGCTTTTCCGGGTTCGTTATCGAGCGGACAGGCTTCACCTGGTTCTTCATCGGCACGTCGCTGATCGGCGTTCCGGTCGCGCTGCTCGCGTTCTACGTCTGGGCCAAGGTGGGTATCTCCGACGAGGCCACGCCACGGCCCACCGCGCTGCATTAAGTGGTGAAGGGAGAACTTTCCAAGCCGCTCAGGCCATCGCGACCAGAAAATGCCGCTCAGCTATCGTCGCTGAGCGAAGCACGAATCGCTGGATGTTGAAGATGACGTGCGCAGCGATGGTCGAGGGGCCAATGCTGCCAAGAGCGATTTCGAAGCGCTGTCAAACGTCTGCGAGGAGGCTGGCAAGGCGTTCGGCGAGGGCGGCCGGGTGGTGCCTGGCCTCCTCAGTGCTCCGCGCAAGACGGCGTAGCCGGACGCAGGTCCCTCCCGTTCAGTACCGCCCGCACTCGACCCCTCTCGGACATTCAGGAATGTCTACCAAGTGCCGGATTTCGGCCACCGGCTGTCCGGTCCCGGCATTGGGTGGAGCGGGTTCGTCCAACTTCCGATGCAGCGCGCGGATCGCCGTCTCGGTGACCGAGGATTAGCCGAAGGCGACGACGTCGATGCGCCCGGATGCCGGCCGTTGCGCCGCACTGGCGGCGGCACGTCCCGCGACGCCACGAACCCGCGCCAATCTGGCCCTCGAGCGGGGCCGAACTTGGAATCGTTCGCACTTAAGTGCATCCTGACGCCGTATTTGGCCGGCTCGCGAGAACAATAACGCGGGACGCCCGGCGGCGGAGGAAACATGAACGAGATCGTCAAGCCCGACTCCCTGCTGGTCGCCGAGGCCGAGAGCCTGACCGAGACCTTCTTCGGCGGTTGTCCGCACGATTGCCCCGACACCTGCTCGATGCTGTTCGAGGTCAAGGACGGGGAGTTGCTGAGCGTACGCGGCAACCCGGACCACCCGATGACCCGCGGCGGCCTCTGCGTGAAGCTGAAGGATTACGAGAAGCGCCACTACCACCCGGACCGGCTGCTGTATCCGATGAAGCGGGTCGGGCCGAAGGGTGAGAGGCAGTTCGAGCGCATCACCTGGGACGAGGCCCTCGACACCATCGTCACGCGCTGGAAGGCGATCATCGACCAGTACGGGCCGCAGGCCATCGCGCCCTACAGCTACCTCGGCAACCAGGGTCTCGTGCACGGGCTGAACGGCGGCGACGCCTTCTTCAACCGCATGGGCGCCACGGTGACCGAGCGGACCTTCTGCGGCGAGGGCTCGTGCACCGCGTGGCTCCTCACCGTCGGCCCGACCGCAGGGCTCGATCCGGACAGCTACATCCACTCCAAATACATCGTGATCTGGGCCTGCAACTCGGTCTCGACGAACCTGCACCACTGGGCCATCGTCAAGGACGCCCAGAAAAAGGGCGCCAAGGTCGTGGTGATCGACACCTATGCCTCACGCACCGCCAAGGCGGCCGACTGGCACATCGCGCCCAAGCCCGGCACAGACGGCGCCCTCGCCATGGCGCTGATCAACTCCATCATCGAACAAGGCCTCGTCGACCAGGATTACGTCGACAACCACACGGTCGGCTTCGAGGAGTTGAAGGAGAGGGCCAGCACCCGCACGCCGGAATGGGCCGCCGAGATCACCGGCGTCCCGGCCGAGTACATCCGCAAACTCGCCCGCGAGATGGCGACCGAGCAGCCGGTGGGCATCCGCATGGGCGTGGCGCTGGAGCGACATTACGGCGGCGGCCAGACCATCCGGGCCGTGACCTGCATCCCGGCCCTGACCGGCGCCTGGCGCCATGTCGGCGGCGGCGTCACGCAGTTCGGCGTCTGGGAGCACCCCTACAAGTTCGACGTGATGTGCCGGCCCGACCTGATCCCCGAGGGCACCCGCGTCATCAGCAACCTGCAGATCGGACGCGCGCTCACCGGCGAGCTGAAGCTCGATCCGCCGATCATGTCGATGATGTGCTGGAACTCGAACCCGGTCACGCAGGCACCCGAGACCGACAAGATCGTCGAGGGGCTGATGCGCGAGGACCTGTTCATGGTCTCCGCCGAGCACTTCATCTCGGACACCGCCTCCTACGCCGACATCGTGCTCCCGGCGACGATGGGCGCGGAGATGGAGGACATGATCCTGTCCTGGGGTCACCTCTACCTAACCTACAACACCAAATGCGCGGACGCGCCCGGCGAGGCGATCCCGAACAACGAGATCTTCCGCCAGCTCGCCGCCCGGCTCGGCTATGAGGACGAGAACTTCAAGTGGACCGATACGGAGTGCCTGGAGCACTACGTCGACTGGAACGCGCCGGCCTGCGAGGGCATCGACCTCCAGTATATGCGCGAGCACGGTTTCGCGCGGCTCAAGGTCGGCACGCCGGACGACCGGGCTCCGCACAAGGAGGGCAACTTCCCGACGCCGACCGGCAAGTGCATGTTCATGGTCGAGGGCGCCACGAACTTCGTCGCACCGCCGTTCCGGCAGATGTACGAGGCCTTCCAGCCCGGCGAGGCGCTCGATCCGTTGCCCGACTATCTCGGCCCGCGCGAATCCCACACCAACGACCCGGAGCTGGCCAAGCGCTTCCCGCTCAACATCGTCTCGCCCAAGAGCCACTACTTCCTGAACTCCTGCTACGCGAACATGGAGGACAAGCAGAAGGGCCAGGGCGAGCAGTTCGTGATGATCAGTCAAGCCGACGCGGACGCCCGCGACGTCAGGGATGGTGACCGGGTGCAGGTCGCCAACGACCGCGGCGCCTTCAAGGGCGTGGCCCGCATCACCGACGACGTGAAGCCCGGCATCGTGGTGGCGACGCTCGGCTACTGGCGCCAGCTCAACGACGGCACGGTCAACAGCATCTCGTCGGGCGCCTTCACCGATATGGGCCACGCCCCCTCGTTCTCGGACAACCTCGTCGAGGTCTCGCGAGCGAATTGAGGGCGTCGCCGAGCGCCTGAACGAGACATTCCATAACGACGCCGAGCGTCCCAAGGGGCGCTCGGCGTCGTCGGCGGCGGCCTATCCAGCAGACACCATGAAAAAAGCGCGGCCCCTCGCGGGACCGCGCTTCTCAGACTCGTTCGGCCATGAGGCCGAGGCGGATTACGCCTCCTGACGCGGGCCGCGGGCGCGGTCCTGGTCGGCGTTGCGCTCGGCCTTGAGCTTCTCGGTGATGTCCTCGCCGGTCTCCTGATCGACGACCTTCATGGAGAGGCGGATCTTGCCGCGGTCGTCCTGGCCGAGGAACTTCACCTTGACCTTGTCGCCTTCCTTGACGACGTCGGTGACCTTGGCGACGCGGGCAGCGGCGAGTTCGGAGATGTGGACGAGACCGTCCTTGGCGCCGAAGAAGTTCACGAAGGCGCCGAACTCCATCGTCTTCACGACCGTGCCGTCATAGATCATGCCCGGCTCGGCTTCCGCTACGATCGAACGGATCCAGTTATAGGCGGCCTTGATGGCCTTGCCGTCGCTGGAGGCGATCTTCACCGTGCCGGTGTCGTCGATGTTGATCTTGGCGCCGGTCTTCTCGACGATCTCGCGGATCACCTTGCCGCCGGTGCCGATCACTTCCCGGATCTTGTCGGTGGGGATCTGCATGGTCTCGATGCGGGGCGCGTATTCGCCGAGCTCGGGACGGGCGTCGGTGAGGGCCTTGGCCATCTCGCCGAGGATGTGGACGCGGCCTTCCTGCGCCTGATGCAGGGCGACCTTCATGATCTCCTCGGTGATGCCGGCGATCTTGATGTCCATCTGCAGCGAGGTGATGCCGGCTTCCGTGCCCGCCACCTTGAAGTCCATGTCGCCGAGGTGATCCTCGTCGCCGAGGATGTCGGACAGCACGGCGTAGCGCTCACCTTCGAGGATGAGGCCCATGGCGATGCCGGCCACCGGACGGCGCAGGGGCACGCCCGCATCCATCAGCGACAGCGAGGCGCCACAGACGGAGGCCATCGAGGACGAGCCGTTGGACTCGGTGATCTCGGACACGACGCGGATCGTGTACGGGAACTCGTGGGCCGGCGGCAGCACGGGGTGCACGGCGCGCCAGGCGAGCTTGCCGTGGCCGATCTCGCGACGGCCCGGGGAGCCCATGCGGCCGGTCTCGCCCACCGAGTAGGGAGGGAAGTTGTAGTGCAGCAGGAAGGTCTCCTTGTAGGTGCCTTCCAGCGCGTCGATGAACTGCTCGTCCTCGCCGGTGCCGAGGGTGGCGACCACGAGGGCCTGGGTCTCACCGCGGGTGAACAGCGACGAGCCGTGGGCGCGCGGCAGCACGCCGACCTGAGACACGATCGGGCGCACGGTGCGGACGTCGCGTCCGTCGATGCGCGAACCGGTGTCGAGGATGTTCCAGCGCACGACCTTGGACTGCGCTTCCTTGAACGCGGCCTTGACCTTCTCAGGCGCGAACTTCTGCTCGCCTTCGGCCGGGCACAGGGCCGCGATCACCTTCGCCTTGACGGCGTCGACGGCGGCGTAGCGCTCCTGCTTGACGGTGTTCTTGTAGGCGTCGCGCAGCTCGGCCTCGCAGACGTCGAGGACGGCCTTCTCCACGTCGCCGTTCTCGGGCGCGGAGAAGTTGCGGGGCTCCTTGGCGGCCTTCTCGGCGAGGCGGATGATCGCCTCGATGACCGGCTGGAAATGCTTGTGGCCGAACATCACGGCGCCGAGCATGACCTCTTCGTCGAGCTCCTTGGCCTCGGATTCCACCATCAGCACGGCGTCCTGCGTGCCGGCGACGACGAGATCCAGGGTCGAGTTCTCGAGCTCGGGCACCGGCGGGTTGAGGATGTACTGGCCGTTGATGAAGCCGACGCGCGCAGCGCCGATCGGGCCCGTGAACGGCACGCCCGACAGCGTCAGGGCGGCGGAGGCCGCGACCATGGCGAGGATGTCGGGATCGTTCTCGAGATCGTGGGTCAGGACGGTGACGACGACCTGGGTATCGTTGCGCCAGCCCTCGACGAAGAGGGGGCGGATCGGACGGTCGATCAGGCGGGAGACCAGGGTCTCCTTCTCGGACGGACGGCCCTCGCGCTTGAAGTAGCCGCCGGGGATGCGGCCGGCGGCGTAGGCGCGCTCCTGGTAGTTCACGGTGAGCGGCAGGAAGTCGATTCCGGCCTTGGGCTCCTTGCCCGACACGACGGTGGCCAGCACCGAGGTCTCGCCGTAGGTCGCCATCACGGCGCCGTCGGCCTGGCGGGCGACCTTGCCCGTCTCGAGGACGAGCTTGCGGTCGCCCCACATCAGCTCTTCACGTTGTACGTCGAACATATGTCTCGCCTTCCTGCGATCGGGCGAACCCGGCGCCGCCAGGGGCAAGATGGCGCGGCACTCGACCGAGGGGGCCGAGTGCCGCGCGATCCTGTCCCCGGCGCATCGCGCCTCCAAGTCGCCCGAGGGTCGCGCGGCCGGACCCATTCCGGCAGCGCGGGTGTTGTGGAGCATCGGGTCTCGCGAGACCGTTTCCCGGTCTCCAGGCCGATGCCGTGACGAAAACGCGGCCCGGAGCCGAGGCTCGGGACCGCGTGGAGTCTCGCCTTAGCGGCGGATGCCGAGACGCTCGATGAGGCTGCGGTAGCGAGCCTCGTCCTTGCGCTTGACGTAATCGAGCAGCGAGCGGCGCTGCGACACCATCTTCAGGAGGCCGCGGCGGGAATGGTTGTCCTTGCCGTGGGTCTTGAAGTGGCCGGTGAGGTTGGTGATCCGCTCGGTGAGGATCGCCACCTGGACCTCCGGAGAACCGGTATCCTTGCCGCCGGTCGCATATTCCTTGATGAGCGCGGTCTTGCGCTCTGCTGAAATCGACATCGCATTCCCTTTCGATACGGGTTTTGGGTCGAGACGGCCCACGCGATGGAGGGTCGGCCTCAGCCTGGGGCGTGGCCTGTGCCGGGATGTCGTCCAGCACGGTCGCGTCCACAAGCAGCTTTAGCCCCGTGCCCGTTTCCGGGTCGAGGCTCGGGCACACATACACGAATCCGGGATGCGTGCCACCCCCGTCGCGCGACCCGTCCGATCGATCCGCCCCTGCGCGATCGCCGAATCGGATTGAGCCTCGACGCCGGTGACGGAGCGGGGAGGGCCCGGTTCCGCACCGGTGGGACGACCCAATTCGCTCCCCTCCGCCACCGGCCCCAACCTCTAGATTTTCCGTATTGTCTGTCTGCAGATTGGAATTCATTCCACCCACTGATGATATCCGGCTAAAATTCCAGTTGTTGTGTTTGCGGTCAAACATATCCATAAAGTCAAGCTTGGTTGGCTCAATCATGAACACAACCTGCTAACGAACCCAAGGCCGGGATGGAATGGACAGAATTGTCATTCGGATCGTCAAACCAATAACTTTTGCTCTTATTGCCTTCATATCGAGCTACTACTTGTTTGGCTCGCTCTTTATCTCAGGGGTACTGAGCCTGATCCCCCTGCTGCTTGGATGGGTCGGCGTCCTCGAGGCATTCTCCTATACGATCGCAGCATTGATCTTCATTGCCGCCGTCGTCTGGGCCGTCGTTCCGGTGGAGACGAAAAATTTCGTCCGGCAACAGTCGGATGCGTTCACCAATGAGCTGACCGCCGCGGTGCCGGAGACGAAAAAACCGGACTAGAAACGCAGAGCGCATCACCGAACGCCAATCGCTGCCGATCGAATTGGCTGGACCGACGGTGCCCGCGCAGGATGCGAGGCACCATCCGGTCTCATCGCCCGATCAAACGGCGAGCGCCGCCGGATCCGCGACCGTCGCGCTCACGGCGCGGATATCCCGAACCAGCGCATCGATCCGTTCGGGGTCGGAATCCCAGGCGAACATGAACCGGGCGCCGCCGCCGATGAAGGTGTAGAAGCGCCAGCCCCGCTCCCGCAGGGCGTCGAGCCGCTCGGGAGCGGCCCTCAGGAACACCGCATTGGCCTCCACCGGGAACATGGCGGTGATGCCGGGGCATTCCGCCACCGCCTCGGCGAGGCGCTGCGCGCAGGCATTGGCGTGGGCCGCGTTGCGGAGCCAGGCGCCGCCCTCCAGCATCCCGACCCAGGGCGCGGTGAGGAAGCGCATCTTGGAGGCGAGCTGCCCCGCCTGCTTGCAGCGGTAGCCGAAATCCTCGGCCAGAGCCGGGTCGAAGAACAGGATCGCCTCGCCCGCGGCCATGCCGTTCTTGGTGCCGCCGAAGCAGAGGAGGTCGACGCCGGCCTTCCAGGTCATCTCGGCGGGATCGCAGCCGAGGCTGGCGCAGGCATTGGCGAAGCGCGCCCCGTCCATGTGGAGGCGCAGGGAGAGCTCGCGGCAGGTGGCCGCGATCGCCCGGATCTCGTCGAGCGTGTAGACCTCCCCCGTCTCCGTCGGCTGAGTGATCGTCACCACGCGCGGTTTCGGGAAATGGATGTCCGAGCGGCCGGTGGCGAGGCCGCGGATCAGGGCAGGGGTGAGCTTGCCGTCGCCGCTCGCCGCCACCAGCAGCTTCGAGCCGTTGGAGAAGAATTCCGGCGCGCCGCATTCGTCGGTCTCCACATGCGCCGAGGCCGAGCAGATGACGCTGTGATAGGACTGGCACAGGGATGCCAGCGCCAGCGAATTCGCGGCCGTGCCGTTGAAGGCGAAGAACACCTCCGCATCCGGCTTGCCGAACAGAGTGCGGAACGCGTCCGCCGCCCGTTTCGTCCAGGCATCCTCGCCATAGGCCGGCACCGAGCCGCCATTGGCCGCCTCGGTGGCGTTCCATGCCTCGGGGCAGATGCCGGCGTAATTGTCGCTCGCGAATTGCTGGGGTTCGGGTGTCATCGTCTCGTTCGCCTTCCGTCGATCTCGCATCAGAAGCGAAGCGACTCGTGGCGAAACCCGTTTGTTTGCCGGTTCGGCCACATCCCCTCGTCTCGTTGAGGGCTCCACCTTGCTCGGATCAGCAGGTTGGCGTCGGGCGTCGCCGCGACTCTTGATGCAACCGCGCACATAGCAGGCGCTACCTTCCGCTGCAACGCAGTATGGCGCCCAACGCAGACACACCGCTTCGATTGTCTTCCGACCGGCCGATACGGCGGCCTCGTTAACCGTCTCCGGACAGGATCGCGAAGGGAGCGCCGTGGTATCGGCGCCGATCCGCACGCCCGGTCGAGGACGACATCCGGTGAGTTCAGCATCGACGACGCCCCGGCTCCGACCTCGCGCCGGTTCCGCCACCGGCTCCGGGCGCTCGCCCTTCGACCATCCGGCGATCCTGTGGGCGCTCCTCGCCTCCGGTCTCTACGCGCTCTATCCCGTCACCGCGCTCCTCGATGTGATCCGGCACCTCAACCTGCCCGACACCGACGATGCCATGCGCCTCGTCCAGGTGCGGGATCTGCTGGCCGGGCAGGGCTGGTTCGACATGGTCCAGCACCGGTTGCTACCGCCGAACGGTGCCGCGATGCACTGGTCGCGCTTCGTCGACGCGCCCCTCGCCGGTCTGATCGCCGCCGCGAGCCCGATCGTCGGGCGCCCCCTGGCGGAAGGCCTCGTCGTCGCGCTGTGGCCGCCGCTGCTGTTCGGCCTCTATCTCACCCTGGTCTACCGGGCGGTCGCCGCGCGCTTCAATCGCCGCGCGGCCATGCTGTCGCTGTTCGCGGCGACCCAGGCCGGCGAACTCGGCGGCCTCTTCGCCTTCGGCCGGATCGACCACCACAATATCCAGGTGCTCTTCATCCTCGGCCTCGGCCTGTCGATCGCCGGCAACGATCGATCCTGGCGCAAGGCCGCGCTGGCCGGCCTGTTCGCGGCCTGCTCCCTGGCCGTCGGCCTCGAAGCGCTGCCCTTCATCGCCCTGGCCGCTCTGTTCGTCCTCGGCGACTGGATCCTCGACGGCGAGCGGGCGCTGGCGGCGCTCCTCGCCTTCGCCCTCTGCCTCGCGGGCGCGGCCCTCGTCCTCTTCGCCGGTCAGACCGCGTCGGGCCTGTGGCTGACAACGGAATGCGATGCCCTCTCGCCGCCCTGGCTCTGGATCGCCGCCGCCGGAGCCGGCATCGCCATCGGCGCTCGCGCACTCACACCCGTGCTCGCGACCCCGCTGCGAAGGGCCGCCGTCACGGCGATGCTCGGGGCCGGCGCCATCGCCGCCTTCGTCGCCCTGTTCCCCGCCTGTCTCTCCGGCCCGTTCACCGGCATGCCGGACATCGTGCGGAGGGAATGGCTGAACCAGGTGATGGAGATGCTGCCGTTCCGCACTTTGCTGGCGGCAAAGCCCGCCGAGGCCCTGGCCTACGTGGTGCCCCTGGCCCTCGCGGCCATCGTCGCGGCCTGGGCGGCGTGGCGCGGCCCCGTGGCGAACAGGCGAGGCGCGGCCCTGACGGCCCTGTTCCTCGGCACCGGCTTCGCCCTGGCGCAGTTTCAGTTTCGGGGGATCTACGTGGCGTCGGGCTTCATCGCGCTGGTGGCGGCGCCGATGCTCGACCGCGCCATCACGCTCCTGCGCGAGGATGCACCGGCTTGGCGCCGGGTCGCGATGCTGGCCGGGGCGGTGCTGCTGCTGGCAAAGGTCTGGGCGGTGCCCTTCGCGCTCGTGCGCTCGGCGACGGAGCAGGCCGCGTCCCCTGTCGCCGCCTGGCAGAACTGCACGGCGAAGGCGTCTCTCGAGGCGCTGGATGGGCGGGAGCCCGGAACCGTCCTGGCGGCGATCAACAACGGCCCGCCGATCCTGGTCCACACCCATCACGCCGTGGTGGCGGCTCCGTATCACCGCGCGATCGCCGGCCTGCGTGCCTCGATCGAAGGCCTCAACGGCGACGAGGCGGCGCTGAGGCACGCCCTCATCGAATCGGGCGCGACCTATCTCGTTCTATGCAGCAACGGCGAACCCGGCTCGGGTCCGGTGCCGTTCTCCGACCGCCTCGTCGCGGGCTCCGCATCCGTGCCGTGGCTCGAACGCATCCCGCTCGACGCGACGCCGGTCTTCCTATGGCGCTTCCGCCCGGAACGCTGAGCCGAGCGTTCTCATGCCCGGGCCCAGCGAGGTCCGGTCTCAGGCCGTGGGGCGGCCCGAGCGGCCGGCATAGCGACGGCGAAGGTAGGACACGACCTTGGGAAGGATGAAGGCGAGGATCAGCTTGCGCATGAAGGAGCAGCTCCGGAGCGAGGGGAATGGGGGCTCTGGCGGAGCCCGCCTGTCCGGAGAGCAATGATCGGCAGGGCGTTGCGTTCCGCGGGCGAACACGAAGCCGTGAGGCACGCAAGGTCCGCCGGGCCGCTCACAGCTCGAGGGTCAGCGTCACCGGGACATGGTCGGACGGACGCTCCCAGCCCCGCGCCTCCCGGAAGACGTCCACCGAACGGGCCGTGCCGGCGAGATCGGGCGAGACCCAGGCATGGTCGAGGCGCCGCCCCTTGTTGGCCGCGGACCAGTCGGGCGAGCGGTAGCTCCACCACGTGAAGATCTTCTCCGGCTCCGGCGTCAGCACGCGGGCGGCATCGATCCAGCCGGCTTCCCCGCGCAGGAGTTCCAGGGCCTCGGTCTCCACCGGCGTGTGGCTGACCACGGAGAGGAGCTGCTTGTGCGACCAGACGTCGTGCTCCAGCGGCGCCACGTTGAGGTCGCCCACCAGGATCGCCGGACCGGCCATGCGCCGGCCGCCCCAGGCGCGCAGGTCGCGCAGGAAGTCGAGCTTGTGCGCGAATTTCGGGTTGAGGCCGACATCCGGGACGTCGCCGCCCGCGGGGACGTAGAAATTGTGGATCGCGAGGCCGGCCGCCGCACCCGCCTCGGGCCCGAGCACCGCCGAGATGTGGCGGGGCATCCGGCTTTTCGCAGAAGGCCATGACGTCGCGGGTGAGCAGGGGAAAGCGCGACAGGATGGCGACGCCGTTATAGCCCTTCTGGCCGGCGAACACGACATGCTCGTAGCCCGATCCGCGCAAGGCCTTGAGCGGAAAGGCGTCGTCCGGGCACTTGGTCTCCTGCAGGCAGAGCACGTCGGGCTTGGCCTCGGCGAGGAATCGGAGGACGAGATCGATGCGCAACCGCACCGAATTGATGTTCCAGGTGGTGACGGAGAGGCGCAACGGGTCTAGCTCACATATGTCATAAGGGTCTGGGCCGATCGCTTCGATAGACCGGATCGGCTCGCCCGTCGCCGCACAATTGCCGCGTTCCATCATCGAGAAGGACGCGCCGTCGAAGATACAGGAAGGATCGCCCGTCGTGTCGCGCACCCGCTCTGCGCTCTTCAACGCCTACTGGGCCGGCTGGACCGCCCTGTTCGCCTTCCCCCTCGTGGTGCTGGCGATCCTCGGCTGCCCGACCCGGCCGATCCGGGCGGCGACCCGGCTGTGGTCGCGGGGCATCCTGTTCGGGCTGCGCCACATCGTCGGCCTCGACTATGTCGAGGAGGGGCGGGCGCATATCCCATCCGAGCCATGCCTGATCGTGGCCAACCACCAATCGGCCTGGGAGACCCTGGCCTTCCTCATCCTGATCCCCAACGTCGCCATCGTCGCCAAGCGCGAACTCGTGGCGATCCCCATCGTCGGCTGGTTCCTGCGGCGTTCGCCGATGATCATCATCGACCGGGCCAACGGCACCCAGGCCCTGCGCACGATGATCGACGAGAGCCGCCTCGCCATCGCGGAAGGCCGCTCGATCCTGATGTTCCCGGAGGGCACCCGCAGCACCATCGACGCGCCGGTGCAGTTCAAGCGCGGGGTGGAACTGCTCTACGCCAAGCTCGGCCTGCCGGTGCTGCCGGTGGCGGTGAATTCCGGCCTGTACTGGCCCCATGGCGGTTCGCGCCACATCCCCGGCACCGTGGTGGTGAGCTACCTCACGGCGCTGAAGCCGGGCCTCTCCGGCGGCGAGTTCATGCGGGGCACGCAGGATGCGATCGACGCGGAACTGGATCGCTGGCGGAACGGCCCCCCGGTGATGGGACTTCAGGCGTCGTGACATCAGCTTTCCGGGACGGCTGAATCGCCAGCTGGAGTCGATCCTGGAAACGAGGCGAGTGACGGATCGCCCGGTCTTCATCAACGCGAAAACCCTGCCCCCTCCGCGGGGGAGGGTGCCTGCGGAGCAGGCGGGAGAGGGGACGACCTCTCCGAATGGCTCACGCCCCTCATCCGACCCGCTGACGCGGGCCACCTTCTCCCGCGGAGGGGAGAAAGAAGGCGCTCGTGATCATTGCGCCTTGATCTGCTTTTCCATCGCCTTGTCCTCGGTGCGCCCGTAATTGATGAAGAACTGGCTGCCGTCGACGGCCTTGCCCTTCTGCAGGTTCGAGAGCTGCACCGTGGTCTGGTAGCCCTGCGGGTCGGTGATCCGCCACTGGCTCAGGGTCTTCATCTCGGCATCGAAGAACAGCTGGATCTTCGAGGTGCCGCCGAGCGTCGCGCGGTCCTCCAGCGAGATGCGGATGCCGCCCGGATCGTTGGAGACGTCCGACACGGTGAGGTCGCGGGCGAGGTCGATCTTGTCGCGGAGCAGGAATTTCAGCGGCGTCTGCGAGATGAAATAGAGGTCCTGGGTCTTCAGCTTGCGGTCCTTCACCGCCACCGAGGTGCCGTCGGCCACCACCTCCATGGGGGAGGGCTGGTCGTAATCGAAGCGCAGGCGGCCGGGCTTGGCGAGGGTGATCTTGCCGCCGATGCGGCGCCCGTCGGCGGCGATCTGGACGAAGCTGCCGCTGAGCGTGGTCATGCCGTTGAAATAGGCGTTGGCCTGGGCGAGCACGGCGGCGGGCTCGGCATCGAGCATCGACGAGGCGGCCGAGGGCGCGCCGACGGCGGCGACCTTGGCGGGCGCGTCCGGGGCGGCCGCCTTGGCACCGGCCTTCGCGCCGGGCGCTGCCTTGTCGGCGGTCGCCTTGGCATCCTTGGCGGGTTTCGGCGCCTGGGCCGTCGGCTTCTTCGCGGCGGGGGGAGCGGCCGGGGCCGCTTCCGGCTCGGGCGCCGGGGCCGGAGCGGGCTGTTCCTTGCGGCCGAACAGGCCGTCGAGGAAGGAAGAGACCTGCGCTGAGGCCGGTGCGGGCTGCAGGCTGGCGGCCAGCACGAAGAGCGAGCCGGCGGCGAGGGTGTGGCGGCGGCCGGTCATCGTGGCGCGTTCTCCGAAGTCGGGTGGGCTTCCGGCTTAGAACCCCACCCTGTGGCGAATATGGGACGGGCGGCGTCGAACCTCCCCCGCCGGCGAGGGAGGCATCGGCTCAATCGTCGTAATCCATCGCGGCGCCCATCGAGGAGCCCATGGACGACGGTGCCATCTCCATCAGGATATCGCGCTTGCCGGCATGGTTGGCCTGCCCGACGATGCCCTCGACCTCCATCCGCTCCATGATCGAGGCGGCGCGGTTGTAGCCGATCTGGAGGCGGCGCTGGATGTAGCTGGTCGAAGCCTTGCGGTCCCGCATCACCACCTGCACCGCCTGATCGTAGAGGTCGGCCCCCGCGTCGATCCCGCCGCCGGCATAGGCGCTGGCATCGAAGATCGGCGCGTCGATCTCATCGGCATCGGCGGCGGCCGCCTTCTCGGCCTTGGAGGCCTTGGCCGGCTTCTCCTCGGGCGGGTTGTCGTCGACGGTGACGGCTTCGAGATAGGACGGCCGGCCCTGGCGCTTGAGATGGGCGACCACGCTCTCGACTTCCGAATCCGAGCAGAACGGGCCGTGGACGCGGGTGGTGCGTCCGCCGCCGGCCATGAACAGCATGTCGCCCTGGCCGAGCAGCTGCTCCGCGCCCATCTCGCCGAGAATCGTGCGGCTGTCGATCTTGCTCGTGACCTGGAAGCTGATCCGGGTCGGGAAGTTCGCCTTGATCGTGCCGGTGATGACGTCGACCGAGGGGCGCTGCGTCGCCATGATCAGGTGGATGCCGGCGGCGCGCGCCATCTGCGCGAGACGCTGGATCGCGCCCTCGATGTCCTTGCCGGCCACCATCATCAGGTCGGCCATCTCATCGACCACGATGACGATGTAGGGCAGGGCCGAGAGGTCCATCTCCTCGGTCTCGAACACGGCCTGGCCGGTCTCGCGGTTGAAGCCGGTATGGACCTCGCGGGTGATGATCTCGCCCTTGGCCCGCGCTTCCGCCATCCGGGCATTGTAGCCGTCGATGTTGCGGACCGCGATCTTCGACATCTTCTTGTAGCGCTCCTCCATCTCGCGCACCGCCCATTTGAGGGCGATGACCGCCTTCTTCGGGTCGGTGACGACGGGGGAGAGCAGGTGCGGGATGCCGTCATAGACCGACAGTTCCAGCATCTTCGGATCGACCATGATCAGGCGGCACTCCTCGGGCTTCATCCGGTAGAGCAGCGACAGGATCATGGTGTTGATGGCCACCGACTTGCCCGAACCGGTGGTGCCGGCCACCAGCAGGTGGGGCATCTTGGCCAGATCCGCGATGATCGGCTCGCCGCCGATATTCTTGCCGAGGCAGAGGGCGAGCTTGTGCTTGCTGATGCAGAAATCGGCCGAGGACAGGAGTTCGCGCAGATACACGGTCTCGCGCGTCTCGTTCGGCAGTTCGATGCCGATGACGTTGCGTCCGGGCACGACCGCGACGCGGGCCGAGACCGCCGACATCGAGCGGGCGATGTCGTCCGACAGGCCGATGACGCGGCTCGACTTGGTGCCGGGCGCCGGCTCGAGTTCGTAGAGCGTCACGACCGGGCCGGGGCGCACGGCGAGGATGTCGCCGCGCACGCCGAAATCCTGCACCGTCTGCTGAAGGTTGAGCGCGTTCTGCTCCAGCACGTCGGCATCGACCTCCTCGGTCCCGCTCACCGGCGGCTCGGCCAGGAGTTCGAGGGAGGGGTGCTCGTAATCCTCGTTCTCCACCAGCGACATCGGCGTGTGCCGGCCGGCCGGGATCAGCGTGGCGCGGGGCTCGGGGAAGATCGCGCGGGATGCCTGCGGGGCAGGCGCCGGAGCGGGCAGGGCGAGCACGGGCGCCGGCGCCTCCTCGACCTCGGCGACGGCCACGGACTCTTCCGGTGCCACCTCCGGCTCGGGTTCAGGGGTCGGCGCGGGGGCGGGCGCCGCCTTCGGATTGCGCAGCAGGACGGGGCGCGGCGGCACCGGAACGATGACGGGAGCGACCTGCGGGTGGGCGACCGTGGTAGGGGAGGGGGCCTGAGGGGCGAAAGCCTGCATCACAGGGGCTTCGACCGATCGGGCCTCGACCACGGGGGCCTCGTTCTGCGCGGCCGTCATGCGGGCAGGGCGGATCGCGGCGCGGGCGGCCATGGCCGAGACGAGGGCGGAACGCTGCGACACCGCTCCGGTCGGCGCGATGACGAGCGACAGGGTCGCCGCCTCGGCAACCGCCGCGACGCGATCCTCGTGGCTGGGCTCGCCGGGCAGGGCATCGATCTGGCCGTTATCCTGACCGTCGGCGGGCTGGAATGCGCCGCCGCGATCGAACCGGACGAGGCGGTCGAAGACGTAGACGGGGTTCGGCGGAAGCGCGCGCAGCAGGGAGATGTCCACGGGCGGCGAGACGACGAAGGGCACCGGCACGACCGCGTCCGGGCCGACCGCCTGCGCCGTGGCGATGTCGGGCACAAACGGGGCGCCAGGGGAATCCGCGTGGATCGCCGACCAGGTCTCGAGGGCGGTCGAATCCTCGCCGTCGAACCAGGCGCGCATGGCGGCCCAATCCGGAACGTCGGTCCAGTCGCGGTCTATCGGCAGCGGGGCGGGCTCCGCCACGGTCACGCTCGCCGGGACCGGCAGCGGCTCGTCGACGACGGTGGCGAGGACGGCCTGCGGACGACGGTCGGGCGAGCGGAAGAAGCGCACGCCGGGCGGCGGGGTATAGGGCTGGCGCCACAGCGGCTGCGGCGGCTCGGGCGGGAGCGCGGCCAGGAGCGCGGCCTCCGCGGCCTCGGCGGCGGCACGCTCGGCCTCCTCCGCGGCGAGGGCGGCGAGTTCGGCGGCGCGACGCGCGTCATCCTGCGCCTGCAAGGCGGCGCGGACCTGTTCTTCCTGGGCCAGACGCTCGGCGTCGAGCGCCCGCTGGCGGCGCTCCTGCAGCACCGGATCGGGCGTGCGGGTGTAGCGCACCGCCGGGGCGACCGGCTCGGCGGCGGCCGTGTAGGCCGGCACATCGTAGCCCTCGGGCGTGATCGAGGCAGGGCGGCGCGGCGAGCGGATCAGCACGCGCGGGCTCGACGCGTCGTGGTCGATCCGGCTCTCGCCGGTCGGGTCCAGGGCCGCGATGCCGGAGGAGCGGGCGAGGTCGGGGGTGGCGCGGTCGTCGAAGACGTGGTCCGGCCAGCCCTGCGGCTCCGCCCACTCGCTCCGCTCGGACCAGGCCTGCGGCTGGGCATGGGAGTGGGCATGGGAGTGGGTATGGGAGGCGGGGGCGTCGTGCACCATGTCCCGCGGCGCCGTGAGCCAGGATGGCGCGGGACGCGGCGAGACGAGGCTCGGACGCTGCGGCGGTCCGGAAAGACGCCGGGTCAGGCTCGCGCGCAGGCTGATCAGCCGGTGCGCCAGGGCTCCCAGGGTCAGGCCGGGGCGGTCGCCGCCGCGTCCGGGCCGGGAGGGATCACGATGAGAATAGGGAGGCCGTCCCGATGCGCGCATGATGCTCTGGATTGACTCGAAGGGTACCGGTCCGCTTCCTCGACAGGAGCGGTTCTTCACCACGCTAGGGCCAACGTCGTTAACAGACGCTTGCCCGGTTAAGAGACGCTTGCCCCAACGCTTCGAAACGTCCGGTGTCCGGCCGTGGAGAATCCCGCCTCCCCCTGGAGCGCCGACGCGCGACAGGTTAGGTTAGCGAACCCGATGAAGGGCTTTTGATCACACGGATTTTCCCCGTGGAGCCCCAGCGGTCCGTCGCCTCGCGATGCACGAGCCCGCGTCACCCTTGCGAGAGGCCACCCGCCCCTTGGCCGATACCGAACGAGCGATCGCCTTCAAGTCCCTCTATCGTCACGGCTTTGCCCGCGTGGCGGCCTGCGCCGGGCGAAGCCACCCGGCCGAGCCTCAGCGCAACGCCGACGAGATCCTGACGCTCGCGGGCGAGTGCCATCGGGCAGGGGCGGCGCTCGCGGTTTTCCCGGAACTCTGCGTCTCGTCCTATGCCATCGAGGACCTGCTGCTGCAGGCGACCCTGCTCGATGCGGTGGAGGCGGCGCTCGTCCGCATCGTCGCGGCCTCGGCCGACCTGACGCCGGTCCTCGTCGTCGGCGCGCCGCTGCGCTGGCGTCACCGGATCTATAATTGCGCGCTCGCTATCCACCGGGGCCGGCTGCTCGGGGTGGTGCCCAAGAGCTACCTGCCGAATTACCGGGAATTCTACGAGAAGCGCCATTTCGCCCCCGGCGCCGGCATCCTCGGCGAGATCATCACCCTCGGCGGCATCGAAGCGCCGTTCGGCACCGACCTGCTCTTCGCGGCCGAGGACCTGCCCGGCTTCACCCTCGGCATCGAGATCTGCGAGGATCTCTGGGTTCCCGCCTCCCCCGGCGCCGATGCGGCGCTTGCCGGTGCCACCATCCTCGCCAACCTCTCGGGCAGCCCGATCACCGTGGGCCGCGCCGAGTCGCGGGCCCTGCTCACGCGCGCGGCGTCGATGCGCGGCCTGTGCGCCTATGTCTACGCGGCGGCGGGACTCGGCGAATCCACCACCGACCTGTCCTGGGACGGCCAGACCAGCATCGACGAGGCGGGCATCCGCCTCGCCGAGGGCGAGCGCTTCGCGGCCGGGCCGGTGACGACCCTCGCCGATATCGACCTCGACCTCCTGGCGCAGGAGCGACTCCAGGCGGGAAGCTTCGACGACAATGCCCGCGCGCGCGGGCTCTCCTATCGCACGATCGGCTTTCGCCTCGATCCGCCGGCGGACGATCTCGGCCTGAAGCGGCGGGTGGAACGCTTCCCGTTCGTGCCGGCCGACGTCGCCCGCCTCGCCCAGGATTGCTACGAGGCCTACAGCATCCAGGTGGCGGGCCTCGCCCAGCGCCTCGCGGCCACCGGCACCGGCAAGGCCGTGATCGGCATCTCGGGCGGCCTCGATTCGACTCATGCCCTCATCGTCGTCGCCAAGGCGTTCGACAGGCTCGGCCTGCCGCGCGCGGACATCCTCGCCTACACCCTTCCGGGCTTCGCCACCTCGGAGGCCACCAAGGCCAACGCCCATGCGCTGATGGCGGCGCTGGGGACGACGGCGGCGGAGATCGACATCAGGCCGGCGGCGCGGCAGATGCTCGCCGATATGGGCCATCCGTTCGGGCGGGGGGAGCCGGTCTACGACGTCACCTTCGAGAACGTGCAGGCCGGCCTGCGCACCGATTACCTGTTCCGGCTCGCCAACCAGAACGGTGCCATCGTCATCGGCACGGGCGACCTGTCGGAACTGGCGCTCGGCTGGTGCACCTACGGCGTCGGCGACCAGATGAGCCATTACGGCGTCAATTCCGGAGTGCCCAAGACCTTGATCCAGCACCTGATCCGCTGGGTCGTCGCCAGCGGCCAGATCGGGCATGAGGCCGACGCGACCCTGCGCGCGATCCTCGACACGGAGATCTCGCCCGAACTCGTGCCGGCGGAGGAGGGCGCCTCGCCCCAGAGCACGGAGGCCAGGATCGGCCCCTACGCGCTGCAGGATTTCACCCTGTTCTACACCCTGCGCCACGGGTTCAGCCCGTCGAAGATCGCCTTCCTGGCGCTGCATGCCTGGGGCGACGCGGCGCGCGGCGCGTGGCCGCCGGACTTCCCCTCATCGAAGCGCCAGGCCTACACGCTGGCGGAGATCCGTTCCTGGCTCGGCGTATTCCTGCAGCGCTTCTTCGGCTTCAGCCAGTTCAAGCGCTCGGCGATGCCCAACGGACCGAAGGTCGTGGCCGGGGGCGCCCTCTCCCCGCGTGGCGACTGGCGGGCGCCATCCGACGGCAATGCCCGGATCTGGCTCGACGAGCTCGCCCGCAACGTCCCGGAAAACTAGGGCAGGATGCGGAAGAGCGGGAACCGATGATTCGCAAAACATCCTGCGATCGCAACGCTCTGACGCCCGCTGCGGTGTCCCCGGCGACGCAGCCGACTTTAAGCGACACAGTCCGGTCCGATTATGCCACTATCAGCCCGAGTCGGGGTGGCCAGTCGGAGACCGACCGATGCAAAGCTACAACGTGTTCTGCCTGAAGTCCGTCAGCGGCCTGTGCTGCGCGGTGCCCGAGAGCCGTGCGGTTCCGAGTTTCCTGAGCGGACGGAACTGGGCGTTCAGCGGACGCCTGCGCGACGAGGCCGAGGCGCCGGACGATTTCGATGAACGGGCCGCGACCACGGCGGTGCGCTTCAACGGCTTCTATCTGTTCGAGACGATGGACCGGCGCTTCAATTGATGCCGTCCTTCGCTCTCTCGGCGGTCATGGCGAGCATTCCTTAAGGCACGCCGTGCAAAGGTCCCGGTCGCACGAAGCCGAGCCGGAGACCGACCCTCATGTCGGACAATCGCAGGGAACCGCGGCAGAGGACGTTCCTCAAGGGCCGCATCATCTTCAACAACGGCGCATCGAGCATGGATTGCCTCGTGCGCGACATGTCGGCCACCGGCGCGCGCCTCGCTCTCTCGGAAACCGCGACGCTTCCGGAGGTGTTCGAGCTGTTCATTCCCCAGAAGGAGCGGACCTACAAGGCGAGCCTGCGCTGGCGCCGTACCGACGGCATCGGCATCGCGTTCGTCGACGACGCCGCGCCGGCCGCGGAACCGCCAGCGGCCGCGACGCCGCAGGCCGATTCGACGGGGATGCTGGCGCTCGTCCGCCGCATCAGCGAGCTCGAAGCCGAGAACGCCGCCCTGCGCCGGCTGATCGCCGCGACGCCGGCCGCCATCAACGTCGCCTGAATCAAACCCCGGCGAGCGCCGCGCGGATCTTGCCCGCATGATCGGCGAGCACGTCCTTGTCGGCCATGCCCCCCGTATGACGCCCGAGCGCCACGCCCTCGAAGCGCGGAACGATGTGGACGTGGAGGTGGAACACCGTCTGTCCGCCGGCCGGCTCGTTGTACTGGAAGATCGTCAGGCCATCGGCCGCGAACGCCGCCTTCACCGCGCGGGCGACCCGCTGCACGGTCGCCACGGTGGCGGCCAGCGAGGCCGGATCGGCGTCGAGGAGGCCGCGCGCCGGCGCCTTGGGGATCACCAGGGTATGGCCCGGCCCCTGGGGCATCACGTCCATGAAGGCCAGGGTGTGCTCGTCCTCGTAGACCGTCTGGGCGGGAATCTCGCCGCGCAGGATCTTGGCGAAGATGTTCTCGGGATCGTACTGCGCAGGTTCGACGTTTGAGGACATGAATGCCGGCTCCATCGCGGATTTCGTCTGCGGGTGTCGGCCGGACCTTGCACAGACTGGCCCTCGGCGTCCACGGCGCGCGGCCGAACCTCCCGGGAGTGAACCGCCTTCATGGCGCATGAGAGCAACGGCGCGATCTACACCGCCGCAGGAGCAAACCTCGCCATCGCCGTCGCGAAATTCGTGGGTGCCTTCTTCACCGGTTCCTCGGCCATGCTGGCCGAGGGCGTCCACTCGCTGGTGGACACGACCAATCAGATCCTCCTCCTCGTCGGCCTGTCGCGGGCGAAGAAGCCGGCCGATGCGCGCTTTCCCTTCGGCTATGGCCGCGAGGTGTATTTCTACGCCTTCATCGTCGCGCTCTTCATCTTCCTCGGCGGCGGGGCCTTTGCGGTCTACGAGGGCATCCACAAGATCCACTACCCGGAAGCCTCCGCCGACGCGGTGATCGCGGGCCACACCATCCCCGGCTTCTGGGTCAATCTCGGCATCCTCGGCTTCGCGGTCCTGGCCGAGGGCTATTCCTGCGCCGTCGCCCTCAAGGCGTTCTGGGCCGAGAAGGGCGACCGGGAAGCGATCACCGCGATCCGCCGCAGCAAGGATCCCGCCCTGTTCACCGTGCTGATCGAGGATATCGCCGCCCTCCTCGGTCTGATGGTGGCCATCGCGGGGGTCGTCCTCGCGGAATGGCTGCAGATGCCCTCCCTCGACGGCTGGTCCTCCATCGGCATCGGCGCGATCCTGATCGGGATGGCGATCTTCCTGATGATCGAGACCCATGGCCTGCTCGTCGGCGAGGCGGCGGCGCCCGAGACCGTGTCGGCGATCGAGAAGACCGTGCGCAGCGAGACCGGCATCCGGCACGTCAACGCGGTGCTGACCCAGCATCTCGGTCCGTCCGACATCCTCGTGAATATCAGCCTCGACATGGAGGACAGCCTCGATGCCGGCGCGGTGGAGGCCATGGTCGGCCGCCTCGATGCCCGGCTCAAGGCACAGATCCCGGCGGTGAAGCGCGTCTTCATCGAGATCCAGGCGAAGGAGCCGGTCCCCGCCTGACTCAGGCCGTCGCCGAATTCCTGACGGCGAGGGCGGAGACGAGATCGGCCTCCAGGCCCGTGGGCTTGACGATGGGCGAGTAGCGCCGGATGGCGCGGCCGTCGCGGCCGACCAGGAACTTGGTGAAGTTCCACTTGATCGCCGCGATGCCCAAAAGCCCCGGCTTCTCACGCTTGAGATGGGCGAAGACCGGGTCGGTCGCCGGGCCGTTGACCTCGATCTTGGCGAGGACCGGAAAGGTCACGTCGTAGGTCAGGCTGCAGAACCGGGCGATCTCGGCGGCATCACCCGGCTCCTGCCGCCCGAACTGGTTGCAGGGAAAGCCGAGCACCACGAACCCCTCGTCGCGGTGCCGGCGCCACAGGCTCTCGAGATCCGCATATTGCCGCGTGAAGCCGCATTTCGAGGCGGTGTTGACCACGAGCACGACCCTGCCCCGATGCTGCGCGAGCGGGTAGGGCGCCCCGTCGGCGGCCTTCGGGGTGAGGTCGTGGAGGCGGGTCATGCGGCGGTGCGTCTCTCGACCAGGCGGGCGAGGTAGGAACTGCCCAGCGGGATGATGCTGTCGTCGAAATCGAAGGCCGCGTTGTGCAGGCCCGGCCCCGGCGTCGCGCCGATCCAGGCATAGGCGCCCGGCACCGCCATCAGCATGTCGGCGAAATCCTCGCTGCCCATGCGCGGCACGGTGTCGTCGTCGACGCCCTCGGCCCCGAAGATCTCGCGGGCGATCTCCGCCGCCGCCGCCGCATGGTCGGCGCTGTTCTCGAGGACGGAGAACACGTCGCGGAGATCCACCTCGATCGTGACGCCGTGGGCGAGGGCGATGCCCTTGGCGATCTCGCGGATGCGCGCGGAGACGAGTTTGCGCACGCCCGCATCGAAGGTCCGCACCGTGCCGGCGAGATGGGCGCCCTCGGGAATGACGTTGTAGGCCGCACCCGCATGGATCTGAGTCACCGAGACCACCGCGCTCTTCAGCGGGTCGGCATTGCGCGAGACGATGGATTGCATCGCCTGGACCAGGGCCGAGGCCGCCACGATGGAATCGAGGCCGCGATGGGGTTCGGCCGCGTGGGCGCCACGCCCGGTGATGCGGATGTCGAAGAAATCGGCCGCCGCCATCATCGGGCCGGGACGGATCTTGAGCTTGCCGTGCGGGCCGCTGGGCGTGTTGTGCAGCCCGTAGATCTCGTCGCAGGGGAAGCGCGCGAACAGCCCGTCGGCGAGCATGGCGCGGGCGCCGCCGAGCCCTTCCTCCGCCGGCTGGAACACGAACAGGGCGGTGCCGTCGAAATCGCGGGTCTCGGCGAGGTAGCGCGCCGCGCCGAGCAGCATGGTGGTGTGCCCGTCATGACCGCAGGCGTGCATCTTGCCCGGAATCGTCGAGCGATGGGGGAGGTTGGTCTCCTCCTCGATCGGCAGCGCGTCCATCTCGGCCCGCAGGCCGATGCGGCGGCCCTTGGCCGATCGTCCCTCGAGCACGCCGACGACGCCGGTTCCACCGAGCCCGCGATGGACCTCGATGCCGTAGCGCTCCAGCTGCTCGGCCACGAGATTCGAGGTGCGCACCTCCTCGAAGCCGATCTCGGGATGGGCGTGGATGTCCCGGCGGATCGCCGTGAGGTCGTCGGCGAAGGCCTTGATGCGGTCGATCGGGCTCATGAACGCTCCTCTTGATCCGGGGTCTGCCGATCCGAAGCCCCTCGGTCGGGGGTCTCTTGGTCGGGATTCTCTTGGTTCGAGCTGTCGGGAGCGGGAATCGTGCCGTCCCGACGGAAGGGGGTCATCTCGCCGAGCATCGAGGCCGCCTCGACCACGTGCTCGCGCTCGCGGCGGAGGTAATCGGCGATGGCCCGGCGCAGGCCGGGATCGGCGATGTCGTGGGCGGAATGCATCAGCACCGGGGCGTAGCCGCGGGCGAGCTTGTGCTCCCCCTGCGCGCCGGCCTCGACCCGCCGGAGGCCGCGCGCGATCGCGAAATCGATGGCCTGATAGTAGCAGACCTCGAAATGCAGGAACGGGTGGTCCTCGTTGCAGCCCCAGTTCCGGCCGTAGAGGGCCACGTCTCCGATGAGGTTGATGGCGCCCGCGACGTAGCGCCCCTCGCGCTTGGCCATCACCAGCAGGACGCGCTCGGGCATGCGCTCGCCGAGCAGGCCGAAGAACAGGCGGTTGAGATAGGGCCGGCCCCATTTGCGCGCGCCGGTATCGGAATAGAACTCGTAGAACGCGTCCCAATGGGCCGGCGTCAGGTCGGCGCCGGTGACGTGCTCGATGGTGATCCCGTTGGCCAGGGCGTCGCGGCGCTCGCGCCGGATCGCCTTGCGCTTGCGCGAAGCCAGCGCCCCGAGGAAATCCTCGAACCCGGCATAGCCTTGGTTGGTCCAGTGGAACTGCTGGTCGACGCGCTGGAGCATGCCGAGCTCGCCGGCCTGCTCCCACTCGCGCTCCTGCATGAAGGTGACGTGGATCGAGGAGGCCTTGGTCTCTGCCCTGAGCGCGCGCAGGCCGGCGACGAGCGCGGAGGCCGCCTCGGCCACGTCCTGCCCCGGCGCGATCAGGAAGCGCGGGCCGGTCACCGGCGTGAACGGCACGCTGACCTGGAGCTTCGGGTAATAATCCCCGCCGGCGCGCTCGTAGGCGTCGGCCCAGCCATGGTCGAACACGTATTCGCCCTGGCTGTGAGATTTCAGGTAGCACGGCGCGACCCCGACGAGCCGCCCCGCGCGCTCCACCGCCACGTGGAGGGGCAGCCAGCCGGTCTTGCGCGAGACGCAGCCGGAATCTTCCAGCGCCGAGAGGAAGGCGTGGGAGACGAACGGATTGTGGGTCTCGTCCCCCGCCGACAGGGTCTCCGGCGAGGTGGCGCAGGCATCCCATTCCGAAGCGGGAATCTGGGTCAGGCCCGTGACCGCGCGAACCTGCAGGGTCAGGGCGGAATCCAGCGCAGCCTCGGCTGTCGATCCGGTCTTTTCCATAGGCGCAATCTAGCCCGGTCGCGCGAAGGGACAAGCGCGTGAGGAGGACGCGGCCATGGATCCAGGATGGGCAAGGAATTCAGGATGGGCAAGACCGGCAATGGAACCGGACAAGCCGACCGTCCGCATCATCCTACCTCCAGAACCGTCCGGGTTGAGGCGCTCAGGGTCTGAATCCCTCGAACACCATCTGGTCGGCATGGTCCTGTGCGTTGCGGCGCTGGTCGGGGTTGCGCACGGTCCAGGTCATCACCGGCATGCGGCCGAGATGGCGGCACAGGAAGGTGGCGGCGCAGGGCAGATCGTCGACCCGCCAGGACAGGAAATCGGGACGGCTCGTCGCGAGATGGAGCAGGTCGGAGAGTGAGCGGCGCAGGCTGTCCGACATCGTCGCATAGGCCGGATCGTCCTGACGGGTCTCGCCGACGATCCCGCGCGGGATATCCGGCGCGAGACCGGCGAACGCCGCGATGAGGGACGGGTCGAACGATTTCACCGCCACCGGGCCGTCATAGCTCCGGACGATCTCGGCCACCCGTTCGGTCAGGCGCAGGTCGCCGGTGAACCGCGACTTGATCTCGATCACGAGCGGCACCCGGCCGGCGATGGCAGCGAGATAGTCGGGCAGCGTGGGGATGGTCTCGGACGAGCCGGCGACGGCGAGCGCCGCCAGCGCCGCGACCGGCGTCTCGGCGACGAGGGCGACGGCGCCGGTGAGGCGTCCCAAGGCCTCGTCGTGGAACACCATCGCCTCGCCATCGGCGCTGATCTGGACGTCGCACTCAATGGCGTATCCGTGCGCGACGGCGGCTTGCGCCGCCGCCACGGTGTTCTCGGGGATGCCCGCCGCGCGGTCGTGCAGGCCGCGATGGGCGATCGGCCGCGCCGTCAGCCAGGCGGGGGCGTTCGGCCCCACCTTCACTTCACCTCGAACATCGCCTCGACCTCGACGGCGGCGTCGAGGGGCAGTTCGGCGACACCCACGGTGGAGCGCGCATGCCGGCCACGATCGCCCAGGATCTCGACCATCAGGTCGGAGGCGCCGTTCATGATGCCGGCGAGGCCCGCGAAGGTCGGCACCGCGTTGATGAAGCCGCCGAGCCGCAGACATTGCACCACGCCGTGGTCGAGATCGCCGACCGCCGCCTGGACCTGCGCCAGCACGTTGAGGGCGCAGAGCCTGGCCGCGGCGATGCCGTGCTCGGGCGAGACCTCGGCACCGAGCTTGCCCGTGTGGGCGGCCGCGAGTTTTCCGTCGACGCCGAAGCAGATCTGGCCGGAGACGATCACCAGGTTGCCGGTGCGGATGAAGGGCACGTAGTTCGCGACCGGCGCCGCCGCCTTGGGCAGGACCAGACCGAGGGCATCCAGGCGTTCCTTGACCGTGCTCATCCGTCGTCGTCCTTATTGTTCGTCCGGGGCCGTCGCCGGGAGGGCGACGGGTCGCGAGAGAGGTCCCCGAAGATCGCGGCGGGACTGAGCATGATCGCGCCTCGTCGCGCAAGCCGCTCGCGCGCCATCGCAGAGCCCGTGTCACCGGTCACCGAGGCCGGCCGGCGGCCGTCGAGATGTGCGCGGCACCACAGCCTAGTTGCCAGGCATGTCGGTCCTGTGAACACGCCACATCATTGACAGAACGGGCCAATTCTCTAGTAATCGCAGCCGTGCCGCCCGCTTTCGAGGCGGCACTTTCATTTGGTGCGGGTGCGCTCCGCGAGCGCCCGCTTTGACACACGGGAAGTACGGGATCGTGACATCCGCCCTTCTGCCGACCTACGCCCGGGCTCCGATCGCCTTCGAGCGCGGAGAGGGTGCCTGGCTCGTGGCGCGCGACGGCAGGCGATTTCTCGATTTCGGTGCCGGCATCGCCGTCAACGCGCTCGGCCACGCCCACCCGCATCTCGTCGAGGCGCTGACCCAGCAGGCGCAGAAGCTGTGGCACACCTCGAACCTGTTCGAGATTCCCGAGGGCGAGCGGCTCGGTCGGCGGCTGGTGGACGCGACCTTCGCGGACGTGGCCTTCTTCGCCAATTCCGGTGCCGAGGCCAACGAGGCCGCCATCAAGATGGCGCGCAAGTACCATGCGGCCGGGGGACATCCCGAGCGGTTCCGCATCGTCACGTTCGAGGGTGCCTTCCACGGCCGGACCCTGGCGACCATCGCCGCCGGCGGCCAGCAGAAATACATCGAGGGCTTCGGCCCCAAGGTCGACGGGTTCGATCAGGTGCCCTTCGACGACCGCGAGGCGCTGCTGGCGGCGATCGGTCCTGAGACCGCCGCCCTCATGATCGAGCCGATCCAGGGGGAGGGCGGCATCCGCACGGTGCCGCCGGAGATGCTGCGCGACCTGCGCTCGCTGTGCGACGAGCACGGCCTCCTCCTCATCATGGACGAGGTCCAGACCGGCGTCGGCCGCACCGGCCGCCTGTTCGCCCATGAATGGTCCGGGGTCACCCCCGACATCATGAGCGCAGCCAAGGGCATCGGCGGCGGCTTCCCGCTGGGCGTCTGCCTCGCCACGGCCGAGGCCGCGCGCGGGATGATTGCGGGCAGTCACGGCACCACCTTCGGCGGAAACCCCCTCGCCATGGCCGTCGGCAACGCCGTGCTCGACGTGGTGCTGGCCGAGGGTTTCCTCGACCACGTCCTGCGGATGGGCCTGCTGTTGAAGCAGCAGCTCGCCGCCGTCATGGATCGCCATCCCGGAACCATCTCCGAGATTCGCGGAACCGCGCTGATCCTGGGCCTCAAGCTCGGCGTGCCCAACACCGCCTTCACGGCGGCCGCGCGCGACGAACATCTGCTGGTGATTCCCGCCGGCGACAACGTGGTCCGGCTCTTGCCGCCGCTGATCATCACCGAGGCGGACGTGGCCGAGGCGGTGAAGCGCATCGATGCCACGGCCGACCGGCTCGAAGCGCAGATGCGCGGCGCGGCGGAATAACCGGCGCACCGCGCGATCACGCCCGAGATGCCCAGACGCACGAGACGAAGAACGGACCAATGATTCCCCACATCAACGGGACCGCAACCGGGCCCCGCCACTTCCTCGACCTCAAGGATTTCTCCGGCGAGGACCTTCGCGCCGTGCTGGCTTCGGCCGCGCAGATGAAGTCGCGCCGCCGCAAGGGCGAGATCGCGGCCGAGCGACCGCTGACGGGCAAGATGCTGGCGATGGTGTTCGACCGGCCCTCCACCCGCACCCGGGTCTCGTTCGACGTCGCCATGCGCGAACTCGGCGGCGAGACGCTGATGCTCACCGGCAGCGAAATGCAGCTCGGCCGCGGCGAGACCGTGGGCGACACCGCCCGCGTGCTGTCGCGTTACATCGACGCGATCATGATCCGCATCCTCGACCACGACCTGATGCTGGAACTGGCGCAATATGCCAGCGTCCCGGTGATCAACGCGCTGACCAAGGTCTCGCATCCCTGCCAGATCATGGCCGACGTCCTGACCTTCGAGGAGCATCGCGGGCCGATCAAGGGGCGGACCGTCGCCTGGTCGGGCGACGCCAACAACGTGCTCGCCTCCTGGGCACATGCGGCCGCGCGTTTCGACTTCACCCTCAACATCGCGGCCCCGCCCGAACTCTCGGCCCCGTCGGCCCTGCTCGACTGGGCGAAAGCCGAGGGCGCGCGCATCAACGTCACCACCGACCCGTTCGAGGCGGTGGACGGGGCGGACGCCGTCGTCACCGATTGCTGGGTCTCGATGGGCGACGAGGACGAGCATTACCGCCACAACCTGCTCTCGCCCTATCAGGTCAACGCCACGCTGATGGCGGCGGCGAAGACCGACGCGATCTTCATGCATTGCCTCCCCGCCCATCGCGGCGAGGAGGTGACGGCCGAGATCATGGACGGTCCGCGCTCGGTGGTGTTCGACGAGGCCGAGAACCGGCTCCACGCGCAGAAGGGCATTCTGGCGTGGTGCCTGGGGGCGGGCGGGGCTTGAGGCCCGATACGTCATCCCGCCTTCGCACTTGCCAATTGGGCGAGGGCGTCGAGCCGGCGGCTAGGCTTGTGTCTCACCGGGGCTTCGCCGTCGTGGTGAGGTAGGCCTGTTTCCAGGCGTCCATCTGTCCAATGCGGATCCCGAAAATCGTCGTCTGTGGCTCGGATCGTCCTGAACCAAGCCGTCCTAGATAGGCGGTTCCGGCATTCGTCCAGCACATCCTTCAGTTCACAGTCGATGACATAGAGGCGCCCCAATCCGCGCCGCGGCGATCCGCCATACAAGACGGCTTGGATGCGATAGATGATCGCCGCATGCACAAGTCCGCGTCCGAACGGCATTCCCCAGCCGCTCTGGTAGAGCCACTTGTTTCCGACCGTTTCGAAGGTGCTTATCGAGTCTGCGACATCGTCGCGTTCGGCGATGAGCCGCTCCAATCTTTCGGAGAGACCTGTCGCATCGAGTTTTGCGAGGTCGCCCCTAAAGCTCAGTCCCCACCGCATGGCGACGCCTCTCGGCCCTCCGTCCCATTCGCGACATCGGTGACGTCACCCCCTCACGGGGTACATCGACCGTGGCTCACCCTTGAGCGCGATGCGAAGACACGGCAAGGCACCCACATAGCCGAAGAGCACGAAGCAAGAGACAGGGAGAGGCCATGACCTCCGGACACGAGATTTCCGCCACCGTCATCGAGGGTGCCGACGACGTCGCCCTGCCGTTCTCGGTGGAAGCGCTGGACGTGCGCGGCCGCGTGGTGCGGCTCGGCCCCAGCGTCGACACCATCCTGCGCCGACACGGCTATCCCGATCCGGTGGCGCGGTTGCTGGGCGAGGCGGCGGCGCTCACCGTGCTACTCGGCTCGTCTCTGAAATTCGAGGGCCGGTTCCAGCTCCAGACCAAGACCGACGGCCCGGTCGAGATGATCGTGGTCGATTTCGAGGCGCCCGATCGCCTGCGCGCCACCGCGCGCTTCGATGCCGGGCGCGTCGAAGCGCTGGGCGACACTCCGCAGAAGGATGCCGACCTGATCGGGCAGGGGCATCTCGCCATGACCATCGACCAGGGCAACGCGTTCAGCCGCTACCAGGGCGTGGTCGCCCTGGAGGGACAGAGCCTGGAACAGGCGGCGCACCAGTATTTCCGCCAGTCCGAACAGATCCCGACCCAGGTCCGCCTCGCGGTGGCCGAGCAGTTCGCCCATGGCGAGAAGACCTACCGCGCGGGCGGGCTGCTGGTTCAGTTCCTGCCGCAATCCATCGACCGCGCCAGGCTCGCCGACCTCCCGCCCGGCGACATCCCCGAGGGCCATGCCCATCTCGGCTCCGGTGAGGTCCGTGAGGACGATGCCTGGGTGGAAGCGCGCAGCCTCGTCGGTACGGTGGAGGACCATGAACTGGTCGATCCGGAGGTCTCCTCCGAGCGGCTGCTCTACCGTCTCTTCCACGAGCGCGGCGTGCGGGTGTTCGAGGCGCAAACGATCCAGGAGCGATGCCGCTGCTCGCCCGAGCGCGTGATGGGGATGATCCGCTCGTTCGCGCCGCAGGAACGCAGCGACATGATCGCCGAGGACGGCCGCATCGGCATCACCTGCGAATTCTGCTCGCGGCGCTACGACATCGACCCGGCCGAGGTCGAGGCGCAGACCGGCGAGTCGGAATAGAACGACGGTCGCCACGCGGCAGAGGCGCGGCGACCGACGCAGCGGTACCGAGGATCGGCCCCCTGCGATCGGACAATATTCTTGGTTCGCAAAATTCTCGGCTCACACGGTTCTCGGCTCGAATGAAAGCTTGGCCATAATTGCTTCCGTCACAGTATTTGACGAGCTTTCTCAAACCTCGCTCCGCGCACGCCTCAGTTGCGAGCACCATGCCGAGAGTTCAAACCCGGAAGATTTGGTTTTTCTTCTGAACCATTTTGCCGATGTCGACGTTCCGATGGCTCAAAAGCTATGGGAGAAACGTCCATGACGAGATTTGGATTGGGTCTTGCGGCATTGTTGATGTCGACATCTGTCTTCGCGCAGGGAGCGGCGAGCGGTGACTCGAGGAGCAGTGTCGGCGCATCGAGCGGAGCCAGCACGCGGGACGGCGCCGGTGGCGGGCAGGGGGCTCGTGGCGGCGAAGCGAAGGCCGACCGATCGACGACTCAAGGGGCGATGGGCAACCGTGATTCCGGTGCGACCGGAGGCGACTCGCAGAAGCAGGACACGGCGCGCCGGGATAGCGGCCGCGAGGGCGGTGAGCGTGACGGAATGCGCGGCGACCGTGGGTCGATGCGCGCCGAGACCGGCGGCCGGATGAACCGCGACCGGAGCGAGACCCGCGAGAGCCGCACGGAGCGGAGCACGACCCGCGTCGGCGGACGTTACGAGGGCGGCAGCCATCGCTCCGGCCGTACCGTCACGATCCACGGCCAGCGGGTCGTCTACGGATCGCCCGAATATCGCCGCCTCGTGGTCGTCGAGCGCCGTGGCGGCCATCGCTATGGCGAGACCGGACGCCGGCGGATGGTGACGATCCGCGGTCAGCGCGTCGTTTACGGGTCACCGGAATACCGTCGCCTCGTCTCCGTCCGCGTGACCGAGCGGCGTCGCCCGGGCGCGCGCTACGTGTTCATCCGTGGTCAGCGCGTGGTCTATGGCTCACCCGAATATCGTCGCCTCACCGTGACCACGGCCCGGAGCGGCCGCGATCGTGTGACGGTGAGTGGCCGCTTTGGCGAACGCGCTCGCGGCGGTGAGGAGCGTGTCTCGACCCGTTCCTCGATGCGGAGCGAAGGACAGGTCCGTCGGGAAGGCCAGCGTGGCGACGAGGCCAATCCCGGCAATGGTGGACGCGGCGGCATGCAGCGGAACGAGGCGGAACGCGGCGAGACCCGCAATGCCGGTCGCGAGGGTGGTTCCGAGCGCTCGGGCATCCGCAACGCGGCAGATCGCGGCGACCGCGGCGACCGCGGCGGCATGAAGTCGACGGGCATGAACGGTCGGAGCGGCGGTGGTGCCGAGCAAGGCGGCGCCGAGGCCGGCACCAAGGGCGGCCGCAACTGAGCCGACAGCGGTCCGATGATACCGGAGGGGAGAGGTCACGGCGTGGCCCCTCCCCGTTTCATGTCGAAGGGGTGGTCCCGTCCAAGCCGGAGCCGGTGATCAAGGCGTCGGGAGCGGATCTCGCGGATCGACGTGTTTCCGTCTTCGGGCCAAGTTCTTCGTTCAGGCGACGTGCTTCCTTCAGGCGAAGTGCTTCGACAGCTTGAGTCCCTGCGCCTGGTAGTTCGACCCGGCATCCGCCCCGTAGAGGGCGGCGGGCCGCTCGGCCATGCGCTCGTAGACGAGGCGGCCGACGATCTGGCCGTCCTCGAGCAGGAACGGCACGTCGCGCGAGCGCACTTCGAGCACCGCTCGCGCACCGGCGCCTCCCGCCGCGGCGAAGCCGAAGCCGGGGTCGAAGAAGCCGGCGTAATGGACCCGGAACTCGCCCACCAGCGGATCGAACGGCACCATCTCGGCCGCGAAATCGGGCGGCACCTGCACGGCCTCCTTCGAGGCCAGGATGTAGAATTGGCCGGGATCGAGGATCAGCGCGCCGGATTGGTCGGCGGGGAGGGGCTCCCAGAAATCCGCGATGGCGTGCCGGCCGGGCGCGTCCACGTCGACGAGGCCGGTATGGCGTTTGGCGCGGTAGCCGATGAGCCCTCCGAACCCGGCGAGATCGACGGAGACGGCGATGCCGCCCTGGAACGACGGGTTGGCCGAGGCCACCAGCGGGGTGGCGGCATGGAGGGCGGCGAGCTCCGTGTCGGACAGGCGCGGTTCGCCGCGGCGGAAACGGATCTGCGACAGGCGCGATCCGGTGCGGACGCGGACCGGGAAGGTGCGCGGCGAGATCTCGGCATAGAGCCGGCCCCGATACCCGGCCTCGACCTGATCGAAGGCCTGTCCCCGGTCGGTGATGACGCGGGTGAACACGTCGATGCGGCCGGTGGAGCTTTTGGGGTTGGCGCTGGCGGCGACATCCGCGGGCAGGGCCAGGGTCTCCTGCAGTTCGGCAATGTAGACGCAGCCGGTCTCCAGCACCGCGCCCTTGGTCAGGTCGATCTCGTGGAGGGCGAAGGCCTCGATGCAGGCGGTGACGGGACGGGCGCCCGGCAGGAAGCTGGTGCGCACGCGGAAGGCGCGAGACCCCAGGCGCAGGTCGAGGCTCGCCGGCTGAACCTGATCGGCCGCGAAGGGGCTTTCGGGCAGGATGGCGCCGGCCGCATGCAGGGCCTGGATCCCCTGTGCCGCCAGAATGCCACCGGAAGGGTGCGGGCGCGGTGGCGCCGTGTCCTGCTTGGTATCCGGCATGGTCTCGTGTCGCCCGCTCAGCACTGGGCCGCCTTCCCCGGCTGGGGATCAGGAATGCCGCATGGTTCGGTCCATCATCCCACCGGATCGCTGAAGGCGCGGTTAAGCCTCCTCCTCGCGATCGACTCTCAGCACGATCCAGGCGACGACGAGGCGGGCGATGGCGCCCATGGCGATCAGGCCCGCGAGCGCGCTCGCCACCGGGGGAAACCCCGCCGGCCAGAGCAGGAGTGCTACGGCGAACAGCACCGCGCCGAGGCCGGCCGCCGGGCCGAAGGCCAGGACCAGCGACGGCAGGCCGGCGATCCGGGGCGCGGGACCGCGCCGGGCGAGATATCCGCCGGCGAGGAGCGCGAGGCCGTCGAGGAGGAGCGCGCCCCCGAGTGCCAGGGCGGCCCATCCGTTCCGTTCCGGCATGGTCCAGGCGAAGGCGGCGGCCAGGACCGCGATCGCCAGACTGGCGAGAACGGCACGGCCGGGAGACGGTGCCGGCAGACGCGAGAGGGTCTCCTCGACCACGGGACACGACCTTCCGATTGCGCGGGCAGCCCCCGCATTCAGCGCGATTGACGAGATTTCGCCCGGGACGTACCACGGCGAAAAGGCTATGTCGCTTCGGGTAGGCGACGGCACGGGAGGCTTTGAAGGCGATGTACAAGGCCCAGACGCGCGGCATCAGCGTGACCGTCCAGCCCCGCTTCGTCGAGGAGGAATCCTCCCCCGACGAAAGCCGCTATTTCTTCGCCTACACTGTCGAGATCGTGAATAACGGCTCCGAGCAGGTGCAATTGCGCTCGCGTCACTGGCGCATCGTCGACGGACGCGGCGAGACCCAGGAGGTGCGCGGCGCCGGCGTCGTCGGCAAGCAGCCGGTACTCGGACCCGGCGAGTCGTTCAGCTATACCAGCGGCTGCCCGCTCACCACGCCGGACGGCCTGATGGCCGGGAGCTACACGATGTCGACCACTGCCGGCGAAAGCTTCGAGGCCGAGATCCCCGCCTTCTCCCTCGATTCGCCGCACGTCCGCCGCAGCGTCCATTAAGCCGATGTCGCGTGGCGGAGAACGGCTGACCACGCTCGACCTGCTGGCGCGCCTCGTCGCCTTCGACACCGAGAGTTCGCGCTCCAATCTCGCGCTGATCGACAGCGTCTGCGCCTATCTCGACGGCTGGGGCGTGAGCCATGTGCGCATCCCGAACGCGCAGGGCGACAAGGCGGCGATCTTCGCCACGATCGGCCCGATGGCCGATGGCGGCATCGTCCTGTCCGGCCATACCGACGTGGTGCCGGTGACGGGCCAGGCCTGGACGACCGACCCCTTCGCCCTGCGCATCGCCGACGGGCGCGCCTATGGCCGCGGCGCCGTCGACATGAAGGGCTTCTGCGCCCTGGCTCTGGCCGCCGTGCCGGACATGATCGCGGCCGATCTGAAGCGCCCGATCCACATCCTCCTCTCTTACGACGAGGAAACCACCTGCCTCGGCGTCGCCGACACCATCGCCCGGTTCGGAGCGGACCTGCCGCGTCCCGGCGCGGTGATCGTCGGTGAGCCCACCGACCTCGACGTCGCCGATGCGCATAAGAGCATCGTCACCTATCTCACCACCGTCCACGGCCACGAGGCGCATTCGGCCAAGCCGATGCTCGGCGCCAATGCGGTGATGGCGGCGGCCGAGCTGGTCTCCGAGCTCAACCGCATCGCCGATGCGATGATCGAGCGGGGCGACGCCTCCGGCCGGTTCGACCCACCCTCCACCACCGTCCATGTGGGCACGATCTCCGGCGGAACGGCGCGCAACATCCTGCCGAAGGTCTGCACCTTCCACTGGGAGTTCCGCGGCCTGCCCGATCTCGACATGGGCGAGATCCCGGCCCTGTTCGCGGCCAAGGTCGAGACGGTGCTGACGGGGCGACTCAACCGCTACGGCGATTACGGGCGGATCGAGACCATCGAGGAAGTCGCGGTGCCGGGGCTCGCCCCCGAGCCGGGCTCCGAGGCCGAGCGCCTGACCCTGCGGGTGGCGGGGCGCAACCACACCATCTCGGTCCCCTATGCCACCGAGGCCGGGCGGTTCCAGATGGCGGGCATCCCCACCGTGGTCTGCGGTCCGGGCTCCATCGACCAGGCTCACCAGCCCGACGAATACATCACCCTCGCGGCGCTCGAATCGGGCGAGGCGTTCATGCGCCGTCTCATCGCAGAATGCGTGACCCCATGACCGCGACCGCCTTCGTTCCCCGCACCATCGCCGCCGACGGTCCGGTGAAGCTCCGCCCGCTGGAGCGCGAGGACCTGATGTTCGTGCATCAGCTCAACAACAACGACAGCATCATGCGCTACTGGTTCGAGGAGGCCTACGAGTCCTTCGCCGAACTGGCGCAGCTCTACGAGCGCAACATCCACAACCAGACCGAGCGGCGCTTCATCATCGCCAATTCGGAAGGTGCGCCGGCCGGTCTCGTCGAGCTCGTGGAGATCAACCACCTGCACCGGCGCTGCGAATTCCAGATCGCGATCCACCCGGCCTTCCAGGGCCAGGGCTACGCGCCGCGCGCCACCCGGATCGCCATGGATTACGCCTTCAGCGTCCTCAACATCCACAAGCTCTACCTGCACGTGGACAAGGACAATGCCCGCGCCGTGCGCATCTACGAGCGCTGCGGCTTCGTGCCGGAGGGCATCCTGAAGGACGAATTCTTCGTCAACGGCAAGTACCGCGACGCGGTGCGCATGTGCCTGTTCCAGCCGGCCTACCTCGCCCGGCGCGGCAGCGGCGAGATCGCCGAGCCGGTGCTGAAGGCGTAGCGGTCGATCCCTGGACGAGTCTTGTGCCGAACGCGCAGGAGCGGACATCGCCCTGACCGGCGGTGAGATGAACCGCGCTCAGGCTATGGCGAAGAACACGGCCAGCGCACGCGTCACCGCCAGCATCGTCTCGGCATCGAGATGGCCGATCGTCCCGCCGATTTTCTCGCGCTTCACGGACATGGCTTTGTCCACCATGACCTGCGAGCGTTTCTTCAAGCCATTGGCCGGCGTCGGCTCGATCGTCGTCCGGATCAGGGGAGCATCGACCAGCGTGCCGGATATCAGCAGGACCGTCACCGTGCCGGTCTGGTGAAAGACGTCCGATTGAATGACGAGCGCCGGGCGAGGTTTGCCGAAATCGCCGGGCATGGCGATGGTGACGAGATCGCCCCGCTTCATGCCTCGCGTTCGGGGAGCATATCGAGGAGCGCGGCATCCAGGAAGGCATCCAGCTCCCGGTCCGCCGCGTCCGCCGCCGCCACGATACCGGCCTGCCGCCCGCATTCTTCGGCAAAGCCCGCCCTTCGTGTATCGGGCACCCAAATCTGGACCGGTCGCAAGCCGGCTGCCCGGAGCGCGGCACGCCGCTTTCGTACGCGCTCACCGACGGATACGGACACGACGAACCCTTTCCGATTACGTTACATGTAACGTAGGCTCGACATGCGAGGCTGCCAAGGGGTCATCGCGCCAGCGGGCCCTCGCTCACCTGAAAGGTTTCGTGAGACGGCTTTGCGCGATCTCACCCGAAATCTGCGGCCGCGCGGTCGAGCAGCCATGTCAGGTCGCCGACGCTGGAGATGCGGCGCGCGGGCAGGTCCTCGCCGTTGGCGATACGGGTGAGGGGTTCGCGCTTGCCCGCTCCCGTCACCAGCACGAGAAGCCGGCGCGACGAGGCGAGGGCCGGGAAGGTGAGGGTGATGCGCGGCACGAACGGGTCAAGCCCGGACTCGGGGACCGGCGCGACCCAGGCCTCGCGCTCGTCGAGCCCCGGCTTCCCCGGAAACAAAGAGGCGGTGTGCCCGTCCTCACCGAGGCCGAGGAGGACGAGGTCGAAGAGCGGGCGGGCGGGGTCGAGACGGTCCGCGCCGTAGACATCGCGCAGGGTCGCGGCATAGGCGGTGGCCGCCTCCTCCAGCGTGCCGTCGGCGGGAATACAATGCCAGTGGTCCTCGGGGATCGGCGCGTCGCCGAAGGCTGTCCGGGCCATGTGCACGTTGCTCAACGGGTCGGTCCAGGGCACGAACCGGTCGTCGCCGAAGAACCAGTGCAGGCGGTCCCAGGGGAGAGACCCGACGTAATCGGGCCCGGCCAGCAGCGCGTAGAGGCGTTTGGGGGTAGAGCCGCCCGAGAGGCAGACTGCGATGCGCTCCTGCTTGCTCTCGGCACAGAGAGCCACCAGCCGGTCGGCCGCCGCGCGGGCGACGCTCTCGCCATCGGGGAAGAGTTCCGAATTGTTCGGTAGCGGGATCATGAGGCGGCTCGGTCTCCTTGCTCGTTCCTGAAACGGCTCTCCGGCGGGCTATTTCGGCTCGACATGTCCGCCGAAACCCTTGCGCATGGCCGAGAGCAGCTTGTCCGCGTAGGAGGCATCCTCCCGCGAGCGGAAGCGGGCGTAGAGAGCGGCCGAGAGGACGTTGGCCGGCACCGATTCCTCGATGGCCGCATTGAGCGTCCAGCGCCCCTCGCCGGAATCGGCGACGAAGCCGGAAAAACCTTCCAGCGATTCGTCGCCTGCGAGCGCCCCCGCCGTGAGGTCGAGGAGCCAGGACGAGACCACGCTGCCGCGCCGCCACACCTCGGCGATGTCGCCGATGTTGAGGTCGAAGCGCTGATCCTCGGCCAAGTCCTTCGAATTGGCGTGTTTCAGGATGTCGAACCCCTCGGCATAGGCCTGCATCAGCCCGTATTCGATGCCGTTATGGACCATCTTGACGAAATGCCCGGCGCCGCTCGGTCCGGCATGGATGTAGCCCTGCTCGGCGCGCTCATCGCGGCCTTCGCGGCCGGGCGTCTTCGAGATCGTGCCGGCGCCCGGAGCCAGCGTCTTGAAGATCGGGTCGAGCCGGTCGAGGGCGGCGGTGCTGCCGCCGATCATCATGCAATAGCCGCGCTCCAGGCCCCAGACGCCGCCCGACGTGCCGACATCGACGTAATGGATGCCCTTCGGCTTCAAGGCGGCGGCGCGGCGAATGTCGTCCTTGTAGAAGGAATTGCCGCCGTCGATGATGCAGTCGTCGGAGGCCAGCAGATCGCCGAGCGTCGTCACCGTGGCCTCGGTGATCGCACCCGCCGGCAGCATCACCCAGGCTGCGCGGGGAGCGTCGAGCTTGGAGACGAACTCTTCGAGGCTCGCCGCGCCGACCGCGCCCTCGGCGACGAGGCTCGCCACCGCCTCGGGATTCTGGTCGAACACCACCGCCGTATGGCCGTCCCGCAGGAGCCGGCGGACGATGTTGCCGCCCATCCGGCCGAGGCCGATCATGCCGAGTTGCATTGGGGGATTTCCTTTCGAGGGGGCGTCGTCAGCCCGGGCACCGATCCGTCGTCCTATCGACCCACCTCATTCCGAGGCTCCGCAGCGCGGCGGAGGCCTCGAAGGAGTCTTCCTTCGAGGCGCACAACGGCGGCATATCTCGGGGTGAGGTGACGGGCTGGAATGACCCAGCGGGCCGCATCACGCGACCGTGCTCACGCCACCGCCGCCTTGATCGCCGCGGCGATGCGCTTCAGCCCCGCCTCGACATCGCCGCCCTTGATGTGGACGCGCAGCGCCCGGCGACCGCGCTCGGCCAGCACCGCGAAATCGCCGCGCGCCTGCGCCGCCACCACCGTGCCGAAGCCGAGGGCACGGCCGGGGATGGAGAGATCCTCCGACGGGTCGGCCGTGATCTGGAGGAACACGCCGGTATCCGGTCCGCCCTTGTAGGCTTGGCCTGTGGAGTGGAGGAAGCGCGGCCCGAATTCGAGGCAGGTCGCCACCTTGCGCTTGTCGCGCAGGGCGATGCGCGCTTCCTGCAGGATGGCGTGATGGGCCTCGTTGCGGGCGACGTAGGCGAGAAGCGCCGCGTAATCGCCGTCCTTGATCCGGCCGAGATGGGCGGCGAGCGCCGCCTCGAAGCCTTCCGCCGTCTGCGGCAACGCTTCGGCATTGGCCGGGTCGGCGTAGAGGGCGATGGTGTCGTCGGAGAAGAGCGGCGTCTCGCCGGGCAGCGAACCGCTCTTCTCGGCGGCATCGAACAGCTTCTTCGTCTCGATCTTGCTCGCCTCGACGTCGGGCTGGTCGAACGGATTGATCCCGAGCAGTGCCCCGGCGACGGCGGTCGCCATCTCGAAGCGGAAGAATTCCTGCGGCAGCTGCTCCTCGTTGGCGAGGATGATGTGGGCGACGGGGTGCCCCTCGCGTTCGAGGCTGCGCACGGCTTCGTCCTGGCGGGCATCGGCCCGGTTGTCGAGGCGCAGGTAGACGAAGAACCGGTCGTGGCCATAGACCGCCGGCACGTCCACCGGCTCGCCGTCGATGGGAATCAGACCCTTGCCGTCCTTGCCGGTGGATTCGGCGATGAGCTGTTCGGCCCAGGCGCCGAACGTGTCGATGCCGGGCGAGGCGATGAACGTCACCTTGTCGCGACCGGCATGGAGAGCGGCGGCGGCGAGGGCAGTGCCGAGCAGCACGCCGGGATTCTGGGCCGGCGGGACGGCCGGGCCGCAGGAGCGGACCATGGTCCGCGCCGAGTCGAGGAACTCCTTCACGTCGATGCCCGAGGCCGCCGCAGGCACCAGCCCGAAAGCCGAGAGCACGGAATAGCGCCCGCCGATCTGCTTCACGCCGTAGAAGATCTTCCGGAAATTATCGGCCTTGGCCGCTTCCTCCATGGCCGAGCCGGGATCGGTGACGGCGACGAAATGCGCGCCGGCCCGCTCGCCGACCACGGCCTTCATCCGGCCGAGGAAATAGTCGCGGAAGACGTTCGGCTCGAGGGTCGAGCCGGATTTCGAGGCGACGATGAACAGGGTCGTCTCGAGATTCACCGCGCTTTCCGTGGCGCGGACCTGATCCGGGTCGGTGGAATCGAGGATGCGCAGGCGCGGGAACCCCTCGCGGGTGCCGTAGGTCTCGGCCAGCACTTCCGGGCCGAGGCTGGAGCCGCCCATGCCGAGTACGACGACGTCGGAGAAGCCGGTCTGGCGGATGTCCTCGGCGAAGGCCTGGTACTCGGAGACGTGGGCGAGCTCGTCCTCGACGATGCGCAGCCAACCGAGCCAGCGATCCTCGTCGGCATTCGACCAGACCGTCTTGTCATGCGCCCACAGGCGGCGGATCGCGCCGGAGGCGCGCCAGGATTCGACGGCCTTCTTCGCCTCGGCGCCGATGGAATCGCCCAGGATCAGGGTCTGGCCGTCGAGCTTGGCGCCGAGGAAGTCGGCGCGCTTGCCCGCTACCGCGCCGAGGAGCTTGTCGGCGGCATCAATGAAGAGCTGGACGCCCTCGTCCACGAGTTGCTTGGCCACCGCGCCGATATCGATGCCGGCCTTGGCGAGGCGGGCCATCACCGCCTCGGCCTCGCCGACATTCTCCTCGATGGCGGGCTTGACCGTGCCGTGGTCGCGGAACGCGTCCATGGTGGCCGGCGGCATGGTGTTGACGGTATCGCGGCCGATCAGCTCCTCGACGTAGAGCACGTCGGAATAGGCCTTGTTCTTGGTCCCCGTGGAGGCCCAGAGCAGGCGCTGGGGCTTGGCGCCCTTCGCCGCCAGGGCCTGCCATTTCGGCTCGGCGAAGATGCGCTTGTAGCGCTGGTAGGCGAGCTTGGCGTTGGCGATGGCGACCTTGCCCTTGAGGGCTTCCAGCGCCGCCTTCTCGTCGGGATCGTTCGCGGCGGCGATCCTGGCGTCCAGCGCCTTGTCCACGGCGACGTCGATGCGGCTGATGAAGAAGCTCGCGACGCTGGCGACCTTGGAGACGTCGCCGCCCTTGGCGCCGAACTCCTCCAGGCCGGCGATGAAGGCGCGCGCCACCTCCTCGTAGGAATCCTGGCCGAACAGCAGGGTGACGTTGATGCTGATGCCGTCGGCGGTCAGCGCCCGGATCGCGGGGATACCGGCCGGGGTGGCGGGCACCTTCACCATCAGGTTGTCGCGGGCCACCGTCTTGTGGAGGCGGCGGGCCTCGTCGAGCGTCTCCTCGGTGTCGAGGGCGAGATACGGCGAGACTTCGAGGCTGACATAGCCGTCGGCGCCGCCGCTCTCATCGTAGACCGGGCGCAGCACGTCGGCCGCCGCCTGAATGTCGGCGATGGCGCAGCCCTCGTAGAGGTCGATCACGCGGGCGTCGCCGGCATCCATCACCGCCTTAAGCGCCGCGTCGTATTCCGAGGAATCGCCGATCGCCTTCTCGAAGATCGACGGGTTCGAGGTCACGCCCCGAAGGCCGTCCTCGTCCACCAGCGCCTTGAGGCGTCCATCCGCGATGAAGCCGCGGGCGACGAAATCGAGCCACACGGCCTGGCCCTGTTCCGGGAAGAGAGCCTTGAGCGGGTTCATGCGAAATCTCCTCGTCGTGGTCGTCGTGCCGCACGGGAACAGGCGGCATCATCTCACCAAGCTCGGACCTCGTCCCGAAATCCCCGCGTGGAGGGTTTCGGAGGAGGCCGTCAGGGATGAGGGGGCGGGCAGGACGATCCGGCCACCTCATCCCTTCATGAACCCGCGAGGCCTAGTTCTTGTGCCGCGCAATCTGGTCGCGGGCCGCCTGCAGCACCTTCTCCGGCGTGAAGCCGAACTTGGTCTGCAGGTCCTTGATCGGCGCGGACGACCCGAACGTGTGCATGCCGATGATCGAGCCGGCGGAACCGGCATAGCGGTCCCAGCCGATCACCGAGCCCTGCTCGACGGCGACCCGGGCGAGAACCTCCGGCGGCAGCACCGAGTTCCGGTAGGCCTCGTCCTGACGCTCGAACAGATCCCAGGACGGCATCGAGACCACGCGGGCCTTCACGCCCTCCGCCTTCAGGGTCTCGTAGGTCGAGACGCAGAGCTGGACCTCGCTGCCGGTGCCGATGAGGATGACCTCGGGCGTGCCCTCGCTGTCGGCCAGGACGTAGGCGCCCTTCGCGACGCCCGCCGCGCTGGCGTATTTGCTGCGGTCGACGGTCGGCAGCGGCTGGCGGCTCAGCGCCAGCACCGCCGGCTGATCCTTCAGGCTCATGATGACGCGGTAGGATTCCGCGACCTCGTTGGCATCCGCCGGGCGCAGGGTGACGAGGCCGGGGATGGCGCGCAGCGTCAGGAGCTGCTCCACCGGCTGGTGGGTCGGGCCATCCTCGCCGACGCCGATCGAATCGTGCGTGAAGACGTGGAAGACCGGCAGCTCCATCAGCGCGGCGAGGCGGATCGGCGGGCGCATGTAATCGGCGAAGACCAGGAAGGTCGCGCCGTAGGCCCGGAGGCCGACGAGGCCGAGACCGTTGACGATCGACCCCATGGCGTGTTCGCGCACGCCGAAATGGATATTGCGCCCGCCCGGCTCGAACGGCGAGAGCGTGCCGGCCCCCTCGAATTCGAGCTTGGTCTTGTTGGAGGGCGCCAGATCGGCCGAGCCGCCGAGCATGTGGGGCACGTGCTTGGCGATGGCATTGAGGACCTTGCCAGAGGATTCGCGGGTGGCCATGCCCTTGGCGTCGGGCTCGAAGACCGGGATGTCCCTGTCCCAGCCCTCGGGCAACCGGCCCGAGAGCAGGGCGTCGACCTCCTCGGCCAGCGCCGGATCGGCGGCCTTGGCCTCGGCCATGAAGCCTTCCCAGGTGGCGAACAGCTCGGCGCCGCGCTGGCCGATGCCGGCGCGGAAATTCTCGACCACGCCGTCGGGTACCAGGAACTGGGCGTCTTCCGGCCAGCCATAGGCGCGCTTGGCGCCCTTGACCTCGTCGACGCCGAGCGCGTCCGAATGGGCCTTCGAGGTGTTCTGCTTGCTCGGCGCGCCGAAGCCGATGATGGAATTGACGACGATGAGCGTCGGCCGGTCGCTGGACTGGAGGAAGGTTTCCAGGGCGCCGGAGATGGCATGGACGTCGTTGGCGTCGGCCACCCTCAGCACCTGCCAGCCGTAGCCGAGGAAGCGCGTCGCCACCTCCTCCGAGAAGGCGAGCTCGGTATGCCCCTCGATGGTGATGGTGTTGTTGTCGTAGATCCAGCACAGGTTCGACAGGCGCAGGTGCCCGGCGATGGAGGCGGCCTCGGAGGCGACGCCCTCCATCAGGTCGCCGTCCGAGCAGATCGCGTAGACGTTGAAGTCGAACAGCGGCAGGTCGGGCCGGTTCACGGTCTCGCCGAGGAAGCGGCCGCCCATCGCCATGCCGACGGAGTTCGCGACTCCCTGGCCGAGCGGCCCGGTGGTGGTCTCGACGCCGGTGGTGAAGTGATATTCCGGGTGCCCCGGCGTCTTGCTGTCGAGCTGGCGGAAGTTCTTGATGTCGTCGATGGTGATCGCCGGCTCGTTGCCGCCATCGCTCTGGGCGACCCCGGCCAGATGCAGCAATCCGTAGAGCAGCATCGAGGCATGGCCGGCCGAGAGCACGAAACGGTCGCGGTTGGGCCAGTGCGGATGCGCCGGGTCGTAGCGCAGGTAGCGGTTCCACAGGGTGTAGGCCACGGGCGCCAGCGCCATCGGCGCGCCGGCATGGCCGGAATTCGCCTTCTGCACCGCGTCGATCGCCAGGGTGCGCAGGGTGTCGATCGAGAGCTTGTCGATCTCGCTCAGCTCGCCCTTCGGCTTGGTCTCGGCTCCGCTCATGGTCTCGTCTTCCTGTTGTCTGGGAGGCCTGCGGCGCTCAGCTGTGCTGCGCCGCGGCGTCCTGTAGGTCTGCGCCGTCCCCCTGGTTGGGGGAGGTGGCCCGGGCGAGAGCGGATTTCCCGCTGCGCTCCCGCGCCGGCCCGTTGGCGCGGCTGTAGTTCAGTATCGTGTTCACCAGCGTGACGTGGCTGAACGCCTGAGGGAAATTGCCGACCAGGCGTTTGGCTTCCACGTCGTATTCCTCGGCCACGAGCCCGAGATCGTTGCAAACGCCGATCAGGCGCTCGATCAGCTCCCGCGCCTCGCGGCACCGGCCGAGACCGATCAGGTTGTCGGCGTACCAGAAGCTACAGGGCAGGAAAGCCCCTTCGCCGCCGGGCAGCCCATCGGTATTGTGATCCTCGGTGTCGTAGCGCAGCACGAAGCCGTCGCGCATCAGGTGTTTGCCGATGGCCTCCACCGTGCCGACGACGCGCGGGTCGTCCTGGGGCAGGAAGCCCATATGCGCGATGAGGAGCAGGCTCGCATCGAGGGTCTTCGCGCCGTAATACTGGACGAAGCTGTTCAGCTCGGTGTTGAAGCCCTTCTCGCAGACCTCCTCGTGGATGTGGTCGCGGATCGCGCGCCAGCGATCCACCGGCGCGGGCGGGCCGTCGCCCATCTCGAAGGAGCGGATCGCCCGGTCGAAGGCGACCCAGGCCATGACCTTCGAATGGACGAAGTGGCGACGCCCGCCGCGCACCTCCCAGATGCCCTCGTCGGGCTCGCTCCAGACCTTCTCGAGATGCTCCAGCAAAGCGAGGCCGACGCGCCAGCCATCGGCATCGCCGAGAAGCCCGCGCTGGCGAGCCTGATAGAGGGCGTCGAAGATCTCGCCGTAGACGTCGAGCTGGAACTGGTCGACCGCCGCGTTGCCGATGCGCACCGGCTTCGAATTCTCGTAGCCAGGAAGCCAGTCGAGCTCGATCTCGGGCAGCAGCCTCTCCCCGGCGATGCCGTAGAGGATGTGGGCCTGTTCCGGATTGCCGGCCACCGCCCGCACCAGCCAGTCGCGCCAGGCCCGCGCCTCGTCGAGGAAACCGCCATCCATCAGCGCGATGAGCGTGAAGGTGGAATCGCGCAGCCAGCAGAAGCGGTAATCCCAGTTGCGCACCCCGCCGAGTTGTTCGGGCAGCGAGGTCGTGGGCGCGGCGACGATCCCGCCGGTGGGCGCGTAGATCAGTGCCTTCAGCGTCAGGAGCGAGCGCTTGAGAATGGCGTCCCAGGGCGTGCCGGAGGCGCAGCGGCTCGACCAGTCGCGCCAGTAGCGGTCGGTCTCGAACAACACCTTGCGCGGCTGGATCGGCGGCGGGTCGTCCTCGTGGGAGGGGCCGTAGCTGAGGCTGAAGGCCATGCTCTCGCCCTCCGCCACGGCGAATTCGGAGACCGTGGTCTGGCCGATCCCGTCGAGGGGGGCACGGGTGCGCAGCACCACCTTGTGAGGACCGGAGATCGCGCGCAGGTCGCCGAGTTCGTTGTGCGAGACCCAGGGCACCGCGAGCCCGTAATCGAAGCGCACGGCCAGCACCATGCGCATGTCGACCGAGCCGGAGACGCCCTCGACGATCCGCACCATGTGCGAACCGTCATTGGCCGGCATGTAGTCGATCACCTTCACCTCGCCGCCGGAGGTGACGTAGCGCGTCTCGAGGACGAGGCTGCCGTCGCGGTAGCGGCGCGAGACCGTGGCATCGCTCTCCGCCGGGGACAGTTTCCAGAACCCGTGTTCCTCGGTGCCGAGGAGAGCGGCGAAGCAGGCGGCGGAATCGAAGCGGGGCCAGCACATCCAGTCGATGCTGCCGTCCCGCCCGATGAGCGCAGCGGTACGGCCATCGCCGACCAGCGCGTAATCCTCGATCCGTCCCGCCATGCACATCCCCGCCACGGGGACACCGCGGCACTGCTCTCGTCGCGACCGTATCGCCGACGAAGGCTCACCTAGTCCCCGAGGACGGGAGAATCCAGCGGCAACGCTCGGAAAGGCACCCTGGACGGAGCCGAAATCGCGAGGGGCGTGTCGACCGGGATCAGCGCTGGAGCGGCAGGCGGTCGACGAGTCCGGTCACGACATTGCCGAGGGCGAGGGCCTTCGCTCCCGCGACCGCGCTCTGGGCGCCGACGAAGCTGCCGGCGCGGCTGAGGGCGGAGATGGCCGGCGCGAAGGGGAGGGCGAGATCGGGCAGGAGATCCTCCGCCGCCTCGGCCTGCGCCGTGAACGGCTCGGAAGACGCTTTCGCGGCGACCGCCGACGGAGCACGGGCGGCGTCCGCCTTCACCGGATCGATCTTGCCTGACTCGCTCTTGCCCGCATCGCTCTTGCCTGACTCGATTCTCGCCACCTCGGAGCGCGCGGCATCCGGGCGCCGCAGGGTCGGCTTGGCGGCGACGCGCGGTGCCGTGCGGCGCGGCGCGGCCTCGGCGCTCATGACGAGGTGCTCGCGGAGCGGAAACTGATCGCGGAAGGCGAGGGCGGCAGGCACGAAGGCCACGCTCGCATCCGTCGCATCGGCCCGCGCATCGGCCTGGGCCGGCCGGCTCTCCATCTGGACCACGCGCGTTTCGACGACGGCCTCGGGAGCCGGAGCGGACGGTGACTGGCAGAGGAACGAGGCGGCGGAGACGATCACCGCGAAGGCGAGCGTCGGCAGCAGCGGAAGCGCCATTCCGGCATTGGCCTCGGATGCGAGGACGTCCTCAACGGGCTGCGATATGCGGCACTCCACCATCCCAACACCTCGCCTGTCGCCCCGAAGCATCCATAAGCGGCCCGGTTTGCGGCGGAAGCTGGGCCATTTCCTTTCTCGATCGTATCAGGCGTCAACCGGCTCCCGTCTTCGACCCCGCGCCTTCTCCACACCGTCGGTTTTGGGTAGGTCCCCGTCGACAAGCCTCGTATGAGGTACGCCTCTTGCCCTTGATGCCGGCATGCGCCGGCCGAACCGCCGCCCGTTGGGCTCCGATGACAGAACCTTCCTTCACCGTTGCCGTGATCGACCCGAGCCGGGCCCGCGCCGCGATCCTCGAAGAGGGATTGCGCGCGGCCGGGATCGCGCATGTCGTGATCATCCCCGACACAGCCGACCTGCCCGCCCAGGTCGCCGCCCTCAACCCGGACGTGGTGGTGATCCATCTGGAGAGCCCCAGCCGGGACATCCTCGAACAGATGTCGGGCCTGTCCCGCCATGTCGAGCGGCCGGTGGCGATGTTCGTCGACCGCTCGGACGTGCCGATGATGCAGGCGGCGGTGGATGCCGGAATCTCGGCCTATGTGGTGGACGGTCTCCATCCCCAACGCATCCGCTCGATCCTCGACATCGCGATCCTGCGCTTCCAGGCTTTCGCCCGGCTGCAGCGGGAACTCGTCGAGGCCCGCGGCGAACTCGCCGACCGCAAGATCGTGGAGCGCGCCAAGGGCATCCTCATGGCCGCCCGCTCCATGAGCGAGGAGGACGCCTACAAGCTGATGCGGCGCAAGGCCATGAACGAGAAGCGCAAGATCGCCGACATCGCGCGCGCGATCGTCACCACGGCGGACCTGTTCGGATGAGGCTCGCTCTCGGATACGTCCCCCTCGTCGACGCCGCCGGCCTGATCGCGGCGGCGGAACTCGGCTTCGCCAAGGCCGAAGGCCTGACCCTCGACCTCGTGCGCGAGCCGTCCTGGGCGACCCTGCGCGACAAGCTGGCCCTGGGCCATCTCGACGGCGCGCATATCCTGGCGCCGCTCGCCATCGCCAGCACGCTCGGGCTCAGCGGACCGCAGACGCGGCTGCGCGTACCGATGGCGCTGAACCTCAACGGCAACGCCGTCACCCTCTCCCGCCCCCTGTGGGAGGCGATGGAACTCGACGGCGACGAGGTCGACGCGGTGGCCGCCGCCTTCGCCCGCATCGCCGAGCGGAGAGCCGGCGAAGGACGTCCGCTGACGCTCGGCACGGTTCATCCGTTCTCGAGCCACACCTACCAGCTCAGGATCTTCGCCGAGCGCGGCGGCCTCGACCTCGATGCGACGACGCGTCTGGTGGTGATCCCGCCGCCGCAGATCGCCGAGGCCCTGCGGCGCGAGCTGATCGACGGGTTCTGCGTCGGCAGCCCGTGGAACAGCGTCGCCGTCGCCGAGGGCTATGGCCGCATCGCGGTTCTCGGCAGCGAGCTCATGCCGGATTGCCCGGAAAAGGTTCTGGCTCTGCCTGAATCGGAGGCGGAGCGTTGCGCTCCCCTGGTGCGCGCCCTCGACCGGGCCGGGCGCTGGTGCGCCGATCCCGGCAACGGCGCCGAACTCGCGGCCCTCCTCGCGCGCGAGGCCTATCTCGGGGTGCCCGCGCCGCTCCTGGAGCGGGCGCTTCGGGGAGACGTGATCGTCGATCCCGACGGCAGCCGGCGGCGGGACTCGCGTTTCGTCCGGTTCGGCGAGCCGGCGCACCGGCCCGATCCCGCCCATGCGGATTGGTGCATCGACCAGGCGTTGCGGGCCGGGCAGCTCACAGCCACGGACGACATCCGCGCCGCGGCCCGCGCGGTCTACCGCCCGGACCTGTTCGATGCGGCGCTGCAAGATCGACCACGCTAGAGGATCGGCCACGCTGAAGGACTGATCGAGCCAAGGCGCCGCTTTTGACGGCAGGTTAAGCCTCTCGATTGTGCAGCGCACGCTTCGGCGCGGGCCGAACCCGTGCCCGCCCGCCCCGCGCCCACCACCTCCCGATCCCAGAGCCGTTACAGGCTGGACGGCGTTTGGCACGGAACCTGCTGAACACCCTTCGCTCGTCAACGGCGACGGGCACCAATGTCGGCAGAGCCGCTGACCCGAGTACCCGTTGGCGCGCATTCGCGGCTGCCTTCGGTTGCGCTTGGGCGGCGGTTTTTTCGTGTTTCGGGTCGGCTGATCACGCTTCGAGGGATCGAGTTCTCCATGACTGATGGGTTTCGGAACAACCGGCGCACTCTCCTGAAGGGCGCAGCAGCGACCTTGTCGCTGGCCGCTCTGGCGCGCACCGCACTGCCCGGCGGCGCCTTCGCGCAAGGTGCCGGTCCCGAGGTGAAGGGCGCGAAGCTCGGTTTCATCGCCCTCACCGATGCGAGCCCGCTCTTCGTCGCCAAGGAGAAGGGGTTCTTCGCCAAGCACGGCATGCCCGATGTCGAGGTGCTGAAGCAGGCCTCCTGGGGCACCACCCGCGACAACCTCGTGCTCGGTTCCGAGGGGAACGGCATCGACGGCGCCCACATCCTGACGCCGATGCCCTACCTGATCAGCGCCGGCCGCGTGACCCAGAACAACGTGCCCGTGCCGATGCACATCCTGGCCCGGCTCAACACCAACGGCCAGTGCGTCTCGGTGGCCAAGGAATATCTCGACGCCAAGGTCGGCCTCGATTCCAAGGTGTTCAAAACCGCGATCGAGAAGAAGAAGGCCGCCGGCAAGTCGGTGAAGGCGGCCATGACCTTCCCCGGCGGCACCCACGACCTCTGGATCCGCTACTGGCTGGCGGCCGGCGGCATCGATCCCGACAAGGACATCGAGACCATCGTCGTGCCGCCGCCGCAGATGGTGGCGAACATGAAGGTCGGCACGATGGACTGCTTCTGCGTCGGCGAGCCGTGGAACGCGCAGCTCGTGCAGCAGGGCCTCGGCTACACCGCGCTCACCACGGGCGAGCTCTGGAAGGACCATCCCGAGAAGGCCTTCGCCATGCGGGCTTCCTTCACCGAGAAGTACCCGAACGCGACGAAAGCCCTGCTGATGGCGGTGCTGGAAGCGCAAGCGTGGTGCGACCAGCCCGGGAACAAGGACGAGGTCGCGGCCATCGCCGCCAAGCGCCAATGGATGAACGTCCCCGTGGGCGACGTCGCCGGGCGCATCAAGGGCACCATCGATTACGGCGACGGCCGCGTGGTCGAGAACAGCCCGCACATCATGAAGTTCTGGAACGACAACGCGTCGTATCCCTACCAGAGCCACGACCTCTGGTTCCTCACCGAGGATATCCGCTGGGGCAAGTTCGACGCGCAGACGGACACCAAGGCGCTGATCGCCAAGGTGAACCGCGAGGATCTGTGGCGTGACGCGGCCAAGGCGCTCGGCGTCACCGCGATCCCGAGCTCCACCTCGCGCGGAAAAGAGACCTTCTTCGACGGCAAGGTCTTCGATCCGGCCGATCCCGCCGCCTACCTGTCCAGCCTCGGCATCAAGAGGATCGCGTGATGGCCAACACCTCGACCATCGCCGTCCCGGTATCGGCCAAAGCGGCGACCAAGCCGGCAGCGGTGAAGGCGCCGCGCAAGCCGCTCGTGACCCTGGCGACGTTCCGCCAGATCGCCGCGAACCTGATCCCGCCGATCGTGGTGCTGGTCGCCTTCCTGGTGATCTGGGAGCTGCTGTGCTCGCGGCCGACCTCCGGCTTGCCGCCGCCCTCGCGCGTCGTCAACGAGGCGTGGGACATCATCGCCCACCCGTTCTACGACAATGGCGGCACCGACAAGGGCCTGTTCTGGCACATCTCGGCGAGCATCCAGCGCGTCGCCTTCGGCTTCGCCCTCGCCACCGTCGTCGGCATCATGGTCGGCACCCTGATCGGCCAGTCGGACTGGGCCATGCGCGGCCTCGATCCGATCTTCCAGGTGCTGCGCACGATCCCGCCGCTGGCCTGGCTGCCGCTCTCCCTCGCGGCGTTCCGCGACGGCCAGCCCTCGGCCATCTTCGTGATCTTCATCACCTCGATCTGGCCGATCATCATCAACACGGCGGTGGGCATCCGCAACATCCCGCAGGACTACCGCAACGTGGCGGCGGTGCTGCGGCTCAACCCGCTCGAGTTCTTCGTGAAGATCATGCTGCCCTCGGCGGCGCCCTACATCTTCACGGGGCTTCGCATCGGCGTCGGCCTGTCCTGGCTCGCCATCGTGGCGGCCGAGATGCTCATCGGCGGCGTCGGCATCGGCTTCTTCATCTGGGATGCCTGGAACTCGTCGCACATCTCCGAGATCATCGTCGCCCTCGTCTATGTCGGGGTGATCGGGTTCTTCCTCGACCGGTTCGTGGCCTTCATCGGCACCCTCGTGACCCGCGGCGCCACCGCCTGAACGACCCCGCGCGGCGCGCCGGGTCCTTGCCCCCGCGCCGCGCCCTCGACCGCCTCTCGCACAGAGACCCGAGCCCCAAGGGACACGAGACCCATGAGCTATCTCAGCATCGAGAATGTCGGCATCAGCTTCACCCGCGCCGGGCGCACCAACGAGGTGCTGCGCGACGTGAGCGTGAAGATCGACAAGGGCGAGTTCGTCTCGCTGATCGGCCATTCCGGCTGCGGCAAGTCGACGGTGCTCAACATCGTCGCCGGCCTGCTCAAGGCCTCCACCGGCGGCGTCCTCCTCGAGGAGAAAGAGGTGAACAGCCCCGGCCCGGACCGCGCCGTGGTGTTCCAGAACCATTCCCTGCTGCCCTGGCTCACCGTGCGCGAGAACGTGGCGCTGGCCGTGGAGAAGGTGCTCAAGGGCAAGAAGTCGAGGGCCGAACGGTCCGAGTGGATCGACCACAACCTCGCCCTCGTGAACATGACCCATGCCGCCGACCGGCGCCCGAACGAGATCTCGGGCGGCATGAAGCAGCGTGTCGGCATCGCCCGCGCGCTCGCCATGGAGCCGAAGGTGCTCCTTCTCGACGAGCCGTTCGGCGCCCTCGACGCCCTCACCCGCGCCCATCTCCAGGATTCGCTCATGGACATCCATGCGCGGCTGAAGAACGCCGTGATCATGATCACCCACGACGTCGACGAGGCGGTGCTGCTCTCGGACCGCATCGTGATGATGACCAACGGCCCCTCGGCCACGGTGGGCGAGATCCTGAAGGTCGAGCTCGAACGTCCCCGCCGCCGCCTCGATCTGGTGGAGGACGCGACCTACACCCATGCCCGCGCAGCGGTGCTGGAATTCCTCTATGCCCGCCACGCCAAACCCGCCATGGCGGCGTGAGGATCGGACGCGCGTCATGAAGGAGCGTCTGGTCGTCATCGGCAACGGCATGGCGTCGTTGCGCTTCCTGGAGCGGCTGACCGAGCGCGCGCCCGGCCGCTATGACGTCACCGTCGTCGGCGCCGAGCCGCAGGCGGCCTATAACCGCGTCCTGCTCTCGTCGCTTCTCGGCGGCGAGGTCGACGAGGCGGCCTGCGCGTTTCGCGGGCTCGACTGGTATGAGGAGCACGGCATCCGCCTCATCACCGGCGCTCCGGTGACACAGGTCGACCGGGAGAACGCCCTCGTCATCGTCGGCGAGACCCATGTCCTGCCGTTCGACAAGCTGGTGCTCGCGGTGGGCTCCCTGCCGATCCGCCTGCCGAAGCCCGGCATGGACCTGCCCGGCATCATCACGTTCCGCGATCTCGCCGACGTGGCGGCCATCCGGAAGGCGGCGGTCACCGGCGCCAAGGCCATCGTCATCGGCGGCGGCCTGCTCGGGCTGGAGGCCGCCGTCGGCCTCGCGCGGCTCGGGGTCGACACCACCCTGCTGCACGTCATGGACCGGCTGATGGAGCGCCAGCTCGATCATCACGCCGCCGGCCTCGTGAAGCGCGCCCTGGAATCGCGCGGAATCCGCATCCTGCTCAAGGCCGATACCGCCCATGTGGAGGGCGACGGCCGGGTCGAGCGCCTCGTCCTGTCCGACGGCACCGTGCTGCCGGCCGACCTCGTGGTGATGTCGGTGGGCGTGCGGCCCAACGCCGTTCTCGCGCAAGGCGCCGGGATCGAGGTCGGGCGCGGCATCAAGGTCGACGACCGGATGACAAGTTCCGATCCGCGCATCTTCGCGCTCGGCGAATGCGCCGAGCATCGCGGCATGGTCTACGGCCTCGTCGAGCCCGCCTACGACCAGGCCGAGGTGCTGAGCCGCCACCTCGTCGGCGAGGAGGCCGCCTATCTCGGCACCTCGCTGGCCACCAGCCTCAAGGTGTCGGGCCTGCCGGTCTTCTCGGCCGGCGCCATCGAGGCGCCGGAGAACGCGGAGACGGTGGTGATGTCGGATCCCGGCCTCGGCCTCTACCGCAAGCTGATCATCGGCGACGGCCGGCTCCTCGGGGCGGTCTTCGTCGGCGACATTTCCGAACAGGGCTGGTGCAAGACGCTGATCCGCACCGGCGAACCGATCGCCGACCACCGCGACGACCTGATGTTCGGGCGCGCCGCCGCGCCCGATTCCCACTCCCTGGCAGCATGATGGAGGCTTCCATGGCTGACGACTTCAACGCCGAACAGAAGCGCTATCTCGAAGGCTTCGCCTCGGGGATCGCCGCCGCCCGCCTGACCGGCGGGCTCGCCCTCGGGCAGGGGGCCGCCGCGCCCTCCGAACCCACGGGGCCGGACGCGATCCACATCAAGGCCCAGGATGCCACGGTGAAGGCCGGCGGCAAGCTCTGCGACCAGGAGAAGTGGAAGCGGGCGGAGAACCCGTTCGAGGGCCATAACCGCCTGATCGCGGAGGCCGCCACCGGCAAGACCCCGAAGCCGGAGGACAATTTCCGCTGGCGCTATCACGGCCTGTTCTGGCTCTCGCCGGCCAGCGGCGACTTCATGTGCCGCCTGCGCATCCCCAACGGCATCCTGCAGCACTGGCAGTTCGCCGGGATCGCCGACCTCGCCGATGCCCATGGCGGCGGCTACAGCCACGTCACCACCCGCGCCAACCTCCAGGTCCGCGAGATCACGGTGGAGCACGGCCAGCCATTCCTCGACGGGCTGATCGACCTCGGGCTGACCGCACGCGGCTCGGGCGCCGACAACATCCGCAACGTCACCGGCTCGCCGGTCGCCGGCATCGACGCTCAGGAACTCCTCGACACCCGGCCGCTGGCCAAGTCCTGGCACAACTGGATCATCAACGACCGTTCGCTCTACGGCCTGCCGCGCAAGTTCAACGTCGCCTTCGACGGCGGCGGCGTGATGCCGGTGCTGGAAGAGACCAACGATATCGGCTTCCAGGCCATCCGCGTCCTCGAAGGCGCCGCCGTGGAGCCCGGCATCTGGATGCGCCTCGTTCTCGGCGGCATCTCCGGCCACCGCGACCTCGCCCGCGATACCGGCGTCGTCCTGAAGCCGGAGGAGTGCAACAAGGTCGCCGACGCGATCCTGCGGGTCTTCATCAAGAACGGCGACCGGACCAACCGCAACAAGAGCCGGATGAAGTACGTCCTCGACGCCTGGGGCTTCGACAAGTACCTCGCCGCCGTCGAGGAGGAGCTCGGCTACACCCTCGCCCGGGTCGACCCGGCCCATATCGCCCCGCGCGGGGCGATGGACCGCTATTCCCATGTCGGCGTCCACAGACAGGTCCAGCCCGGACTCAACTGGATCGGCGTGATCCTGCCGGTGGGCAAGATGACCTCCGACCAGATGCGCGAACTCGCCCGGATCGCGGCCGAATGCGGCGACGGCGCCATCCGCATGACCGTGTGGCAGAACTTCCTGTTCTCCGGCGTGCCGGACGCCAAGGTAATGGAGGTCGAGGCGCGCGTTGCCGCCCTCGGTCTCACCACCCAGGCCTCCAGCATCCGCGCCGGTCTCGTCGCCTGCACCGGCAACAAGGGCTGCAAGTTCGCCGCCTCGGACACGAAGGGGCACGCCCTCATCATCGCCGACTACATCGAGGCCAACCTCACGGAGCTCGACGTTCCGGTGAACGTCCACGTCACCGGGTGCCACCATAGCTGCGCCCAGCATTACATCGGCGATATCGGCCTCATCGGCGCCAAGGTCGTGGTCTCGGAGGAGGGCGACACCGTCGAGGGCTACGACATCGTCGTCGGCGGCGGCTTCGGCGATTCGCCGAAGATCGGCACCGAGATCTGGAAGGCGGTGAAGGCCGAGGATTGCCCGCCCCGGATCGAGGCGCTGCTGCGCAGCTACCTCGCCCGACGCGAGAGCCAGGCCGAGAGCTTCCAGGCCTTCACCGCGCGCACCGGCCCCGAATCCCTGCGCAGCTTCGCCGAAGAACAACCGATCCTAAGAGCAGCCGCATGAGCGAGCACGTCAGCCCCCCGCTCGTTCTCATCCCCGAGAACGCCCCCTTCAACACCGACCAGCGCTCCTGGCTGTCCGGCTATTTCGCCGCCCTGCTCGGGCCTGCCGTGGAGGGCGCGACGGCGCTCGCCCCCGGCGATTCCGGCGGTGGTCCGAAGCTTGCCGACAACGACGACGCGCCGTGGCACGACCCGTCGATGCCGCTGCCCGACCGCATGGAGATGGCCAAGGACCGGCCCGAGCCGCAGAAGCTCATGGCCGCCATGGCCCAGCAGGATTGCGGCCAGTGCGGCTACAATTGCGCGGATTACGCCAACGCCCTGTTCCTAAAGAAGGAAGAGCGCCTGAACCTGTGCCAGCCGGGGGGCAAGGACACCCTCCGCATGCTCAAGAAGCTGGATGAGGAATTCGGCGCAAGCGGCGGCGGCGCCACGAAGAAAGCCGATGCGGGGGAGGACGGGGCCAAGGCCGAGGCGCCGCTCGGACCGCTCGGCTATTGCCGCGAGAACCCGGTGGAGGCCGTGTTCCTGTCCCGCACCCGCCTCAACGAGCCGGGCGGCGAGAAGGAGACCTGGCATATCGAGATCGATCTCACGGGGACGCCGATCGAGTACGTGGTGGGCGATTCCCTCGGCCTGTTCCCCTCGAATCCGCCGGCCCTGGTGGATGCGGTGATCGCCGAACTCGGCGCCCGCCCGGAGCGCATCATCGGCGGCCAGACCCTGCGCAATCGTCTGCTCAAGGACTACGCCCTCGGCGGCGCGCCGGACGGGCTCTACCAACTCCTCTCGCTCCTCACCTCGGGCGACGCGCGCAAGAAGGCGCAGGCGCTCTCGGCCGGTGAGGACCCGGACGGCGATTCCGCCTATCTCGACGTGCTCGGCGCCCTGCACAAGTTTCCCGGCGCACGCCCCGATGCGGAGGTGTTCCTCGAATCCCTCGACGAGCTGCAGCCGCGGCTCTACTCGATCTCGTCCTCGCCCAAGGCCGATCCGGGCCGGGTCTCGCTCACCGTCGACGCGGTGCGCTACAACCACCGCTCGCGCCTGCGTCTGGGCGTCGCCTCGACCCATCTCGGCGAGCGCATTTCCGAGAAGACCACGGTCAAGGTCTACCTGCAGAAGGCGCACGGGTTCGCCCTTCCGGACGACCTGTCGAAGGACGTCATCATGTGCGGCCCCGGCACCGGCATCGCGCCGTTCCGCGCCTTCCTGCGCGAGCGGGCCGCGACGCAGGCTCCGGGACGGAACTGGCTGTTCTACGGCCATCAGCGCCAGGCCAGCGACTTCTTCTACAAGGACGAGCTGAATGCGCTGAAGGACGGCAAGGTGCTGACCCGCCTGTCCCTCGCCTGGTCACGCGACGGCACCGAGAAGACCTACGTCCAGGACCGCATGCGCGAGAGCGGGGCGGAGCTGTGGAAGTGGCTCGAGGGCGGCGCCCATTTCTACGTCTGCGGCGATGCCAAGCGCATGGCCAAGGACGTCGAGCGCGCCATCATCGACGTCGCCGCGAGCCACGGCGGCAAGAACCCGGACGAGGCGGTGGCCTATTTCGGAGCGCTGAAGAAGGCCGGGCGGTATCAGGCCGACGTGTATTGAGGCGCGCTCAGGCCCGACTTTTGCTGCAAGCCCTTTCGCAGCAAGCCCCGATGAGACGACATCCGCTGAGGATCACGCCATGAACGTGCACGTGTCCGACGCCGCCCCGCATGCGGTGAAGACCACCTGCCCCTATTGCGGCGTCGGTTGCGGCGTGATCGCGACCCCCGATGGGGCGGGTGGGGCAGGCATTGCCGGCGATAGCGCGCATCCGGCCAATTTCGGCCGCCTGTGCTCGAAGGGTTCGGCGCTCGGCGAGACCCTGTCCCTCGACAACCGCCTGCTGCACCCCTCCGTCGACGGCGTGCGGGCGAGCTGGGAATCGGCCCTCGGCACGGTGGCCGGCGGCCTGCGCAAGGTCGCCGAGCAGCATGGCCCGGATGCGATCGCATTCTATCTGTCGGGGCAGCTCCTCACCGAGGATTACTACGTCGCCAACAAGCTCGCGAAGGGGTTCCTCGGCACGCCGCACGTGGACACCAACTCGCGCCTGTGCATGTCGAGCGCGGTGGCGGCACACCGCCGCGCCTTCGGCTCCGACACGGTGCCGGGCTGCTACGAGGATCTCGACGAGGCCGACCTGATCGTGCTGGTGGGCTCGAACACCGCCTGGTGCCACCCGATCCTGTTCCGCCGCATGGTCGATGCCCGCGCCAAGCGCGGCACCAAACTGGTGGTGATCGATCCGCGCAAGACCCAGACGGGGGAGGAGGCCGACCTCTTCCTCGGGCTGAAGCCGGGCACCGACACCGCCCTGTTCTCCGGCCTGCTCGTGCATCTGGCGAGCGCGGGCGCCCTCGATTACCGCTTCGTCCTCGACCACACGACCGGCTTCGACGGTGCCCTGGAGCGCGCCCGCTCGATCGCCCCCGACATCGCCGCGACGGCCGTCGCGACCGGTCTCTCGGAGGCGGAGGTCGGGCAGTTCTTCGCCCTGTTCACCCGCACCAAGCGCGTGGTCACCGCCTTCTCGCAGGGCGTCAACCAATCGGCTCAGGGCACCGACAAGGGCAATGCGATCATCAATTGCCACCTCGCCACCGGCCGTATCGGCCAGCCCGGCGCGGGGCCGTTCTCCCTCACCGGCCAGCCCAACGCCATGGGCGGCCGCGAGGTCGGGGGCCTGGCCAACATGCTCGCCGCCCACATGCATTTCGCGCCCGAGGAGGTGGACAAGGTCCGCCGCTTCTGGAGCGCGCCGCGCATCATCACCGGCGAGGGCATGAAGGCCGTCGCCCTGTTCGAGGCGGTGGAGCGCGGCAAGATCAAGGCCCTCTGGGTGATGGGCACCAATCCCGTCGTGTCGATGCCCCGCGCCGATGCGATCCGCGAGGCGATCAAGGGGCTCGACCTCTACGTCGTCTCCGAGTCGGTGGCCGACAGCGACACGGCCCGCGCCACCGGCCGGAGGACCGTTCTGCTGCCGGCCCAGGCCTGGGGCGAGAAGGACGGCACCGTCACCAATTCCGAGCGGCGCATCTCGCGCCAGCGCCGCTTCCTGAAACCGCCCGGCGAGGCGCGGGCCGACTGGGCGATCGTCAGCGACGTCGCCAAGCGCCTCGGCCATGGCGACGCCTTCGCATATCCGAACGCCGCCGCGATCTTCCGCGAGCATGCCGCGCTCTCGGCCTTCGAGAATAACGGCACCCGCGATTTCGACATCGGCGCCGTGAGCGACATCTCGGATGCCGCCTATGCCGACGCCAGGCCGCTGCAATGGCCGCTGACGAAGCGCGGAGCCAAGGAGGGCAGGCAGCGGCTGTTCGCCGACGGGCAGTTCTTCACCTTCGACAAGCGCGCCCGCTTCGTTGCGGTGCAGCCCCCCGCCCTGGCGCAGCCGGTGAGCGAGGGCTTCCCCTTCGTGCTCAATACCGGCCGGGTGCGCGACCACTGGCATACGATGACGCGCACCGGAAAGAGCCAGCGCCTGTCCGCCCATCGCGACGTGCCCTTCGTCGAGATCCACCCCGACGACGCGGCGGCGATGGGGGTGGTCCATGGCGGTCTCGCCACGGTCTCCACCGCCCACGGCGCGGCGGTGCTGGAGGTGATGGTGGGGGAGGGGATGCGCCGCGGCGACCTCTTCGCCGCCTTCCACTGGAGCGCGGCCACGGCCTCGGCGGGCCGGGTCGGCGCCCTTCCGCGCGGCATTCCCGACCCGGTCTCCGGCCAGCCCGAGCTGAAAGCGACGCCCGCCGCCATCGCGCCGGCGGCCTATCGCAGCCGCGGCTTCCTCCTCACCCGCGACCAGAGATCGCTCCCCGCCGGCTGGTGGTGGGCGCGCGCCACGATCCAGGGCGGCTCCGGCCTGCACTTCGCCACGCAGGAAAGCTCGCGCGAGGTCGCGCTGATGCTGCGCGGGATGTTCCAGGGCCTCGAGATCGCCGACTATGCCGACCACGCCCGTGGCCGCTACCGCTTCGCCGCCTATGACGGGGGCCGCCTCGTCGCCTGCCTGGCGCTCGCCCCCGGCGATGCGAAGCCGGGCTGGGAGACCGAGAAGGCGTATTTCGCCGCGCCCGAGCTGGAGCCCGCGGCACGGCGCGCCCTGCTCTCCGGCCGGGCCGAGACGGCGTCCGCCGGGCCGACGGTCTGCGCCTGCCACGGCGTCGGTCTCGACATCATCACCGCCACCATCGCCGCCGGTGCCCACAGCGTCGAGGCGGTGGGTGCCGCCTGCAAGGCCGGGACGAATTGCGGCTCGTGCATCCCTGAGATCCGCAAGCTGCTGCCCCAGGCGCTTGCGCGCGACGCCGCATAAGATCATTTTCACGCCATGAGTACGCCCCGCCAACCCCGGGAAACCCGGCCCGCCGGAATCGCCGCCCGTGAGGGCGCCGGACATGCCGGCCTCGAGCCTTTGGCGGTCCTGCCGGTCTTCGTTCCGCTTCAGGGCAAGCGCGCGGTGCTGGCCGGCTCCAATGGCGGTGCGCCCTGGAAGGTGAAGCTGCTCGCCGCCGCCGGGGCCGATGTCGACGTCTACGCCCCCGAGCCCAGCGACGAATTGCGCGCGGTGCCGGGCGAGATCGTCGCCGGCAGCGTCACCCTGCACGAACGCCAGTGGCAGCCCTCCGACCTTCAGGGCTCGGCCTTCTGCATCGGCGCCATGGAGGACGAGGCCGATTGCATCGCCTTCGTCGCGGCGGCGCGGGCGACCGGCGCCATCGTCAACGCGGTCGACAGGCCGCATCTCTGCGACGTCAAGTTCGGCGCCATCGTCAACCGCTCGCCCATGGTGGTGGGCATCTCGACGGAGGGCGCCGCCCCGGTCTTCGGCCAGACCGTGCGCGCCCGGATCGAGGGCATGCTGCCGCGCGGGTTCAAGGCCTGGATCGGCGCCGCCCGCGACTGGCGCGAGGAGGTCACCTCCCGCTTCCATGCCTTCTCCGACCGCCGCGCCTTCTGGGAGCGCTTCACGGACCGCGCCTTCGCCGAGCCCGATAGGGCACCGACCGAGACGGATCTCGCCGAGCTTCTCGATCATACCGAAGGCGCGCCGAAGGGCGGAGCCGTCACGCTGGTCGGCGCCGGGCCGGGCGATGCCGAACTCCTCACCCTCAAGGCTCTGCGGGCGCTGCGCAACGCAGACGTGATCCTCTACGACGATCTCGTGGCGCCGGAGATCCTGGACTATGCCCGCCGCGAGGCGCGCACCATGCTGGTGGGCAAGACCGGGCACGGCCCGTCCTGCCGCCAGGACGACATCAACGCGCTGATGGTCCAGCTCGCCAAATCCGGCAAGCAGGTGGTGCGGCTGAAATCCGGCGACCCGCTCGTCTTCGGCCGGGCCGGCGAGGAGATCGACGCCTGCACTCAGGCCGGCGTGCCGGTTAGCGTCGTTCCCGGCATCTCGGCGGCACAGGGGGCGGCCGCCTCGCTCTGCGTCTCGCTGACCAATCGCGATGCGGCGCGGCGCCTGCAATTCGTCACCGGCCACGACCGCCGCGGCTCCCTGCCGGAGGATCTGAACTGGGGCGCGCTCGCCGATCCCAGCGTCACCACCGTGGTCTACATGCCGAAGAAGACGCTTCGGGTGCTGTTGGAGCGCGCCATCGCCGAAGGTCTGGCACCCGCCACCACCGCGCTCCTCGTCTTCAACGCCACCCGCCGCAACCAGGCGGTGGTTGCGGGCACTGCCGCCGATCTCGCCGACCGGGTCGAGGCCTCGGGCCATGAGGGGCCGGCATTGTTGATGGTCGGCGAGGCTTTGCAGCGCGTGGGCGCCGAAGCGGCTGTCGCGGCGCGGGAGCCCGACAAGCTGGCGATCTGAAGCCGTGGGGGCCGCTCGAAAGGATCACGCCGGCGTGCCGATCCCTGGTCGCTCCCTCCGCTTCACCGACAGCACGTAGAAGGCGACGCTCGCCACGGATGCTCCGAAGACCATGAGCAGGGTGTCGGATGCCCGCATCGCCGCCGCTAAGAGGGCGAGGAGATGATGGAGGGCGAAGTCATCCCTCCACCACGTCCCGAGCTTCATCACGCAGACCAACGAACCGACGATGACGGGCGCCGCGAGGCTCCATGGCATGAGGTGTCGTTCGATCGAGCGCTTGCACACCACGCCGCAGCCGATCGCGATGAGGATGAACGGGCCGGCGACGAGGAAGCCGAGCGGAACGAAAATGACCGTCGCGGCGAAAACCTGCAGCGCGTCGAGCGCCAGCGATCCGGTCGACTTTGCGCGACCGGCAACGACCCAGTGGCCGAGGACGAGGAACACCGCAGCGACCACGCCGATGAACCCGCAGACGAAGATGCGCGCGGAAATGGGCCAGGACGCGGAGTTGCCGATCATGGCCGACCCTCCGCTGGCGTGATCCGGCGAAGGCCCAGGCGCGGCATCAGATCGCCCGGCTGCTTCAACTCCGAGACCAGCCCGAGGCGTCGCATCGCCAGCAACGCCCACCAGCCCGGATCGTGCTGGCCCGGCTCGATCCCGAGCCGGGCGGATTCCGGCCAGGCATGGTGGTTACCGTGCCAGGCCTCGCCGAAGGTGATGAGCGACGCGGCGGGAAGATCGTGTCCCTGCACCGCGACCCCGTCCACCGCCCAGCCCTGCGGGCCGCGTCGATGGGTCAGGTGCCCGACGAGCCAGTGCCCGGTGAGGCTCACGGCGATACGGACGGGAATGCCCCAGACCAGCCACGGCATTCCGCCGAGGGCATAGAACAGGATCGCCCACGGGATCTGCTGCGCCATCCATGTCGCCTCGACCCAGCGCAGGAATCCGTCCCGGACGAGCCGCTCTTCCGGCACGAAGCGAGGAGGGTGCGCGAGGTCGAGACGGCAATGCATCTGCCACCATGCGTCGACCATGAAGGGCGCGCGGTGCGCGTGGAGGTCGTGGCACACGGCCTGTCGCTGTGCCCGATCGCGGGTGTCGTGAAGCCGGACCATGCCCATTGGCCCGGCCATGCCCACCAGCGTGCCGAGATAGATCAGCCCATGCTCCACCCAGAGCGGTGCGGACAGGCTGCGGTGAATGAGAAGGCGGTGCAAGCCGATGGAATGGCCGAGACAGAGCGTGACCGCGCTCGTCACGAGGAAGAGCATCACGGCCCCCGGCGTAACGTAGGCCGGGGCCAGACCGATGGCGGCGAGGGTCATGCCTCCGGCCCAGAGCGATCGGGCGGGCGCCCAGCGCACCCGCCCCTCCGTCGCGGATGTATCCGGCCCTGCGATGATGCGGGGCGTGGAGAGAAGCGCCATGTCGTCCTCCTGTTGATTAGGCAATTACCTAATTACGCCAGCATGCGATTTGTCAATCGTTAGCTCATCACCTAAATACCGGGACACATCGAGGTCCGACCCCATGCAGCGCGTCTTCGAGGCCCTGACGTCCCCCGTTCGCCGGAAGATCCTCGCCTATCTCGCGCATACGGAATTGAGCGCGGGCGAGATCGCCTCACGCTTCGACATGTCGAAGCCCTCGATTTCACAGCATCTCTCGGTTCTGGAAAATGCCGGTCTGGTTGCGAGCGAGAAGCGGGGCCAGTTCGTGTTCTACCGGCAGGTCGAGGGTAACCTCGCCAACACCCTCGCCGGCTTCGTGCAGGAGGTCTGTCCGGTGGGCCGTCCCCTCAGGCACGAGAGCGCTTCCCTGGCTGCCGACCGCAAGGCGGGCAAGGACGGCTAGCCCGATCCGGCAGCCGTCTCCCGGGACGACGCGTCCCGGCGCGACGAGCATTCGCCGGTGAATTCCAGACCCGCGCCTGCGGAACCGACGGGCTCGCCCGCCATCCAAGGCGTTTAGACGTTCGACTTGGCGTTTAGACCTCCGGCTTGGCGTTTAGACTTGCGACTTGGCGTGTGGACTTCCAGCTTGGCGTGTAGACTTCCGGCTTGGATCGGAGCCGTGCCGCCATCATGCGATTCGTCGTCCTCGCACTCGTCCTGTCACTCGCGACCGCGACAGCGGCATGGAGCGCCGACGATCCGGTGATCGCGGCGGCGACGGACCTGACCGGAGAGGTCATGTTCCTCGAATCCGGCGCGCCCGGCATGGTGCTGGTGGTCGTCCGTGGCGACGGCACCTTCATTCGCGGCTACGGCGAAACCGAGAAGGGCAATGGGATCAGGCCGGACGGAGCGAGCCTGGTGCGGCTCAATTCCATCACGAAGGTCTTCACCACGGAAGTCCTGGCCTCCCTCGTCGCGGAGCGAAAGCTCGCCCTCACCGATTCGCTGCAGCGGTTCGCCCCCGGGATGCAGGTCCCGGCCTTCGCGCAGCGGCCGATCACGCTCCTCGATCTCGCGACCTATTCGGGCGCGCTTCCGCGCGAGATCGGACAGGCGCCGGAGGGCGCGAATCCCCGTGCATGGCCGACCCATGACGACCGCTGGGCGTGGCTGCGCGGATACACGCTGCCTTGGGCCCCCGGCACCGTCACCTCCTATTCCAATGTCGGGTTCGACCTTCTGGCCGATGCGGTCGGGACGGCGGGTGGCGCGCCCTACGCCCATTTGCTGAACAGCCACGTCACGATGCCGCTCGGCATGACCGATACGGGTCTCTCGCCGACGCCGGACCAATGCGCGCGATTGATGATCGGCTCCGGCCTCGGCGGCCCCGCGACCTGCGTCGACACCCAGGCGACCGGTGGAAGCGGCGGCCTCTACAGCACGGGCAACGACATGGCGCGCTGGCTGCGCCACAACCTGTCCGCCGCGAGCGGCGTGCTCGCCCTGAGCCACGCGGTCTATCGCCAGCGCCAATCGATGCCAGCGGCGATCGGCTTCGATGAAGCCTCGCCGATGGCGGGCCTCGCGCTCGGCTGGGTGTCCGTGGCGGCCAAGGACAGCGAACCGGCGCTCCTGGTGAAGAGCGGGGGAGGCGCCGGTTTCATGAGCTACGTGGCCTTCGCGCCCGGCCGCGACGTCGGCGTGTTCGTCGTGGTGAACCGCATCGATTTCGCGATGTTCGCCACCTTGACCGGCGTGACGCACAAGCTGATCGCCGGCCTCGCCACGCGCTGAGGCCAACGGCGCGGCGCGCGGAGCGTCCCACCCGGTTCGGCACGGGACGAGCGACGCATTGCCGGTTGCCTCCCTTGTCCGCCTATGGTCTTCCAGCGGCCTTATCCGGAACCGGCCTGAAGGCTTGCCATGCGTCGTGCCCTTCCTCTCATCTTCTTCGCCCTCGGGCTCGTGGCGCTCGGCGTCGCGGCCACCGTGATGCTCGTGCCCAATGCCGGGCAGGTGACGACCAGCAACGTCGGCGGGCCGTTCACCCTGACCAACCAGGACGGCCGGCGCGTCACCGAGCGGGACTTCGCCGGGGCGACGCATCTCGTCTTCTTCGGCTTCACCCATTGCCCCGATATCTGCCCGACGACGCTGCAGCAGATCGGCGACGTGCTCCAGGCGCTGGGCCCCAAGGGCCGGGACACCAAGGCGCTGTTCATCGCCGTCGACCCTGAGCGCGACACGCCGGACGCGCTGAAGACCTATCTCGCCAGCTTCGACCCGCGCATCATCGGCCTCACCGGTTCGTCGGACGAGGTGGCCGCCGTCGTGAAGGCCTACCGCGCCTATATCCGCAAGGTACCGACCAAGGAGGGCGACTACACGATGGAGCACACGGCGCTGGTCTACATCATGGATGCGAAGAACCGCTTCGTCAGCGCCCTCAACCTGACCAAGCCGGCCGACCAGACAGCGGCGGACCTCGCCAAGGTGATGTGACGCCTCACGGTGGGGGCCGCGGTTTCAGCGCCCCGCTGCGCGAGGTCCGGGACAGGCCGTGCTCGGTCTTGTTCCAGCGGTCGGGCGCGAGGACCAGCTCGATCACCCCGCGCCACGCCGCGAGGCTGACGAGCAGGAAATAGACCGGCAGCAGCGGCACGAAGGGGATGAGGTCGTGCCATCCCCGGCGCCGGCAGCCGATATAGGCCGGCATGAGCATCGCCACGAAGCCGGAGACGAGCACCGTGATCGCAGCGCCCGTGGGCAGGTTCGACCAGAAACTGGTCCCCGCCTCGATCCGGCTCGGCCAGAGCGAGACCAAAGCCGGCAGCATCAGGAACGGATAGGCCAGGGCCGAGGCCACCGTGCCGGGGATGAGGGCCAGCGCGCACAGGCTCGCCAGCGGTCCGAGTTCGCGGACGGCGACGAGCGGGTTGCGGCCATGGGTCAGGCTCGTCTGGAGAAAGCCCTTCATCCAGCGGGTGCGCTGGTTGAGCCAGGCCTTGTAATGGGCCGGCGCCTCCTCGATCGTGCTGCTCGGCAGGTCACCCACATCGTAGCCGGCCCGCGCCAGACGCAGGCCTAGATCGGCATCCTCGGTGACGTTCCAGGCATCCCAGCCATGGACCGCGCGCAGGATATGGGTGCGGAAATGGGTGGATGTTCCCCCCAGCGGCGTCGGCAGACGCCAGGCCGCGAGAGCCGGGCCGAGCACGTCGAACAGGGCGGTGTATTCGAGGGCGAAGCATCGCGTCAGCCAGGAATCGCGGGCATTGTCGATGACGAGGCGCCCCTGCAGGCAGGCGGTACGCGGGGAGGCGCGGGCGAAGGCCTCGGCCGCCGCGCGCAACTGGCCGGGATCGGGCACGTCCTCCGCATCGTAGACGACGAGGCAGCTTCCGCGCGCCAGCGGAAGGGCCGCGTTGAGGGCACGCGGCTTGGTCTTGGGAAGGCCCGGCGGCACCACGACGACGTCCACATGCGCCGGGAGGGCGAGGCGGGCGAGCGCCGCTGCCGTGGCGCCGTCATCGGCCTCGGTGAGGAGTTTGATATCGAGCTTCGTCACCGGATAATCGAACTGCGTCAGCGCGCCGAGGAGACGGGGGACCACCGCCGCCTCCCGGTAGAGCGCGACGAACACCGTGTAGACCGGCAGGTCGGCATCCGGCAGCCGCTGGCCGGGAGGCCGATCCGGCTCGACACCGCTCGTCGGTCCGATGGCGGCCACGCGAAAGGTCAGCAGGGCGAGGAACCCGACCTGCACCAGGATCCAGACCGCCGTCATGAGCAGAGCCGGAAGGCTGGCGGCGACGAGGACGACCGCGCCGAAGAGGAGGCTCGCGAGGGCAATGATGGGCGCCGCCGGGGCGGCATTGTAGGCCCAGTCCGGCCGGCGCCTGACCAGCTCGTCCGAGGCATGGGCCGCGATGGCCGCCGGCCGTTGAGCGAAGATCGCGCGGCGCAGGGCCGTCGGGGTCGTGATCGCCGGCATCAGCCCGGTGGGGCTGCGCCCCTCCAGCAATTCGACGACCGCGCGCCCACGCGGTGCATAGACGAAGGCCGCGCCCATCCCCGGGGCGAGGGGAGCGACGCCCGCGATCAGGCTGTCGGGAAACCGCGCGCCCGCACCGAGGGGCAGGGCGTCGCCGAGAAAGCGCGCGCCGAGAGTGAGCGCCAGGACACGGTAGAACCTCTCCTCCTCGATCAAACCCGACTGGATCAGGGCGGTGGCGGCATCGGTGCCGCTCGCCCGCGCCAGGGCGGCGGCTTTCGCCAGCAGCATCGGTGAGACGGCATGGCCCAGGAGAAACGCGATCTCCGGCGGCAGCGCCACCGTTTCGCCGCGCAAGCTCCTGAAACCGAGGATCGACATCGGAACCGGCTCCCCGCGGCCCGGGAACGTGGTAGGGGGAGAGCCGTGAGCCAGACGATTCCCGCGCACAACCAGTGCGATACGAATACAACCAGCGCGTCAAGCCGCCTCAAGCGGGGCGTGGCCGCCTTGCTGGTGGCGGCATTGCTCCCGGCCTGGCCGGCTGCGGCGCAGGAGGCGGCGGCTCCGGGGGTGACGATCCCGAATTTCTGGAACCCGCGCAGCCGTCTCGAACGGATCGAGGCGCCGCAGACGGCACGCGCCATCCGTTTTCTCACCGACGACGAATTCCCGCCCCTGCATTTCGCGGGGCCGGACGGCGCGCCGACCGGTTTCGTGGTGGAGCTCGTTCGGGTGGTCTGCGAGCGCCTGTCGATCAGCTGCACCATCCAGGCGCGGCGGTTCGATACGCTGCTCGACGCCCTGGCCGAGCGGCAGGGCGACGTGGTCGCGGCCGCGATCCCGCTGACGCCGACCCTGCGCAGCCGCTTCCTCGCCACCCGCCCGTATTTCCGCTGGCCGGCGCGCTTCGCCGCCCGCAGCGACAAGGGCCTGCCCGCCCCCTCGGCCAAGGCGCTCGCGGGCAAGTCCGTCGGCATCGTCGGCGGCAGCGCCCATGCGGCCTACCTCAAGGCGTTCTTCCCGAAGGCGGAGGGCCGCGAATTCACCGACCTCGCCACGGCCGAGGGCGCGCTCCGGCGCGGAGATGTCGATTACGTCTTCGCCGACGGGCTGAACCTCGCCTTGTGGATCGGCGGCATCGACTCGTCGAATTGCTGCGCGCTGGTGGGCGGCGACTATTTGGAGAACCGCTATTTCGGCGAAGGCATCGGCCTCGTCACGAGGCGCGAGGACACCGCCCTGTCGCGCGCCCTCGACGAGGCCCTCCAACGGGTCTGGGACGAGGGAAAATACGCCGAGCTGTATCTGCGGTTCTTCCCCGTCAGCCCGTTCTGACCCGGGCGCCTGCCGACCGGCGGGCGGTTCTACCGGCAGATATTCAGGATTCCACGCGCCTCCTCCGCCAGTTGCCGCGTCAGGTCCGCGGCGCCCAACTCCCGCGCCAGCGATGCCGCCTGTCCCGACCAGAGCGGTGAGAAGTCGCCGACGCCCTGCGCCTCCGCGCGCTGGCGCAGGGGCTGGAGGGCCACGGCGGCCGTGGGAAAGGCCGGCGCCTCAGGGCTCACCGGGCCGAGTTCCCGCATGGCCCGGTTCAGGAGCCCCCGCGCAGGGCGGCCGGTGAACACATTGGTGAGCGCGGTGTCCTCGTCGCGCGCCGCCCGCAGGGCTGCGAGATGGACGGCGGAGGTGCCGGCTTCCGGGCAGAAGAGGTAGGCGGTCCCGATCTGGGCGGCCGAGGCGCCGAGCACGAGGGCGGCCGCGACGCCGCGCGCATCGGCGATGCCGCCCGCCGCGATCACCGGAACGCGGACCGCGTCGACCACCTGCGGCACCAGCGAGACGGTGCCGACCTGGGATTCGAGCGCCTCGGCGAGGAACATGCCGCGATGGCCGCCGGCATCCGCGCCCTGCGCGATGATCGCGTCCACGCCGCGCTCGTCGAGCCAGCGGGCCTCGCGGACCGTGGTGGCCGAGGAGAAGACGAGGCAGCCCGCTGCCCTGACGCGGCGGAGCAGGGCGTCGTCAGGCAGGCCGAAATGGAAGCTGACCACCTTCGGGCGAACCTCTTCCACCACCGCGCAGAGCGCCTCGTCGAAGGGCGCGCGGTTGGCCATCGCGATCGGCGCCGCGGGATCGAGAGCGAGCTCCCGATAATATGGCGCCAGCCTCTCCCGCCATGCGGCTTCGCGGGCCGGATCGGGCGCGGCCGGCGCGTGGCAGAAGAAGTTCAGGTTGAACGGGCGGTCCGTGCCCTGGCGGATCAGCGCGACCTCGCTGCGGACCTGCTCCGCATTCAGGGCCGCGCAGGCCAGCGACCCGAGACCGCCGGCACCGGAGACGGTGGCCGCGAGCCCGGCCTTCGGTCCCACCATCGGGGCCTGGACGATGGGATGCTCCAGACCGACGAGATCGAGAAAACGTCTGTCAGGCCACATGATGCGCATTCCTTCCGGGCGGGGAGGGCGTCCGTTCTACACCATCGGACCGCGACGGACCCGTTCTCACTGCGAAGGACAGGGTTCAGGTCCGCAGCCACCTTCCGCTCGCGGCGACGCCGACGAGCAGGCCCGCGACCACGAGGAAGGCGATCGACAGGCTGGTCACGTGGGCGAGGAAGCCGATGGCGGCGGGTCCGGCGAGAATGCCGGCATAGCCGAGCGTCGTCACCGCCGGGATCGCGAGGCGGGCCGGCATCACGTCCTGGCGCGCGGCCGCCGTGAACAGCACCGGCACGATGTTGGCGCAGCCCGCGCCGACCAGGGCATAGCCGATGAGGCCGGCGGGCCAGGACGCGATGCCGGTGACGAGGAGAAGGCCGGCGGCGGCGACGAGCGCGCCGAGCACGACGATGCGGGCGCGGCCGATACGGGCCACGACGGCATCGCCCGTGAGCCGTCCCACCGTCATGGTCAGGGCGAAGGCGGCGTAGCCGAGGCCGGCCTGGGACGGAGAGAACCCGCGCTCCTGAATGAGGAAGACGGCGCTCCAATCCAGCGCCGATCCTTCGGTCAGGAAGACGACGAAGCAGAGCAGGCCGATGAACAGCACCGATCCGCGCGGGATCGCGAAGGACGGTCCGCCGTCGCCGCCCTCGGCGGGTATCAAACCGGGCAGGGCGGCGAGGAGCGCGGCGGCGATGCCGGCGACCACCACGAGGGTCGCGGTGATGGGCGAGAGCCCCGCGCTCAGCATCGCGCTGAACCCGGCCGCGCCCAGGATGCAGCCGAGGCTGTAGAGACCGTGAAAGCCGGACATGAGCGGGCGCCCGGCCCGGCGCTCGACCACCACGGCCTGGATGTTCATCAGGCAATCGAGGACGCCCAGGCCGGCGCCGAACAGCATGAGCGCGGCGGCCAGCAGCAGGGGCGGAGAGGCGAGGGCGAGAAGCGGCAGCGTCAGGCCGATCAGGGCCACGGCGGCGATCAGCACCGGACGCGTGCCGAAGCGCAGGGCCAGCGCACCGGCCGCCGGCATGCCCAGGAGGGAACCGATGCCGAGGCACAGGAGCAGCAGGCCGAGGCTGCCGTCATCGAGCCCGGCCCGCGCCTTCACGAACGGCACCAGCGGCGCCCAGGCCGCGATGCCGAAGCCGACGATGAGAAACAGCAGGCGGGTGGAGCGGCGTTCGGATCGGGCGGGGGCCGGGGTTTCGGTGAAGGCGGTGGTGGCGGTCGTGGTGGTCGTGGTGGTCGTGGTGGTCATGGAGCTTTCTGGGACACGCGGATGTCACGGGAGGCGATGCCGCACTCTCTCCGTCGGACGCGGCAAACGTATGAACCGCGCATGCAAGCGCGGCGGCGAGGCTCCGCCCGTCAGGAACGGCCGGGATTGACCCTCGGGTCGGCCTGGAGCCGCGCCACGGCCAGATCGATGAAGGCGCGGACCTTGGCCGGAGCGCGCCTCCCCTCCGGGCTGACGATATGGACCGGCATCGGCGCCGTGTCGGGATCGTCGAGGATCAGCCTGAGCCGGCCCTCGGAGACCGACGGCGCGACCTGATAGGACAGCAGACGTGCGATGCCCTGGCCGGCGAGGGCGGCCGCGAGGGCGGCGTCGATCGTGTTGCAGACCAGCCGGGGATGCAGGGCGCCGCCCGCTCGTTCCTTGCCGCTGGACAGTTCCTTGCCGCCGGACCTGCCTTCGCCCGGCGATCCCGTGCTCATCGAGCCGATGATGGCGTGGTCCCGAAGATCCCGCATCGTCGCGGGTGTCCCGTGCCGGTCGAGATAGCCGGGCGTGGCGCAGAGCACCCGGCGGACGGTGCCGACCCGGATCGCCACGATCCCGGAATCGGCGAGATGGCCGATGCGGATGCCGACATCGGCGCCTTCCTCGACCATGTTGATCACGCGGTCGAGGAACAGGGCGCGCACGCCGACGGCGGGATGGCGCGCGAGATAATCCAGGATGACGGGCAGCACGTAGAGCCGGCCGAATTGAACCGGAGCGGTGACCGTCAACGTCCCCGACGGGGTCACGGAGGAGCCGGCCGCGACGGCTTCCGCCTCCTCGATCTCCGCGAGGATGCGCCGGCAATCCTCCAGGTAGCGTCCGCCCGCCTCCGTGAGTTTGAGGGAGCGCGTGGTCCGCGTCAGCAGCCGCGTCCCGATCTGGTCCTCGAGCGACGCCACCGCACGGGTGACGGCGGGCGGACTCATGTGAAGCTGGCGCGCGGCACCCGCGAAGCTGCCGTTGTCCGCGACCCGAACGAAGACCCGCATCGCCTGCCAACGATCCATGCCGTCCTCTCCCGCTTCCGCCGATTATTCCATTCTACGGAACAGTCGATTGCAGGGAATGCCGGTTCACACAATCCAGGGAAGGGTCTCTGATGCGGATGCCGCCGGCGCCTTGGTCCGGTCATCGAGGAGATCCGTCATGAAGCTGTTCCACATGTCGCTGTCCGGGCACGCGCACCGGGCTCGCCTGTTCCTGTCCCTGGTCGGCGCTGCTCACGAGATCGTCGAGGTGGATCTCGCAGCGGGTGCTCATAGGGCGCCCGAATTCCTGAGGCTGAACTCGTTCGGGCAGGTGCCCGTGCTCGTGGACGGCGACACCGTCGTTCCGGATTCGAACGCGATCCTGGTCTACGTGGCAAAGAAGCTCGGGCGCTCGGATTGGCTGCCGGAGGATGCGTCCGGCGCGGCGCGGGTGCAGCGCTGGCTCTCGGTCGCTGCCGGCCCCATCGCCTTCGGACCGGCCGCCGCCCGCCTCGTCACGGTGTTCGGCGCCGCCTTCGACGCGGCGGAGGTGATCGCCCGAGCCCACCAGATTCTCGGCCGCATCGAAGCCGAACTCACGGGCCGGGACTGGATCGCCGCCGACCATCCGACGATCGCGGATGTGGCCCTCTACAGCTACATCGCCGCCGCGCCCGAGGGGAATGTCGACCTGACGCCCTATGCCGACATCCGCGCCTGGCTCGCCCGCATCGAGGCCTTGCCCGGCTTCGTGCCGCTCGCCGAAACGCCGGCCGGACTGCGCGCCGCCTGAAACCAACCCCTGTCACGGGAGAACCCCCATGTCGTTATCGGAACACGATCCAGCCTCGCCCTGGCATCCGGGCGAGGTCGCGATCCAGAAACATGTCGGCGTCGCCGAGCGGATGGGCGAACTCGGCCCGCGTGTGATCCGCGACCGGATGATCGATCAGCATCGCGACTTCTACCGGCGCTTGCCCTTCGTGGTGCTGGGGGCGGTGGACCCGGCCGGCGAGGTCTGGGCGACGCTTCGCACCGGTCCGCCGGGTTTCCTCGATGCGCCGGATCCGTTCCATCTCCATGTCCGGGGAACCGCCGATTCCCGCGATCCCGCCGAGGCGGGTCTCATAGACGGCGCCGCGATCGGTCTTCTCGGGATCGATCTCGCGACGCGCCGACGCAATCGCCTGAACGGAATCGTCGGGCGCCGGGACAAGGACGGTTTCGAGATCCGCGTGCAGCAGAGCTTCGGCAATTGTCCGCAATACATCCAGGTCCGAGACGTCCAGGTCCGAGACATCCGGGTTCGAGAGGCGTCCCACTCCATGGGTGATCGTGCCGAGGCCGCTCCCGCCCTCGCGCATCGCCTCGACGACGGCGACCGCGCGCTCATCGCCGGCGCCGATACCTTCTTCGTCGCCAGCTATGTCGAGGGGGACGATGGCGAGAGGCAGGTCGATGTCTCGCATCGCGGCGGCCCGAAGGCATTCGTGCGGATCGGCGAGGACGGTGTGCTCACGGTCCCGGATTATTCCGGCAACCGGTTCTTCAACACCCTCGGAAACATGCGCGCCAATCCCCGCGCCGGGCTCGCCGTCATCGACTTCTCCACCGGCGATCTGCTGCAGATGACGGGACATGCCGAGGTGCTTCTCGACGCTCCCGAGATCGCGACCTTTCCGGGTGCCGAAAGGCTCTGGCGCTTCACGCCTCGGGCTCTGATCCGGCGCGCGGGCGCATTGCTCGCGTCACCGCCTCGGCCCATGCGTTGACCCTCCAAGGCACGCTCCCTAGGGTGCCCGGCTTCGCCGGCTCGTTTCCAGGCTTCCCGCATCTTCTCGCAGAACTGACGCTGTTCCCATGTCCGCCCCGACCGCTTCGTCCCCGCTCGTCCTCGACCCCGCCTCCGTGGAGGCCGCCGCCCATGCAGCCGCCTGGCCGTTCGAGGAGGCGCGCAAGCTGGTGGCGCGGCTGGAGCGCAAGCCGAAGTCGGAGGTGCTGTTCGAGACCGGCTACGGGCCGTCGGGCCTGCCGCATATCGGCACGTTCGGCGAGGTGGCGCGCACCTCGATGGTGCGCCACGCCTTCCGCGTGCTGACCAACGACAGCGTTCCCACCCGCCTCATCGCCTTCTCGGACGACATGGACGGCCTGCGCAAGGTTCCGGACAACGTGCCGAACAAGGAGATGCTGATCCGGGCGCTCAACCAGCCGCTGACCAGGGTGCCCGACCCGTTCGGCACGCATGACAGTTTCGGCGCGCACAACAACGCCGAACTGCGCCGCTTCCTCGACGCGTTCGGCTTCGACTACGAGTTCCGTTCGGCCACCGAATGCTACCGCTCGGGCGTGTTCGACACCGCGCTTCTCACCGTGCTGGAGCGGTACGAGGCGGTGATGGCGATCATGCTGCCCTCGCTCAGGGCCGAGCGCTCGGCGAGCTACTCGCCGTTCCTGCCGCTCCACCCGGAGACGGGGGAGGTGATGCAGGTGCCCATCGACGAGGTGCGCGTGAGCGCCGGCACCCTGGTCTGGCGCGACCCGAAGACCGGCGAAGCCTACGAGACCCCCGTCACCGGCGGCCATGCCAAGCTGCAATGGAAGCCCGACTGGGCCATGCGCTGGGTGGCCCTCGGTGTCGATTACGAGATGGCCGGCAAGGACCTGATCGATTCGGTCAAGCTTTCGGGCGAGATCGCGCGGGCGCTCGGCGGCGAGCCGCCGGAGGGATTCAACTATGAACTCTTCCTCGACAAGGAAGGCCGGAAGATCTCGAAGTCCAAGGGCAACGGCCTGTCGATCGACGACTGGCTCGTCTACGGCACCGCCGACAGTCTCGCCCTGTTCATGTACAGCAAGCCGCGCGAGGCCAAGCGCCTGTTCGTGGAGATGATCCCGCGTCAGGTCGACGATTACCTGAACTTCCTCGAGAAGTTCCCCGGCCAGGAGCCGGCGCAGCGGCTCGGAAACCCGGTCTGGCATCTCCATGCCGGCCATCCGCCCGCGGCCGAGGCCGTGGGCAAGGGCGGCGCCTTGAACTTCGCCATGCTGCTCAACCTCGCCGCGGTGGCCAACACCGAGGACCCGGCGGTGCTGTGGGGCTTCATCCGCCGCTACGACCCGGAGATCGGTCCGGAGACCCATCCGGTCCTCGACCGGCTGGTCGGCCACGCGCTGGCCTATTTCCGCGACCTCGTGCGGCCGGCAAAGGTCTATCGGACGGCGACGGAGGAGGAGAGGGCGGCCCTCGCCGACCTGTCGGCGACCCTGGACGCCCATCGGGGATCGACCGATCCCGAAGGGCTGCAGGCTGTGGTCTACGAGGTCGGCCGGCGGCACTTCCCCGACCTGTCGGGCAAGGCCAAGAGCCCGGACGGACGCCCCGGCGTGTCGCAGGCGTGGTTCACCACGATCTACAACGTGCTGTTCGGCGAGGCACGCGGGCCGCGCTTCGGTTCGTTCGTCGCGCTCTACGGGGTCGCGGAGACGCAATCGCTCATCGAGCAGGCCTTGTCCGGCGCGTTCGTGCCGGCTTCGTCCGAGGCGGCCGCTGCCGTCTCGTAACCCTTGATGTGATCGATCATCCAGCGACCCGCCGGACCCGGCGGGGCGTCGGCGCGGTAGATCGCGTAGACCGGCATCTCCAGCATGGCCGCCTCGGGCCCACCCGCGATCCGCAGCGGCACCAGGGTCCCGGCGGCGAGATCCCGCTCCACGGCGGAGAGCGGCATGCCGCCCCAGCCGAGCCCGGCAAGGAGGAACGCGTGCTTCGCCCCGAGGTCGGACAATCGCCAGGTCCGGGGCGAGAAGACCCCGTATTCCCGCCCTTCCGACAAACGCGAGCGGTCGCTGAGGACGAGCTGGGTGTGCCGGGCAAGGATCTCCATGGGGATCGGAGCGGCCTCCGCCGCGAGCGGATGCGTGGGTGCGGCCACCATCAGCAGCTTCACGCGCAGCAACGGCTCCTTCACCAGTCCCGGCGGCAGGAGAGGCAGGCTCACGAACATCCCGAGGCGGCACCGCCCCTCCAGCACCGGTTCGGCCACCGCGCCCAGGGCCTCGACCTGCAATCGAAGCGGAACCGAGGGAAACGCCTCGGCGAAGGCACGCGCCGCCGCCGTCAGCACCGGCATCGGAAACAACACGTCGGCGACCAAGGAAAGTTCCGGTTCGAGCCCGGCCTGGAGGCCCTTGGCGCGGACCTTGAAGGCGTCGATGCTGTCCGCCACGTCGCGCGCATCGGCGAGAAGGCTGCGTCCGCGCTCGGTCAGGACCGGCACGCGGCCGGTCCGCTCGAACAGAGCCAGGCCGATCTGTCCTTCGAGATTGGCGATCGTCTGGCTGATGACGGATTGAGCCCGCCCGAGCTTGCGCCCGGCCGCGGAGAAGCTCCCGGCTTCCGCTGCCGCGATGAAGGTTCGGAGCTGGTCGAGGGAGAAACCGTCGAGCATGGTATCGGCAAAGACGATGGATCGGATCGAGAATGATAGGCTACGCCGGAAGATAGAGGAAAGCTAGACCGGCTTCAGAGCCTCACCACGCGCTCGAAGACGAAGGGTCCTTGCCATGTCGACCATCACCGCCAACACCGTCCCAACCGCCTCGAAAGGCTTCGCCATCACCTCATGGGCGGTGCGCCTCCTCCTCGCCGCCGCCTTTCTCGCCGCAGGAAGCGCCAAGCTCGCCGGAATCCCGATGATGGTTCAAACCTTCGACGGAATCGGCATCGGCCAGTGGTTCCGCTATCTCACCGGCGCCATTGAAGTGGCGAGCGCGGTGCTGCTGCTCCTGCCCTCCACGCGTCTCGTCGCGGCCATCGCCCTCGCCTGCACCATGCTCGGCGCCATCGTCACCCATCTGGCCATCATCGGCGGAACGCCCCTGCCGGCCGGGATGCTGCTGGTTCTGACCCTCGTCGTGATCGGCCTGCACCGGTCGGACAGCGATCGTCTCAAGGCCCGCCTGCGCTGAACCCGTGACCGATCCTACACCGACAGCCCGAGCTGCCGCAGGCTCAAGGCCCAGACGCGTTCTTGAAGATCGTGGTCGCGGCCGATGCTCGAGGTCGGGACCGGGCGGCATCTGGAGAAGTACAGTCCGCTGACGGTCTCCACCTCCGGCGATGTCGCGAGGTGGAGCGACGTCGCGGCGCCATCGGCGGGGTTGGCCAGGAAGGGCCGGATCAGCGACCAGCCGAAGCCGAACCAGCCTCCGGTGCCGCCGGCGAACCCGCTGGCGATGACGCCCGGATGGAGGGAATTCGCGGTGACCCCGGTGCCGACGAGGCGGCGGGCGAGGGCGGCCGTGAACAGCACGTTGCCGAGCTTGGCCTGCGCATAGGCCTTCAGCGCCCCGTAACGCCGGGCACCGTCGAGATCGTCGAAGTCGGTCCGGCCGCGTTTATGCGCCATCGAAGCGACGTTGACGACGCGGGCGGGCGCGCTCGCCTTCATCAGGTCGAGCAGTTCCAGGGTCAGCAGCATGTAGGCGAGATGGTCGAGGGCCCAGGTCCGCTCGAGCCCGTCGACGGTGAGATGCCGAGAATCGAAGATGGCGCCGGCATTGTTCACCAGCACGTCGAGACGGGCGTAGCGCCCCCGCACCTCGGCGGCGAGGCGCCGGATCTCCGCCTGCGAGGAAAGGTCGGCGAGGAAGACGTCGATGGAGGCGCCGGCCACGGCCTCTCGGAGGCGAGCGGCCGTGGCATCGGTGCGGCCGGCATCGCGGCCGACGATCCCGACCCGGGCACCGGCCCGCGCCAGACCCAGAGCTGTCTCGTAGCCGATGCCGGAGGTGGCGCCGGTCACGAGACAGGTTTTCTCCGGGATAGACGGCACGGGCGCCGTCATGGCCGCGGGAAGCGATCCGGGATCAGAAGATCATCTTTCCGGCAGCAATGGCCAGCACGACGATGACGATCGCGATCACCAGGAACACGCCGAACAGGATCCGCGACAGCGAGCGCGCGCCGGACGCGATCCCGGTAAAGCCGAGGCCGCCCGCCAGGAGCGAGATGACGAAACAAATGAGGGCCCATTTCAAAAGGGTCATGCGCGCAGAACTCCACCGTGCGGAACGACCGATAACCGTCTCGTCGGAAAAGCGTTCCGCTCAAGCTTGTCACGCGGTCCGCACCACCGGCGGGGGGGCGGGATCGGCATTCGCCAGGATGGTGGCGGCGAGCGCGTGATAGAGCCCCTCGCGGCAGATCAGCTTGGAGACCGCATCCGCGATCAGGGCGGTGACCATGAGCGGAATCATCATCGAATGGTCCTGGGTCATCTCGGTGACGATGACGAAGGCGGTGATCGGCGCCTGCAGCGCGCCGGTGAGGTAGGCGACCATGCCGATCAGCACCAGCGCGCCGATGGGCACGTCGACGAACAGGCCGTGCAGCCAGACGCCCATCCCCGCCCCGATGCTGAGCGAGGGCGCGAACAGGCCGCCGGGTATGCCGCTGATGGAGGAGAAGACCGTCGACAGGAACTTCAGCGGGGCGTAGGCCGGATTGCCGGCATCGGTGCCGTGGAGCATGGCGCGGGCCTCCTCGTATCCGGTGCCGTAGACCGTGCCGCCGGAGGCCAGCCCGCACAGGGCGACGCCGAGCCCGCACAGGCCGCCGAACACGATCGGATGGCGACGGATGGCGCCGCCGATCCGCCCGGGCAGCCCCCTGGCGAACAGGATGGTGACGCGGCCGAACACGCCGCCGGCGACACCGCCGAGCACGCCGAGGATCGGCACCGCGATCCAGCCGGGGCCGAAGGGCAGGAGAGCCTTGGTGGTGCCGAAATAGGTGTAGTCGCCCTGGATCGCGAGCGCCGTCAGGCCGGCCGCGATGACCGTGGCGACGATGAGCCCGCTGGTGCGCGCCTCGTAGGTCCGGCTCAGTTCCTCGATGCCGAAGACGATGCCGGCGATGGGTGTGTTGAAGGCGGCCGCGACCCCCGCCGCTCCTCCTGCGAGGATGACTCCGGGCAGGCGATCGGCGTCGAGCCGGCCGACGGCGGCCATGATCGCCGCCCCCACCTGCACGGTCGGCCCCTCGCGCCCCGTCGAGGCGCCGCAGGCGAGGCCGAAGGTCATCACCAGAATCTTGCCGAACGCGGTCTTGAGGGAGACCAGGGCGCCGCGGATCTCGGGATCCTCGGTATGGCGCGCGGCGATCACCTGAGGAATCCCGGACCCTTGCGAGTTCGGGAACACCCGGATCGACAGCAGGATCGCGATGGCGAAGCCCAAGGGCGTCACCACCAGGGCGATCAGGGGGGAGGGCGCCAGCACCCAGCGGAACACGTCCTGGGCCCAGTCCGCGAGCTTGGCCATCGCCACGGCGGCAAGCCCGACGCAGAGGCCTCCGAAGAGAAACAGCAGGCGTTGCCGCCAGAGCGGCGCTGCGTCGAAGGCCGCGCCGCGCAGGCGGGACAAACGCGTCCGCGAGGGAGGGGAGGCGGGGTTGGGCTCAAGCACGGGAACCGGCCCCGACAAACTCCGCCCTCACGACAAACTTCGACATCACGGCGACACGCTCGATCGACCATCCGAGGGGTGGAACTGGAACGGAACCGGCCCCGTCATGTCGGCCTCGGAACGACGGAGGGATGACACGGCCCATCCGCCGGAACGAGCCCGAACCTTCAAGGCGAAGTCAGAACCTCGGGAGTGCTCGTCACGCAAGGCGCATACCGTCTTTCAGCTTCTCTTGCGCACCGTCTTCTTCACCTCGCCCTCGGCCGCGCAGAGCTCGCCGACGGTCTTGAGATAGGCTTTGGCGTCGAACTTCCTCAGCGAGTTCTCGCTCTGGTACCGCACCGTTCCGAAGATCGGCCGGCGCGCCCAGGGTCGGTCATGCAGGCCGTAGACCCAGGCGACGTTGGTGAAGGAATTCGCGTCGCGGCCATCGAGGAAGTAGCGGTTGTTGAGCCGCAGGGTGCGCTTGAACCCCTCCTCCGCGCTCGGGGACCATTCGAGGATCTTCTTGCCCCAGTACATGCGCAGGTGGTTGTGCATGTAGCCGGTCACCCGCATCTCGGCCTGGGCCGCGTTCCAGTATTCGTCATGGGTCTTGCCCTCGGCGAGCTGCGCCTCGGAATAGAGGTGCGGGCGCTCGTCATCGGCATGGTCGGCCAGGGCTTTCCGCGCCCATTCCGGCACCGCATGGGCGAAGCTGTCGTAGCGCTCGGTATAATGGACGTGGTTCATCGCGAGCTCTCGCCGCACCACGAGTTCTTCGAGATAGGAGGCCCTGTCCTCGGAGACGCCCGCCTTCGAGGCTCGCACCGCGAGGGCGATCTCCACCGGCGAGATCTGTCCGAAATGCAGGTAGGGACTCATATGCGAGGCGGCGCCGGCCTCGGGCCGGTTGCGGTCGCTGCCATAGGAGCGGAACGGCCCGGCGAGATAGGCTTTGAGGCGCCGGCGCGCTTCGGTTTCGCCGCCGGTGAAGCGTTTGACCGGGTTCACCTCACGGTCGAGGCTCATTCCGGCCAGCACCGCATCCGGGTCCGAGATGTCGATCTCGCTCTTGGGCAGGCCGCGCTTGGGCGATCCGAGCCCAGCCTTGTGGGTCACGTCGCGGGGTTTGAGCGCCTCGACATATTCGTCGAGGAGCTTCGTGATCTTGGGGCGAAGGGTCCGCGCCGCGTATTCGTGCTTGGGCGATGCGGTCTCCACCGGCACCACCACATCCCCCTCCACCTGAACGATGCGGACCTTGGCCGCCTTCACGATCTCGCCGTACCAGCGCTTCTGGATGGCGAGGTAGCCACGGTCGAGGACGAGGAGGGCCGCCTTGTCGGACAGCGCGATGGCGATGTCCGCCGGGGACGCCTTGCGCATCACGAAATGGATGCCGCGCGCCTCCAGCCCCGCCTTCGCATCGGCGAGCCCCTGCAGCAGGAAGGCGTAATGGCGGGCATTGGCCTCGGGAAAGCCATTCGTGCCGTCGAGCAGACCGAAACAGGCGACGACGGGAAGACCGAGCCGATTGGCTTCCTCGATGGCGAATTCCAGGGCCGGATTGAAATGCGCCCGGTTGGCCTGTTGCATCAGGTAGAGGACGTAGGATGCACCCGTATTCGGGTCGCCGTCTTTCAACTCACGGATACGCTTCGCCTGAATCGCCATCGTATGAAACCGACCTCATGGTCTGGTGAAATCCGCCCCGCCTGGCGCGAGAGCAGAAATTAAGGATTTGGTTACGAGTCGGCCGCGAGGAGCGGCGGGCGTTGCATTCGCGGCCCTGAATTCAATGCAAAGGCAATGACTTGGATGCCGATCATTGCCACAGACGATGCAGACGAGGCGGAATACTAAGGCCGAGCTTGAACTGAGACATTTTCGTTACAGAAGGATTTGGAAGTGTGCCGGCGCACGAAAAGAGATCGCCGCGTTGCGCGAACGACCTTGCAATTTTGAGTGGGACGATCAGATTGTGCATTGCGGGAACGCGATGGCGTCGCGGTCCTGCTGCCCTTCTTGGGCGTTTCCTCCCTAGACTTCGGGCCGCTCTTCGGAGCGGCCTTTTTTCTGGTCGCAGCCGATTGTCCGGCCGCAGCCGCGGGACGGTCATCCGCGGGCTCGCGCCCGGATCATGAAATTGTCGTAGGTGTATTCCGCCACCTGGAACCAGAGATATTCCTCGTTCCGGAACGTCTTCATCGCCTCGTAGATGCGCTTGAAATCGGCATTCTTGGCCGAAATCTCGCCGTAGACGTCGTTGGCGTGCTTCAGCGCCGCTTCCATCACGTCCTGGGGGAAAGGGCGAAGCTGCGCGCCGCCCGCAACGAGGCGGCGAAGCGCGCGGGGATTGCGGGCGTCGTACTTCGCCTGGACCTCGGCATGAGCCTGCGCGGCCGCCGATTGAAGGATCGCGCGATAGGCTTTCGGCAGGGCCTTCCACGCCTCCGCGCCGATCCAGAAGTGCAGCATCGCGCTGCCTTCCCAGAAACCGGGGTAATGGTAGGTCGGCGCCACCTTCTGCAATCCGAGCTTCTCGTCGTCGTAGGGGCCAATCCACTCGGCCGCGTCGAGCGCCTTCGATTCCAGCCCCGCATAGATCTCCGGCCCCGGATTCCCCTGCGGCACGGCACCGAACTTCGCCAGGACCTGCGCGCCGAGGCCGGCGATGCGGATCTTGAGGCCCTGGAGGTCGGCGACGCTCTTCACCTCGCGACGGAACCAGCCGCCCATCTGAGCCCCGGTATTGCCGCCGGGCAAGCTCACCACCCCGTGCTTGGCGAAGACCTCCGCGAACAGGTCGGCGGCGCCGCCCTGGAGCCACCATGCATTCTGGCCGCGGGCATTGAGGCCGAAAGGCATGGCGGTGGCCAGCGCGAAGGTCGGGTCCCGACCGGTCCCGAGGGTCGCCGGCGCATGCCCCATCTCCACCGAAGCGCCGGACACCGCATCGATCACGCCCTCGGCCGGCACCGGCTCGCCCGGCGGCAGAACCTGAATCTGGAACCGGCCATCCGTGGCCTCGGCGACGAGGCGGGCCAGGGTCTCCGGCGCGCCGAACAGGATGTCGAGGGATTTCGGGTAGTGCGAGGCCAGCCGCCAGCGCATCTCGGGCATCGCCTCGGCCCGTGCCGCCCCCGTCGACAAGGCTGCGGCGGCACCGCCGAATCCGGCGGCGAGCAGGCTGCGTCGCGCAGGGTGTGAGGCCATGAAAACTCGCTTCGCCCTTATCTCGGTTCGTTCACGAACGGGGCAGGAGGCAAATCGATCCGCTTTTCGTCCCGCTCCCCGCCCTCTTCGTCCGGCCCGCTCGCACCACCGCGCAGGATGGATCAGGGCGGGCTGGCATAGGTGAAGGTCCCGTCCTTCCACACATAGAGCACATAGCCCTGCGCCGTGACATCGCCCTTGCCGTCGAATCCGACCGGGCCGAGGACGAGGTCGAAGCGCTCGGTATGCAGGGCCGCCGCGATGCGCCGCGCATCCGTGCTGCGCGCGAAATTGCCCGCCTCCACCAGCGCCTGAAGAGCGGCATAGCCGTAGATCGTCGAGCCTTCCACGTCGCCGCCGGCGGCCTTCAAGGCCTGGACGACGGCCGCCGCCTCGGGCTTGCGCCGCGGATCGAGATAGAAGGTCATCAGCACGCCGTTGCTGGCCGGGCCCGCGGCGGTGGCGAAGTCCTGCGTGGCGATGGCAGAGGTGCCGAACCATTGCGGCCGGAAGCCGCGCTCGGCCGAGATGCGCACGAGCCGGCCCATTTCCAGGGCGTCGCCGCCGTAATAGGCCACGGCGATCCCGGCATCCCTCAGCCGGTCGGCGAGGGCGGCGTCATCCGCATCGCTCGCGACGAAGGCCGTGGCCAGCGCCTCGTTGATGCCGATCCGGTTGAGGTTGTCCTTGGTCGCGGCGGCGAGGGCGCGCGAGCCCGGGCTCTGGTCGTTGAGAATCGCGATCTTCTTGTCGCGGAACCGCTCGGCCAGCGCGGTCGCGGAGAGCTTGGCCTGGTCGTCGTCGCGCCCGCAGACACGAAACACGTTCGGCAGGCCGCGATCGGTGAGCTTGGCCGCGACGGAGGCCGCGGTGACCATGGTGATGCCGTTGGCGGCATAGACCTCGGAGGCGGCGAGCGAGGCGTTGGAACAGACATGCCCGACGACGAGGCGCACGTCGCTCAAGGCGTAATGCTTGGCCACCGCCACGGCCTTGTTGGAATCGCAGGAATCGTCCTGGACGTCGAGCTGGATAGTCTGTCCGGCAAGGCCGCCCTTGGCGTTGGCGTCGCGGACGGCGGCGCGGACGCCGCGAAGGACCTGCTCGCCGACGGCGACGTAGGCCCCCGATTGCGGAACCGCCACGCCCACCGTCACGTCGGCCCGGGCGGCGGAACCCAGGAAGGCGAGGGCTGCAACGGTGACCAGGAGCCGGGAGGCGAGCGCTCCCGGCGCGGCGACAGCGCCTCGGTTCAGGGTCGCGCGCAGGGTCGCGCGAAAGTCCCCGCTCGCCGGCCCGAAGAAGCGGGCCACCCGTCTCATCCTCATGTCGCCCCGCCCCAAAACCCGTCCGGCCCACCGAAAGACAAGCAGGCCCCGCGAGTTACCCCCCGGCTCCCATGGCATGGCGGAGCCGTGCGGCAAGGCCGGCCAGAACGCAAGTCCCTCGGAACCCCATCGTCACATGCTCGGATGCCCATGCAGACCCGCCACCCGAAGACCGGTCGGGATCGTCCCGATCCACGCGCGATCGGGAAGGCCTCAATCGAGCGCAGTCCCGACGCGCACGCCGGTGGTGATCGGCGAGGCGGCGGCGGCGAAGACGGAGAGCACCTTCTTGATCTCGGTGAACGGCGCGTTCGAGACATAGATCATGTCGCGGTTGCGCATGCGGAAGGCCTGGGTGAGGAACAGGCTGTTGGGATCGCGCATGTCGACCCGGTAGACCACCGGCACGAGAGGCGTGCCGAGAAGCGGGCTTCCCGGCTTGAGGCGGCGCACCACCGGGGCCGGCTCGAAGCGGAAGATGAAGGTGCCGGTCGGATCGGCATCGACATCGCGCTGGCCGCGCGCCTTGGCGAGCGCCTGCGCCAGGGTGATGCCCTCGGCCTGGAACGGGATTTCCGTCGCCTGCCCCAACGCACCCACCGCCAGGAAGGTCTGGGGATCGCGGACCAAGGTGAGGTTGTCGTTGGGCCGCAGGTAGATGTTCTCTTTCGGGTTCGAGACGACGGTGGTCAGCGGCACCGTGGCCGTCGTTCCGCCGCGCGACAGGCGCACGAAGGTCTCGTTGACCGGCGTCTTGACGCCTCCGGCCGTGGCGACGACGTCGAGGATGCGGTCGCCCTGGGCACCGAGGGGGACGCGGGCGCCGCCGATGGATTCGCCGCCCACCGTCACCGATTGCGAGACCGGACGGGTCACCGAGACGATCACCTGGGGCTGGATCGCCTTGCCGGCGAGCTCGGTCTCGATCAGCGACTGGACGTCCTGGGCGCGTCGTCCCGCCACCTGGATCCGGCCGGCATAGGGCACCGAGATGGCGCCGTCGCGCGAGACGATCTGCTCGGGCAGCTGCGCCGCCTTCGAGCCGGCGGAGAACGAATTGACCGTGAGAGGGCCCGAGAACAGCCCGCCCGACCCCGCCTCGAACACCGAGACGGAGACGGCATCGCCGACGCCGATCACCGGCTCGGCCGGCAGGCGGCGGTCGCCGAAGGACGCGAACAGGCTGTCGAGGGGACGCCCGCGCATGGCCTCGACCACGGCGGCGTTCATCTCGATGAGTTCGTAGCGGGCGAAGGTCCCCTCGCTCGTCGCCTGATCCGCCCCATCCACCACGGCCGAGGTCGACGGACCGGCAGCGGGCAGGAAGGCGTTGCATCCCGACACCGAGAAGGCGGTGAAAAGGACGATCGGCAGAATGCGCATGCAGTTTCGCCTGACGGTTTCTCTCATCCGCTGCCTAGACCAAAGCCGCGTCACTGTCCGTGGCGAGCCGGTCACACTGCCGGCCCGACGGGCCGAATGGGACGGCTCGTCCCCGATACCCACACCCGCCATACGTCCAATCTGATGCGTCGGGCACCGGCGCGGCGCATGGCGAGGTTCGAGACCCGGCGGAGGCGTTTGGCCCGAATTCGCTCCCTTCCCTCGGCAAAAGCGATCGCCTCATCGAAAGCGCTCGACGCTGAGTGGACGTCCATGCGAATTTCCGGAGCACGAGCAGGGGGCGCCTGCGAGGATACACGAGCGACAAGCAGGGCACCTTTGTCTGACACCATACCCGACGGTCCTCCCAGCCGATCCGCGGAGAGCCCTCGCGCCGACAGCCTCCAAAGCCCCGTGCGGCGGCGGCACGTCTTCTATGTGCCGGGCTACGATCCGGAGGGGCGCACCCGCTACCGCATGCTCTTCGTGCGCGAGCTGACGCTCTATGCCAAACGGTTCGGAGAGCCCAAGCGCCGCCCCGGACGCGCGGTCATGGGCGAGGACGGGCTGTCCCAGCGCTGGACGGTCGCCGCCGAACCGGCGGTGGCCGGAGCGGAGACGAGCTACGACGTGCTCCTGTGGGACGACATCGTGCTCAAGGATTTCGCCCGCTGGCGCATCCTCAGCGTCCTCCTGCTGTTCATCGGCAGCCTGCACGCCATCGTGTCGGGCATGATGGTGAAGTTCTACCGGCTGAACTGGAAATACGGCAACGTCATCCTCTATCCGCTCGGCCTGATCCTGCTCCTCACCATCGTGAGCGGCCTGATCGCGCATCAGGTCCATGCCCATCTCGGCGAAGGGTTCGGGCACAGCCTGCGCTGGCCGATCTGGCTGACGGTGCCGCTGGCGCTCATGGCCGGCATCGTCTGGATCAAATCCCTCGACGCCGTGCTCGAACGGGCCTTCTTCTGGCAATTGCTCAACGACTGGGTGTTCAACTGGCAGCACGGGCAGGGCTGGCGCCCGGATTACGAAGCCCGTGTCGATGACCTCGCCGCCCTGGTCGTGGCCAGGCTCGCGACGTTCCGGGCGGAGGGGATCGAGCTCGACGAGGTGCTCATCCTGGGTCATTCTACGGGCGCGCTCACGGCGGTGGAAGTCGCCGCCCGCGTGCTCGCCGCCGATCCGGTGATCGGCACGGGGGCGACCTCGCTCGCCTTGCTGACCCTCGGCTCGGGGCTCCCGATCGTCGCGATGCAGAGCAGGGCGCGCCGGGTGCAGTCGGACATCGCGAGCCTCGTCGTCTCGGACCGCGTCGTCTGGGTCGATTATTACGCCCCTCAGGACTGGATGAACTTCCCCGATTTCGATCCGGTGGAGCGGTTGCCCCTCGATCTCGGCGGCCACGCCCCGCGCAACCCTCTCGTGCGCTCGGCCAAGTTCCGTGAGATCATCGATCCCGCAACCTACCTCAAGGTACGATGGCGGCCGTTCCGGATGCATTTCCAGTTTCTCTTCGCCAACGATCGTCGGGGCGACTACGATTTCTTCGCCATGGCGCTCGGCCCGCAACGCCTGCGCGACCGCGTGACCGGGCCTCGGGTCGCGGCTGCGACCGAGACGGCGACGAAGCCTTGAGCGCGGAACCGGGCCGGCAGATGCCTCGGGTCATCGTGGTGATGGGCGTCTCGGGCTCGGGCAAGAGCACCGTGGCCGGCCTGCTGGCCGGTCGCCTCGGCTGGGACTTCGTCGATGGCGACGCCTTCCACACCCCGGCCCATGTCGCCAAGATGCGGGAGGGCCACGCCCTCGACGATGCCGACCGCGCCCCCTGGCTCGAAGCCATGGCGGCCTGGATCGGCACTTGCCTGGAGACGGAGAGGCCGGGAATTCTCGCCTGCTCGGCGCTGAAACGGGCCTATCGCGACGCGCTCGTCCGGGGCCGGGCCGGCATCCGTATCGTCTATCTCGAAGGCGACCGCGACCTGATCGCGACACGGGTGGCGGTCCGGACCGGCCACTTCATGCCGGCGACCCTGCTCGACAGCCAGTTCGCCATCCTCGAACCACCGAGACCGGAGGAGGGGGCCCTGGCGGTGCCGATCGTCGGCAGCGCCGATGCGATCGTGGCAACGATCCTGAGCGAACTGGGTTTGCACCCCGACGCGTCAGTTCCGCAGGATTCAGCATGACATCGGGCCGCCCCTCCGACGATCGGCAGATCGCCTTCGTGATCTCCGACGTGGACGGCACCCTCGTCACCTCCGACAAGATTCTGACACCCCGCAGCATCGACGCCGTGCGGCGGCTCGCGGCGGCAGGCATCGGTTTCACCATCGCGTCCGCCCGACCGCCCATGGGGCTCACGTCGCTGATCGCCGAGCTGGAACTGGAACATCCGATCGGTGCCTTCAACGGCAGCACCCTGATCGACCCCGACGGAAGCGTCATCGCCGAGCATCTCATTCCGGAGGAGACGGCGCGCGATGCCGTGCGGCTCTTCGGCGATCTCGATCTCGACGTCTGGGTCTTCGCGCGGGGTCGATGGAACCTGCGCGACCCGCAGGGGGCCTATACCGATCTGGAGCGGCGGACCCTGCAGGCCGAGCCCACCGTCGTCGCGGATCTGGGAACTCTCCTCGACGGGGCATCGAAGATCGTCGGCGTCAGCGCGGATGCCGATCACCTGGCCGAATGCGAAACGAAAGTCGCCGAGGCTCTCGGGAACGGGGCCGATGTCCACCGCTCGCAGGCCTATTACCTCGACGTGACGCCGCACGGGCTGGGGAAGGGAAGCTTCGTCGACGAGATCGCCCGCCGTCTCGGCATCCCCCATGCCCGGATCGCCACGTTCGGCGATGCCGACAACGACGTCCCGATGTTCGCGCGAAGCGGGTTCTCGGTCGCCATGGGCAATGCACAGGATGCCGTGAAACGGGCCGCCTCGGCGGTGACGGCGGGAAACGACGACGAGGGGTTCGCCAAAGCCGTCGACGAATTTCTCTTGACGCGCTGAAGCGCGACCCTTCGCACGGCGCGTCGCCGCGACCCAGCCCCTTGGCATTGCTCGCAAAACCACCCGACTAGGCGCTACCGAAGACACGTCGCCTGTGCCATGTGCGCCACAGCACACGGGGAAACGGCCTCGCTTCCCCGCAATCATGGCAGCGGAGCCGCCTTCCGGCCTCAATTGGCCTCGACCCTGGCCGTCAGATCAAGAACGACGCCACCGGGTCTTCGAATGAATCAGCGCCTTTTGCTTCTCGCCGTAGCTGCGGTCGTCCTGCCGGGCCCGGTTCTCGGTCAGGGCACTGCGGCGCGCGACAACATCGATGCTTTGATCGAGGAGCAGGCGAAGGCAAACGGGGTCCCGGCGAGCTTCGTCCATCAGGTCGTCAAGCGCGAGAGCAACTATAACCCGAATGCGAAGGGCGGCAGCGCCCTCGGGTTGATGCAGATCAAGCACGCAACGGCGAGGGGCCTCGGCTATCGCGGCGACGCGGCAGGACTCTACGATCCGAAGGTCAACCTGCGCTACGGCATCGCCTATCTCGCCGGTGCCTATCGCACCGCCAAGGGCAACATCCACCAAGCCTATACCTACTACAACCGCGGCTATTATTACGCCGGCAAGCGCGAGGGTACGCTCGTCGCCGGCCTCCAGGATACCACGCCGGCCACGCCGCAATCGGGTGCCGCCTTCGGCGACGTCTTCGCCCGCGGCTTCGGCGGCCAGCGCACCACGCAGCCCGATGCCAATATCACCGCCGCCGCCACGGCCCTGGCCTACGCTCCGAGCCCCACTCTGCAGACCGTGCCGACCGAACTGGTCGAGGTCCCGCTGCCGCCCCGGCGTCCGGCCGCACTCTCCGGCCTCGCACCGGCAGTGGCGGAGATCGGTCCCGCCCATGCGCCGGCGGTCACTCCCCAGGCGAAAGCCCTCGCGGCGCTGTCGCTCGATCCGGTCGTCGCCCATTCGGCCGCCGCGACGGTAACCGCCGAGACCACCCTCACCGAGACCGTGGAAGTTCCCTTGCCTCCGCGCCGCCCCTCGGCGATCGTTCTCGCCTCGGCCGGCCGGCCGGTCGTCGCCAAAAAGGCTCCGACCCCCGGCACCGTCATGGAAGCCTCGGCGCTTCCGCCGAGCCAGTAAGGCTCCCGAACCGTTCCGCTTCCGAAGGCTCGTCTGGGGCGGGTAGGCAAGGGGTGAGAAGGCCGGACGCGTCTCGACCTAGGTGCCGTCATCTCACTCCGTGATACACGAGCTTCGCTGTTCGAAGATCAGGCCCGCGAACGCTTGCCATGGCGTGGCAATTGCGGTGGAGTATGCCCATGTCCCACTTGCGCGAAGGCAGCTCCAAACTCACATGTTGCAGTGCGGCATAACGAGGCTTAAGGCTTGCGAGATCGGTCTTTCGACGAGAGACTCGAAATCGTAATTCCCAACCTCATACTGTGTGCTGACGAGGGCAGGGCGTGCTCACGGGCCTGATCGTGGTCGAACGGCCATGGGACCATGGCACGCGACCACGTCACACGAGCCCGTCGTGATAGACCCTGTCCGCATGGATTGGTGCTGTGGCGGGGCCGCTCGGCGGGGTATGATGAGATCAATCGGCATCCGGCGTGGTCAGGCCTGGGATGCGAACACGGAAGACGGACGACGGGGCATGGCCGGCGCGGCTGAACAAGAATCGATTTTCCTGGCCGAGCTCGGTCGGCGCGTCAGGCATGCGCGGACGGTGCGCGGTCTCTCGCGAAAACTCCTCTCCCAGACCTCGGGGCTGTCGGAGCGCTATATCGCTCAGCTCGAGAGCGGGCAGGGCAACGTCTCGATCATCCTGTTGCGCCGCGTGGCGGATGCGATGGGCGTGCGGCTCGACGACATGATCGCGGTCCAGGACACGCCGCCGGATTGGCATGTGATCCGTGACCTCCTCGGCACGGCCTCGGCGGAGCAGATCTCGCTGGCGAAGGGCATCCTGTCCGGTCACTCCCCCGCCAATGGCGAGACGCTCCTGCCTCGGGTCGCCGTGGTGGGCCTGCGCGGAGCGGGCAAATCGACCCTCGGCCGCCGGGTCGCCGAGCGCCTGGGCTGGACCTTCATCGAACTCAACGCCGAGATCGAGCGCGAGAACGCGCTGTCGGTGAAGGAGATCTTCGCGATCTACGGCCAGGAGGGATATCGCCGCCTCGAACAGGCCGCCCTCCGCCGGCTCACCGAACATCCCGGCCCGATGATCCTGGCCACCAGCGGCGGAATCGTCGCGGAGCCCCTCACCTACGATCTGCTCCTGCAGGCCTTCTTCACGGTCTGGCTGAAGGCGAAGCCCGAAGAGCACATGCAGCGCGTGCGCGACCAGGGCAAACTCGCCACCACCGGCGACCATGCCTCGGCCATGCAGGAATTGCGCGCCGTGCTCCTCAGCCGCGAACCCCTCTATGCCCGCGCCCCGGCCGTGGTGGACACGTCCGACGTTCCGGTCGACGAAATGGTCGATCGGCTCGCCGCCGTGATCGAGGCGCGTTTCGGAGCGGTCGATTACCGGCGCATCGCCTGACGCGGCATCGGAATGGTCCACCCCCCTTGATCCGGGGGGTGTGTTTCCCCACGCTATAGGACACGATGAAGGGAACGGAGTGCTCCGTTGCTCTTTGCCCCGAGGGAGAGAGTTCTCCCGTCTTTGTTTCCGGCAACGCCTGTCCCGGCAAGGTCGAATCTGACGGCTCGCGGCGAGCGAGACGTTCGGGTCACCGCTTGCCAAAGACCCCGCGATGCGGAGGAATCCATGTCCGCCAGCCCTTTCCCGAATCCCGCGACAGGACACGAGTCCATTGCCGGGACCGTCGATCCGGTCTGGTCGCGCCTGCGTGGCGAGGCCGAGGCGGTGGTGCGCGAGGAGCCTCAGCTGGCTTCGTTCATCGTTGCGACCATTCTCAACCATGCGACCCTCGAAGCCGCCGTGTCCCATCGCGTCGCCGCGCGGCTGGGCCATGCCTCGCTGCCGGCGGAGCTGGTGGCACATGGATTCTACGAGGCGATCACTGCGGACCCGCGCATCGGCGACAGCTTCCGTGCCGATATCGGGGCGGTGCTCGATCGCGATCCGGCGGCCGGCCGCGCCCTCGAACCCGTGCTCTACTTCAAGGGCTTCCATGCCATCCAGGCACATCGACTGGCGCATTGGTACTGGACCAGCGGACGCCGCGACCTCGCGCTCTACCTCCAGAGCCGCTCCTCCGAAGTGTTCCAGACCGACATCCATCCCGCCGCCCGCGTCGGGCGCGGCATCTTCCTCGACCATGCCACCGGCGTCGTCGTCGGTTCCACCGCGGTCATCGAGGACGACGTCTCGATCCTGCACGCCGTGACCCTCGGCGGCACCGGCAAGCAGGGCAGCGACCGACACCCGAAGATCCGCCGTGGCGTCATGATCGGCGCCGGTGCCAAGATTCTGGGCAATATCGAAGTCGGCGAGTATGCCCGCGTGGCCGCCGGCTCCGTCGTCCTCCGACCGGTCCCGGCACACACCACCGTGGTGGGAGTGCCGGCCCGCGTGGTCGGCACCGCAGGCTGCGCCGAGCCGGCCCGCGCCATGGATCAGTTCGTCAATCTCGATCAGTTCATCCACATGGCCGAGGGGATCTGAACCCGTCCACTCGCGCTTGCCCGTCGCGAAGCGGCATGGCAAGCGGTGCCCATCCCGAGGCACCGGCCCGTTCAAGGCGATCCGGCCTCGACCGACCAGCGACGAAGCGAGAGGCGAAAGCGTGAACAAGACCGACATCACGAAGGTCCAGGACTATATGCGTCGGACGTTCGCCAACACGAACATCCGCATCGTGGCTCGCCCGAAGAAGGACGATTCGGCCGAAGTGTATATCGGCGAGGAATTCCTCGGCGTGGTCTCCGTGGACGACGAGGACGGCGATCGGTCGTACAATTTCGCGATGGCGATCCTCGACATCGACCTCGAAGACTGAGCCCGCGACTGCCGGGCCCGGAAGCCTGATCGCAAGCTTTTTCGGGTGCAGGCTCCTCTGCACGCACGTATTTTGACCTGTGCGTCGGTTAACCCTGACGCCGGGAAGTCCTTAACGTTTCGTAAACCCTCTGGCAGAGTGCGTGCTTAACCCGTCGTTAACGGTCGAGCGTGCGCCATGGACATCAGCCCCTCCGCCATCGAATCGATCCAGACGCTGTGTGTCGGCCTCGCCTTGTCGGGCCTGCTCGCCAGCGCCTTCGAGCTGTTCTCCGACCGTCGCGCCAGTTTCAGCCTGCTCGAGCGCGGCGGCGTCGGTGCCGTGGCGGCCCTGCCGATCCTCGCCTTCGGCGCGCCCTTCATCATTCTCCGCAACACCGTGCGCGGCCGCCGCATCGAGCGCCGCCCGATCCCCTTCGTGATGATCGCGACGATCATCGCCTGTGGCTGGAGCCTGCTCTCGGGCCGCGTGGCCCTCGACCTCGCCCATTTGATCGCCGGTTGAACCAAGCCGGTCTCGCGTCATTCCGCGCCGGGCCATCGGTAGGGTTCCGCTGCGCCGTCTCCGCAGGGAAGGGCCGCTTCGTGGTCCCGATCAGCGGTTGGCGGTGGCGACCGGTGAGGCGACGCCGTTGAGCGAAACCCACGCCATGCTGTCCTGGCCCTCACGCTTGACGTAGGTGTAGCCGGTCCGCGGCGCGGAGAGGATCGCACTGGTCTTGTTGTCGAGGATCAGGTCGCCCTTGTCCGTGCGCACCATCAGCACGGCATGACCCTCGCCGATATCATCGATGACCACGGTCATCCGCAGGGCACGGCGCGGCAGGCCGCGCTCCACCAGCATCCTGCGCTTGAGAAGCTGGAAATCCTCGCAATCGCCGAAACCGTCATCGGGAAAATCCCAGCGGTCGACGACGCCCCAATGCGCCATGTCGGTGATCGGATGGATGCGGCTGTTGACGCGTCGGTTGACGCTGGTGAGCGTCCGCCAGATCGCGGGGTTGAGGGTGATGAAGGCCGGCTGCGACGTGTCGACCGCGCATTCGGCGGGATACTTGGCGCAGAACCCGTTCCAGGCCGCCACCGGCCTGGCACCGCCCGTCTCGCCGACGCTGGTCGCATCGGGAATGGCGGCGACGGGGCGCGCTTGCGTTGCGGCCCCACCAAGGAGCAGGATCGAGCCCACGAGGGACAATCTGGCCGCACGGCCAACCCGACGCCACAGCCCGCTTCCCGAGAAGCTTTCACCGCCGACGCTTCGCAGAACCGCGTGCCGCATTCCGGTCGCCCTGCCATTCGTTGCCGAAGGAAAGAAACTGGCACGCCCGGGGCCGGGGCTCAATCCAAAAGTTAAACCCGAATTAACTTCCCACGCCGGCAGAGGTTCCATGACGGAGAAGTGATGTTTTCAGGCCACCCGAGAGAATCGTTTTATCGATTCGCGGTGGTGACCGGAGATGTCACCCCTCCAAGCGAAACCCAGGCCACGGAATCCTGACTCTCACGTTTGATGAAGACGTAGCCGGTCCGGTACCAGGGCAGGATCTCGCTGGTCTTGTTGTCGAGGATCAGTTCGCCGCGGTCGGTGAGGAGCGTCAGCACGGCGTGACCCTCACCCTTCTCGTCGATGACGACGGTCATCCGCATGGCGCGGCGGGACAGGCCGGCATCGGCGAGGCGCTTGCGCTTGAGGAGCTGGAAATCCTCGCAATCGCCCATGCCGTCCTCGGCGAGGTCCCAGCGGTCCGCTTCACCCCAGTGATCCATGTCGGTCACCGCGCGCAGGCCGGTATTGACCCGGCGGTTCACCGAGACGACGAGGTTCCAGGTCGCGGGCGTGAGGGCGATGCGCGCCGGTTCGTTCGCGTCGATGGCACATTCGGCCGGATAGCGCTGGCAGAACGAGACCCAACCGATGATCGGGCGGGCGGCGCCGAGAACATCGGCGGATTGGGACGGCGAGGGCAGGGCGGCCAGGGTCTGAGCCTGCGCGCTTCCGGCGCCGAGCATCGCGAGCCCTGCGAGCATCCCGAGCAAGAGTGACTTCGTCCGACCCATCGCGACCACCTCGTCCAACGAGGGACACGATGCCGCCACGCTTCCTGTGCCGCGCTGAAACCGATACGCGCAATTTTATCGATTCGGCATCGGGACCGGGCTGCTGCGGGACAGGGCCAACCGCCGGCTGAACCGAAAGCTCGGATTGATGCGACCGGGCTCAGGAAGGCGTAACCATGGCGAGGCGCGATGGGCGGCGCAGCCTCGACCGCGACGATGGCGAGCGCAACGTCCCAGATCGGTCAGGCCTGGGATCGATCATCAGGAATGTCGTCGCGACGGGTCTCGATCACGTCGCCATCGCCGTCCATGAGGACAGCTCGGCCCCGAGCGGACAGGGCTGTCACGGCAATCCCGGACCGGGGAAGCCTCACGCGATCGATTGGACGTCGCCGGGGCCTGAAAGCCCGTCAGCGTCGGGCATACGCCACGGATCGGGACCATCTCCCGCCCCATCTCGGGCGGGATGCCGATCTCAGAGGATCAAGCCGTCATGGAACAGGTCCGGCGAGATCGGGAGCATGAAGCTCACGCCGATGCCGCCCTCGAAATAGCGCACCACACGCCCCGGCGTCCGCCCGACCATGAGGCTCGCTCCGATCGACGGCGTCGTCTGGGTCGAGAGGGCGACGCCCGACATGGAGACGTCGATGATGCGGGCGGCGACCTCGCGCCCGCTTTCCAACTTGAGCACGACACCCGCATGCTGCGGCGTGAGACGCTCGTGGTTGCGCCCTTCGGGCAGGCCGAGAGCCTCGCGGTTGGCGATCCAGGTGAGCTGCGACGCGATCTTGTCGCGCTTGCGCTGGGTGGCGATGAGGCGAACCGCCATGCCGCCGGTGGGGAACCGGGCGATGGTCCCCTCGATGCGCCCGATGCTCTCGAGATACAGCACCACGCGCTCGTCGAGGGCCCCCAGCACCGCACAGGTCAGGCGAACGCCGCCCGGCGACATGTCCACGGTCTGGCACGGGAATTCGCGGCGGTCGGCGAGCATGTAGCGGCCGAGAAGGGCGACCGCGACGCGCTGGTGACGGCGCTGATCCGACGGCCGCAACACGCGGACCGGCTTCGCTTCAGTCTGTGCGAAAGCCTCGATCATCGGATATGTCAGCACTCGGGTTCGGTTGTGTCGAAGGAACCCTACGTGCCGGTTGGTTACGAAAATCTTTGCCGGGGGCAGATGAGTCTCATCACCCGTCCAGTAAAGTCGGATCAGGCCCTTCCGCCGGGATGGACCATGAGATGGCCACGACGCACCGGGACGCTGTCATTGGCCGGTTCCGGCAGGTTCCTGAGGCCGGCCGCGGCTCCGTTCCCGGCGAGATCGATGACGTCGTAGGTCGGGTCGAGCACGCGCAGGGACATCGATTCGAGCCGGACCACCGGCCGAAGTCCGAGCCATTGCGGCACGACCTGCTGGCTGAGGGCTCCGAGCATGCGGACCTGGGTCTGCCCGCGATGACGCAGGGGCAGGAGCAGGAGTTCGAGGTCGATCTGTTCGTCCTCTCGCGTCATCCCGCGCAGGCCGGCGACGAGTCCGACCGTATCGACCGCGACGGTCTCCACGAGACGCCAGGGATCGGCTTGTCCCACACCCCAGATGTCGGCGAAGGCGCTGCCGCGCAATTCCCGTCCGAACAGGGCGCAGACCCGTGTTCCGGCGAGCCGGATCGTCACGGCCGAGCGCGCCATGTCGAGCTCCAGGATGAGGCTCTCCGCCAGGAGGTTGCGGATCTCACCGGGCTCGATCTCGCTCCTCTCCGGCGCGGCACGCGCGCCACGAAGACGGTCCCAGTATTGGTAGAGCATACGGCTGGTCGGATGCTTCATGGTGTCCCGTCGTGGCACGGTCCCGGGGGGACCTGTTCGAAATCGGGCCGTTCCGCTGAGTGCTGGGCACACGATCGGTGTTGGCTACCGAGCCTGCCGCACACCTTATGCCCCTCCAAGGCGACACGCCTCCTTAAGCTTTGGTTAAGGTTAACAAAAGGTGGACGTTGCCGGCAGGCGGCATACGGGCGACACTCCGCTGGTTGATTGAAGCGAGACCGCCTGCGCGGTCGCTCTTCTTGCGAAGTCATCGGAAGGGCGGGGCTCGAACCCGAACGGCCTGCTGGTCCAGGCCGTCACCGTCTCGGCGGATCCTTCGCTTGGGGGAGGGCGTGAAAACGTCCTCCCTTCTTTTTTGGATCCTCCCTTCTTTCTCGCCGCCTCGCGTATTTCGGGAACGATGCCTCTCCCGACAGGCGTCATAGTCGGCCGCTCGCCTGAAATTGCATGGCTCGGGGCTTGCGGCAGCGGCATCCGGCCCGACATGGTGGCGCCATGGATGCCACGCCCGAACTTCCGCGCCAGAGCCGCGTCCCGGTCTTCAACATGCCGGCCGCCGTCACGGCCTCGATCGGCCTGCTGCTCGGCCTTCACGCCCTGAGAGAGTTCGTCCTGCCGGACGAATGGGACATCACGCTCCTCCTCAACCTGGCCTTGATCCCGGCCCGATGGCTCGTCTCGGTGGACCCGGACCGGGCCGCCGAGGTCCTGTCCGCCGCATCCTCGGCCGTCGGCGATACGGCGGTGGTCCAGGCACGCGCGGCCTTCGCCCAGTACGTGGTGGCCAACCCTTCGGCGAGCCTCTGGACCTTCGCCACCTACGCCCTGCTCCATGGCTCGTGGACGCATGTCATCTTCAACGTGGTCTGGCTCGCCGCCTTCGGCTCCCCCGTCGCACGGCGATGCGGCCCCTGGCGCTACGGTCTCCTGGGGCTCATCGGCGCGGTGGCCGGAGGCATCCTGCATGTGGCGATCGATCCGCTGAGCACCGCTCCGCTGATCGGCGCTTCGGCGGGAGTGTCGGCACTGATGGCCGCCGCCGCGCGCTTCGTGTTCCAGCCACCGCCGCCGTTCCTCTCCGGCCAGCCCTGGCAACGCGCCGCGCATCAGCCGCTGCAGACCATTCCCGAACTGCTGAGGAACCGCACGGCGGTGATGTTCCTCGGCATCTGGCTCGTGACCAATTTCGTGTTCGGGATCATCTCGCTGCCGTTGGGAGCCGAATCCTCCACCGTGGCTTGGGATGCCCATCTGGGCGGCTTTCTGGCAGGATTTTTCCTTTTCCCGGTTCTGGACCGTTTAGGGAGCACGAAAGCGTAATTTTTCCGCAGGTTTCCGCATCGGAATACGGGTCTCGTGGGTTGTCTCGCCGAGCCTTGCGTCACACAATTCCGTGATGCGCCGGGGACAACCCGGCCAAGCCGCGGGCCTCCGGCCGGCGCCCAGCACAATACGGGAGACCACGTTCATGACCGTCGCACGCATTCTGGCCGAGAAGGGCGGCTCCGTCGTCACGGTGGAGCCGCAACGGACCCTCGACGAAGCGATTCATCTCCTTGCCGAGAAGCGGATCGGTGCCATCGTCGTGAGCAATGACGAGGGCGCCGTCCTCGGCATCCTGTCAGAGCGCGACATCATCCGCGCCTTGTCCCGCCAGGGGGCCGGCGCCTTCGATGCGCCGATCTCCCAGCACATGACCGCGACGGTGACCACCTGCACCCGCGCCAGCACCGTCGAGGAGGTCATGCAGCTGATGACCGACGGGCGCTTCCGCCACGTCCCCGTGGTCGAGGACGGGCGCCTCGCCGGCCTCGTCTCCATCGGAGACGTGGTCAAACGCCGGATCGCCGCCGTCGAGGCGGAGCATCAGGCCATGCGCGACTACATCACCATGGCCTGACGGATCGACCGATCCGTCCGCATTCGCGCGATTCCTCCCCAGACGCCCGAGGGTGTCTGGGTCTCGCCCCCGCCAACGGACCAGTCCACGGCGTTCCACCAGCGGCGTGACGATGCGGGTTCAGGCCCGCTCAGCCGCCAAGGCGACCAGTTCCCGGATCCGGGGCAGTGCCGCCCTGGCCGATTCCCGCCCGAGGAGAATGGCCTCCTCGGCGCGATGAAATTCGAACAAACCCATCTCGGCGAGGCGCGGAGACAGCATCAGGTCCGGCGGATCGCGCTCCAGCCGCGCCCGCGAGATGCGGTCCTGGGTAATGTTGAAGGCATCGAACATCACCCTTCCCATGCCGGGAGGCCCCGGCTCGCGAGGGGAGGCGGGACGTGAGCCCGCCACGCGCCGGTTGCCGCCGCGCATGCGTCGCAGGAGATCCCAGCCCCGCCGCGACGAGGGAAGGGGCATGGCCGGCGACGCGATGCCCTCGGTTTCCGGCCCGATCACCAATCCCGGCTCGGTGCGCGGGTCGCCATTGAGATTGACGCAGATGACCAGTTCGGCTCCGAGCCCGCGCGCCAGCTTGACCGGAACCGGATTGACCAGCGTCCCGTCCATCATCAGGCGCCCGTCGAGGCGCACGGGCGGGAACAGGCCGGGCAGGGCGTAGGAGGCCCGGATCGCCTCGACCAGGGACCCTCGGGTCAGCCAGACTTCGTCGCCCGAACCGAGATCCGTGGCGACACTGGCGAAACGGATCGGCAGATTCTCCACCCGCCGCGTTCCGAGATCCTCGTCGAGGCGGCGCTTCAACCGCTCGCCGGCGATGAGGCCCGAGCCCAGGCGCAGGTCGAGCAGCCCCATGACCCTGCGCTTCGTCAGCGACAGCGCGAAGTCCTTGAGGAGATCGAGCTTGCCGGCGGCGTAGCAGCCGCCGACCACGGCGCCGATGGAACAGCCGGCCACCATGTCCGGATGGATGCCGGCCTCTTCCAGCACCTCGATCACGCCGATATGCGCCCAGCCGCGAGCGGAGCCGCCGCCGAGAGCGAGACCGATCCGCGGTCGAGGCGGCGGCTGTTCGGCCACGGGCTCGACGCTGCCATGCGGGAAGACCGGACCGCGCGACAGGTGGGACAGCATCCCCTGGCGGTAGAGGGCGACCCCGCGAAAGGACAGCCCATCCCAGGTCATGGCCCGGCGGGCCCGAGCAGCGCCTCGCCGCTCGCCGGATCGAGGGAGACCGCACGATAGAAGCAGGAGCGGCGCCCGGTATGGCAACATCCGCCATCGCCGCCGACCTCGACGGAGATCAGGAGCGCATCCTGGTCGCAATCCACGCGCATCTCGACGACGCGCTGGATCTGGCCGCTGGTGGTGCCCTTGTGCCAGAGTTCCCCGCGCGAACGCGACCAGTACCAGGCCTCGCCGGTCTCCAGGGTGAGCCGCAGCGATTCGGCGTTCATATGGGCCAGCATCAGCACGCGCCCATCATGCGCGTCGACGGCGATGCAGGCGACGAGCCCGTTCGCGTCGAAGCGCGGCGTGAGCCGCGTCCCTTCCTCGATCTCCTTGCGTGGACCCGGCGGGGCGAACCCACCCGGCAGGGGAGAACCTTGGCTCGCCGTCATCGCCGAAGGAGCCCGTGTCAGTTCTTGCTGTTGCGGACGAGGGTGAGGAACCGGACCTGCTCGTTGGCATCGTCCTTGAACGCGCCGCGGAACTGCGTGGTCAGGGTCGAGACGCCGGCCTTCTGCACACCGCGCATGGCCATGCAGAGATGCTCCGCCTCCACCATCACGGCGATGCCGCGCGGCTTCAGGATGCTCTCGATCACGTCGGCGATCTGGGCCGTCATGGTCTCCTGCGTCTGCAGGCGGCGGGCGAAGGTATCGACCACGCGGGCGAGCTTCGACAGGCCGACCACGCCCTTGGTCGGATAATAGGCGATGTGGGCGAGGCCCATGAACGGCACCATGTGGTGCTCGCAATGGGAGTAGAACGGGATGTCGCGCACGAGCACGATGTCGGAATAGCCCTCGACCTCCTCGAACACGCGCTCGAGCAGGGCGTCGGCATCCTGCTCGTAGCCGCCGAAGAGCTGGCCATAGGCTTTCACCACGCGGGCGGGGGTGTCCCGCAACCCTTCGCGGCTCGGATCGTCGCCGGCCCAGCGCAACAGAGTGCGGACGGCCGCCTCGGCCTCCTCGCGGCTCGGTCGGCCGGTGGCGACGGCATCGGGCACGCGCTTGGCCGAGGCGGGCAGAGGCGCGACCTCGGCGGGCGTCTCCACGACGCGGGCATTGTCGTTGCGCATCCCGTTCAGGGGCGCGGGGGCAGCTTTGGCAGTCGGGTCCATTCCCTGATCATCCGTCTCGGTCAGCCGGTAGGACAGGGACTTGAGCGCGGCATCCATGGCATCTCCCGCCCGGGCGACACGGGCCTTCATCGTCGTGCTGTCTGGCTTTGCGTACATCGTCGAGCCATCTCGGTCGCGTTGTCAGCCGCGTTGCCGCAGGCCGGCGCCCGAAAGGTCAGTTTTCCTTGGCCGTGGGCGCGACCCTGGTCGACGAGCCGCCTCCTCGCGAAACGGCACGCTGGCGCCTATATCGTCGTTATCGCGCCGCCGCGCAATGCGGGGAATGCGGATCAGACCACCGAGATCGGAAGCCGGCTCTTTCCGGCAGGACGCGCCCCATGCTCGACGACATCTACAATCGCCGCATCCTCGAACTCGCGGCCGATATCCCCCGCCTCGGCCGGCTGCCCGCGCCGGATGCCAGCGCCACCGCCCATTCGAAGCTCTGCGGCTCGACCGTCACCGTCGATCTCTCGGTGGAGGACGGCACGGTCACCGACTTCGCGCATGAGGTGAAGGCCTGCGCGCTCGGCCAGGCCTCGTCCTCGCTCATGGCCCGCCACGTGGTCGGCGCGAAGGCCGACGATCTGCGGACCTTGCGCGACACGGTGCGTCGGATGCTCAAGGAGAACGGTCCGGCACCGCAGGGCGACTGGGCGGATCTCGTCGTGCTCGAGCCGGTGCGGGATTTCAAGGCGCGCCACGCCTCGACGCTCCTCACCTTCGACGCCGTGGTGAACGCCCTGGATCAGGTGGCCGCCAAGGCGCAGGCCGCCGAATAAAATCATGCCGCGCCACGCACCATGATCCGCCGCGCGGCCCATTGGGCGATCCGGGGCTACCAGCTCACCCTGTCGAGCCTGATCGGCCGGCAATGCCGGCACTGGCCGTCCTGTTCGGACTATACCGACGAGGCGATCCGCCGGCACGGCTTGTGGCCGGGCGGCTGGATCGGATTCTCGCGCATCTGCCGCTGCGGCCCGTTCGGCACCCACGGGATCGACCTCGTCCCCGTGGTCCTGCCGGCGCGATCGGCCTGGTTCGTCCCCTGGACCTATGGGCGCTGGCGCGGGGTGAACGCCCCGCCGTCGCCCTTCGTCTGTGATGCCCCGGAGGGCGATCGCCGTTGACGGTGACGCCTGCGGACCACCCATCTCCAGAACGAGAGAGACGAGGCATGTCGACCCATCTGGCAGACGTCGCCTGGGCCCTGAAGCCCGGCGAGGATTTCGCCGCCGGGCGCTACGGCCGCGGGCACACGGTGCGTTTCGATGGCGGCGTGACGCTCGCCGGTACCGCATCTGAGCACGTCGTCGGGAAATGGGCCGCCCCCGAGGCCGTCGACCCGGAGGAGATGCTGGTCGCGGCTTTGTCGAGCTGCCACATGCTGACCTTCCTCCACGTCGCACGGCTCGCCGGCTTTAGCGTCGCCGCCTATCGGGACCATGCCGAGGGCGAGCTGCGGGAGACGAGCCCCGGCCGTCGCTCGGTGACGCGGGTCACGCTCCATCCTGACATCACCTGGGCCGGCGACGCCCCGGATGCCGGGCGGCTCGCCGAGCTCCACGAGGCCGCGCATGAGGGCTGCTTCATCGCGAACTCGGTCAGGACCGAGGTGGTCGTGGCCGCGCCCCTCAGCCGCCCGCGCCGATCCAGCGCATCACCACCAGCGTGCCCGTGACGGTGAGGGCGCCGCCGATGCGCGGGGCGATCTGAGCGAAGGGCATCAGCGCCATGCGGTTGGCCGGAGGCTGGATCGGGTCTGCCCGGATCTGCCCCTTCGGCACCCACGGCATCGACCTCGTGCCGGAAGCCCTGCAACGCCGCGCCCCCTGGTTCACGCCCTGACGCTCTAGCCGCTGGCGTGGGCCCAAAAGACCGGCCGGACAATCTGGAGACGCCGGGCAGGGCCTGAGCGGGCCTTGATTCGTCAGGCGACCTGCCGGGACGGGACGGAGCCCGACGTGCCGACCTGGACCCGGTTGCGCCCCGTCTGCTTGGCCCGATAGAGGGCGGCATCCGCGATGGCGATCAGGGTGGCGTGTGGCAGGCCGGGATCCGGCACCAGGGCGGCGCAACCGATGCTCACGGTGAGGCCGATACCGCCCGGAGGGCCGTTCGGGACGGGAATGCACGCGGACGCGACGGCGACGCGGACGCGCTCGGCGAGCAGGGCGACCTGCCCGGCCTCGGAACCGCTGAGCAGAATCGCGAATTCCTCGCCTCCGTAGCGGAACGTGGCGGCGGCGCTGCCCGTGGCGGGGCCGATGAGGCTCGCCACGGCGCGCAGACAGACATCGCCGCCGAGATGCCCGTGGGTGTCGTTCAGGCGCTTGAAACAGTCGATGTCGATCATCATCAGGGCGATGGCCGATCCGGCCTTGGCCCCGTCCCGCCAGAGATCCTCCAGGGTGGCGTCGAAGGCGCGCCGGTTGCCGACGCCCGTCAGCCCATCGGTGCCGGACAGGCTCAGCAGGGTCCGGTTCCGCGCCAGCAGGCGCTCCGAGCGCAGGGTGTCGCGCAGGGTCAGGAGGTAGAAGCGCCGCTCGTTGATCTCGTTTCGCAGGGTGGCGACCGTCAGGTAGCCCGCCATGCTGACATTGAGCGTGACCGCGTAGAGGCCGCTTCCGAGGTCGAAGCCCGGATGCAGTACCACGGCGACCGTGGTGAGGATCGCGGCGCCCGCCGCCACGGTGGCGGCCTGCGCCACCGGAAGCGGAAGGGCGATACTGCTATGGACCGTCACCATGGGAATGATGAAGGCGAGCAGGATCGCGCTCGGCGCGCGCGAGAGCAGCATCATGCCCAGCATCGTGCCGATGATCAGGAACAGGAAGATCGTGCTGCCATGGGTGGCCGAGAGGAGCCGCCGTCGCATCAGCGGAATCATGGCCAGGAACAGCGGGGTCAGGACCAGGAAACTCAGGATGCTCGTCGGGACGACGACGTCGGGGATGACGAGGCCGCTGAAGTGGCCGAAAATGTCGAAGAGCAGCATCCCGGCGACGTTGCAGAGGATGTAGCGTTGGATGCGGGCCGGCTCGCAGACGCCCTGGTAGAGGGCCTCGATCTCCGGACCGAAGGCGATCTTCGACCGAGGCCGCCGCAGTTCCGCCTCGACGCGCTCCAGCAGGTGCCCGTCCCCGTCTTCTGCCCACACCGTTTCGGTCGCCATCAGCGCAGGCCCCGCCCGGCCGGCGATGTCCGGAGATCGCGGACCATCCTCGGACCACGCAGCGGGCCCGGACGAGGTTCGAGGGAGACAGGCATCAGCGCACCGGCAAGATCAGGCTGGCCTTAAATGTCGAGGCCACCGTGATCTCATCCGAGATATCTTAAGATTGATTGCGTAAGGACGCCTCGGATACGGCCTAACCTGAATTTCCCGGGACATTCCGGCAGTCCCATCACCGGATTTATCGTCCGGCCGGTGCCGTGGCCCGTCAGGTTCAGCCGGTGGTGAGCCAGCGCATCACCACCAGCGTCCCGGTGACGGTGAGGGCGCCGCCGATGCGGGTGGCGATCTGGGCGAAGGGCATCAGGGCCATGCGGTTGGCCGCCGTCAGGATCGCCACATCGCCGGTGCCGCCCTGGCCGCTATGGCAGGCATTCACGATGGCCGTCTCGATCGGATACATGCCGAGCCGCCGCCCGACCACGAAGCCGGTGGCCATCAGCGTGACCACGGTGGCCACGATGGTGATGAGGTTCGCCAGCGTGAACGCCGCCACCAGCTTGTCCCAGGGCGTCATCGCCACGCCGACGGCGAAGAGCAGCGGGTATGTCATGCTGATCTGCACGAACTTGTAGGCGACGAAGCCGCCGGCCTGGAGGCGCGGCGAGACGGCGCTGCCGAGCTTGGCGAGCACGGCGAGGAACAGCATCGCCACGGGCGCGGGCAGGCCGGTGAGGTGATGGCACATCACGCCGAGCAGGTAGAGCGTCACCGCGGTGAGGGCGGCCGCCCCGACGGTCGCCGCATCCACCGGAATGTCCTCGACCTTGGCGGCGGTGACGTCGTTGTCCCGGTCCGGCTGCAGGCGGCCCTCGCCGGTGAGATGGGGCATCTTCTTCCCCACCGCGTTGAGGGTGCCGGCGAGCACGATCGCGGTGAGGCTGCCGAGCATGACCGGGGGCAGGACCTGCGCGAAGACGTCGCCCTGGGTCTGACCGAGGATCGCCGCGTAGCCGATGGAGAGCGGGATCGCGCCCTCGCCGACGCCGCCGGCCATGATCGGCACGACGAGGAAGAAGAATGTGTTGTAGGCGCCGAGGCCGAGCAGGGTGCCGACGAGCGTGCCGACGCAGGCCGCGACCACGGAGCCGGCCGCCAGCGGCACGAAGATCTTGACGAAGCCCTTGATCAGGACCTCGCGGTCCATGCCGAGGATGCTGCCGACGATGATGGTGGCGATGTAGAGGTAGAGGAAGTTGGTGAACTTGGTGAAATCCGTGATCGCCTTCACGATCGGCGTCGGGATCAGCATGTAATAGACCAGCGCCGAGGGAATGAAGGTCGCGAAGATCGCGCCCGCCCCGATCTGCCGCAGGACGGGCAGGCGCTTGCCGATCTCGGCGCAGGTGAAGCCGCCCAGCACCAGCACCGCGATCATTGTCGGCGCGTCGGGCTTGATCTCACCCTCCGAGGTGAGGACGACGAGGAGGCCCACGAGGATGACGTAGACCGGCAGCGGGATGATGCCGATCTTGAAGTCGACGAGCCGCCACCAGCCCTGCGGCCAGAACCGGCGCGCGGGCGGATTGGCCGCCGGAGCGGATTCGGCGGAAACGGTGCCGGGGCTCGACATGAAGGTTCTCCCGTAAGCCCGGTCGCGCCAGACGCCGGCCTTTCTCGTCGGCCTTTCATGGAGCGGAGCGTGTCGGCGCGAGCGCCCCCATCCCTCACCCCCGAGGCCGTGTGGCGGCAATGGGCAATTCGCGACCGCGCCTTGTCAATTGCGGGGGGTATCACTTTCACCGGATCGTCAGGCGGAGGGCCGGCAGCGCCACGATCGATCACACGCGCAGTCCCCGGATTTCATCCGCCTGCGAAACGGTCTAAACCGCGCCGCACGCGGCGACGCCGCGTAGCGCCTCAAACCCATATCGGCTTACCTGCCTCGTTCGCAGGAGTGAGCCTCAGGAGACCCGATCGCGATGCCCATTCTGACATTCCCCGACGGCAATACCCGCAGCTACGACGCCGCGGTGACCGGCCGTACCGTCGTGGAGGGCATCGCCAAGAGCCTCGCCAAGCGCACCGTGGCGATGGCGCTCGACGGCACCGTCCGTGACCTCGACGACCTGATCGACGGCGACGTGCGCATCGAGTTCCTCGACCGCTCCGACCCGCGCAGCCTCGAGCTGATCCGGCACGATTGCGCCCACGTCCTGGCGGAGGCCGTGCAGTCCCTGTGGCCGGAGACGCAGGTCACCATCGGTCCGGTGATCGAGAACGGGTTCTACTACGATTTCGCCCGGGACCAGCCGTTCACGCCCGAGGACTTCCCCAAGATCGAGGCGAAGATGCGCGAGCTCATCGCCCGCGACGCCCCCTTCACCAAGGAGGTGTGGAAGCGCGACGACGTGCGGGCGCTCTTCGAGGCGAAGGACGAGAAGTACAAGGTCGAGCTGGTCGACGCGATCCCGCCCGGCGAGGACCTGAACATCTACCGCCAGGGCGAGTGGTTCGACCTCTGCCGTGGCCCGCACATGACCTCCACCGGCAAGGTCGGCAGCGCCTTCAAGCTGATGAAGGTGGCCGGCGCCTATTGGCGCGGCGATTCCAACAATCCGATGCTGACCCGCATCTACGGCACCGCCTGGGCCACAAAGGAAGAGCTCGACGCCTATCTCCATCGCCTGGAGGAGGCCGAGCGCCGCGACCACCGGCGCTTGGGCCGCGAGATGGACCTCTTCCACTTCCAGGAGGAGGGCCCCGGCGTCGTGTTCTGGCACGCCAAGGGCTGGACCATCTTCCAGGAGCTGATCGCCTATATGCGCCGGCGCCTGAAGGGCGATTACGCCGAGGTGAACGCTCCGCAGATCCTCGACAAGTCGCTGTGGGAGACCTCCGGCCACTGGGACTGGTACCGCGAGAACATGTTCGCGGCCCAGTCCGCCGGGGACGAGGCCGAGGACAAGCGCTGGTTCGCGCTGAAGCCGATGAACTGCCCCGGCCACGTGATGATCTTCAAGCACGGCCTGAAGTCCTACCGCGATCTGCCTCTGCGCATGGCAGAATTCGGCATCGTCCATCGCTACGAGGCGTCGGGCGCCATGCACGGACTGATGCGGGTGCGCGGCTTCACCCAGGACGACGCGCACGTCTTCTGCACCGAGGACCAGCTCGCCGCCGAGTGCCTGAAGATCAACGACCTGATCCTCTCGACCTACGATGATTTCGGCTTCGGCGACATCGTGGTGAAGCTCTCCACCCGCCCCGAGAAGCGGGTCGGGTCGGATGCCCTGTGGGACCATGCCGAGGAGGTGATGACCCGCGTCCTCGCACAGATCGAGGAGCAGTCGGCCGGCCGCATCCGCACCGAGATCAACCCGGGCGAGGGCGCCTTCTACGGGCCGAAATTCGAGTACGTGCTGCGCGACGCCATCGGCCGCGACTGGCAATGCGGCACGACGCAGGTGGATTTCAACCTGCCCGAGCGCTTCGGCGCGTTCTACGTCGATGCCGAGAGCCAGAAGAAGGCGCCGGTGATGGTGCACCGGGCGATCTGCGGCTCGCTGGAGCGCTTCACCGGCATCCTGATCGAGCATTTCGCCGGCCATTTCCCGCTCTGGCTGGCGCCGGTGCAGGTGGTGGTGGCGACGATCACGCAGGACGCGGACGGGTATGCCCGCGAGGTGGTGGCGGCGCTCGACCGCGTGGGGCTGCGGGTCGAGGCGGATCTGCGCAACGAGAAGATCAACTACAAGGTCCGCGAGCATTCCCTCGCCAAGGTGCCGGTGATGCTCGTGGTCGGCCGCAAGGAGGGCGAGGAGCGCACCGTCTCGATCCGCCGGCTGGGCAGCCAGCAGACCCGCACGGCCTCCCTCGACGCGACGATCGCGGACCTCGTCGCCGAGGCGACCTCGCCGGACATCCGCCGGGCGCAGGCGGTGCAAGAGAGCGTGCCTAGCGCCGACGTGGCGCTGGACGGGCAGCACGGGGAGAGCCCGACGCCGTAAGGCCGGTCTGACTTGGTCGGGCTGGCTTGGCCGGGAACGAAGACCTCATCCTGAGATGCCCGCTCGAACGGGCCTCGAAGGAGCGCTTCGCTGCGGCGCCTCGGGATGGGGCGGTGAGCCGGAAGAAGATACCGCTGGGCGGCGCGGTCGTCGGCGCCGCCCTCCGAAGACCTACGGCACTTCGTTGCCGGCGTAGTTGATCGCGCCGTCGGCGCCCTTCTTCCAGACGTACATCACGTAATCCGGCCGGGTGATGTCGCCCTTCTTGTCGTAGGAGATGTCGCCGATCACGGTGTCGAACGGCTTGCCCTGCTGCATGTAGGTGGCGATCTTCTGCCCGTCGCTGGACTTGGTCGCCTCCATCGCCTGTTTCAGGATCTGGACGGCGGCGTAGGAATAGAGGGTGTAGCCCTCGGGGTCGAAGTTGATGGCCTTGAAGGCGTCGATCGTGGCCTTGGCCTTCGGGTTCTTGCGGGCGTCGGGCGAGAAGGTCATCAGGGTGCCGTCGGAACCCGGACCGCCGACCTGAGAGAACTCGCGGTCGGCGATGCCGTCACCGCCCATGAGCGGGGCATTGAGGCCCTGGTCGCGCATCTGGCGGATGAGCAGGCCCGCTTCCGTGTAGAGGCCGCCGAAATAGATCACGTCGACGCCGGCCTGTTTCAGCTTCGAGACGAGGGAGGAGAAGTCCTTCTCGCCGGGATTGATGCCCTCGAAGATGACGTTGGTGCCGCCCTTGGCCTTCAGCGCCTTCAGGGTCTCGTCGGCGAGGCCGCGTCCATAGGGCGTCTTGTCGTGGACGAAGGCGATCTTCTTGCCCTTGAACTTGTCGGCGAGGTAGGCGCCGGCGACACCGCCCTGCTGGTCGTCGCGGCCGCAGGTGCGGAACGTGTTCCAGTTGCCGCGCTCGGTATACTTGATCGCCGTCGAGGCCGGGCTGATCTCGATGATGCCGGCTTCCTGAAGCACGTCGGAGACCGGGATCGAGACACCGGAATTGAACGCGCCGACGACGGCTTTCACGCCCTCGGAGGCGAACTTGTTGGCCACCGAGACGCCCTGTTTCGGATCGGAGGCGTCGTCGCCCACCGTCATCACGAGCTTCTCGCCATTGACGCCGCCGGCCTTGTTGATGTCGGCGATGGCCTGGGTCGCGCCGGTCTTGATCTGCGCGCCGAAGGCGGCGTTGGGACCGGTCACGGGGACGACCACGCCGATCTTGATCTCGGCCTGGGCGGCGCTTGCCAGCATCAGCGCCCCGAGGGCCACGCCTACTGCCATTCCGTTCTTCATGGTCATTTCCCCTTCAGAAGCGCCGCGGTGTCGAACCTTGCCCGCAGGGCGCATGGTTACACGAAGATGTGTCGGGCTCACGTCCCCGGTCCGACGCGCAAGATCAGCGCTCGCGCCAGGTGAGAGGGCCGGTCCGCTCGTAGAGCCAGCGATACTGGGTCGTCATCTGCCGGGTGCGGGTGACGCGGTAGCCCAGCGCCCCGATGGCGAGGGCCACGGCCGCGTCGAGCGCGTAGCCGGGCACCGACAGAAGC